>JAOTVX010000019.1 GCA_029863175.1 Betaproteobacteria bacterium | reverse complement strand
TGCGCAAGCTGTTCGACGCTGCGGAAGACGGGGGCGCTATCCTGTTCTTCGATGAAGCCGATGCCCTCTTCGGCAAGCGCAGCGAGGTCAAGGACAGCCACGATCGCTACGCCAACATCGAGATCAACTATCTGCTGCAGCGCATGGAGTCGTACCGGGGACTGGCGATCCTCGCGACCAATATGAAAGCCGCGCTGGACAACGCTTTCCTGCGCCGGCTGCGCTTCATTGTCAACTTCCCGTTCCCAGGACCGGCGGAACGGATGGCCATCTGGGAAAAAGTCTTTCCCCGAGATACACCGAAAGCCGAGTTGGACTTCGCACGTCTCGCGCGGTTCAACGTGACCGGCGGCAGCATTCACAACATCGCGCTGAATGCCGCGTTCCTCGCCGCGCACGCGGGGACGCCGGTCTCCATGCCGCTCGTTCTCGAGGCCGCGCGTACCGAGTTCCGCAAGCTGGAGAAGCCGATCAACGAGGGGGATTTTCGTTGGCTCGAAGCTGCGAGTGGCAACGCATGAACATAAACCTGCACATCGAGCGGCTTATTCTGGACGGACTTCCATTGGAGCAGCGGCAAGGGCCGCATCTTCAAGCAGCGGTCGAGCGCGAACTGACCCGGTTGCTAGCCAGCGGCTCGATTGAAGTCTTCAACACCGGTGGCACCTTGGCTTCTATCAGAGGCAGTTCCATTCGGGTAGCGGAAGGTGCAAAACCCGCAGGATTGGGCAAGCAGATAGCTGCGGTTGTATATGGCGGGCTCGGAGGCAGGCAATGAGCGAACGCACCATCGCCGCCCAGCCCAAGGCTCCATCGCAGCTCAGTGCAAGCCAAAACGGTTTGCTGCAACGCCAATGCGCGTGTGGCGCGCATACGACAAGTGGCGGTGCGTGCGTGGAATGCAGCAAAAAGAAGCTCAGCGTGCAGCGCAAGCTCACCATAGGTGCGAGCAACGACCCGTTGGAACAGGAAGCCGACCGCATCGCTGACGAGGTGTTGGCGGTGGCGCCGGCGCATACCGCAGTCAGCGGCGCAGCAACGCGCATACAGCGTTCTACGGGGCAAGCGACCGGAGGGACGGATACCGCACCCACCAGCGTAGTGCGCGCGCTTGCCAGCTCGGGCAGGCCATTGGATCCGTTATTGCAGCAGGAGATGGGGCAACGCTTTGGGCAAGATTTCAGCCGGGTCAAGGTGCACGCCGACGGCGAGGCAACAAACGCGGCGAACGCAATAGGGGCTCGGGCGTACACCGTTGGACACGATATCGTATTTGCATCTGGTGAATATGTGCCCACGACCATGGAAGGTAAGCGGCTGATCGCGCACGAACTCGCCCACGTCGTTCAGCAACGACAGAGTCCGCAACGGGGGGTCGTCATGCGCCAGCTGGCGGCTCAGCAAGCGCGGGTGCGCCCGGCTACCGTGGAAGAGGCTGCCGAGTTCCTTGAGGAAATGGCTAGGTACATCGAGGGTGCACGGTCCTTTGCGCTCTCCGTTGTGGGCTCGACTCCGGGTACGCCGACGACGCCGGCCGCGCGCAAGCGTGCGCATAGCGTGCTCAACCAGCAGCGACTCCGCGACTTGCTTTCAAATGGGCGCAAGGTCTTCGCCGCCCAGGAATCGGCGCTCCAGGGAGGCGACCCCCACGGCACAAGGTTGCGCAGGGCGCTTCTTGCCGTTATCGAAAAGACTCGGGAGGCTATGCCGGTCGCGCTCAGCATCTCCGATGGAATGCCTGGGCCGACCCCCGACGATGAGCGCCGCCTAAATGCCGAGTTAGTTGTCGAAATAATCGAGGCCGATCCGTTCACGTCGGTCGGTTTGCTCGGTACATCTGCGTTCGGTGCGGCGGAGACCGCCGCCGGGACGAGTCACGAGGCGTTCATCGAAGCTTATCTCGACGACCTGATCCGGACATTGCCCGGGCAGACGCTCGTAGCAGCGGATCGCGATCGAATCCTCGACAGGATCAACGCCGGCCTTCGGCGCGCGTTTCTGACCGTCGCAACGGGACCGGCCGGCACGGTCGATGTCCGCTCGATTACGAATCCGAGGATTGTCGAAAAATACCGTCACGTGGGCGAGCTCCTGTCGGCGGGTATGTCCGTGCGGCCAGCGCAGCTCAGCATTATCACCGACTCGCTGCCAGCATACGTACTGCCACCCGATCCGGTGCCGGATGTGACGCCACAGCTGCAGGCGAGCCCCAACATCGGCACGCTTGATTTCAGCCGCGTGCCGGCGATCGAGCTGCCCTACGTGCGTCACGGAGTACTTCAGGCCGCCAACACCGTCTTTCCCGCTACTTCGACCATCCAGCTCCGTAACGCGTCGTGGCCGGTTGCGCTTCAGGTGCGGCGCGGCGGCAACATCGTCCGCGTGCGCTACGATCTGATCTTCGACGCCAACTCGAATGTGCGCGTCGAACGCCTCGGTGAAGCAACACCACGTGAGGTGACGCCCGCATTTGCCCAGCTCTCGGTTGCCGATAAGAAGACGCAGCTTATCGCGGACTTCGGGCTTGCCGGCGTGGACGACCGGCCGGCAGCGCCAGGAAGAGCCGCAGCAGTGTGGATGCCAGCCGAGCTCGACCAGGTGAAAGCGGCATACGACTTGATTCCGGCACGCGACCATCCAGCGCTCCGCGGCGTCACGATCGTGCGAGACCATCAAGGGCCAGCACCAGCGGTCGCCGGGTCGGTACTCCTAGGCTTCGCACACACCTCGGCCGACCCGGCGCACGACGCGCCCGGACCGCCGCCCCACGCACCGCCCCATATCCACTATTACGACGACGCGTTCGCAATGAACGCGATCACTGCGGTCGGTGCGCCCGGCAGCACTGGACCGGGTGCCGACTGGACCGTTGCACACGAGGTCGGCCACATGCGCATCTTCCTCGCGACCCGCCAGGCGAACGCGGCCGTGACTGCCGCTAACGCACAGATCGTCGCGGCGAATCAAGGGCTTCCCGCGCTAAACGCCGCGCTACCGCAGGTGCAGAACCAGATTCGCCAAGCGTACGGACAGGCACGGAGCACAGCAAACGCCGCGATTCAGGCTTTGAATGTTGCCGTCATCGCGACACCGCCTGCCACCCCCGCTCAGAGAGCACCACTACTGCAGGCGGCGCAGGCCGCCGTCGCCGCGCGCAACCAGGCGCGCGCGAACCTCGCCGCGGCGGGTGTGCCAGCGGCGATGGTGCAGGCTGCGACGAACCTCGACGCGGCCATGGACGGGCTCCTGGCCGCAATCCAGAGCATCGGCGTGGCCCAGGATCAAATCCCGACCTTCATCGCCTTGGCCGGAACCTTCGGTTTCACGCCCTTTACTGACTACGCGCGCCGCGGGAGCAACGACGAGTTCTTCGCCGAGACGTATGCCCTCTACGTCACCGATCCAAACCGGCTGAGTGCGATGAACCGGAGCATCTTCCTCTGGTTCGAAGCCGGAATGCCGAGAAATCCCGGCTGGAGACCTCCACCGTGAGCGGCAGCTACCTTTTGACGTCACCGAATGCGATTGGACTGCCAGCCGCTGAGCGCGGCGACGCGCCGGCGCCAGCCGCGAGCGCCGTGGTCGAAGAGTGGTGGCCGCAGATCGAACGTCTACTGGCCGACGGGCAGGCCTCGGCGGCAATCTGCTCGATGGAGGCGCTCGCGGTGGAAATGCGCCGGGCGACGGTCGGCGATGCGCCCCTGTTTCGGGATGCGCTCACGCTCGCTCGGCGCGTCCTCTATGACGACCTCGCTCAGGTCGGGCGGACCGCCGAGTGCGAAGAGCCGACGCGCGCCGCCCTCTACCGTTGCGCGACTTGGGACGAGGAACTCCGACCGTACCTTGAGCAGCTGATCTCGTCGTGACGAGCACACGACGCCTGAAGACCAACAGAGGAAAGGGCACGTTTTGTTTTGAATTGACCGCAAATCAATGGAGTCGAAACGAATGGAGCAAAGCTCGACTGATGATCATTCCAGAGAACCGTAGTTGGGTGGTAACTATGCTCGAAAAAGAAGTCAAGGGAAAGGTGTCACTGACCTGCAGAAGTTGCTCGTCCAGCGACGCTAGCCCTTCGACAACAACCGTGTATTCGACGCCCGTACCTATCAGGTTGTGTATGTCTTCCAGACGCAGAAAATGGACCAGCACGGATGCCTAAAGAATATAGACCATGACTACCTTTCCCGGATCTCCGCGCCTTATCAAAGGCGGCATCGTGCTAATTGACGCGACTACGTCGGCGGTGCTGCGCGTTATCGCGCTGCAGTACAACCCGGACACGCTCACGCGCACGCTGCAGGTGCAGGCCGTGGGCGGGGAGGGCGATCGGCTGGAAGCGCTGCGCCTCAAGGGTCCGCCGAACGAATCGATCAAGCTCGATGCGGAAATCGACGCGACCGATCAGCTTGAGTTTCCCGACAAAAATCGCACGACGGCGCAGATGGGGATCTTCCCGCAGCTTGCCGTGCTGGAGACGATGGTCTATCCGACCAGCGGCGAGCTGCAGTCGACGAACGGCCTGGCGCAGTCGGGCACGCTCGAGATCTCGCCCGCCGAGTCGGCACTGATGCTCTTCGTATGGAGCAAGACACGCATCCTGCCCGTACGGCTCACCGAGTTCAGCATCACCGAGGAAGCGTTTGACGCGGCACTGAATCCCATTCGCGCCAAGATCAGTCTGGGCATGCGCGTGCTGTCGGTGAACGATCTAGGCTTCAACCACAAGGGCGGCAATCTGTTCATGGCTTATCTGCAGGGCAAGGAGCAGTTGGCGAGGCTTGCGCAGAGTGCGCCGCTCTCGGCGCTCGGCATCACAGGGATCCCATGATGAACCTCACGTTTCCGCCAACCAGTCGATATTTCTCCGTCGAGACCACCACGCTCGAAGCGCCCGACGGCAAGGTGATCGTGTATCTCAAGCGCCGTTTCTTGCCGCAGCCCGAGCGCTTCGCATTGCTGCAGGAGCATGTGGTGAAACAAGGCGAGCGGCTGGACAACATTACGGCGCAATACCTGGACGACCCGGAGCAGTTCTGGCGCATCTGTGACGCGAACCGCGCCATGCGTCCGGATGGATTGACTGAGACCATCGGCCGGCGGCTGCGTATCACTCTGCCGGAAGGCATACCGGGCACTCCCAATGCTTAAAGGGATTCATCTCACGCTCATGATCGGCCCCGCGGTGCCCATTCCGGCGCCACAGTCGGTCATCGACGCTATCACCAGCATACAGGTGACGAGCGGCCGCGACCGCAGCGGATTTCAGATCACCTTTGCGGTGAGCAAGAGATCGCCGTTGTTGAAGACAATGCTGCCGGCCGGCTACTTCGACCCGATGATCACGCGGGTGATCATCATCGTGACGCTCGGCGGCATTCCAAACGTCTTGATGGATGGCATCGTCACGCGCCAGGAGATTCAACCCTCCAATGAGCCCGGCCAGTCGACGTTTACCATCACGGGTGAAGACCTCAGCGTGCTGATGGATGTGGTACAGAAGATAATTCCCTATCCGGCGATGCCAGAGGTCGCGCAAATCTATTTGGCGCTTGCGCCCTATGCCATGTTCGGCGTGGTGCCGGTGGCGATCCCTCCCATCATTTCGGCCCTGCGTATCCCGACTAACGGATTCGATAGCCAGCTGCACACCACGGACTTGCAGTTCGTCAAGGGCCGTGCTTCGGAGTGTGGCTACGTGTTCTATGTCGAGCCTGGGCCGCTCCCCGGACAGAGCATCGCCTACTTCGGGCCCGATATCCGCATACCCGTCCCGCAGCCAGCGCTGAACGTGAACATGGATGCGCACACCAACGTCGAGTCGCTGAGCTTTTCTCTCGACGGGCTGGCCAAGAAGGTGCGAATTTTCATGATCAATGACCCGATCACGCACAAGATCCCCATCCCGATTCCTGCGCCCAACATCAACGCGTTCAAGCCTCCGCTGGGCCTGCGTCCTACGCCTCCGGCGAAAATTGAGTTCGCGGACGACGTGGCGCAAATGTCGCCCACGGAGGCCGCGCGCGGCATTCTGGCCTATTTCATGAACAACTCGGAGGCCATCAGCGGCAGCGGCACGTTGGATGTGCTGCGCTACGGACGCGTGTTGCGCTCGCGCATGCTGGTGGGCGTTCGTGGCGCGGGCCTCACCTACGATGGCCTGTACTACGTCGATAGCGTGACCCACAACGTGAAGCGCGGCGAATACAAGCAGAACTTCAGCTTGTCGCGCGACGGATTGATTTCGAATACGCCGAGGTTGGTGGCATGAGCGAAGGTCCGAAATTCTGGGGCAAGTACCAGGGGACGGTGATCAATAACATTGACCCCGAACTGCGCGGTCGCCTCCAGGTGATGGTGCCCGACGTCACGGGACTGCTGCCATCGACCTGGGCCGAGGCGTGCGCGCCGCTGGCCGGACCGACTGGCCCGCCCATGGGCGTGTATCTGGTGCCGCCGATCGGCGCCGGCGTGTGGGTGGAATTCGAGCATGGCGACGCCAATCGCCCGATCTGGGTCGGCTGCCGCTGGGGCTCGCAAGCCGACATTCCGCCGCTTGCGCGCGCGGGGCTACCGGTGTCGCCGAGCATCATCCTGCAGACGGCCGGACAGAACATGATCGTGATCAGCGATGTGCCAGGGCCGTTGGGCGGGATCATGATCCGTTCGGGCGCGTCGACGCTGATGGTCAATCAGACCGGCATCTCGCTCGTCGCGCCGAAGGTGGAGATCACTGCGGCGACCATCAATCTGACGGGGATTACCGATGTGAACCAGGGGGCATTGAAGGTGACCTGATGCCGGGATTTCTACTTCATTCGGGAGCCGTCGTCATGTGCGCCCACGCGGGGATGGCAACACCCGTCGCGTTCAGCCCGCGCGTGACCGTATCGGGCCAGCCGATCGTGACCATGGCGAACACCTACTCGATCGCCGGCTGCACGTTCCCGGCCATGACCACGGGCGCACCGCCGTGCGCCACGGCGCAATGGACCACCGCGGCGGTGCGCGTGACCTCGATGGGCCAGCCCGTGCTGCTGCAAGACAGTATCGCCACCTGCATTCCCACGGGCACACCGCTCTTGATCAGCGTCGTTCAACCGCGGGTCTTAGGGATGTGAGGCAGCGATGAATATCGACTATCCGTTTCACTTCGACGACAAGGGCCGCACTGCCTCGACGAACGACAATGACCACATTCGCGACATGATCGAGCAGTTGCTGTTCACCAGCCCCGGCGAGCGGGTGAACCGGCCCGACTTTGGCAGCGGGCTCATGCAGATGGTGTTCGCGCCCAACAGTCCGGAGCTTGCCGCGGCGTTGCAGTTTACGCTGCAGGCGGCGCTCGACCGCTGGCTGGGCGACGTGATCGAGGTCCGTAACCTCGAGGTCACGAGTCAGGACGCCAAGCTCACGGTCGATCTCACCTACGCCGTGCGCACGACCGGCGAGACGCGCCGCGAAATCTTCGCGAGAGGGACCGCATGATGAACGAGACTGAACTCGTCTGCCGGTTGGAAGAGCGGCGCAAGAAGCTCTTCGGCAATCCCGATTGGAACGGGATGGACTTCGTCGAGGTGGCCGAGGATCAGCTTTCGCTCTGTGTGCATTTTTTCGGTCAGGTGCCGGAGGGCGTGAATGTCGAAAACGTGCACATCGAGGGCGGCCGGCGAATTCGCGATATCGGGGTGATAAAAGTCGAGATCGATCACGCGCACGATCCCGAGCTCGACGATTGTCTGCGCATCACGCTCGACAAGTTTGGCGATTTCTCCACCTACCGTCTCTGCCTGGTCGAGAAAGTGACTCCGGTTGACGAGTTGGAGGAAGCGACCGGCGAAGTCGTCTATCGTCCGCTGTCCGGGATCGATCCGCGCTACTCCTGCATCGACTTCAGCTTCAAGGTCGACTGCCCCAGCGACCTCGATTGTAAGGCGGAGCAGGAATGCCCGCCGGAGGTCTTCCCCACGCCCGAAATCAACTATCTCGCCAAGGACTACGCGAGCTTCCGGCAACTGATGCTCGATCGCCTCGCGGTCACCATGCCTGACTGGAAGGAGCGTCACGTCCCCGACGTCGGTGTCACGTTGGTCGAGCTCCTCGCCTACGCCGGCGATCACTTGAGCTACTACCAAGATGCCGTAGCGACCGAGGCGTATCTCGATACCGCAAGGCAGCGCATCTCGGCGCGGCGTCACGCGCGGCTCGTCGACTACCGCATGCACGAGGGCAACAACGCCCGCGCCTGGGTAACCGTCTGGACCAAGACTGACCTGCCGGCGCTCAAAACTAGGGATTTCTATTTCATCACCGGCTTCGCCGATATCAAGGCGGTGAGCGGCAACATCGTGCGTGCACTGGATTTGGAACAGGTACCGCAGGACCGCTACGAAGTGTTCGAACCGCTGGTGAGCGATCCGAAGCAGCCGCTCACGTTTTTCGCGGCCCACAGCGAGATTCATTTCTACACCTGGGGTGACAACGAGTGCTGTCTCGCCCGAGGGGCGACCCGCGCGACGCTGCTCGACGAGGCCGAGGCCGAGGTCGCGGTCGAGCCGGAAGGCGAGTCGCCGCCACCGCTGGTGGATGAGGGCGAGTTGAGCGTGGAGAGGGCGGCCGCGACCGCGCCGCAGCGCGTTCTCACGCTGCAACCGGGCGATGTGCTGATTTTTGAGGAGGTACTGGGACCCACGACCGGCAATGCCGCCGACGCCGATCCCGCCAAGCGACACGCGGTGCGCCTCACCAAGTTGATGCCATCCTATGACGGGCTGCTCAACAAATGGGTGCTGGAAATCGAGTGGGCGCCGGAAGACGCGCTGCCGTTTTCGCTCTGCCTGTCGTCTCGTCTGCCGGCGCCCGGCTGCAACTGGATTCACGACGTGAGCGTTGCCCGCGGCAACGTCATTCTCGTCGACCATGGGCGTACGGTGGACGAGCCGCTCGGCCCCATCGGCACTAGGGAGACGCTGAGTGAGTGCGCCTGCGAGGATTCAATCATCGAAAGTACGGCGGTGCCTGAGCGATTTTTTCCAGGGCTCAAGCACGCGCCGCTAACGTTCGGCGAGCCGCTCACGGCCAATGTGCCCGCCACCGAGACGATCGGCCAGGATGCCCGGCTGGCGCTGCCGAGACTGACGCTCGCCGAGTACCAAGTCGGTGACGCAGCACAGGCGAGCGGCCCCACGTGGAACTCGCAATACGACCTGCTCGCGAGTGCGGGCGATGACCGGCATTTCGTCGTCGAGATGGACGACGACGGCCGCGGGCATTTGCGCTTCGGCGACGGTGAGCTAGGGCGGCTGCCTTCCGCCGGGACGCGCTTTCAAGGCGTCTACCGCATCGGCAACGGACCGGCCGGCAACGTCGGCCGTGAATCGATCAACTATCTCGTGCTGCGTGAAGGCACGCTGAGCACGGATGAAGCTAAACCGCGCAACCCGCTGCCTGCACGGGGAGGCGCGGCACCCGAGGCGAGCGCCGAAGTGAAACTGTTTGCACCGCACGCGGTTCGCGCCCGGCGGCTGCGGGCGATCACGGCTGAGGACTACGCCGAGCTCGCGCAGCAGAACGCCAAGGTGCAGCGTGCCGCGTGCGAGCTGCGCTGGATGGGAAGCTCGTATGAGGCGCGCGTGGCCATCGATCCGAAAAACAGTGAGGAGGCTGAGGCCGCCCTGCTCGCGGAGATCGAGGGCTACCTCTATAAGTATCGCCGCATGGGCCATGATCTCGCCGTCGTCGCGGCGCGCTATGTGCCATTGGATATCGTTCTCGAAATCTGCGTGCTGCCGAGCTTCACGCGCGGCCATGTGAAGGCGGAGCTGCTGGAGGTCTTTGGCAACCGGCGGCTCGCCGATGGCCGGCTTGGCTTCTTCCACCCCGACAACCTGAGTTTCGGCGACGGCATCCATCTTTCCCGGCTTGTCGCCGCTGCGATGGCGGTGGAGGGCGTGGAGACCGTGAAAGTCACGCGGCTCAAGCGGCTGCACGAGCCCGACGGCGGCGCACTGGAGAGCGGCGTGCTGCCGCTCGGTGCCATGGAAATCGCGCAAGTCGACAACGATCCGGATTTTCCGGAGAGCGGCCAGCTTAAGTTGATCCTGCGAGGTGGACGATGATTCTGCCCTGCGATTGCTGTGAAGGCCCGGCCATTCTGACGCCGCTCGCAACGGCGAACCGTCCCGGCTTGAGCCAGTTGCGCTACCGCGTTGGCACGCATGCGACGTTTTTCGAGACCATGCAGGCGCGGCTTTCCGGCGTGGCGTTTCCCGAACTTGCGGCGTTGAAGACCCGCGAGAAGAGTGATCCGAGCATCGCGCTGCTGGATGCCTGGGCGACGGTCGGCGACGTGCTGACCTTCTACCAGGAGCGTATCGCCAACGAAGGCTATCTGCGCACCGCCACCGAGCGCCGCTCCGTGCTGGAGCTGGCGCGGCTAATCGGTTATGCACTGCGTCCTGGTGTTTCTGCGAGCGTGTACCTCGCCTACTCCATCGAGAAGGATTCCGACCCGGTCGAGATTCCAAAAGGCGCGCGCTCGAACAGCATTCCGGGGCCGGGCGAGCAAATGCAGGCATTCGAGACGGCCGAGCCGCTCATGGCGCGCTACGAATGGAACGAGCTCAAACCACGCCTCACCCAGCCGCAGACGGTGGAGTCGATCGCCAAGAACGGACTCTACCTGAAGGGCACCGCGACCAAGCTCAAGGCGAACGATCCGCTGCTCCTCGACGTCGGTCTCGGCTCGGGCCCGGTGTTCGTGCGCGTGGCCAAAGTGGAGTTGGACAGCGACAACGATCGTACCCACGTTCTCTTGCGCCGCTTGAATGCGCTCGGTAAAGCCGTTGACGGGGTCAAGGCGGTGCTGGCGCAATATCGTGCCGTCGAACGCTTCGATGTTTCCGCGGATGCGGCTATGACGAAGCGCGTAATGGCCGCGCTGACGGAAACCGAGGCATTGGCCGAGCGCGATCCGCAGGCGCTCGCTGAGCACATTAGAGCGACCACTCTGCCGCGGCTCGAGCGGGAATTGCAGACGGCGAGGGAAGGACGCTTCACCAAGCTGGAGCCATGGGTCGAGGCATTGCACGGCGAGTTGCAGACGGCGGTGAAGCGGCTCGAGGCCGCGGAGCGCACGGCCGAGCCGATGGCAGCGATCGCCATCGGCACTGCCAAAGACGAGGTGAGGATTCTTGGTGGCGTCGCGAAGGCCCTCAGTATCGCGCCGTCGGTGCCGCCGCCCAGTGCCAAGCAACTCACGCGTAACGTCGAGTTGGCCTTCGCAACGAAGGCGGATACGGTTCCCCGCCTGCTGGCGGTGCTGCAGCCACCGCTGCAGAAGGTCTTCTATACCGCCTGGAAGAATTTGCCGCCGCCGCTCACCTCGCAGATCACGGTGCATGCGCTGCGCGTTTCCGCCGCGCCCTTCGGGCACAACGCGCCGCTCCGTCAGACCGGTCTCATCAACAACCGGCCGGTGTTTGAAGAGTGGCACATCGAAGACCCGTGGAACCAGCCACGCAAGGGTACCGAACCCGTCATCCTCAGCGTACCCGCCCCGGGCGGGCCCGTCGGGGCCGCGGCGCCGGCACCGACTCCCGATTTCCACAAGCCGGAGGAGCTGTACCTCGACAACGACTACGACATGGCCCCCGACAGCATGCTCGTGATCGAGAAGCGCGACGGCTCGACCCTCATCGTGAACAAAGCCGATGGCATGGTGCACCAGTCGCTCGCCGCATACGGTATGAGCGGCAAGACCGTCCAGGTGAATCTGCCGGCGTCCGGGAAATGGATCGCCGGTGCGCCCGACGAGCCGTTCGCCACCGTGCGCACCACGCGCATCTACGCCGGCAGCGAGAAGCTGGAGCTCGCCGAGGAGCCGATGACCGACGACGTCGCCGCTGACAAGATCGAGCTCGGCGATCTATACGAGGACCTGGAACCGGGGCGCTGGGCGATCGTGTCGGGCGAGCGGACCGATGTTCCTGATGCTGCCGGCGAGCCGGTCGCCGGTGTAAATGCGGCCGAGCTCGCCATGCTCGCCGCGGCGGAGCAGAAGCTGAGGACCGACGCGAACGATGTCCCGCTAGCAGGCGACAAGATTCACACCTTCGTCACCCTCGCCAAGCCGCTTGCCTACAAATATAAGCGGGCGACGGTGAAGATCTACGGCAACGTGGTCAAGGCGACCAATGGCGAGACGCGCCAGGAAACGATGGGCAGCGGCGACGCCGCCAAGGCCCTGCAAGAGTTCACGCTGAAGCAGCCGCCGCTCACCTACGTCTCGGCGCCGACGGTCTCGGGCGTGGAAGGCACGCTGGAAGTGCGCGTCAACGACGTGAAATGGCACGAGGCCGACAGCCTCGTCACGCTCGCGCCAAATGATACGAAATTCATTACCCGCACCAACGACGATGCCAAGACGACCATCGTTTTTGGCAACGGCGAGCAGGGCGCACGACTGCCGACGGGACAGGAAAACGTCAAGGCCACTTATCGCAACGGCATCGGCAAGCCGGGCAACGTCAAAGCGGGGCAGATCACATTGCTCAACACCCGGCCGCTCGGCGCGAAGGAAATCACCAATCCGATCCGTGCCTCGGGGGGCGCGGACAAGGAGACGCGCGACCAGGCACGCAACAACGCGCCGCTCGCCGTTATGGCGCTTGACCGGCTGGTGTCGACGCAGGACTACGCCGATTTTGCCCGTACCTTCGGCGGCGTCGGCAAGGCCGCCGCGGCGCGGCTCACCGACGGCCGCCGTCACCTTGTCTGTGTGACCATCGCCGGCGCCGACGACATTCCCGTCGAGACCACGTCCGACCTCTATCGCAACCTCTACGCCACCTTGCGTCGCTTCGGCGATCCCTACCTACCGATCCAGCTTCAGGTGCGCGAGCGGCTTGCCCTTGTCGTCAGCGCAAACGTGCGAATCCATCCCGACTATCTCTGGGATGCCGTCGAGTCTAAGATCCGCACGGCCATGCTCGATGTCTTCGGCTTCGAGAAGCTGGAGCTGGGAGATGACCTGCTGCTCTCGAACGCCATCAAGGTTATTCAGGGTGTGATCGGCGTGACTTACGTCGACGTCGACGTGTTCGACACCATTTCGGAAGCGGAACTCCTGAAGGGCTTCGACGCGCCCTCGGCTGCGAATCTAGAATTGAATGACCGAATCCTGATCGAGCCGGCGCGCGTGGTGTTCGAATCCCTGCCGGGGTCGCCGCGTAAGGTGGCCGCCGCGCAGCTCGCTTATCTCGCGCCCGAGGTGCCCGACACGCTGATCCTGCAGGAGCTGAAGCCATGAACCGCCCTCCCGACTATCTTTACGCCCTGCTGCCGGTCGTGCACCGCGCGCGTGACGCGGAGCGGGGGTATCCGCTACGCGCCCTGCTCAGGGTCATCGACGAGCAGGTGAACGTCGTCGAAGAGGACATCGCACAACTGTACGAGAACTGGTTTATCGAGACCTGCGCGGACTGGGTCGTTCCGTACATCGGCGACCTAATCGGTTATCGGCCGGTGCACGAGGCCGGCGGTCCGGGCTCCGTGGAAACGCGACAAGGACGGAGCAAAAACAAGATACTCATCCCGCGGCGCGAGGTCGCGAACACGCTCGGCTATCGTCGGCGCAAGGGCACGCTGGCGTTGCTGGAAGTGCTCGCCAACGATGTCGCCGGCTGGCCGGCACGGGCGGTAGAGTTCTACAGGCTGCTCGGCTGGGCGCAGGATATCAATCACTTGCGGGTAGCCCGCGGGCGCACCACGAGTCTCTTTGACGGCGATGCGCTGGATCTCATCGACGGGCCATTCGAGCGTCTGGCGCATACCGTCGATGTGCGCCGCGTGATCTCGCACCGCACGCTCGGGCGCTTCAACATCCCGAGTGTGGGCGTATTCGTCTGGCGCCTGAGGCCCTATTCGGTGACGCACGCGCCGACCTACTGCGTCGAAGCCGAAGGGCCGCACTGTTTCACTTTTAGCGCCCTGGGCCATGACAAACGCTTGCACACGAGACCCGAGCGGGAGACGGAGGCGACTCACATCGCCGAGGAGATTAACCTGCCTACTCCCATTCGTCGCAGGGCGCTGGAAGAGCGTATCTCGATAAGGCCGCTGAAGACCCGCGCCTCGGCCACGTATTACGGAGAGGGCAAGAGTCTGGTTGTCTATGCGCCGGACTGGCCCGCCAAGGGCGCGCCGCAGCCGGTGCCGCGCGACCTCGTCGTGCCTGCCGACCTGACGGACTGGAAGTACCGCGCACAGCGCGGCGAACTGGCAGTCGATACCGTTTTGGGACGCATCGTGTTTCCTACCGGACAGTTGCCCAAGCGTGGCGTCTGGGTCACATATCACTATGCCTTCAGCAAGGATATGGGTGGCGGCGAATACAGCCGCTCGCTCACGGAACCAATCGAGTTCGCGCTCTACAAAGTTAGCAAGGATCACCCGGGTGCAGATGTGTTCGACGCCATCAACGGGGCGCTCGCGAAGTGGCGGCAGGATCAGAAAGCGCTTGGCCCGGAACCGGCAGGCGAGCTGGAAAAGGAGACATGGCGCGCCGACAAGGCACGGCTCAACGCCGCGGTCATCGAGATCCGGGACAGCGCCGTCTATAGCGAGCCGCTTGCGATCGCGCTGGAAGCGGGGGAGAGCCTGCAGATTCGCGCAGCCAATCGCACGCGGCCGGTGATCCGTCTGCTGGACTACATGACGCACCGGCCGGACGCGTTCATGGTCTCGGGAAAACGGGCAAGCCGATTCAAACTAGATGGATTGATCGTGACCGGCCGGGGTATGCAGGTCACCGGTCCCGATCGGAGCGACCCCGAAATCTTTGCGCAGGGCGATCTGTGCGATGTGACTGTCCGTCACTCGACGCTGGTGCCCGGCTGGGGGCTCGAATGCGATTGCGAGCCCAAGCGGCCCAACGAGCCGAGCCTGGAGTTGCTCAACACGAGCGCGAAGATTGTCATTGAGCACAGCATCATCGGCTCGATCCACGTTGTCGCCGACGAAGTGCAGACCGATCCGGTCGAGATTTCCATCAACGACAGCATCGTCGATGCAACCAGCGTGGAGCGTGAAGCCATCGCTGCACCGAACCTGCCGCTTGCTTTTGCCCGGCTCACCGTCATGCGCAGCACCGTGATCGGTGAGGTCAACACGCATGCGATCGCGGCTGCCGAGAACTCGATCTTCATGAGCCACGTCTGCGTTGGCCGACGCCAGCAGGGCTGCATACGCTTCTGCTACGTGGTGACGCCTGGCTCGCGCACGCCGCGCCGCTATCACTGCCAGCCGGATCTGGTCATTGCGGCCCTTGACGAGATCGAGCCGCCATTGACCGCAGCCGAAAAGAGCGCGCTGCAGGCGCGCGAGGCGCAGCGTGTGCGACCGCGGTTCAACAGTCGGCGCTATGGCAATTCCGCCTACCTACAGCTCGCCGACGATTGCGCAGAGGAGATCAGGTGCGGCGCAGACGACGAATCAGAGATGGGCGCCTTCCACGATCTGTTCCAGCCGCAGCGCACCGCCAACCTGCGCGCGCGCCTCGACGAATACACGCCCGCAGGCATGGAAGCCGGCATTCTGTTCGCGAACTAGGAGACCAAGATGAAAGGCGACTTTACGCGCGACACCTTCGATCCGAGCAAGCACTTCAGCCGCGTGCTGATGCAGCAGGGCCGCGTGCAGCTGGATGCCGACCGGAACGAGCAGACGGCCATCCTGCTGCATTACCTCCGCACGCTGGCCAAGGACATCCTCGGACCGCACGCTGGACCGGCGAGCGACCTCGGCTTCGAGATCATCACTGACGAAACACCCGGCGCCAACGCCAAGATCGACGCCTTCGAGCCCGACCCGACCCGGCGCCAGGCGTTGAAAGACGCGCTAAGCAATGGCAACGCGGTGATAGCGCCCGGCCGCTACTACGTTCAGGGCGTGCTGGTCGAGAGTCATCGGGCGATCCTGTATACAGAGCAGCCGGGCTACGGCTCCGGCAGTCAGCCCAAGCTGGAAGATATCCAGAAATGGCAGAGCGGCCTGCTGGCCTATCTGGACGTCTGGGAGCGGCACATCACCTACGTCGAGGACGACCACATCCGCGAAGCGGCGCTCCTCGGGCCGGACACCTGCACGCGCGCCCAGGTCGTCTGGCAGGTAAAGGTACTTTTCCAGCCGCAGAACGTAAACGTCTTCGGCTGCGGCTCGGTCAGCCTGCTGCCACCGCTTGGCACGGGCAGGCTCCGCGCCCGCGCCCGCCTCGACAAGCCGCCGACCGAGCTGTGTGTCATTCCGCCCGAATCGCGCTACCGTGGCGCTGAGAACCAGCTGTATCGCGTCGAAGTACACAGGGGCGGCACTGCGACGGGCGCCAACGGTGCGACGTTCAAGTGGTCGCGGGAGAACGGCTCGGTGGTCTTCCCTATTCGCTCGCTTTCGGGGACGACGGCCACACTCGAAAACCTGGGCCGCGACCTGCACTTGGGCCTCAAGCCCGGCGACTGGGTGGAGGTCGTGGACGATGCCATAGCGCTCGGCGAGGAAGCCGGGCCGCTCGCGCAGGTGGATGTGGTGAACCGCGACGACCTCACCGTGACGCTCAAGCTGGCCACCGGCACCACCAGCCCGCCGAGCTATACGGAGGGCAGCGCGGAGACACAGCACGCGCTGCTGCGCCGCTGGGACCATGCCGGCGATCCGGCGGTCTTCGGCGGGGCGCTGGCGATAACCGAGCAGGACAACACCGAGCAGGGACTCAAGACCGGCTGGATCAAGCTCGAGGACGGCGTCGAGATCTGGTTCGCCAAGGGCGGCCAGTATCGCGCCGGCGACTACTGGCTAATTCCCGCACGCACGGCAACGGGCGATGTCGAGTGGCTGGACGAAGTCGACGCCAGCGGCACTCCCCGGTTCGACGCCGACGGGAATCCGCTACCGGCGTTGAGCGCGGCGCATGGGCCGTACCACTACTACGCGCCGCTCCTGGTGACCGGGAACATTCCGGATACTGACAGGCGATTCGCGCGCGACTGCCGCTGCGCCATCAGGCATTTGCCCTGCGCCAGCTATCAGTACGCGTTCGGCGGCAGTGCTATCGGGCCGGATTTCTGACGAGGCGCAGCGCGTGCGAGCCGTCTGGTCTTTTTGGAGCAAGCCGTTCAGCGCCCACCGCAACCGCGTCTGGGCGAGCGAGAAGCATCACTTGCTGTCCTGGGTCCTCTCGACCCAGACGGCCATGCGCTACTATCGGCCGAGCGTGCTCTATACAGACAACGTCGGCGCGCGCATGCTGGTCGACGGCATCGGTTTGGAGTTCGATGAAGTTCATACCACGCTCAATGCGATCTCTGACGCAGATCCGCATTGGTGGGCGCTGGGCAAGCTCTACGCATATCGCGCGCAGGCCGCGCCGTTCGTGCACATCGACAACGATGTGTTTCTCTGGAAGGCATTGCCGCACGACATGGAATCGGCGCCGGTCTTTGCCCAGAACGCGGAGCCTTTCGTTCCTGGGCAGTCGTTCTACCAGCCCGAGGCGGTAGAGTTTGCACTGAGCGGCGCGACCAAGGGTTGGCTGCCACCCGAGTGGCTGTGGTACCGACAGAGCGGCAGGGACAGCAGGGGCGAGTGCTGCGGGGTGTTCGGGGGCAACCGGGTGGACTTCATCCAGCACTACGCCGCCCGGGCAATCCGCCTGATCGAAGACCCTGGCAATCGAAGCGGTTTGGAAGCACTTCCGGACAAGATCGTTCATACGGTCCTGGTCGAGCAATACCTGCTCTCGGCGTGCATCGAATACTGTCGGGCGCACAGGGGCTCTCTTTATCACGATGTCGCGATCCGCTATCTCTTCTCCTCAATCGAAGAGGCGTTCAATTCGGAGACCGCCACGCGTCTTGGTTACACTCACCTCATCGCCGATGCCAAGCGCAATCCCGGGCTGACGAACCGGCTCGAGGCGCGCGTGGTGCGTGATTACCCTGCGCACTACGAGCGCTGCACTGAATATCTTGCGCAGTACAGCGGATTACAGACTACCGAATTCCGGGTCGGACCACGGCAAGTTCCTGCATCGTCGAAGTTTTCTGCTTAATAGGCCCGGTTTTCCGGCCTTAGCGGGCCAGTTTCGATGGAAAAAGCGGGCGTATAACGACTCTCTGCCTCCCGCAGCGTACGTGTGTCGCCCGCCCCGGCGAGGGCGCCGTGCCGGGCCGAGATTCCTAGCTCACGGTCTACCGTCTCGACGTAGAAATAAATGGGGCCGGGTGCACTTATTTGACGCTGATGCGTTGATATATAGGTCAAGGTCTTCGGAGTTTGATCTTACCCATTGCGCGGCGTCCTCGGTTAAACATCGCGGGTGTGCCTCAACATGTCATTCAGCGCGGCAATAACCGCCAGGCGACCTTCTTTGCCGACGAGGACTACGGATTCTATTTGACATGCCTGCGCGAAGCCACGCGTAAGCACGACTGCACGATCCATGCTTGACTGACTTGCCGGCAAATTGAGGGGGTTGAAATGTGGACCTGGCCCATTTACCAGCCCGGCGATGATACGTTCCATTGTTCGGAGATTCGGGCCACGTTGTCGGGGTCGATTGATAATCAGGAGTTGATGCTTGAGGAATGGAGACTCCGCTACAATCGATCGTGCGCCACCGGGGCCAAACAACCTGGCGATAGTCGTCACGAGGTGGAGAAACAGAATAGCCAGGTCGCGCATGGGATCTGTATCGTAACAACGCGACTGGCGGTGACAAGACTTGGTTTTTGGTGTGTTTTCGGCTATGAGTTACTAATTTGCCAGGCACACGTCCATCGACGATCGATGCTACGGGATTGCTGGCGCGTTTGTGCTCGCGCGACGCTTCACGGACGGCTTGTCCAGCTGCGCGGATGAGTGCGCGTACGTCGAAGCGAATTTCACCTTTCCGGCGTCGCAAAGGTTTCTTGCTAGCGGCCTTGGAAGACGTGTTTTTCATATTGCGCGCGGCCTTGTTGCCACGACCCGCTCCGTACGATTTCGCTCGGGCCGCCGACGTTCCCTTATGCTTTCGGGTTCGGCGCATCGACTAATTGTCCAGGATCGGACGGGCAACCGCAAAGTCACGATTAACCGGCGGAAAACCGCCGCTCTCGTCTGCGCTGGACGGCTCGCTGCCGTCGGTGCCAAGATTGAGGCGAGCGCACAAAGGACCGTAATGAAACTGCCAAATGCCGCGCGGGCCTTCGTTGACATCGCGAAACTCAGGGACTACTGTCTTGACAGCTCGCACCCGGAAGGACGGCATAAGGCTCGGGTATTTCAATCCGCGCTGGATCTGACTGCAATAGATGCGGAATTCCTGCGCCGGTCGATACTTGATGCTGCGACCGAAGGGGAAGCCATTACCGGTGAGGCGGACGAGTACGGATCGCGTTACGTGGTGGATTTCGAGTTGGACCGGGGAAGCAGGAAGGCACGGGTTCGCACCATTTGGATTGTACGTCGTAACGAGGATTTTCCGCGTTTGGCGACGTGCTACGTACTGTAGAGGTGGTGGCCATGAAACTACTGGACGTTGTCGCTCTGACTGAGGATCTGCCGCAAAAAGGCCTGCACAAGGGTCAGGTCGGTACGATCATCGAGCAGCTTGCACCTCAGGTTTACGAAGTCGAATTCAGCGACCTGGACGGCAAGACATACGCCACCGCCGCAGTGCCGGAAAAGCTGTTGATACGACTGCTACATGAGCCGACCCCGGCTTGAAACCAAGTCGTCGATTCGTCAGCCGTCACACTGTCGGGTGCGAATTCGCACTCATGCGGCGACCGGGGTTTGAAGTAGACCTACAAGGCGCTATCGCCCGAAGGCAATTCTAAGTTTTCCACGATCCTGAAGGTTGTGAAGGCGCTTGGTTTACGGCTTCACACAACCGCGGCGCATTAAGCGCGCGATTTCAATCCACCGGGGTCAAAACGGGGTCTCAAAACGGGGTCAGGGTCTCAAAACGGGGTCAGTCTCAAAACGGGGTCAGGCCTGAATAGTTGAGTTATTACTATCCGTTAATGGCAAGTGAAAAGATCAAGTCTGTACTTTTAGTATTTCGTTGGTTAATCCGCTCCAATGTCTCAACCACTGCGCATCGAAATCAAAGGAGCCTATTACCATGTCACGAAGAACGGAGTCAGGCTTGGTTGCGGCTTGGCAATGCCAAGATATAGGGGGCCGGGTCCATTTTTTGAGGCTGATGCGTTGACATATAAGGTCACAAGGTCTTCGGGGTTTGATATTACCCATGCCGCGGCGTCCTCGGTTAAACATCGCGGGCGTGCCTCAACATGTCATTCGGCGCGGCAATAACCGCCAGGCGACGTTCGTTGCCGACGAGGACTACGGATTCTATTTGACAGGCCTGCGCGAAGCCACGCGCAAGCACGACTGTGCGCTCCATGCTTGACTGACTTGCCGGCAGTTTGAAGGGGGGGTGAAATGTGGACCTAGCCCATTTATCCGCAAGCCACTACCGGCCCTGAGACGTCCAAGGATCGACCACTAATACCTTCAGATCCTCAAAGTGCCGCACGTTTCGAGTAGCGAGTGTGGCATGCCGGGCCAATGCGATGCCCGCGATCTGTGTGTCGCGCATGTCCACCGGCCGCCCGGCCTTTTGCCGCTCGGCAGCGAGTGCCGCAGCCTCGACCGCCGCGGCACTGTCGAAATCCAGCACGCGGTTCTCCAGATCCTCCTTCAGCAGCCGGACAAACGTCGCTTCCAGCGTCCGCTGGCGCCGGCCCTCGGGGAGCAGCGCAAGGCCCAAGCGAGTCTCGAACAGGGTGATGCTGGTGATCCAGACCGATTCGGCGGGCTGGCGGTCAAGCCAAGCCACTACCGGTGCCTCGGGTGTCTTGCGCATCAACGCCGAGAGCACATTCGTATCCAATATGATCACTTGCCGAAGTCCGCCGACTGCGGGAGCTGACCGTGCAATTCCGGCAAGTCAATTGTCAGCCCCGCCTTCTTAAAGCGCGCCGCGATGCGCGATCCCAGCTTGGGTGCGGGCCGGTTTTCTTCTCTTGTCGCGTTGCGCAAGATATGACGAACTTCTTCTTCCATGCTGCGCCCGTGGCGCTCGGCGCGGCGTTTTAAACGCGCCTTTACTTCGTCTTCCAGGTGGCGAACGATGAACTGAGCCATAGGCAGCCCCATGCAAGGGTAAAAGATATCATGATATCTTTTTACACCCGTTGCAGCAAGCCGGCCCCTTGTGCAGCCGCATCCCAGTCGCATCCTCCTGACCGTGGACGAAACCGCCCACGCCTGCGGCCTGGCCTGTCCTGTTCGAAAACTCGCAAACGGTGAAATCGGTGACGTTTCGCAGCGCTGAAACGCATCGTCAAGAGGCCGGTTTTGGCCATATCAGCTGGAGCCTTCGCCCATGTGGCCCGTGTTTTGAGAGCCGCTCGCAGTCGTTTGCACCACAACCAGATCGCGGCTGTCGTTGCAGTTGGAAGTTGTTGCCCTGCGGCATCGGCTGAGCGTCCACCAGCGATCGGTCTGCATCGCCACTACGAGCGGATCGTGGCGTGATGCTGGGGGGGCGAGGGGTCTTCAAACCTACGTTATGAGTTTTCGGGAGCCACGAGATGCGTTTCGGTACCGGAGTTTGAAACCCGCGCGTCCGGTATCAGAAGGTGAAGGCTTCCGTTCTGTTTTCTTTCCGAGTTGCTAATTACAGCATGGTTTGCCGGTTGTCATCATCTCGCGCCCGGTCTCGCCGTCGATCTTCTGCAGGCTGGCATCGGTCGTGCTGCCACGCATACCGGTGACCGAGTGCTCCACGTAGTAGGTTTTCCCGGCCTCGACCTGCAGCTCGATGGACGCGTTCAGCATGCCCTCGCTGCTCTCAATCGTGTGCGTACCGGGGGTGGTTACCCAGCGGTAAAAGGTGCCCGGCCACGTGGTGATCTGGGTGCCGTCGTCGAACGTAAGCCCGGCGCTGTAGTCGCCAAATGCATTCTGCACGATGTAGACGACCGCTTCGCCCGGCACGGGCTCCATTTTCTTGTCCGCGATTTCCTCTTTGACATGAACTGTAAGGGTCTTTGTGTCGGTTCGACCCTCGCCGTTCCTGGCAACGAGGGTGTAGGCAGTCGTTTTCTTGGGATTAACCTTGAGTTCGCCATGGAGCTGAACCGGGGTTTCATTCAGAAAGACTTTTTTGGCATTTTCCGTTCGCCAACGTAACGTCGCCGATTGACCGGCATTTATTGTCGGCGTGACGGCTTCATATGAAAGGATTTCAGGAGCGGGGCTGGGTAATTCAACCCTGATGGTAAAGGTTTGGCGGTCGCTTTCACCTTTTCGATTTGTCGCGACGAGTTCATAAGTAGTCGTTTGCTTCGGGTTAACCTGTTTGGAGCCGGACGGCGAAACGGGTGCACCATCCAACGTGATCTTCTCTGCGTTTGCCGTACGCCAACCTAACGATGAGGGTTGCCCTTTCTGAATCGCCAGTGGCGCACCCTTAAACGAGATAATCTTGGGAAGTGGGGCAGCAACCCGGACCTGGATTTCTCTCTGAACTGACTTTCCTCCCTTGTTTCTTGCTATCAAGAGATACTTGGTCGTTTTGCTTGGTTTTACCTGTTTCGAGCCGGACGCACTAACCGTTCCCAAGCCACGTATTTCGACTTCCGTCGCGTTTGAGGTCTTCCAGCCCAGTGATGCAGATCGCCCTTCTTGAATGCTGGGCGGTTTTGCCTCGAAGGCGAGAATCTCAGGGGCCGGTATCACAGCTCCAACCCGGATCTCGATATCTCTTTTGACCGTTTTTCCTTCTTTGTTTTTCGCGATTAAGGTGTAGGCGGTCGTTTCGTTAGGCTTAACCTTCGTTGACCCCGTCGAGGAGACGGGTGCTCCGTTTAGCGTGACCTTTTCTGCATTCGACGTGTCCCAGCTCAAGATGGCGGCTTGCCCTGAGCTTAGCTCAGCGGGCTCGACGTCATAGGCAAGGATTTCAGGTGGTTGAACTGGGGCAAGGATTTCAGGAGGTTGAACTGGGACAGAGGTTAGCATCAGCCATAGTGCCCCGAGGGCAATCACGCCGGCGATCGCGGTTATAGCTGGCCACTTTAGCTTCGACTTGCTGTCGGCGGGGGATGGCGCAGGGTCCCGCCTCTTGCCGGTGTCTGCCGTCGGCGGTGGCGGGGCGTCTGTTGCGCGGGGCTTTTGGCTTTCCTGCGTTTTGGCAGGTGGCGGACCGATACACGCAGCGATGTCTGTCGCGAGTTTTTGGAAAAGGGGAGACGACGTCTCGCCTTGCCAGCCGCTCAAATCCGCCGTTTGGATCTGGCGGAAGACCAGCGGTGCGCTAGAGTCATCGATCGAGACGGGGACTAGTACATTACGTTTGAGGCCTTCATCAGCCTCGGCCCGCACCCAATTTGAGTTCACCGAATGCTGTGACCAGACGACGATAACACACCTCGCCTCCGTCAGAGCTTCTTCAATAACCCGGTGGTAGCTCTTTCCGGCGGGGATCGTGCGGTCCCACCAGACAGACCACCCGTGCGCCTGAAGCCCGTCTGCGAGGACCTTTACCCGTGGACGGTCTTCGCTCGCATAGCTGATAAAGAGATCGCTCATCCGTATCCGACGTGACGCCCGTGTACCCGCTGTTGATCTACCCTAGCAGCCTGTCGGACTTAACAGTCCGTACAGGCTGCTATAAGCAAAACCGGCCGACAATTTCAATGAAAACCCAGCCGCAGCGGCGGAATGTGAAAGAAGGCGAGGGTGAATTCGCATATCTGTCATCCTTTCTTGCACATTTCCTAGTGCCGGTTTTACATTAGGAGTTTGTCGGGACTAAGTCCGACAAACTCCTAGGCGCAGTCCTTATAAATGGGGCCGGGTCCACTTTTTTGAGGCTGATGCGTTGATATATAGGTCAAGGTCTTCAGGGTTTGATTTTACCCATGGCGCGGCGTCCCCGGTTAAACATCGCGGGTGTGCCTCAAAATGTCACGCAGCGCGGCAATAACCGCCAGGCGATTTCAGCAGAGGTACGCCGCTTTGATCAACCCCGCTCTATACACCAGATTCCGTTATACCCCGCTTCTTTGCCGACACCTGATAGATTCTTAAAATTCCCGCATGCAGGACCTCTCCACGATCCGAAGCGGCGCGAAAGCGCCGCCATCGGCCCAAGACGTCAACCAAGCCGCTGGCGGCTCTCGGCCCGGGCGTCAGGCGTTCATGTTCGCTTCGAGCATGTCCGGGCAGATCCGCCAGGGGGCGGGCAGCTGGCTTCTCAGCTGCGCGTTGAGGGCTCGAAGCTCGCTCAGGAATTGCAGGCATAGGCGCCGGCCGCCATCGTCGGGGGCCAGGTAGGCGAAGTCCCGCATCAGCTGGGCGCGTCTCACGTTGAGGTTGAAATTGGCGTTGACCAGCCGCTGGTAGACATCGAGCGGCTCGCGGCTTCCATCAACGTAGACGCGGACCGGGATCTTGTCGGTCCACAGCTGATAGTTCCACATGCCGGTGCCCAGCACCTCGTGCTGGACGCTTACCGCATAGATGAAGCCCGCGACGAGGCGGGCCACGCTGGCGCGGGACACCTTGCCACGCAGCGACTCTCGAATGCCATTCGGAATCAGCCGCTCCAACTCGTCGAGCCACGCACGCACGCCGTGGTCCTGCCGAATCGCGTCATCCGTCTCGTAGTAGTGCGCCACGTAACGCTCGGCGTGGGCTCGCATCACGTCGAATAACCGCTGCAGGTTGTCCTGCGAAGGAGTGTCGAAGCCCCCATTCGCGATGCCACGCCGCTCGGCGTCCGCTTGCGGGTCGACCACCGAGATACGGTAGTCGGAAAAGGAGCGCGAGATCAGCTCACACATGCCGGCGTGCGCCAGGCTGAAGATGGCCGGGAACTCACCGACCTCGAGCATGTGCGCCTCGGTAATCACGTCGTTGCTGTACTGAGTGCCGAAGACGTGCGGCCACAACAGGCGGCAAAGCGGATGATCGTGGGGTAGCCGGTTGCGGGTGGCGATGGCGAGCGGGCCACCGCAGGCGAGGTGCACCCAGTTGAAGTGCCGCACCAGGGAGACGTGCGTCGAGGCGGTGCACAGAGCGATCTTCCTGGCGGCCGGCCACTGTGCGTCACCGGGACGGTGGGTCCCGAGCGCGCTCTCGATGCGGGTGGCGCGCAGGGATCGATTCGCTTCGTCGACATCGAACAACACCCGCACGCCGAGCCGCTGCAACCCGGGGTGGTGCTCGTACTCGGAAAGCTCGCGCAGATCCCACTCGTAGTGTCCGGCCGGCGCCTTCTCGAGGTAGCAGGCGAAGGGGCCGCAGACCGCCATGACCCCGAGCTCCGGGCGATCCGGGCCGTTCAGTTCCTCGGGCCGCTCTGGGGCGGGGAAGCACTCCCGGTGCTTGCCCGTGTAGGCTTCCTCGAGCACTGCAATCGGATCCGTCGCGACGGACGGCAGGCCTGCTTGCATGGGCGAATAGCGCGAGTACAGACCGACCTGGAACGCGACGAAGCGCCTCTTCAGCCGCGAGGCCTCGTCGTCGGGCACGTGGTCGGCGACCCGGATGTCGGACACCGGCACGCCGGGATACATCGAGGCCAAGCTCACCGGCTCGACGACGCGCTGCTTGCGCGTCGGCACCGGAATCCGGATCGGCTTGTTGCCTTTGAACTTCGCGATGGCCAGGCGGTCCCAGAATCTCTTCCGCAACCGCCAGCTCAACGGCCTTGTCTGCTGCTCGGGCATCGGCGCATGTTCCGACTAAGGCGTCGAGAACGCTTCGTCGGATTCCGCGCCCGGTCGTGGCTGCCACGCGAGCGAGTAGTAGTTGCCCCGGTCGCGCGCCCAGGGATCGAAAGCGTTGATGACGAGCGCGAGCTCATCCTTCAACTCGGGCGTGGTGCGCAGCAGCACCCGCTTCAGAGGCGAGATCTCGATCACGTGACCGTTGTGGGTGCCCGGCTCGAACTGCTTCTCGCCCGGTCCCCGGTTGTTCACCCAGTCCACGCCGAGTTGGGTGTAGAACTCGGGACGGAAGCTCGAGGTGAAGAAACGATCGCTGAACAGGCGCCGCGAGGCGTTCAGGATGAACACGTGGAACTGCGTCTCGGAGATCGCAAAGCCGTGGGGGCGGGCGAACTCTGCGAGCCAGCCCACCACGGTATCCACGTCCTCGATGTTGTCGACCATGCTGCCGTCGGGGTAGCCCAGGCAGTCGTTGATGGGGCTGCCGTTGTCGTTGAGCTGCGCGTCCGTGATGGTCTTCGAGGCCTCGCAGCGGTGCTGGCCGTAGACCTCGCGCAGGAGGCCGACCAGACGCCGCTGCTCCGCCTGTTCCTCGGGGCTGGCGCGCCGGTCGATGAAGTCGTCGAAACCCGTCAGCTGTTTGAGGCCGTACTGGCGGCGAAACTCGTTGAACCGGGGCACGCCCCTCTCGCGATCGCGGATGAGGTCCAGGGCGGCCACGTCGATGGTGTTGGTCGCGGTGTTCAGTCGCGGCATCACGAGGTTCTGCAGGAACTGTGCGTGGTTTTGCAGGGTGAGCAGCCCGAGCCGCTGACGGCCCATGCTCAATCCCCAGTTGGCCAGGCCGCCCTCTGTCATGGCATCGGTGGCCTTGCCGCGAAACGTCTCGATGACCGGCACCTGGCGTTCGACGGCGTTCGCATCTCTGGCCTGTCGGAACTCAATGAGGTCCGGCACCAGCGGATGCAGCCGGTACACGGTGGGAAACTCCTCGGGGAAGTTGAATGGCGAGCCGAAGTGATTGGTGCCGCCGTTGACGTGCTGCGGGTTGTCAAGCGACCAGATGTCCTCCTTGCCCGGCACGTATCTCAGGATCCTTCCGTCCTCGTAGCGGTGACTGCCGAGGCCAAAAATGCCGGCGCCGGAGGCGAACACCGAGTAAATCTGGTTGGCCTTCTTCGGGTCCTCGGACCGCCCCAGATGGTCGACCACGATCTTCCCGAGGATGTTGCTGACCAGGTCGTTGTCCTGCACCAGGCCGCTCCAGTTGGAGTTCATACCCTGGAACAGCGCCTCGTTGTACAGCAGCTGCGTGGTCCACTCGATGGTATGGATCTTGGCGATCTCGGCCGACACCACCAGCCGCGCCGCCTGAAACAGCTCCTCGTCGCTGACGTCGCGGTAGCGGATCGTCTGCCCGGGCCGGTCCGGGTCGCGCAGCCCAGAGTCGGCATCGGGGATGAGCGAC
This sequence comes from Betaproteobacteria bacterium, assembly GCA_029863175.1. The sequence goes on along the minus strand of JAOTVX010000019.1, from coordinate 33,389 downwards.
GCCTGGGCGCGAAAGTGCTCGACGAACAGGTTGTGCTCGCGCGCGAACAGGTTGTGGTAGAAGCTCAGCCCGATGTTCCAGTTGTCCGCGAAGCCGGTTGCGGCCTGCCCGGCCCAGGCGGAGCTCATGGGATCGCAGGCCCCGCTGTCCGGCTTCTGGCCGTCGGCGCAGGGCTTGAGCAACGGCAGATAGCCCTGGCGCGCGCCCGCGCCAGGGTGGTTGCCGCGGGCGCGCGTGAGCAGCTTGGCGCCGTCCGCGGGGTCGCGCTTCACGCGCCTGACCGAGATCTCGTCGAACCCGTAGATCTGCGAGGCATCCCACCACGCGGTGACGGTGTTGCCGGTGGTGCGGTGCGCGCGGGCGAGGCGGCGCTTGCCGTCGTGCTCGAAGCTAGGAGCCGGATCGCTCATCGCCACGTACGCGACTTCCATGCGGTCCTCGGGTCGGCAACCGAGTTGCGCCGCCTGCGCCGCCGTCAGGGGCGTCTCGAGGTTGTCGACACGCTGGCTCGTGCATCCCACCGGCATCATCGTGCCGGTGTTGTGCCCCTCCTCCAGATGCGAGAACCAGTCATGGGTCATGAACTGGATCCAGAATGCCGCCAGGACGTTGAAAAACGGCGCCGGCTTGTAGTCGCACTGCGCGCGCTTGGATTGCCCGGGCAGGCCGTATCCGCCGTTGCAGCGCTCGGGAGCCGATTGCTGGCGGGTGAACAGCTTGCGTGAGATGACTTGCGGATCAGGCTTCAGCAAAGCCAGGCGATCGCCGTGCCGATTGCGGGTCAGCTCGGTCCTGCCCAGGCGTGGAAAGGTAGACTCGAAGCTCACGTTGCGCGCGAACTCCATGCCGGTGGAGCCCATCGCGGGGTTGAACAGATCGTTGCAGATACCGGTGAGAGTGCGATGTCGGATCAATTGGCCTCGGCACTGCTGCGTCGATGCACCGCTGACCGCCTGATATTGGTCGTGGCCCGATGGGAGCCGCATCTCAGGCCATGATGCGAGCACCCGGCCGTCTTTACCATCGCGTCCCTGCACGTAGGCCGGGTAGGTGAGGTTGTCGTACAGGTTGAACTTAATGAGCTCCATGCGCTGGTATTCGAGATCGGTGAGCGCGCCGTCGATACCGCGACCATTAGGACCCAGGTGACGCCCGAGCAGGGTAGTGGCCTCGCGGCCGGTGGCCTTGCTGTTCGCATCTCCCGTGGCCCAGTAGTTGGACCAGTCGACCCAGGGGGCGTGCCGGTAGGCCAGAGCCCGCTCGCCGCCGCGGCACTCGGCCGCGTCCGCGCCGACCTTGCCGGTGAAGCGCTCGGTCTGCGAGTCGGCGAGGTCGCGAAGCCCGCCGGCGACCAGCCGCGCGCACGCCCTGGCCGAGCTGACCCGCTCATCGGCAGATGCCGGGTGCTCCGGGGCCACCTCGATCTGTCCGCAACCGGTTGCGATCACAACGATCGAGGCAAGGAGGGCGCTGGTGGGGGCAGGATTGGGTCTCGTCACGGTCGTGTCCTGAATTCTGTGTGTGAGGCTGGGGAGAGTCGGTGGTGAAACATCTTACACTTGGGACCGCGTGAAGCGGACCTGGTAGAGGAGGGCTTGTGCTGATGCGCCTGCCGCCAGCGGCGCACCCCTGAAGTAGGCGAATTGCAATACCGGGTGTCCTTTCCTACCTTCGATCTACTGGGCCCACGAACGTTCTCATTGACGGGCCGCAGTGCGCTACGCTATTGATATCACGGATCGAGAGGGGGCAGCGGTCATGGAACTTTTAACCGTCAAAATAGAGAAACCCGAAGCGACGAACTTCATCCTCGGGCAGTCACACTTCATCAAGACGGTCGAGGACATCCACGAAACGCTCGTTGGGGCCGTGCCGGCCATAAAATTTGGCCTCGCGTTTTGCGAAGCCTCCGGCAAGTGCCTGGTTCGCTGGTCCGGCACCGATCAGGCTATGGTGGCCTTGGCAAAAAGGAATGCACAAGCGTTGGGCGCCGGCCACACCTTCATCGTCTTTCTGGGCGAGGGATATTACCCGGTCAACGTGCTCAATGCGCTGAAGGCGGTGCCAGAGGTATGCTGCATCTTCTGTGCCACTGCCAATCCGACCGAGGTGATTTTGGCGCAGACGGAGCAGGGGCGCGGTATCCTCGGTGTGGTGGACGGTTTCAGCCCCAAGGGGGTTGAGGACGATGCGGAGATCGCTTGGCGCAAGAACCTGCTACGGCAAATCGGCTACAAGCTGTGAGGCGAACGGCGTTACTGCTGACCGCGATGTTCCTGCTGGGGTGTCCAGCGGGAGCAACCGCTGCGCAGAAGCTGCCGCCCGACACGGAGGCTTTCATCCATGCCATGGTTCATAAGCACGGCTTCAAGCGGCAGGAGCTGAGGCGAATCTTCAGCGATGCGCAGCGGCGTCCCCGTGTCCTCCGCGCGATCTCGGCACCCACCACCGCCAAGTCCTGGCACGAGTTTCGTGCCATCGTTGTTACACGCAAACGAATCGATATGGGCGTGAAGTTTTGGGGCATCCACGAAAAGGTTTTGGACCGGGCCAGCGCTGAATATGGCATTCCCCAGGAGATTATCGTCGCGACGATCGGCATCGAGTCACGGTACGGGCATCACATTGGGGGATTCCGGGCGATCGACGCGCTGGCGACGCTGGCGTTCCAGTACCCTCCCCGGGCCGGTTTTTTCCGTGAAGAACTCGAGGAGTACCTGTTGCTGACGCGCGAGACCGGCCTCGACGCGCTGCGCGTTCGCGCGTCGTACGCCGGGGCGATCGGTATCCCGCAGTTCATGCCCAGCAGCTACCGCAAGTACGCGAAGGATTTTGACGGCGACGGCAAGCCCGATCTGGTTAATAGCGTGCCGGACGCCGCGGTCAGCATCGGCAACTATTACCGTTCATTTGGATGGCGAGCGGGGGAGCCGGTGGCCGTGCGGGCCGAGATAAGCGCCGCCGGCGCCGAAGCGGTCAATAACGAAGCGGTCGAACCGCGCGTCACTGTTGCCGACCTGCAACAGCGGGGGCTGAAGCCGCTGACACCGGTTGCGGGAACTATGCTCGCAGCGCCGTTTTCGGTAGAGGCGAAGGACGGTAAGCAGTACTGGCTGGGGCTTAATAACTTCTACGTGATCACCCGCTACAACCGCAGCATCAACTACGCGCTGGCCGTCCACGAGCTCGCGCAGGAGTTGCGGGCTGCCAAGCGCTAGCACCTCCGTGAAACGTGAATCGTGAATCGTGAGTGGTGAGTAGTGTGTGGACGAACCTCGCGCTGCGGTTCTCGCTGTTATTTTCAATTTGCCATTCACGGTCTACCGGCTTCCGTCGGCGCGTTGCGACGGAACGCCACCAGGTGATCGATTTCGAGCCGGATTCCGATTTTTTCACCGATTGCGTGGTTGTGGTGGCTCGGCACGAATGACATAACCTGGCCGCCGCCTGGCAGCTGTAATGTGTAGACGAATTCGGCGCCCCGGAACGTCTTTTGCAGCACCCGCGCCTGAAGCGGGCTGGCGTCATCGTGCTGGATGTCGTCCGGGCGGAGCAGAACGTCCACGATAGTACCCGTGATCCAGTCGCCCGGAGTGTCTCCACGGAAGACGCCCAGTTCGAGCTTGATGTGGGCATCGTCCACCACTGTTCCTGGAAGAAATGCGCCTTGCCCGACGAAATCGGCGACATAGCGGGTCGCCGGCTCGTGGTAGAGGCGATAGGGCGTGTCCCACTGCTCGATGCGCCCCGCGTTCATGATGCCGATCTCGTCGGCAAACCGGAAGGCCTCGTCCTGGTCGTGAGTGACGAGGACTGCGGTGATGTTCTGCGCTTTGAGGATGTCGCGCACCTCGAGGCTCAGCGCAGTGCGCAAGTCGACGTCGAGATTGGAGAACGGCTCGTCGAGCAGCAGGAGGTGAGGGCGCGGCGCCAGCGCGCGCGCCAGCGCGACGCGCTGTTGCTGGCCGCCTGAGAGCTCGTCGGGGTATTTGCCGCGCAGGCCGGGGAGACGCACTGTGTCGAGCACTTCATCGACCCGGCGGGCCTGGGCCGCCCGATCGCCATGGCGCAGTCCGAAAGCCACGTTCTGCGCAACCGTAAGATGCGGGAACAGCGCGTAATCCTGGAACACCACTCCGACCTGGCGCTTTTCCGTGGGTAGCATCAGGTCACGGCGGCTTACCGGGCTGCCATTGAGCCAGATCTCGCCTGCCTGCAGAGGCTCGAAGCCGGCAACGCACCTGAGCACGGTGGTCTTGCCACACCCGCTTGCGCCGAGCAGGCAACCAATCGCGCCCCGTTCGAGCGAGAACGTCAGATCATGGACAACTTCGAGCGCGCCGTAGGCATGGCGCAAACCGCGGACCGCGAGCAGCGGCACGGTGAGAGGGGCCGTGACGAGGTGCGACTCTGATTGCTGGTGGCCTGTCGATGCGCGTAAATTCATGGACATACGTATAATAATAGATCTCATTTACGCGTAGTGCTACGCCCATGCACATTTTGGGTCCGCGAATCGGGCGCCTCATGGTGGCCGCGACGCTGGTCGGCGCGCTTTGTGCGCTGCCGGTCGTGAGCGTGTTTGTAAACCTCTTCGCCGAAGGCACGCCTGGCGTCTGGGGGCATCTGGCCGGCACGGTCCTGCCGCAGTATGTCGCCAACACGTTATGGCTGATGTTTGGCGTGGGCGTTGGCGTCGCCGCGCTCGGCGCCAGCACGGCCTGGCTGACGGCCATGCACGACTTTCCGGGGCGGCGTGTTTTCGAGTGGGCGCTGATTCTGCCTCTCGCGATGCCCGCCTACGTCATCGCCTTCGTCTACACCGATTTCCTCCAGTTCGTCGGACCGGTACAGACCGAGCTGCGAGAGTTCATGGACTGGACCAAGGCTGACTACCGGTTTCCCGACGTACGTTCACTGGGCGGGGCGATCGCGATGTTCATCCTTGTCCTGTATCCCTATGTCTATTTGCTGGGGCGAGCCGCTTTTCTCGAGCGCTCCGCAAGCCTGCTCGAGGTCGGCCAAACGCTGGGTGTGGGCAGTAGCGGCGTCTTCTTCCGTGTGGCCCTTCCGCTCGCGCGCCCGGCCATCGTGGCGGGCACGGCCCTTGCACTGATGGAGGCGCTCGCCGATTTCGGCACAGTGTCCTATTTTGGTGTGCCGACCTTCACGACGGGCATCTACCAGGCGTGGTTCTCGATGGGGGAGCGTGTGGTTGCGGCGCAGCTGGCGGCGGTGCTCCTGGGATTCGTTATTCTCGTGCTGCTGCTTGAACGAATGAGTCGCGGCCGCAAGCGGTTCCACGAAACCTCGCAGCGCGGACGGCCGCCCGCACGACAGCGGCTTTCCAGCTTCAAGGCGGCGGGTGCAACCGCGTTGTGTTTTTCCACAGTGGCGTTGGGATTTCTGCTGCCGGCCGGGTTGCTGCTCGAGATGGCGATCGGCGAGGGAGATGTCCAGTTCGGGCCCCGTTTCATCCAGCTTGCGCTCAACAGCGTTACGCTTGCCGCCATCACAGCGGCATTGCTGGTCGTGCTGGCGGTGCTGATGGCCTACAACGCTCGCTTGAATCCCAGTGTGGTCAGCGTTGGTTTGAGCCGGCTCGTCGGGCTGGGCTACGCGATACCGGGTCTCGTGATCGCCGTAGGAACGCTGATCCCGTTGGCCTGGCTGGACAACGCCCTTGCCACGTGGCTGAAGACGAGTTTCGGGATCTCGCCGGGCCTGTTGCTGACCGGTGGCATCACGGCGTTGGTGCTCGCTTACGTCGTCCGCTTTTTCTCCATTGGTCTTCAGACCGTCGACGCTGCCTTGCTCAAGGTGCGCCCGTCCATGGATGACGCGGCGCGCAGCCTCGGCTGCGGGGCGGCGGAAACGCTGACGCGCATTCATGTTCCGATGCTATCGCGAGGTCTGTTTGCTGCGACGTTACTCGTCTTCGTCGAGGTCATGAAGGAGCTGCCGGCGACCCTCGTCATGAGGCCATTCAACTTCGATACGCTCGCGACGCAGGTCTACAACCTGGCGCACGACGAACGGTTGTCCGAGGCGGCGACGGCGGCACTCGCGATTGTGGCGGTCGGGCTGGTTCCGCTCATCGTCGTGTCACGCAGCGTCGCGCGGACAAGGCGCTCGGCTGCAGTGCAAATCGTGCCGTTCGAGACGGCGGCCCTGTCTGAGAGTCGCTAGAGGGGCGAACGACGGCGTGGGTTGGCGCGGCCTATCGCAGCCCCACGATATTGAAGATTTTCTGCGCCAGCGGCTGATTCTGTCCGAGCTTGCCGACGTTCAACTGGTCTTCCTTGAACGCGCCCAACTTGGCGAGCGCCGGATTGTCGAGCTTGACGCCGGGCACCGCCGGCCACTCGTTGTTGCCGTTGGCGAAGTGGGCTTGCGCCTCGGGGCTGGCGAGATACTCGAGGAAGCGAATCGCGTTTTCGCGGTGCGGTGCATGCCGCAACACGCCGCCGCCTGAAATGTTGATGTGGGTCCCGAAGCTCGTCTGATTAGGAAATATCACGCCCACCTTGTCCGCGACATCCCGGTCGCGTTGCTTCCTGGAAGCCGCCAGGCGCATATAGTAGTAGGTATTGGCGATGCCAACCTCGCACTCACCGGCGGCGACCGAGCGGATCTGGTCGGTGTCACCGCCCTTGGGGTCGCGTGCGAGGTTAGCCTTCAGGTCGCGCGCCCATCCTTGTGCCTCGTCCTTTCCGAGGTGATCGATCAGCGCGGCCATGAGCGACAGGTTGTAAACGTGGCTCAGCGAGCGAGTGCAGACCTTGCCTTTCATTTGAGGGCTGGCGAGATCTTGGTAATCCCGAATCTGGTCGGGATTGACGAGGCGCTTGTTGTAGACGATGACGCGTGCACGCTTCGAAAACCCGAACCAGTGGCCGCCGGGCTCGCGCAGGTGCGCCGGGATGCTTTTGTCGAGGACCGCCGTTTTCACCGGCTGAAAAAGATTCATTTGTTGCGCACGCCACAATCGGGCGACATCGACCGTGATGAGCACATCCGCGGGGCTATTCGGCCCTTCGTTCTTCAGGCGCTCGAGGAGGGCGTCTTCCTTCCCTTCGATGCGGTTGATGCGAATACCGGTCCGTTTGGTAAATCCGGCATAGAGGGCATCGTCCGTCTGGTAGTGACGCGATGAATAAAGATTGAGGACAGTCTCCTGAGCCGATACCGGAGTGGTGAGCACCGTGAACAGCGCGATACCGGTGGCCAAGCTGAAGGACCGACGCAAAGGGCTGAACATCGAGGGGCTCCATCAGGCAAAGGGTTGGGGAGATAAAACCATATTAAGCATAGTGGCTCTCAGCGTCAATGCTAATGGGAATTGTTCCGTTTAAGGCATATGGCACCAGATCGGCGCGGCAAACCTGTTCGCAACTATTTAATTAGAAAAGTTAATGTCTCCAGATCTCGCCACCCGACGCCGAGGCGAGGCCCAGCGCGAAAGGTGCACTCATCAGACGATGACGGTAGCTCCGCGCGATTGGTCGAGAGGCACACCAATGGATGGCACTTGGCGTTGCATGCCACCCGCAGGGACCCAGTGCTCTAGGAGTTTGTCGGACTTGGCCCCGACAAACTCCTAATGCAAAACCGGCGCTGGGAAAATTGCAACAGAGGATGACAGGTATGCGAATTCACCGTCGCTCTTCTTCCTATTCGGCCACTTCGGGCGGGTTTTCTTCCGAACGGATAGCCGGTTTTGCTGTTAGCAGCCTGTACGGACTGTTAAGTCCGACAGGCTGCTAGATCAGAACGCGACGCGCCGGCCCCCGTTAAACCGCTGACGCCAGTACCGATTGCTCAGGCGAGCAACGCCAACCACGCCCCCGCTGCTGGGCGCGTGCACGAAGCGATCTCCGCCCACATAAATGCCGACATGTGAGTATGGCCGGCGCATCGTGTTGAAGAACACCAGGTCACCGGGCTGGAGCTCGCGGGAGCGGACAGCGATCCCCGTGCGGCTGATGCCATACGTGTCGCGCGGCAGCGTGATGCCCGTGGTCTGCCGGTAGACGCGCCAGACAAGTCCGCTACAGTCGAAGCCGGTTTCCGCAGAGTCTCCGCCATAACGGTAGGGGATACCGACATAACCCAAGGCGTGGCGCACCACGTCTTGAGCGCGCGCAGCATCGTGGTAGGGGCGAGGCGCCCTTCCGGAGTCCGGTGCGCCCGTCCCGCCTCGATCCCGCTGCGGACTCGAGGAGCAGCCTGCCGCAAGAAGGATCACCACTGCCGCTATCATTAATCTCATACATTAAATATACACGCTATCCTTATGATCGTAAATAATAGTCTTCATGGCACGTTTTGGCGAAACGCCCCAGCCACGGGCGTAAACTGGGGTCTTCTTTATCGTGGGACTGCCATGATTCGACGCCAATTTCCGATCCTTGTCTCTTATGCCGCCCTTGGGCGATTGGCCCTCGTGTTCGCGTTCCTGCTGGCTACCGCAGCGGCGCGGGCCCAGACGGTGCTCGAGGTGATCCCGCTTCACCATCGAACGGCCGAGGAGGTCATCCCCGTCCTCCAACCCTTGCTCGTGCCGGAAGGCACATTGAGCGGGTTCAGGGGCCAGCTCATCGTTCGGACAACGCCTGCTAACCTTGAAGAGATCAAGCGCATTCTGGCCCGCCTGGACCGCGCGCCACGGCAACTCCTGATCACAGTGCAGCAGGATATCGACGCCAACGTCCAGCGCAGCGCTGCCGAGATATCCGGCAATGTCGGTGGCGACAACGTCCGGGTGATCCTGCCACCGACAAGTCGCGAGCGGCAGGGCGGTCGCGTGGTGATACAGGAGGGCGATAGCCGGGTCCGGGCGCATGTGCTGGATTCGGGCTCCGCCGTGAGCGAGCGTAACGCGCAAACGCTGAGGGTGACGGAAGGCCGCGAGGCATTCATTCGCGTCGGTCAATCGGTCCCGCTGCGCGGCCGGCAAATCACTCGCACCGTGCTCGGAGGGCAGGTGGTCGAGCAGGTGGTGGATACCACGCAGTACCGCGATGTCACGACCGGTTTCTATGTGCGGCCGCGCCTCTCTGGAGATCGCGTCACGTTGGATATCAGCCCCCAGCGCGAAAAACTGTCGAACGATATTCGCGGCGGCGTGGACGTTCAGCGCGTCGTGACCACCGTCTCCGGCCGTCTCGGCGAATGGATGGAAATTGGCGGTGTCGGGCAGGATACGACCGGGCAGCAATCGGTGCTGCTGGGGCGCACATCGAGCGCCACGCGCGACAATCGCCGCATTCTGATCAAAGTCGACGAGGTTCGCTAAGCACGCCGCGACGGGACATTCAGTCCTGCTCTTATGACGGCTTGCGAAAGCGCCGCCAGAGCAATACCGTCCAGACCGCCATTCCTGCCAGGAAGCACCCCAGCATGAACAGAAAGGGCGTGTGCGGAAGCGCCGGCGGGCGCGACGCATTTGCCATGAGGATGAGATGGTGAATAGCGAGAGCAAAGAACGCCATCAGCGTTGCCAGCCAACACAAGTGCCATCTGAGGAACAGCAGCGTCTCCTCGCGCCGTTCGGGCGCCAGCCAGTATTGCTTGTTCGGGATGTTGATTCGCGTGGGAAACCAGCCCGAGATGAGGGGTATCAGACCCAATATCAGCGATGGCAGGCCGATACCAAAGGCCACCATGAAAATCGCGTACCCGGTCCGCGTCATCCAGCCGTTGGGTTGTCCGGTGCCGTCAAAGTGCGTGGCCACGGGCTCGGCCAGCGACGGCACGGTGAGCGCGAGATCGACCAGGAGGGCGACTCCGAGTAGCGCGAATGCGTGGAACGGCAGCCGGCTCATTTCTCCTTCTGTTCAGAGCATGCAATGTCGCGCCTGCGCGCCGCGCACTGCGGCTGCGCGCATTCGCGTAACGGAGAATAACCCCGCTTTCGAACGCTGGAAAGAGAGCCGAATTGCGCCGCCCGCCTGCAGCGCGCTAGGCGCCTTCAACCAGAGCGAAGACACCCGGGCCGAATCGCTTGCGCGCCTCGTCGTATAGGGGGTCAACGGCACGCGCGAATTGATCGCGTTCGCCAGCCGTAAGCTCGACGATCTCGCAGCCCTCGTTTTCGATCGCCTTCCGCGCGATCAACTCTTCTTCCACCGCCAGCTGCCGTTGGAACAGAATGGCTTCGCGAGCGGCAGCGCGCATCGTGGCGCGGAAGGGCTCCGGCCAGCCGTCGAACGCCGCGCGGTTCACGTAGATTCCTCGCGAGAGATAACAGTGGCCCGTCAAGGTGTGATAGCGGTGCAGCGTGTGCACGCCATAGGTTACGGTGTTGGCAAGCGGATTCTCCTGTGCATCGACGGTGCCTGATGCGATCGCATCCAGCGCGGGCTTGAGGTCGCACGGCACCGGCACCGCTCCCAGGAGTTCGAAGATGCGGCAATGCATTTCGCTGGGCAGCAAGCGGATCCGCATCCCCGCAAGGTCGGCGGGGGTGCGCACCGTGCGCAGGCGGTTCGAGAGGTGGCGATAGCCGTTTTCCAGGTAGCCGAGCAGGCGATAGCCGACGCGCGCCTCGATCCGCTCGGTCAGGTACTCGCCCAGCCTGCCATCCATTGCCGATCGCGCGTGCTCGAGACTGCGAAACAGAAATGGCAGGTCCGCGAATTCCAGCTCCGGCACCCGATCGGTGAGATAGCTTGTCGACTGGTAGGCGAGCGTGAGGATGCCGTCCTCGACCATCCACAGCAGGTCGTCGCCGCGATAGCCAAGATCCATCACGTTCCAGATGTATTTGACGTCAACGTCCGCCCCGAATTCGGCCTCGATTCGGTCGCCCATTAGCTTGAGCGCGCGGCTGTGGGTGGTCGTGGGTGGCCCGTATCCGCCCAACCGGATCCGTATCGGGTGCTGCGATGACGCTGGCATGGCTCGCTTTCCTCCCGAAAGACGCTCTGCGAGTCTACCAGAGTCGATCTCTCGAGCGTGGAAGCGGCATTAGCATCACACGCGAGCGCGCGGTAAGGCAGAACGTGTGCCAGTGCGTCCGGCAGATCGCTCGCGAAGTGGATGTGCCGGAAACCGGATGGTGGCCAGCCTGCGCGTCACACGCTACCATTCCAGCGTGTCGGATCTTCAAAGAATTCTCTCCGCGGATGGCCCGCTGGCGCTTGCCATCAAGGAATTCCGCGCGCGTCCGTTCCAGATCGAGATGGCGAAAGCGGTGGCGCAAACCATCGCCGACAATGGCGTGCTCGTCGCGGAAGCCGGTACCGGAACAGGCAAGACCGTCGCCTACCTTGTGCCGGCACTGCTCTCCGGTGGCAAGGTCATCGTGTCCACCGGCACGAAGACGTTGCAGGACCAACTGTTCGACCGCGATATCCCGATGGTGCGCGAGGCGTTGAGCGTTCCGGTGACCGTGGCGCTGCTCAAGGGGCGGGCGAACTATGTGTGTCACTATTATCTCGACCGTGCGCTGAAGGACGGCCGCCTGCCGACGCGGGATGACGTTCGCCATCTCGGGGAGATCCAGCGTTTCGCCCGCATTAGCATGAGCGGCGACAGGGCCGACTGCGCCGCGGTTCCGGAGAGCGCCGGCATCTGGTCGTACGTGACTTCCACCCGTGAGAACTGCCTGGGCTCGCAGTGCCCCCGCTTCGATGACTGCTTCGTGATGAAGGCGCGCGGCGAAGCGCTTGCGGCCGACGTGGTGGTCATCAATCACCACTTGTTCTTTGCCGATGTCGTCCTGCGCGACGAGGGCGTGGCCGAGCTATTGCCGTCGTGCAACACCGTCATTTTCGACGAGGCGCACCAGCTGCCGGACACGGCAAGCCTGTTTTTCGGCGAGAGCGTGTCCACTTCGCAGCTGATCGAGCTGGCGCGTGATACGCGCCTGGAGGGGGCCGCCACCGCGAAGGACTATGCACCGTTGCCTCAGGCGGCGCAGGCGCTGGACAAGGCCGCGCGCGACTTGCGGCTCGCGTTTCAGGAGGAGAGTGGGCGGCTGCCCCTGCGCGCGCTCGCCGGCCACGCGCCATTTGACACCGGGCTGCGCGCAGCGCTGGCGAAGCTCGACGACGTGGCAGCTAAGCTGAAAAGCCAGGCCGAGCGCAGCGAAGGCCTCGCGCGCTGCCGCGATCGGGCGCTCTCCCTCGCCGAGCGTTTGGAGCGCTGGCGCAGCGGTGTCGACGAGGCCCGGGTCAAATGGGTCGAGCTCTTCGGGCATGCACTGCATCTTAATTCGACGCCGCTGTCGATCGCGGAGGTATTCCGCAGCCAGGTCGAAAGCCACGCGCGCGCGTGGATCTTCACGTCCGCGACGTTGTCGGTCAATCGCGACTTCAGCCACTACTGTGGAGAAATGGGCCTCGCGGGCGCGCGCACCGCGAGCTGGGATAGCCCGTTCGACTTCGCGAACCAGGCGCTGCTCTACCTTCCGGCCGAGCTGCCAGATCCCAATACACCGGAGCATACCGAGGCGGTGGTCACGGCGGCGCTGCCGATCATCGAGGCGGCGGGCGGGGGCGCGTTTCTGCTGTTTACCAGCCTCCGTGCCATGCGGCGTGGCCGCGCGCTGCTCGAGCGCGCATTCGAGGAGCGCGGGCTCGACTACCCGCTGCTCGTGCAGGGCGAAGGCTCACGCTCCGAGATGCTGGTCCGGTTCCGCGATCTGGGCAACGCCGTGCTGGTGGGTAGCCACTCGTTCTGGGAAGGTGTGGACGTGCGCGGCGAAGCGCTCTCCCTCGTGGTGATCGACAAGCTGCCTTTTTCCCCGCCCGATGATCCGGTGCTGGCGGCGCGCATCGAGCAGCTGAACCGGGAAGGGCGAAGCGCCTTCTTCGAGTACCAGCTGCCCGAAGCTGTGATTACGCTCAAGCAGGGCGCCGGCCGATTGATCCGGGACGAGGATGATCGCGGCGTGCTCATGATCTGTGATCCGCGGCTCATCTCGCGCAGCTACGGGAAACGCATCCTGCGAAGTCTGCCCCCGATGCGGCTGACCCGCGATGCGCGGGAAGCGGTCGCGTTTTTCAATAGGCCAGCCAGGTCTGGGCCCAGCGCCACGCGAGCCAAAGCAGCAACGCCCACAGCCCGATGATGATGACGGCGCCAATGCGACTGCGCTTGTTTTCTTCGTCTCTTGACCACGGCCTTCTACTAGGTGACCCCCAATCGCTCAACGGGGGCAAACGCTCACGGATATTTTTTCCGGATATACTCGTCCCAATCTGCGGCTAGTCTACTGACAGCTCCACCCTGGCCGCTCTCGTACGGAGGCAACATCATGGCAGGATTAACAGCGCTTCAGTTTCGGGTGACGAATTTTCGGAATATTGAAGATAGCGGCTGGATTCCTCTCGATAGAGTTACAGCCTTGGTAGGACGAAACGAATCCGGCAAGTCGGCGCTCCTAAAAGCTCTCCACAAGTTCAATCCGGCAACTCCAGCCCCCTATGAAGCGCAGCCTGAATTTCCTCGCGACCGTTTCACGAGTGAATACACGGAAAAAGAACGCATACCCGTTTGCGCCGCGGAGTTTGCACTACAAGATTCCTTCAAACAGTTATTGCGTGAGAAATTCCCCGACTTAACGCTGCCCACAAAGGTAACGGTAACAAAATATTACTCACACGACGCGACGTATGTCTTCGACACCGAGCTGGACGACCCAAGTGATGACCCGAAGGCTCTTCTTGGAGCCTTGATCGAGGCCCAGAGTGCAGCAATGCGCATCGAAGCACCCGCCCCTGAACAAGAAGAGGTAACTCAAACACTTCGTACGAATTTGGTGCAGCAGCTCATCGCTTGGACCGACGAACTTGAGGGCCTAAAAACGCTACGATCATCCGAAACAGCGTCAACTCTTGGACGCCTTCGCTACGACGTCAACACCAAGGTCGGCCCCCTCACAGCCGAGATTATTGAAAAACTTCAACAGGCGATAAGCGGCGCTCTTAAGGTAGCAGGCTCCAAGCCGCCGAAAGAGCAGCTCTGGGAGGAGATCGCCAAGGCGCTCCCCGTTTTTATTTACTTCGATAACTACGGAATGCTGGACAGCGCGATCGATCTTACGCGCTTTCTGGAAGACCTAAAAACGCGTCCTAATAATCCGAAAGTTCGAACGATACGTGCGATGTTTAAGCACGTAAAGCTATCGGAAGCAGAAATACAAAGGTTGGGGCGCACTAGAGCGGAGATCGCACGGCTAAGCAACCAACCCGTGACGGACGAAATGTTAGCGGAGGAAAGACAGCGAAAAGAGCTTCGCAGCATAAAGCTTAACTCCGCGTCCAACGACATGACCAAGAAATTTAGCGCCTGGTGGAAACAACGTCGTCATAGGATCAGATATTCTGCCGACGGGGACTTTTTCCGAATCTGGGTTGCTGACGACCGACGCCCCGATGTTGAAATTGAGCTTGAAAGTCGCAGCCAGGGCTTTCAGTGGTTCTTTTCCTTCTACCTGGTCTTTCTTGTTGAATCTGACGAAATGCATAAGGATGCGATCCTGCTGCTCGATGAACCCGGCCTGCACCTGCACCCCACTGCCCAGCAAGAGCTGATCGCATTGTTTGAGGAGCTGTCCCAAAAGAACCAATTGATCTACACCACCCATTCGCCGTTTCTGATCGATGGAGACCATTTAGAGCGCGCCATACCGGTGATCGAGACGCCAGATGGACATTCGCTGGTAAAGCCCGATTTCTGGCCCGAAGACCGAGACACTGTATTCCCGCTCCAAGCTGCGGCTGGATATGCAATGGTCGAGAGCCTGTTCCGGCATAAGAAAAATCTGCTGGTAGAGGGCATGGCCGAGTATTACTACCTCTATGCCCTATCGCACGTTTGCCAGGCGCTGCGAATGGCCGCGCTCCCGGATGATATTTACGTTTCGCCATGCGGCGGCACGAAGTATATGGGGATCATGGCTTCCCTGTTTTTGGGGCACCAAGTGCGCCCGGCGATTCTTTTGGACGCTGATGATGCTGCGCGCGTTCGTAAAGAAGCGCTCTTGAGGGAACTCTATTCAGGTCACGCAAGTATGATCGTTTCCTTAGATAACGTTCTTGGACGGATGGAGTGCGAGATAGAAGATGTGTTAGGCGAGTCTGCTTTGTTGACGCAGCTAAACTCGATGCTAAGCGGTAGGCTGGAAATAACAGTACAGGACAGGGCAGGGGGCAGCGTAGTAGACCATATCACGGCAGCTGCAAAACGGTTGAGCATTGATCTGCCACAAGGCTGGAAAGGGGAGCTTGCGCGTAGGGTTGCCGCTGACTTGGCACGTAGTCAGCCAATGGACGTTGAACCGGACGTCGTTGATCGCGCGGCGAAGTTGTTTGATGCTATTCGCCAGCGATTTTGATGCCCGAACAAGAAAGACCACGAAACCACCGCAATCGGAGGAACACCATGATCGAAATCCCGAGTTTTAGACCCGAGACGCGATATGGAATCCCGACGGCGGACCTCTACCTCATGAACCGCCAGTATATCGTTGGATACTCCTTTCTCTTCCGGCAGCCGCGATGGGCTCTGGAGCTCATCGACGAAGATAACATTGCGATCAAGGAGAATCTCGTTCGATTGGACAACTTTCGCATCGATCTGCGTGTTCCGGAAAAGTTTCGCTCAACACTCAAAGATTACAGCGCCGAGAAGCACCCCGTAGATAAGAAATCTCTGTGGGACCGGGGCCACCTTGTCTCCAGCGCGGATCGGCGGTCGAAGATTGTTCTGAACAGCGAGACGTTTCTCCTCAGCAACATGAGCCCACAGGCGCGCAACTTCAATCGTGGAATCTGGAAAGAGCTCGAGGAGGCGGTCAGACAGCTGGCGAGGCAAACCGACCAGTACGTCGAGGTCTATGCGGTTTGTGGCCCGTTGTTCGATGTCGATGATGACATCCACGTGATCGGCACGAGTAGGGTTGTCGTCCCGCATGGGTACTTCAAGTCGGTACTCGCGGAACGGAAGACCGGCCGCTTCGACATGTGGTCTTTTATGATCCCCAACGCGGAACAGAGCAAACCGCTTTCGAGTTTCCGCTGCACGACGGAAGAAGTCGAACGACGGGCAGGACTGTCGCTCTGGGATCGGCTCCGTGGGGAAGATGGTGACGAATTGAGACGAGTGAAGCAAAAAATGTGGTCGCTGGCCGGCGCCACGAAGAAGGTGGCCAAGAAGAAAAAGACAACAGCCTAAACGCGTTCTGGCGGCGGAAATTGGGTCAGACTCGATTTTCTCTCGGGGGCGTAACAATGCGCCGACACAACCGATGGCATCAATCCAAGTCACGTTACACCTTTTCTGTTTGCAAGGACTTCCTCATCGAGTCAAGATTTCGCCCGAGCGCTATACATTGATCGAACTGGCGGAGTTGAGCACGTTGTGTGGCTTCGCGCACGTGGCAGACTTTCAGCGGGCTCACCGCCGATGGATCACGGAAGCGCTGACACGCGAGACCATGAAGCGAGATGAGCGCTGGTCGGGATGGAAAAATCATTCGAGCAGTATATCGGCCGGCTGGGACTCAAGAACGTGCGGGCGTGGTCTTCACCTGCCGGCGCGAGTCAAAGCAGCACCGGCGGCGGTTTCGACGGCGACCAGACCACGCGAGACAGCTTGACCAGACTGATCAAGACCGGCAAGCTTCCCACGGCATGAGGCATAGGGCGGTTTCGGAAATGACGCAGGCAATTGGGTCAAGAAACGGGGGCCGAGACAAGGAATCGTGATTCGCACAGCTCGAGCAACATGAAGAAGCGACGGGTCCTGCGTTAATTGTGTGGAGGGTGATATGAGTGAACGAGCGAAGATTTGCATCGACCGGGTCCTTCCGCGAAACCTGATGCGGCTGCAGCCAACGCGGCGCGGTCCGGGTCGCGTCGTGCGAGCGATCAATCCCATCGGCACTACCTGGATGAATGGCTCGACCCTGAGTGTGCGATTCATAGGCGGCAGCACCGAACAGCGTGCGATTGCGCGTGAGCAGGCGGGCTGGTGGTCGCAGGTGGCCAATCTCAAATTCCGATTCAACGATGCCCCTAACGCCGAGATTCGCATCGCGTTCGACGCCGCGGACGGCGCGTGGTCGTATATCGGCACCGAATGCCGGGATATCCCGTTGAACCAGCCCACCATGAACCTGGGGTTTCTCGACGGCGGCACCGCGGCGCACGAGTTCGGGCACGCCATCGGGCTCGCGCACGAGCATCAGAGCCCTCATGGGGGGATTCTCTGGAACGAGGATGTCGTGATCCGGGAGATGGCGAAGTCGCCCAATTTCTGGGATGCGGACACCTCCCGCCACAATATCCTGCGCAAGTACGCCGCGAACCAGATCAACGGCACAGCGTTCGATCCCGACTCGATCATGCTCTATTTCTTCCCTGCCGAGTGGACGCGGAACGGCGTCGGTACTAAGGCGAATGAAGTGCTTTCGCGCCTGGACAAGGCGTTCGTCGCCGGGGCGAAGATGTACCCCGGCGGGGGTGGGACCGTGGCCACCGCGAAGGTATTGGAGGTGAACGCGAAACGGCGCACGCGCGCCTCCATCGGCAAGGCCGGCGAAGAGGACATCTTCCGATTCACGGCCAATCGGGACGGGCGCTACGTGGTCGACACGAGGGGACCGACCGACGTGGTGATGAAGCTGTTCGGCCCGGGCAGCGAGACGGCGCTGATTGCCGAGGATGACGACAGCGGCGTCGACACCAACGCGCGCATCACCGTCAACCTGGTCGCGGGCGACTACTTCGTGCAGGTGAGGCACTACAACACCCGCAGCGGGATGGGGAACTACTCGGTGAAGGTGCGCAGGGTATGAGGCCGCGCGCCGCGGTTCACGATCAAGAACATCGATTACCCAGCCACACGAGGCGCGGCGACTATGGCGCTACCCAACGATAAACGCGGTCGAGCCTGATCTACCTCGTGGACTTTGGGTTCTGGGGGGCAGTGTAAGATGTTCATCAAGCGCGAAGGCTGCGCCATGAAAAAGTTACGCTGACCCCTTTTATTCATTTATTGTCTCGCCAGCCGATCCAGGAGTTACGTATGTGCATCGTCAAGAGCGTGGGTCACAGCGGGCAAAACGATCTGACCGATGTCATGGTGTTCCAGATCTTGTTCAACCTCAACTTGCCTCGCTTTCCCGATCCCAAGCCACGCAAGCTCACGGCCGACGGTAGGATCGGGCCCAACACCATTCAGGCTCTCGAGAAATTCGAGAAGCAGGTCATGAAGCTGAAGTCATCGGACGGCATGATGGTGCCAGGCGACAAGACGGTACAGGCGCTGCTCAAAGGGCTGCCGCCCGGTCCCTCGAAGGAGAAGCTGTCAGTGGTGATGCCGAGGGCTCTTCCGGCCAAGATCGACCGCTACTACGAGCCACTGGTCAAGGGCATGAAAAAATACGACATCACCAAGCCCCTCCGCATGGCGCACTTCCTGGCGCAGATAGGCCACGAGACCGCCTCCTTCCGCTACGCCGAGGAGATCGCCGACGGCTCGGCCTATGAGGGTCGGGCCGATCTGGGCAACACGCGCGCCGGTGACGGCAGACGGTTCAAGGGCCGGGGCCTGATCCAGCTTACCGGGCGGGCGAACTACACCGAGTACAGCAAGGACTCGGGCGTGGACTACGTCGCCAATCCCACGAAGGTGGCCACCGACCCCTTCGTTGCGATCGATGTCGCCTGCTGGTTCTGGGACAAGAGAAAGCTCAACCGGTTTGCCGACAAGGACGACGTCAAGGAAGTGACGCGGCGGATCAACGGGGGTTACAACGGCCTGGACGACCGGATCGAGTATCTGGTCAGGGCGAAGGCCGTGCTGGGCATCAAGTAAATGGGGAACCTGGGTTTCCGGCTCGCGGGGTCTTTGCTGTGCCTTGCGGCGTGGGGCTGCGCGGACTCCTCTGGAGAGGCGCCGGCCGGGCGCGCGCCCAGCGAACACGTTGGCCGGGTCGGTCCGACGCTCCGGGCGAGCATCCATCCCAATCTCCCGGAGTTTTTCTTCACGTTGCGCGGGCAGCCCCTGGACGCGTCCGGCGGGATCTACCGCGTCGAGCGGATCGAGATCCGGCGTGGCGCGGCGGCCGAACCGGTTCAGGTCATCGAGGGTCTCGAAACCGAGACTCCGATTTCCGACAACTCCCCCAGGCTCGAGGTGCTGGACATGAACTTCGACGACTATGGCGACCTCCGTATCGTGGAGTTTCCGCCGGCCGGTCCGAACGTCCCGTATCTCAACTGGCTGTTCGATCCCGCGTCGGCGCGGTTCGTTCGAGCCGCCGAGCTGGACGCGATCGCCTCCCCGGTCTTCGACCGCAAGACCGGGCGCATACGCTCCGCGTGGCGCGACGGCGCGACCCGCTACGGGACCGACATCTACTCGGTCATCGAGGGCAAGCCGGTACTCGTGCGGAAGGAGCTGAAGGAGTATTCGAAGCCCGGGGCCTATCGGTGGACGGTAATGGAACGGATCGAGGGCAACTGGAAGACCGTCGAACAGAAGGTGGTCCGGGAATAGGTTCGGGGCGAAGGATGCGATGGCGTGGCGCCTCCGGAAAAGAACCGTCAGCGGCGTTCGCCGCCCGGCGACGAGTTGCATGCCTTGTGCAATGACTTCTTTTGACGTTCTTACTTCCTTGAATCAAAGCGTTGCGCAGGTCCGACCCGGCTTCGCTGGCTTCGCGACCCGGCTTCGGCCTTGATGCGCTGCTTGCGCCAGATCAATTCCGCGGCGGGTTGCGGCCCGATAATGCCAAGGTGGCCTCCCCGATCCCGCCCGAGAGCCGGACCCGCCTGCTGAAGCGCGTCGTCATCGTCGTCGCGATCGCGCTGGTCGCCGGCTGGGGGCTATGGAAGGCGACGCGTCCCAAGCCCGTCGCCGTGCTCGTCGCGACGGCCTCGGTAGGCCGCGTCGAGACCACCGTCGCGAACACCCGCGCGGGCTCGGTCACCGCCTGCCGGCGCGCCAAGCTCGCGCCGCCCGCAGGCGGGCGGATTGCGAAGCTTCCGGTGAAGGAAGGCATGCGCGTCGGGCGCGACGACCTGCTGGTGGAGCTCTGGAACGAGGACCTGACCGCGCGCGAGCGCGTGGCGCGCGCGCAGCTCGCGACCGCGAAGGCGCGCGCTCGAGAGGCCTGCCAGCTCGCCGAGATTGCGGCGAGCGAAGCAAAGCGCACGCGCGAGCTGCGCGCGCAGAACTTCACCTCGGAGCAGCTTGCCGAGCGCGCTGATTCGGATGCCAAGGCGCGCATGGCGGCGTGCGAATCGGCGCACGCGCAGGTGGGGGAGGCCGAAGCGCGGATCGACGCGGCGAAGGCCGATACCAGCCGCACCGTGCTGCGCGCGCCGTTCGCCGGCGTCGTCGCCGAGGTGAACGGCGAGGTGGGCGAGTACCTTACGCCCTCGCCGCCCGGGATCCCGACGCTGCCCGCGGTGGATCTCATCGACGACTCGTGCCTGTACGTCTCGGCGCCGATCGACGAGGTCGACGCCGCGCGGCTCAAGGTCGGCATGTCCGGGCGCATCACGCTCGATGCGTACCGCGGCCGGAACTTCAAGGGGCACGTGCGGCGCATCGCGCCGTACGTCCTCGCACTCGAGAAACAGGCGCGCACGGTCGAGGTGGAAGTGGAGTTCGACGATCCCCGCGAGGCGCGCCATCTGCTCGTCGGCTACAGCGCCGACATCGAGATCGTGATCGAGGGGCGCGACGGGGTGACGCGTATCCCGACCTCGGCGCTCATGCCCGGCAACCGGGTACTCGCGCTCGGAGACTCGGGCGTGCTCGAGGAGCGCCGCGTCGACATCGGGCTGTCGAACTGGGAGTACACCGAAGTGCGATCGGGCCTCGCGCGCGGGGACCGCGTGGTCACGTCGCTCGATCGCGAGGGCGTCAAGGCGGGGGTGCACGCCGTCGTGGAAACGAAGGACACCGCCGCGAAGTGATCTGCGCGCAATGATCAAGCTGAGCGGCATCGAGCGCGTCTTCGTCGTCGGCGACGAGGAAGTGCATGCCCTGCGCTCGGTCGACCTCGCCATCGGGCAGAGCGAGTACCTTTCGATCATGGGACCCTCGGGCTCGGGCAAGTCGACCCTCCTCAACCTCATCGGCCTGCTCGACCGGCCGAACGCCGGCTCCTACGTACTCGATGGCAGCGACGTCACGGGGCTCGGCGACGACGAGCTCGCGCGCGTGCGGCGCGAGAAAATGGGCTTCGTGTTCCAGTTCTTTCACCTTGTGCCGCGTCTCACCGCGGCACAAAACATCACCCTGCCGATGGTGCTCGCGGGCATTGACCCTGCCGAGCGCGAGCGCCGGCTCGATGCCCTGCTGCACGAGTACGGGCTGGAGGATCGCGCCCGGCACCGGCCCGATCAGCTCTCCGGCGGGCAGTGCCAGCGCGTCGCGATTGCGCGCGCCATGTCGATGCGCCCCGGCGTGATCCTCGCCGATGAGCCCACCGGCAACCTCGATCGCCACAGCGGACAGGAGGTCCTGAACCTGCTGGAGAAGCTGCACGCGGGCGGGGGGACGCTCCTCGTGGTCACGCACGATCCGGAGATCGGCAGCCGCGCGAAGCGCACGCTGCGCATGGTTGACGGCAGGATCGTGAGCGATGCCAAGACGGAATGAACCGGAGGGCTGTTTCGATCCGACCGTGTTGAAGCGCTGAATCTAAAGAACGCGATGCGCCCCACCGACCTTTTCGCTTTCGCCTGGACCATCGTCGCCGGCAACCGCGGTCGCACGCTCCTGATTCTGCTCGCGATGGGCATCGGTGTCGCCGCAGTGGTGGTCGTAAGCGCGCTCGGCGAAGGCGCGCGGCGCTACGTGCTCGACCAGTTCGGCGCGCTCGGGACGAACCTCGTGATCGTGATTCCCGGCCGATCCGAGACCTCGGGCGGAATGCCCGGGTTTCTGACCGGCGAGACGCCGCGCGACTTGACGCTCGACGACGCGCTCGCGCTCGCGCGGAGCCGCGCGGTCAAGTCAATCGCGCCGCTCATCGTTGGCGCGGGCGAGGTGCGCTTTGGCGCGAAGCTGCGCGAATCCCCGGTGCTCGGCTCGACGGCGGAGCTCCTCGAGGTGCGCCGCATGTCGGTTTCGCAGGGCCGGTTCCTGCCGCCGGGCGATCCGCGCCACGCTGCGCCGGAGTGCGTCATCGGCGCCAAGCTGCGCGAGGAGCTGTTCGGCACGCGCGCCGCGCTCGGCGAGTGGCTGCGCATCGGCGACCGGCGCTTCCGGGTCATCGGGATCATGGCGCACCAGGGCCAGTCGCTCGGATTCAATACCGACGAGATCGTAATCGTGCCCGTCTCGGCCGCGCAGGCGCTGTTCAACTCGGAGTCGCTGTTCCGGATCCTCATCGAGGCGAAGAGCCGCGAGCAGGTGGTCCCGGCCAAGGAGGACGTGATCGAAATCCTGCGCGAGCGCCATGAGGGAGAGCGCGACGTGACGGTGATCACACAGGACGCGGTGCTCGCGACTTTCGACCGCATTCTGCGCGCGCTCACGCTCGCAGTCGGCGGGATCGCCGCGATCAGCCTCGCCGTGGCGGGAATCCTCATCATGAACGTGATGCTCATCGCGGTGACCCAGCGCCGGCGCGAGATCGGGCTCCTCAAGGCGATCGGCGCCACCGGCGTCCAGATCAAGCTTACGTTCTTCACCGAGGCCGTGCTGCTCGCCCTCGGCGGCGCGACGATCGGGCTCGGTGCAGGCAAGGCGGGCGAGTGGCTCGTCGCCCAGATCTACCCGCAGATCCCCTTCGCCGCCCCGTGGTGGGCGATGGCCGCCGCACCGCTCACGGCGATCGTCACGGCTGCACTGTTCACCGTGGCCCCTGCGGCGCGCGCCGCGAAGCTCGATCCGGTCGCGGCGCTTTCGAGGCGTTAGCCATGCTCGTCGCCGATTTCATCCGATTCACCACCCGGTCGCTCGCCTCGCACCGGCTGCGCGCCTTTCTCACCGCGCTCGGCATCGCGGTCGGCATCGCGGCGGTGATCCTGCTCACCTCGATCGGCGAGGGGCTGCACCGCTTCGTGGTGAGCGAGTTCACCCAGTTCGGCACCCACATCATCGGCATCTCGCCGGGACGCACGCAGACGCACGGCGGCGCGCCGCTCGGCATGTTCAACACGATCCGGCCGCTGTCGATCGACGACGCGATCGCGCTGCGCCGCGCGCCGCACGCGCTGCTCACGGTGCCGGTCGTGCAGGGCAACGGCGAAGTCACGGTCGCGGGAAAATCGCGGCGAGTGACGCTGTACGGGGTCGGACACCACTTCTCCGAGGCCTTCCGTATGCGGGTCGCCGCGGGCAAGTTCCTGCCCGACGACGATCCGCGCGCGGCGCGCGCCTTCGTCGTGCTCGGCGCGAAGGTCGCGCGCGAACTGTTCGGCGCCGGGAATCCGCTCGGTGCACGCATCCGCGTCGGCGGCGAGCGCTATCGCGTCATCGGCGTAATGGAATCGAAGGGGCAGGTGCTGGGGTTCGATCTCGACGACGCGGTGTATATCCCCACGGGGCGCGCGCTCGACATGTTCAACCGCGAGAGCCTCATGGAGGTCGATGTCATCTACGAGCCGACCGCCCCGCTGGACGAGGTGGTCGAGGGCATCCGGCAGATCCTGAGCGCGCGTCATGGCAGCGAGGATTTCACCATCACGCCGCAGGAAAAGATGCTGGAAGTGTTCGGCACGGTGCTCGACGCGATCACCTTCGCCGTCGCCGCCATTGCGGGCGTGTCGCTTCTCGTCGGGGGCGTCGGCATCCTCACGATCCTCACGATCGCGGTGGCCGAGCGCACCTCCGAGATCGGGCTGCTGCGAGCGCTCGGCGCGACGCAGCACGCCGTGCTGATGATTTTCCTCGGCGAGGCAGCGCTGCTCGCGGCAGCGGGCGGCGCCGCCGGACTTGGGCTCGGCTGGGCAGTCGCGGCCGCACTCCGTTTCGCGCTGCCTGCGCTGCCGGTGCACACGCCCTGGAGCTACGCGCTCGCCGCCGAGCTTATGGCGGTCGCCGTGGGGCTCGCCGCGGGCGTGCTGCCCGCGCGCCGCGCTGCGCGCCTCAACCCGGTCGAAGCGCTGCGCAGCGAGTAGGCCGGATCAGCGCCTCGCGGCTCGCGCAGTACGCACGTCCCGTCTGTTTCATCGACTTCACGATGCCTCGCCTGGGTTCCAAGGTCACGCTTTACCATCTCGACGAAAGCTTGGCTGCCAACCGCAATCGCCTCTAACCAACGTTCGTCCCGCTTCACCGACTCGCGCGCGCAGGTGCTCGCCGCCCTCGATCGCCGTGGTGTGGTAGCGATCCTCCCAGAACGCGCTTTGGCGCCCCTTGCGCTGAATGTATTCCGGCGCCGCGCGCCTGGCGACGAGCTGCATGCTGTGTGCGATAACCCCTTCAGCGGAAATTGCCGAGGAGGCTTCATGGATCTCCTCGGAGGCGCGCCGCCGCTCACTTACCAGCGCTATAATGCGTCGCTTGCGCCAGAGGAGGTGGGCCAGCTCAAGCAAGCGATTGGATCCGTGAACAACGAGGGGGATGTGTACACGGTGGATCGTGACACGTTCGCCCGCACCTATCGCGCCGAAAGCCCAGGTCTCTACCGGAAGGTGACGCCGTGTGGACCGCGCTGGCCGATCGCGACGGTGCAATCAGGACGAACGGGTTCATTAGTGCGAACAAATAAAGGGGGGGCCAAGCTCGATTTATCATACGACCTCGAATGGTGCGTGCACCGTGCGCGAGAAAAGAAAGGTGGATGAAATGAAGCGAAAAGACCTGAACGCGCACCTGTTCGGACCCGGGCCGAAGCGGATCCTTGCCCTCGACGGCGGAGGCATCCGTGGCATTCTCACCGTACAGCTCCTCAAGCGGATCGAGAAACTCGTCCGCGACCGCACTGGCGACAACTCGGCGGTGCTCGCCGACTACTTCGATCTGATCGGCGGAACCTCGACCGGCGCCATCATTGCCTCCGCGCTCACGCTCGGCTGGACGGTGGAGCGCATCGAGAAGCTCTATCTCAAGCTCGGGAACTCGATCTTCGAGTCGAGCTTCTTTCGAAAGGGCCTGCTGAGGCCCAAGTTCTCGGCAGAGCCGGTGAAAAAGGCCCTGGCAGACAAGAAGGAAGGCTACGGCGACATCCGGCTCGGCGAACCGGAGCTGAAGACCGGCCTCGCCGTCGTGGCCAAGCGACTCGACACCGGTAGCCCCTGGGTCATCCACAACAACCCCAAGGGGCGCTACTTCGAGGGAGATCCGAAAAGCAAATCCACGCCGAACAAGGACTACCTGCTGCGCGACGTGGTGCGGGCGAGCACGGCGGCGCCCACCTACTTTGAGCCGGAGAAGATCAAGGTGGCCGACGACATGGAAGGCGCCTTCGTCGACGGGGGCGTCAGCCCGCACAACAACCCCGCGCTGCAGCTCCTGATGCTGGCCACGCTCGAGGGCCATGAGCTGCGCTGGCCGACGGGTGCCGACCAGCTTCTGCTCGTCTCGCTCGGGACGGGCTCGAAGACGCTCGCGCTCGATCCAAAGGAGGTCATGGACATGAAGGCGGTGGAGCTCGGCGTGCGCGGGCTCTCCTCGCTGATGGACGACGCCAGCGCGCTCAACGAGCTGTTGCTGCAGTGGATGTCCTCGAGCGCGACGGCACGCGAGATCGACAGCGAGATCGGGAAACTCGACGGGGACATCCTCGGCGGAGGCAAGCCGCTGCTCACCTACCTGCGCTATGACGTCCAGTTCGACGATGTCTCGCTCAAGGACAAGCTCAGCCCCGAGCAACTCAAGACGATTGCAGACATGGACCGCGCCGAGAACATGGCCAAGCTGGTGGAGATCGGCAAGGCGGCGGCGGATCGGATCAAGGACGAGCACTTCGGCCGAGGCTTTGACATCGAATAGCCCGGGGACCGTCTCATCAGGAGATCATGATGACGAAGGGTAAGAGTAAATCGGCGGCGCGCGGGAAGAAGTCCGCAAAAGCAGCCAAGGACGCGCAACGCCAGCTCACCTGCTTCGTCGTCACCGGCTTCGGCAACAAGACCGACTACTCGACCGGGCGCGTCCTGAACCTCGACAAGACCTACGAGCAGCTCGTCCATCCGGCTTGCGACAAGGTTAACGTGAACTGTTTTCGGGCCATCGACGCCAACCTCACGGGCAGCATCGACTCGATCATGTACCGCTGGATCTACGAGGCGGACATCGTCATCGCAGACCTTTCGACTTTGAACGCCAATGTGTTCTACGAGCTCGGGGTGCGGCACGCCCAGAGGCCACATACCACGATCATCATCGCCGAATCGGTGCTGATGCAGAGAATCCCCTTCGATCTGAGCTCGTTCGTCATCCACCAATACGAGCACGGTGGGGACGAGATCGGCGCCAAGGAACAGGAGCGGTTCGTCAACCATCTGTCCGAAGTCCTGGAGAAGATCATCGCGGTCGAGCAACGCAGGCGGAAGGCGGCAGCGCACGCAAGGCGCGAGACCGACAGCCCGGTGTTTCAGTTCCTCATCGGCATGACGCCGCCCGCCTACGACGCGGCGACCTACGTGGAGCCGCCCGCTTACATACCGCCGGCGCAGCGCGATAAGAAGAAGGTAAAAGAGGGGGAATCACTGGCCAGCGTCATCGACGCGGCGGAAGCGGCAAAGAAGAAGAACAATTTCCCGGAGGCGACCCGCCTGTTTGGGCGCGCCATCGCGATGCAGACCGAGGGAAAACCTGACAAGAAACCGGACGTGTTCCTCGCGCAGCGGCTGGCGCTGGTGACCTACAAGGCGGGCGAAAAGCGGGATGCGGATGGCAATATCGACAAGAAGACCGCCATCGTGGCGCTGGACGAAGCCGAAGAAATTCTGGCGAAATACTGCGCGCCGAAGATCTCCAATGATCCCGAGACGCTGGGACTGTCCGGCGCCATCAATAAACGCCTGTTCGAGATGACCGACGATCTGGAGTACCTGGACCGGGCGATTGGTTTTTACGAGCGCGGCTTCTACGTCAAGCAGGACTACTACAACGGCATCAACGTGGCTTACATGTACACCCAAAGGGCCAATCTGCTGCCAGACCGGTTCGACGCCATTGTCAGCTACGGCCACGCCAACATGATCCGTCTGAAAGTAGTCGAGATCTGCAAGGAGCTGATCGAAGACGAGGCGAGCTTCGCGAGCCGCGGCGACAAACAGTGGGTTTATATGACCCTTGCCGAGGCCTACCAGGGATTAGGCCGGACTTCGGACGAGGAGCGGCTCGGGCGTAAGATCGAGAGCGTGGCGACCGAATTCGGCAAGGGCAGCTATCTGGGGCAGAAAGCCAAGCTCAAGGCGGCGATCGAGGAGTTCGAGCGCAAGGTGCGGCCCGACGAACTCAGCGCGAAATCCGCCGCAGGCGGCGCGTAGAAGGTGACTTAGAGCGCGTAACAAAATCAAGAACATGAGCCGCGGATAAGCGCAGATAAACGCCGATAAAGATCGAAAAGAAGTCGATCGAGGTCAATTGCAAGATCGAATACTCGTGAGCGGAGCGCGGAAGAAGTTTTCTATGGCAATCGGAGAAGCCGAGTACCTCGAGCAGCGGCTCGACGATCAGATCAATTGGTATAGCAAGAAAAGCGCTGCCAACCAGGCGGCGCACAAGCGCTTGCGGTTGATCGAGATCATCGCCGCCGCCTCTATTCCGTTGCTTGCGGGGTACAGCTGTTGGACACAGGCGATGCGGGCTGCCGGCGCGGCGGACAAGGCCGCGCGCGAGCGCGCAGGCGACCTGACCCGGTAACGCGCGACCACGCCGGATACGAGCAACCTTTTCTACACCATCCTTGTGAACGCAAGCGGAGGCAAAGCGGGAACGTTCACGCTTTCCACCGGAATCCGCTAAGCAGCGTGACATAAAGGTCAAGTCTACGCATTACGCATTTTGCGATGTGGCAGAGTTTGGTCGGAACTGGACGGCATCGACGCGGCCGCCGCCTGGTTCGCTACTTAGAAGCGGTAACGACCATGGCCTGGTACGAGCCGCAGGGTAGTTGACGCCTTGTCGCGTCAGCTCAAGAAGCGTACGCGGGCAATGTCAGACCGAGTGTAAGAGGACGCACGATCGCGTACTCTAGAGGCTAGAGGAGACCTACAAATGAATCAGAGCACGAATGACGCGAAAAGAATCCTGGAAAACGAGCTGCCTGTCCCGCGGGATAGAGAGCTGAAGCATCTGATCAGCGAGATCAAAGGGGAATTGGAGTTCGGGCTTGCGCGGAAGGTGCTGACCGAGGCGCGTGCACAGGAGCCAGACAACACGTGGGTGATTCAACAACTGGCGCTTTGTACTTACAAGGACGAGGAGCTTCTGGCGGGCACGCGCTTTGCGGATGCGCTGGCTATGCTCAAAGAGATCGGGCTGAGCGATCCCGAAGAGGCCATCAGGAAGAAGGGAATGAAACCTGAGACGCTTCCGGAGACCCTGGCGCTGGGTGGCGCGGTGTACAAGCGCATGTGGGAGCACGGTGGGCAGCTCGAGCATTTGCACCAGGCGCTCTTTTTCTACCGCGCCGCATGGGAGTGTGACACGACGCAAGACAAGGAGATCGACAAGGGATACGGGGGGGTTAACGCGGCATACCTATTCGATCTGCTGGCCGCAAGAGCGACGACCATCGCCGTGCGCGCCGGCACCAAACGGGAAGACGCGGCCGAGGCGAACGAGCTGCGCCAGAAAGCGCGTGCGCTGCGTGAAGCGATGGCGGCGATCGTGCCAAAACTCAGTGAGAAGGACACGAGTCTCAATAGCCAATACTGGTACATCGTCACGCTGGCCGAGATCTACTTTGGTCTCGGGCAATACGAGGAGGCGGGCAAGTGGCTGACCGCAGCGCGCGAAGCCAAGCCCAAGGAATGGGAACAGCAGACGGCCTTCAAGCAACTGGTTTCATTGGCGCGCCTGCAGGGCTGCAAACCTCCTGCCGAAGGCTCGGCCGTGGAGATCTGGCATCCCGCGTGGCAGGCTCTTCACAAATTCTTGCAAGAAGACACCGAAGCGGCGCTCTCGTGCTACCGCGGCAAGGTGGGATTAGCCCTGTCGGGCGGCGGCTTTCGCGCATCGTTGTTTCATCTTGGCGTGCTGGCCCGGCTGGCGGAGATGGACGTGCTGCGAGCCGTCGAGGCACTGTCCACCGTGTCCGGAGGCAGCATCGTCGGTGCTCACTACTATCTTGAGATCCAGGAGATCCTCAAGAAAGGGAAGGATAAGAGCATTGCTCGGCAGGACTATATCAAGGCGGTTCGCCGTGTACAGGAGCGCTTTCTCGCGGGCGTTCAACGCAACATGCGCATGCGCGCCTTGGCGAGCCTGGGCGCGAATCTCCGCATGATCTTCTCCAAGGAGTACTCGCGCAGCCATCGACTCGGCGAATTGTACGAGGAAAACCTGTACGAACGTATCGGGGCAAACGCGGAGCACCGGACCGAACCGCGCACAATGCCGGAGCTGCTTGTCAAACCCGCTGAACAACCCGATAGCCACCCCTTCAAGCCGAAGTTCTCCAACTGGCGGCGGCGGGCCAAGGTGCCGGTGTTGCTGCTGAACGCCACATCGCTCAACTCAGGCCACAGCTGGCAATTCACCGGGCGATGGATGGGCGAGCCGCCGGGGTCCATCGGCACGGAAATCGATGTCAACGAGCGTTACCGTCGCCTTTGGTACGAGCAGGCAAGCAAGGACGAGCACAAGCATTATCGCCTCGGTTACGCCGTGGCAGCCTCGGCCTGCGTCCCCGGGCTCTTCGAGCCCTTGGTGCTCGATGAGCTCTACCCCCAGCGCACGGTGCGGCTCGTCGATGGCGGGGTGCACGATAATCAGGGTGTCGGAACGCTGCTCGACGAGGGTTGCACTCTGATGCTTTGCAGCGACGCATCGGGCCAGATGGGCGATCAGAAGCATCCCTCGAACAGCATTATAGGCGTGCCGTTACGCTCAAACAGCATCCTCATGGACCGGGTGCGCGAGGCCGAATATCAGGATCTCCGCGCGCGCGTCGACAATCGCGCCTTGCAGGGGCTGTTTTTCATTCACACGAAGAAGGGCCTGGAGACCTTGCCGATCGACTGGATCGATTGTCAGGACCCGACGAAGGTGCCCGAAGCGAATTCCGATACCACCGACTACGGTGTCGACAGGGACCTGCAGCTCAAGCTCGCAGCGATCCGCACCGATTTGGACTCGTTCACGGAAGTGGAGGCGTACTCGCTGATGCTGAGCGGCTACCTCATGACCGAGTACGAATTCAAGGAGCTTGATAAACAACATAAGCGAGACGGCGAGCTGGGTACCTGGGGCGGATTCGATATCCAGGCGCCGCGCGGCGACTGGCCGTTTCGCCGGCTGGAAGACCTTATCAGGGAACCAAGGAGCAGCTCGGACGTGCGGCGGGCGGATCTCGGCCGGCAGCTCGACGCAGGGTCGGCCCTGTTCTTCAAGATCTGGAAGCTCAGCCCGGTGCTGCGTTCGCTGGGCTGGGTGGGAGGCGTAGCGGCGGCAGTGCTGCTCGTATGGTTCATCTATGCTCACTGGGACGACGAGCTAACCTTCCCCGAAGTTTCTGTCGGCGGTCTGACCCTATTCATCGTCCTCCTAGTCGCCGGCATCGTATTCCCGCTTGTCAATTGGCTCGATCCACAGAAGGCCGCCCGCGGCTACTTGCGCAAAGCACTTGTTGCAGTGGCTGGATTCGTCGTCACCAACATTCATCTGTCAATTTTTGATCGCATGTTCCTCAGGCGGGGAAAGCTGGAAAGGTTGCTGAAACTCAAATAAAGCGAGCGGTGCTGGCCTCCGTGGAAAAAGCTCGAATTCGTGGGGGCTTCTTTACCGGAGGATGCACCCGATGACAGAACGAGACACGCTGAAGACACTGATCGACCACGGCACGGTCGCCGCGACCCTGCACAAGGGCTCCTCGGCACGCCACGCCATTACGGCGCTCCAGACCTTTCTCCACTGGCTGGGGTTCGACCGCAAGCTCAAGTGGGAGAAGTTCGGCGCCGACGGCGACTACGGCAAGGCGACCGCCACCGCCGTCGCCGAGTTCGCCAGGCGCAACGGCAGCACGGCGAACGGCGAGCGGGTCTCGAGCGCTCTCGCGGAGAAGATTCTGGCCCGCTACGACGCCTTGGAAGAGTTGAAGCAGCTCGCCGCGGACGCCGAGAAGAACAGGATCGAGAGGCACTACAAGAAGGGAGGAACCGATCGGGTCCGGATCGCCACCCTGCAGACGCTGCTGCACGAGCTGGGCTTCGGCAAGGAACTGAACTGGAACAAGTTCGGTGCCGATGGGGACTACGGACGTTCCACCACCGCGGCGGTAGCCGCCTTCGGAAAATGGGAGGGTGTCGGCGGGGACGGCAGGGTGCTGACGATGCCGCTGGCCGAGCGCATCGTCGCCCAGCTCAGCCCGTTCTACGGCGACAGCTGGCATGACCCGTCGCACACACCGACCCCGGCGCCCGGCTCCCTCAGCGTCAAGTCCATCAAAGGGAACAACAACCGCCAGTACCTCAAGGTCTCCGACGGCGTTCACCAGAAGCAGTTCAGCAAGTTCCGGCTCGGCCTGTATACGACCGGGGGTCAGAAGCCCGCCGCCTTCGTGGCGTCTCACGCGGACAAACTGCGCGCCCTCAAGGTCACCCAGTCCGAGGTCAACGTGATCATTGCGGTGGCCGAGAACGAGGGGAACCTGGACGCTATCAACACCTGGGACAACGCGTCCCTGTCCTTCGGTCTGTTCCAGTGGACCGCCGGCACGGGCAGTGCCAAGGGCGAACTGCCGGCGCTGCTGGCACGTATCAAGGACGAGGACCGCGACCTGTTCGACAAGTACTGCGGTCAGCACGGCCTGGACGTGGCGGAGGTCACACCCGGGCTGGTGCACGGCTACTTCTCGCTGCGGGGAACCACGATCAAGACGCCGGCGGCCAAGGCGCAGCTGCGGCAAGCGCCCTGGGCATTTTATTTTTGGCTCGCAGGACAGGACCCCGCCGTCCAGGCGATGGAAATCAAGCACGCCCTCGGCCGACTGGACCAGTTCTATAGCACCAAGGTGGACAACAAGCACCGGGTATCCGACCTGGTGACCTCGGAGTATGGCGTCGGACTGATCCTCGACAACCACGTCAACCGGCCGGCCTACGTCAAGACTTGCCTGGCCAAGGCGCTCGAAGAGACCGGGCTGCGCAACCCCGGGGGATGGGGCACCGTGGAGGAACGCAAGCTCATCGATGCCTACCTCAAGATCCGCGTGACCTACGGCAGGTCCCCAATGACCGACGCCGAGAAGCGCGCCCGGGTGACGAAGAAGTATCTGACAAACGGCATCATCTCCGACCGCCGCGGCTCCTTCAAACGCTCTTCGTCCTCCTGATCGATCCCTTGAGCGGGCAAACGCAGATGCCCCTCGATCCTGACCGAGGGCAGGGCGGTGCCCTTGCGTTGGATTGACGCTGAAACCGCGTTAGTATTTAGAACACCCCGCCTGCTCTGCCGGACTCGACCCGGTTCCCTGAAGGATTTCCGGTGGCCAAATTACGCAAGTATCTGAAAAAGACGACCTCGCAAGTGGTGGCGATCCAGCTCGACCTCGAGACGGACGGCTTCACCTACCAGAAGTGGGGCAGCACGCAGACCTGCAAGGCCGGCGATTGGATCGTTAACAACGGCGGGGACGTCTACACGGTGGACCGCGACACGTTCGCGCGCACCTACCGCGCCGTCAGCCCTGGGATCTACGAGAAGGTGGCGCCGGTCTGGGCGGAGGTGGCAGCGCAGCCGGGACAGATCGCCACGAAGGAAGGCGTGACTCATTACAAGGCGGGCGCCTACCTCGTCTACAACGAGGCGGATGGCAAGGATGGCTACGCGGTCGAAGCTGAGGCGTTCGAGAAAATGTACGAGCCCGCTGAATAGCGGGCCGTAGAGGGCCAATAAAGGAGCCAGGCTCGATTAATCACTTGGGCAGCGAGCGATTTAAGGATGAGGTCGAACGCGCCCTGCGGCGCGCAGCGCGACCACCCAAACGCGGCAGACCACCTAGGCGCGACGGGGTAATGTCAAGCAAGCTGAGCGCTTGCGGGAAATTTGACTCTGACTCTATCTATTTTTATAGATTCTTTTGCTTTTGAATTGATCTGGTCACCTTATCGAGCCCGGCCCCTCTTACGCCCTATGTCAAATCGATCGAGTCTGACCCCATTGATAGATGACCCCATTGATAGTATCTAAATCGACGGGTTCTCGAAAAAGGGCCCTTGTCTTGTTTACGCGCTACAGCAGTCCGGGAATGCGTTTGGCAATCTTCATCGCCAGGCTGCCCATCTTCTTGATCC
>JAOTVX010000058.1 GCA_029863175.1 Betaproteobacteria bacterium | reverse complement strand
AAGCCGGGGGTGAGCTCCCGCTCGACGACGTGCTCTCGACGCTGCCATGGGCGGCGTTGGCGCCGGCGGGAATGATGACCGGGACTGCGCGAGAAGCGTGAAGAGCGCGAAGGCGCGTGGAGCCGGGTCGCGGGGACCGTTGGCCGTCATGACGGTCGAATGAGATAATTTGATTCAATAATAATGGGCAGTAACCCTGTTGCGGTACGGGCCGGTTCCGCGGCAGTAACGTGAAAGCCGTTAAATGAAATTGTTGCAGAAGATACTGGAAGCAAACGATGTCACGGATTGGCTAATCGCCCTTGGCATTTTCGTTGCGGTGCCCGTCGCGGTGCTCATCGCACGCTACGCGGGAGCGAGGCTGTTCGCGGCGCTCTCGCGCAGAACCGGCGTCGCATGGGGCGACGCGGTAACGGAGATGCTGCGGGGAACGAGCCTCATGCTTTTCGTTCCCATCGCAGCCTACGCTGCGTCGCTGTCACTGACGCTCCCGGCGGGCGTCGAGCGGTTTGCCGCGCTCGCGGCAATTGCTGCGTTGCTGCTGCAGGTCGCCCTCTGGGGCAATCGCACGATCGGCTTCTGGCTCAGGCACAGAGTCGCGATCGCACGCGCAACCGACCCGGATGGCGCCACCGCGCTGAGCCTGATCGGATTTGGAGCGCGGCTGTTGCTGTGGATCTTTGTTGTCCTGCTCGCGCTCGATCAGTTCGGGTTCAACATCACCGCGCTGCTCGCTGGCCTGGGCGTGGGCGGCATTGCCGTTGCGCTTGCGACGCAAAACATCCTCAGTGACCTGTTCGCGTCGCTGTCGATCATTCTCGACAAACCGTTCGTGGTAGGTGACTTCATCGTGGTCGACAACCTGCGCGGAAACGTGGAGCGCGTGGGCGTCAAGACGACGCGCATCCGCAGCCTCGACGGTGAATTGCTGGTTTTTTCGAACGCCGACTTGCTCAGGAGCCGGATTCATAATTACCAGCGTATGACCGAGCGCCGCGTGTTGTTCACCGTGGGGGTGGTTTACCAGACACCGAATGAGAAGGTCGGACGCATCACGCAATGGCTGCGCGAGGCGGTGGAAGCGCAGGACGGAACCCGGTTCGATCGCGCGCACTTCAAGGAGTACGGCGACTCCGCGCTGGTGTTCGAGGTCGTCTACTACGTGCTCACGCGGGACTACAACACCTTCATGGACGTGCAGCAGGCGATCAACCTGGCAATCTTCGCGCGCTTCGCGCGCGAGGGTGTGGACTTCGCCTACCCGACGCGCACGCTGTACATCGCGGGCGGCGCGGTGGCGCAGACTGCGAGCTGACGCTCGACATGGCGGAGGCCAAGATGACCAAGCAGCACGAACGGCTGATTGTCCTGTCGAACCGGCTGCCTTTTTCGTTTCGGCGCGATGAGTCGGGGAAATGGCGGACCGAGCCCAGTGGCGGCGGCCTGGTCACCGCGCTTCTTCCGGTGCTGAGGCACCGCGGCGGAATCTGGATCGGATGGCCCGGCAGCACCGAGGAGGTGCCGGACGTCGATTCCGAGCTGGCGATCGCCGGTGAGGGGACGGGCTTCACGCTGCAATCCGTTGCGCTGACGCCTGAGGAAGTGCGCAATTTCTACGAGGGCTTCTCGAACGAGGTGATCTGGCCGCTGTTCCATGACCTGCAGCTTCTGTGCAATTTCGATCCGGTCTATTGGCGCACCTACCGCGAGGTGAATCGCAAGTTTGCGCGCGTGGCCCACGCGGCGAGCGCGGCCGGCGATTTCATCTGGGTGCACGACTACCACCTGATGAACGTCGCGCTCGACCTGCGGCGGCTCGGCACAAAGGCGCGCGTCGGCTTTTTCCTGCACATTCCGTTTCCCCCACCGGACACCTTTCTGAAGCTGCCGTGGCGCGTGGCGTTGATCGACGCGCTGCTGCAGTTCGACCTCGTGGGCTTCCAGACGGCGCACGATCGCCGCAATTTCGTGCAGTGCGTGCGCGCGCTGGTCAAGGACGCCGACATCGACGGGCGCGGTCAGGTCGCCCAGTTGAGCGCGGGCGGACGTGAAGTGCGCATCGGAAATTTTCCGATCAGCATCGACTACAACGCGTTCATGCGCCAGGCAGCAAGCCCCGAGGTCGCGGCGCGCGCGAAAGAACTGCACCGCATGCTTCCCAACCGCAAAGTCATTCTCGGCATTGACCGGCTCGACTACACCAAGGGAATACCACAGCGGCTGCAGGCATTTAATGATCTGTTGACACGCTACCCCGACCTCCGGGAGCGGGTCTCGCTCATTCAGGTGGTTGTGCCGAGCCGCGAGGACATCGCTGAATACCGCGACCTCAAGATAGAGATCGAGCGTATCGTGGGCCGGATCAATGGCAGTTTCGTTCAGCCCGGTGGCTGGGTGCCGGTATGGTACGTTTACCGCAGCCTGTCGCGACTCGACCTGATCGCCTATTACCGCGCCGCCGACATCGGGCTCATCACGCCGCTCAAGGACGGAATGAATCTCGTCGCCAAGGAGTACTGCGCCTGCAGCATCGAGGAAGACTGCACGCTCATTCTCTCGGAGTTTGCGGGCGCGGCCGCGCAACTGGGACGCAGTGCCCTGCTGGTGAATCCCTACGACATCGAGGGCGTCGCCGATACCATTCACCGTGCTTACCATATGGACAAGGCGGAGCGGCAGGCGCGAATGCGCCGCCTGCGCCGCTCGATCCGGGAGTACGACGTGTTCTGGTGGGTCGACTCGTTCCTGCACGCCGCGATCACCAAGGACCTGCGCGCGTTTCCGCTGCCCGAGAATCACGTCACCGACGAAAGCGCGGACCACGCGCTCCTTTTCTGACGCAGTTGCTTCTCCGCGAAGGGATGCCGCCGCGCTTCGCCTGTCCGCGGCTGTTCGACTAGAATACGCGATGCCGACGGGGCGCGACTCTCGGACGGCGTGGACGCCCCGCCGTTACACGGGCAGTGCTGGAGGAAGAACAGATCGATAACGAGACCGCCAGTCATGCCCAGTTTCCTGCCCCAATACCCTGTCGAGCCGAATCCGCTCCTGTTGTTCGGGTTCCTGCTGCTCGCCGGCGTCATCGGTGGCGAAGTGGTCCGGCGCGTGCTCGCGGTGCCGCGAATCGTGGGCTATGTCGTGAGCGGGTTGCTGCTCGGGGCAGGCGGGCTCGACGTTCTCGATGCGCGCCTGATCCGGGAGGCGTGGATTTTTGTCGAACTTGCGCTCGGATTGATCCTCTTCGACCTCGGCCGTCGACTCGATCTTACGTGGCTCAAGCGCGATGCCTGGCTCGCGGCGACGGGCGTGCTCGAGAGCGCACTGACCTTCTGGCTGCTCTTCTTCGTCCTGACGCTGTTCGATGTCAGTCCCCTCTATGCGGCCGTGGCGGGCGCCATCGGCATCGCGACATCGCCGGCAGTCGTGATGGTGGTCGCGCAGGAGCGCAGGGCCGAGGGGCAGGTAACGGAACGGGCGCTCAACCTGACGGCCATCAACAGCGTGATCTCGTTCATCGTGGTGACGATGTTGCTGGCCGGGATCCACCACGAGTACCGCGCGGACTGGATGACGGTCATGCTCCACCCGGTATACTTGCTGCTGGGCTCGGCGCTCCTTGGCCTGCTCTCGAGCGTGTTGGTGGTTGCGCTTGCGCGCTGGCTCGGAAAGAGCGGACACGGACATTTCGTGATGACCCTGTCCATGATCGTGGTGACCATAGGCACTGCCCGCCTGTTCGAGCTGTCCGTGGTGCTCGCGTTGCTCGCTTTCGGCGTGCTGTCCAGGAACCTCGACCGGCGCCACGACCTGATGCCGTTCGACCCCGGCCGCCTTGGGCAGATGTTCGTCGTGGTCCTGTTCGTGGTCAGCGGTGCGAGCCTGAGAGTCGAGGATCTGGTCGCGGGGGGCACGCTTGGGGTTGTCTTCGTGCTGACGCGCTTTGTCGCCAAGTCGCTAGGGATAATGAGCTTCACGCGCTTCAGTGGCGTGCGACCTGGCACGGCCGGCATGCTTTGCCTCGCGCTGACACCGATGTCGGCACTGGCGATCTCGATGGTGCGCGGCACCACCGAGCTCTACCCCGAGTTCGGCACGAAGCTCGCGGCGATCGTGCTCTCGGCGGTGTTGATACTGGAACTGCTCGGCCCGATCGCCGTAGACTTTGCATTGCGCCGCGCTGGCGAGGCAGTCGCGGAAGAGAAGCCTGCAGCATGAGCGGCGCGTGACGGTGGCCAGCACGCGCGAATGGCTGTCACATGACAACGGTTATTGAGGCGATAGGGTGAACTCATCCGAGCTGGAATTCAGTTCTTCCGCCGGCTCCACCATGGGTGTCGAGCTCGAGCTGCAACTCCTCAACCCGCGCGACCACAATCTTGCGCGTGATGCGGCCGATCTGCTCGCCTTGCTCGAAAAAACCGGACACCCGGGCGCGGTCAAGCCCGAGATCACCGAGAGCATGGTGGAGCTCAACTCATCCATCCATACATCACACGAATCGCTGATCAGGGAGCTGCAGGCGCTCCGGGACACGGTGGCCGAGGCCGCGGAGCGGCTGAACCTGCGCGTCTCGGGCGGTGGCTCCCATGCCTTTCACGACTGGGGTGACCGCCGCATCTACCCGACGGAGCGGTTCCAGCATCTGCTCAAGGTATACGGCTACCTTGCCAAGCAGTTCACGATTTTCGGCCAGCATGTTCACGTCGGCTGTCCCGACGGCGACGCCGCGGTCTACCTGACGCACATGCTGGCGCGCTACGTGCCGCATTTCATCGCGCTCTCCGCATCTTCGCCGTTTCAGCAGGGGTCGGACACGTCTTATCAGTCCTCGCGCTTGAACACCGTGAGCGCATTCCCCCTGTCGGGCCAGATTCCGTTCGTGCAGACGTGGCGCGAGTTCACCGATTACTTCGAGCGGATGCGCAGCCTCGGCATTGTAGAGAGCATGAAGGATTTTTACTGGGACATCCGGCCCAAGCCGGAATATGGCACGGTCGAGGTCCGCGTGTTCGACACCCCACTCACGGTCGAGCGCGCGGCGCTGCTCGGCGCCTACGTGCAGACGCTGGCGCGCTACGTGCTCGCGGAGCGGCCGCGCGCGCCGTCGCGGGACGTCTACGAATTCTACCGTTACAACCGCTTCCAGGCGTGCCGCTACGGGCTGGAGGGCAGCCTCGTCGACGCGTACAGTGAAAAGCGTTTGAGCCTGCAGGAAGATGTCCTCGCGACGTTGCAGATCATCGCGCCGCACGCGAGAGAGCTCGGCGCCGACGCCGCGCTCCAGGAGATCGCCGCAGGCGTCCAAGAGGGGTATAGCGATGCTGCCTGGTTGCGGCAGGTCTATGGCGACCGCAAATCGCTCAACGACGTTGCCCGCCTGCAAAGCGAGCTGTGGATGGGCAGAACAAAAGTCCATGCGTAGCCGG
This sequence comes from Betaproteobacteria bacterium, assembly GCA_029863175.1. Next base: position 12,297 of record JAOTVX010000058.1, on the reverse strand, counting down.
CGCATCCGGCGAGTCCGTGCAGCCTGAGACATGACAAGTCCGCTGAAGATTGGTTTGTCACCGCGTTTCCTTCACAACGTGCCGCGTGAGCTCGGGTTCAAGGGCAAGACCCTGCAATACCTCGAGCAGTCGGTTGCACATTGGCTGATGACGCTCGACGCGCTGGTGTTCATGTTGCCTTCGATCGAGGGCGGGGGCCTGCTGCGGCGCGGCAACATCCGCCCCGAAGATTACGTTTCCGAGCTCGACGGGCTCGTGCTGCAGGGCGGCGCGGACGTGAGTCCGCTCACCTACGGCGAGACCCCGCTCAGGGCAGAGTGGACTGGAGACCGCGTGCGTGACCTCTACGAGATCGATCTCCTTCAGGGATTCATTTCGCGCGGCAAGCCGGTGCTCGGCATCTGCCGCGGCCTGCAGCTGATTAACGTGGCCTTCGGCGGCGCGCTCTACCAGGACATCGCGTTGCAGCACGGCAGCGCCAAGGAGCATCATGATCCGAAAGCCTTCGACCAGCACTTTCACGAGATCGCGTTTGTGCCCGGTTCGGGGCTTGCCCGACTCTACCCCGCCGTCGAGGTTACGCGGGTGAACAGCATCCACCATCAGGCGGTCAAAGTCCTCGGCAGCGACCTCAAGGTGGAGGCGCTCTCGGTGCCGGACAAATTGGTCGAGGCCGTGCGCTGGCAGGGCGCGAGCTATGTGCTTGGCGTGCAATGGCACCCGGAATTCCACGATCCCGGCGATCCTCGACTCCTGGACGTATTTCCGCTATTAAAGGAATTCCTGGCGGAGGCGAGACGGGTCAAGAAGGCCTCTGCCGAAACGGTGAAGGCGTGAAGTGTGAAACGTGAAGTGTGAAGCGTGAAGCGTTGGTTACGGAGGATGGCTTGCTGATGCCACACAACCCATGGCGCTGGCTGCGCGGTACCGTGGTGGCTCTCTGCGCCCTGTGGCCGGCGCTTGCCGGGGGCGCCGCTGCGCAGCCCGTGGTGCTGCTGACGCTCGACGGCGCAGTGAGCCCGGCGACAGCCGATTACATGGTGCGCGGCATTCGCCAGGCGGCCGATAAGGGCGCGGGGCTCGTGATTCTGCAGGTCGACACGCCGGGCGGGCTCGACACCTCGATGCGGAGCGTGATCAAGGAAATCCTCGCCTCGCCGGTCCCGGTCGCGGTGTTCGTCGGGCCGAGCGGCGCACGCGCCGCCAGCGCGGGGACGTTCATTCTCTACGCTAGCCACGTGGCCGCCATGGCGCCGGGAACAAATCTCGGTGCGGCGACGCCAGTGCCGATCGGGATTGGCCAGCCGGGCAAGCAGCCGGACAAGCCGCCCAAGGATGACGCCAAGAAAACCGAGTCGAAGGACAAGGACAAGGACAAGGAAGCGGAGGCGCCGGAAGGCGCGATGGGCCGCAAGCAGGTCCACGATGCCGCGGCCTACATTCGCAGCCTCGCGCAGCTGAGAGGCCGCAATGCTGAGTGGGGCGAGCGCGCGGTGCGGGAAGCGGTGAGTCTGTCCGCGGAGGACGCGCTGAAGATGAATGTGGCCGACCTCCTAGCGCAGGACGTGAAGGACCTCCTCGTCAAGCTGCACGGGCGCAAGGTCATGGTGCAAGGCGTGGAGCGCACCCTCGAGACAAAGGATGCCGAGGTGCTCGCGGTGGAGCCGGACTGGCGCAGCCGGTTACTGGCGGTGATCGCCAATCCAAGCGTGGCGCTGATCCTCATGATGCTGGGCATCTACGGCCTCATATTCGAGATGATGAACCCCGGCTTTGTGCTGCCAGGCGTGATCGGCGGGATTTGTCTGCTCCTCGCGCTCTACGCTTTTCAGCTGCTGCCGATCAATTACGCGGGGCTCGGGCTCATCCTGCTGGGGATGGCATTCATCGTGGCAGAGGCTTTCCTGCCGAGCTTCGGTGCACTCGGAATCGGCGGCGTCATCGCGCTCGCGATCGGCGCGGTCATCCTGATCGACCCGGCAGCGGGCGCCGAGTACACCGTGCCGCTGCCGTTGGTGGCGGTCGTGTCCGCTATCGGGGGAGGGATCGTGTTCTTCACGGTCCTGTTCGCTTTGAAAGCGCGCACGCGGCCTGTCGTAAGCGGGCAGGAGCAGATGATTGGCAGCATCGGCGAGGTACTCGAAGATCTGGAAACCGAAGGATGGGCGCGGGTCGAGAGTGAGCGCTGGCGGATCGTGAGCACGCGCCCGCTGCGTCGCGGCCAGAAAGTGAAGGTGATGGGCGTCACGGGCCTCACGCTACGCGTCGAGGCGGAAGCGGACGATAACAGCGGGAGGCAAGCATGATTTGGGATATGGGCATCACGGGTTTCATAGTACTGGCAATCATCGTCCTGTTGTTTGCAACACTGCGCATCCTGCGCGAGTACGAACGCGGCGTAATCTTTACACTGGGGCGGTTCTGGAAGGTCAAGGGTCCCGGCCTGATCATCGTCGTGCCGGGCATCCAGCAGATGGTGCGCGTGGACCTGCGCACGATCGTCATGGATGTGCCGAGCCAGGACGTGATCTCGCGCGACAACGTGTCGGTCAAGGTGAACGCGGTGATCTATTTCCGGGTGCTCGACCCGCAGCGGGCGATCATTCAGGTAATGAACTTCCTCGAGGCGACCAGCCAGCTCGCGCAGACGACCCTGCGCGCGGTGCTGGGCAAGCACGAGCTGGACGACATGCTGGCCGAGCGCGAGAAGCTCAATGCCGATATTCAGCAGGTACTCGACCAGCAGACTGACACTTGGGGCATCAAGGTATCGAACGTCGAGATCAAGCATGTCGACATCGACGAGTCCATGGTGAGGGCGATCGCGCAGCAGGCCGAGGCTGAGCGCGCGCGGCGTGCCAAGGTGATTCATGCCGAGGGCGAGTTTCAGGCGGCGCAGAAGCTGCTGCAGGCGGCGCAGTTGCTCGCGGAACAGCCCGAGGCCATGCAGTTGCGCTACTTGCAGACGCTTGGCAGCATTGCCGGCGACAAGAGCTCGACCATCGTTTTCCCGGTGCCGATGGATCTCCTCTCATCGTTCACGGAACTCGCGCGCGAAAAGCGCGGCGGCTGACGCACGGATCACAGCCATGCGGGGCGGCGCTCGGTCGCGGCGCTCTCTTCCTTGTCGGGGTAGTGGTTCGCAGCCACGAACCCAGCCCGTTGAATGTCATCTCCACGGTGATCGTGCCGATCAGCACCGCCGAGTGGCGGCTGACGATACCGCTGATTAGCGCGCCGCGGGCGAGCACGCGTGCGAACCCCTTCAATTCGAAGTCCGTGATGAGACCGATCGACCAAATGCTCAACGGAAAAGGGTAGAGCAGGGCGAAGAGCGGGAGGAAAGAGGCTGTGTGAGGATCGCGCCACAGGGCGTTTTCCGGGTCTGCCTTGATCAAAAACGTTTTTCCAAATTAAGTCATCTAGTTGATTTATAAGTATTTTATTGCTTGACACCTACGCCATAATTGCTTACAATGCAAATCATTTGAGCTGAAATGATTGGAGCACATAGGTTGTTCCGGATTTCGGTTTTCAGGTTTCCGAGGAGCAAGGGCGAATGAGGTCCTCCAACACGGCCGGTGTCACGTCGGCGACCCTCCCCGGAAGCGAGGGGGGCAGCAGCGGGCTCGTGCCGGAGGCAAGCTTGGCGGGAGGCGTGTCCTCAGCGGCTAACAGTGCTGCCGCGCTTGTCCGCTACGACCTGCGGATACTGCGCTCGCTACGTCGCATCATCCATAGCGTTGACCTGTATTCGAAGCAGCTCGCGGCCACCAACGACATCACTGCCCCGCAGCTGATCTGTCTGCTGCATGTGGTTAACAATGGGCCGGTTTCGGCAACCGCAATCGGCCGTGAAGTGCACCTGAGCCCCAGCACCGTGGTCGGCATTCTCGACCGCCTCGAAGAAAAGAGCCTGGTGGAACGGCAGCGTTCGCGTGAGGACCGGCGCATCGTGCGGGTGACGGCAACCAGCAAAGGTGTCGAGGTTGCTCGAAAGGCGCCGTCGCCCTTGCAGCAGGCGCTGGCCAATTCGCTCAGCGAATTACCGGAGTTGGAGCAGGCGACGATTGCACTTTCGCTGGAACGAATCGTGGCGTTGATGGAGGCACCGGAAGTCGATGCCGCGCCGATCCTGGCGACGGGCCCGATCAGTCCCGACGGGACGTGACGCCGGCCGAAAGTTCTGACGTATCGAAAGGGTAGCCACTTGAAATCGACGGACTGTGCGGAGTCCAACGGGATGCAACAGGCGAATCGGGCGTTCGGAGCGGCGCGTCATGGCGCCGTACCGGGCGTCGTCCTCGGCGCACCGCGCGTGCGCGACGGCGCTGCAATCCACCGTCTGGTCGCCGCGTGCAAGCCGCTCGATCTTAACTCCACCTACGCCTACCTGCTGCTTTGCGAGCACTTCGCCGAGACCTGCGTGCACGGCGAGCGGGCGGGGCGCACGATCGGTTTCATTTCAGCTTACCGTCCGCCACAGCGCGGCGAGGTAGTTTTCGTGTGGCAGGTCGCCGTGGCGGAAGAAATGCGCGGGCAGGGGCTTGCGCGCGCCATGCTGTTGGAGCTGCTGGCGCGCCCCGCGTTGCGCGCGTGCCGCTATCTCGAGACGACCGTGTCGCCGTCGAATGAGCCATCGCGCCGGGTATTTCACGGGCTCGCGCGCGAGATCCGGGCGCCGGTTACCGAGCGCATGTTGTTTGCCGAGCCGGATTTTGGCGACGAGCATCACGAGTGCGAAACGTTGATTCGTATCGGCCCGTTCGCGGGTGAATAACTATTACAACTACTTTACGAGGAATGCACCCCAATGAATCTCCAAATCTTCGAACGTCTCGAATCCGAGGTGCGGGGCTACATCCGTTCCTTCCCCACGCTGTTCGCGAAATCGCGCGGAGCGATGCTGACAGATGCGGAAGGACGCAGCTACATCGACTTCTTCAGCGGTGCCGGGACGCTCAATTACGGGCACAACAATCCGGTGCTCAAGCAGCGCCTCCTCGAATATATCGAGTCGGATGGCGTGGTCCACGGCCTCGACATGGCGACCGTCGCCAAGAAGGAGTTCCTCGAGACCTTCGAGCGCGTGATCCTGCGGCCCCGGAACATGGAGTACAAGATCCAGTTTCCCGGGCCGACGGGAACCAACGCGGTGGAGGCCGCGCTCAAGCTTGCGCGGCTGGCCAAGGGCCGGACCAACATCATTTCGTTCACGAACGGATTCCACGGGGTGACTGGCGCGTCGCTCGCAGCGACCGGAAATTCCAAGTTTCGCGATGCGGCCGGCACGCCGCTTGCCAACACCACGTTCATGCCGTACGACGGCTACCTGGGCGAAGGTGTGGACACGATCGAGTACCTGGAGCGTGTCATCGCCGACCAAAGCAGCGGTGTGGATGTTCCAGCCGCGGTCATCGTCGAAACGGTGCAGGGCGAGGGCGGTGTCAACGTGGCGAGCTTCCGCTGGTTGAAGGCGCTCGAGCAGGTGTGCCGCCGCCACGACATGCTGCTCGTCATCGACGACATTCAGGTCGGGTGCGGACGGACCGACACCTTCTTCAGCTTCGAGGGTGCGGGAATCTCGCCCGACATCATCACGCTCTCGAAGTCCATCAGCGGCTACGGGCTGCCAATGGCCCTGGTCCTGATGAAGCCGGAACTCGACATCTGGTCGCCCGGCCAGCACAACGGCACGTTCCGCGGCAACAATCTGGCCTTCGTCACCGCCAAGGAGGCGCTCGTTCACTACTGGACGACGCGGGAATTCGAGGACACGCTGCGCCGGAAAGGACACATCATGAAGGCGTGGCTCGAGCATATCGCGCGCGGCTATCCCCAGGGCGAGTTCAGCGTGCGCGGACGCGGCATGATCCAGGGCCTGGTCGTGGAGGCTCCGGAAATCGCCGGCAAGATCACCGCGCGTGCGTTCGATGACGGCCTCGTCGTCGAAACCTCGGGCTCGCAGGACCAGGTGATCAAGCTGCTGCCGCCTCTCACCATCGACGAGCAGACCCTGCGTCGCGGCCTCGACATCCTGGAGCGCAGCACGGCCGCCGTGCTCGGCGTGCCACACGCCGTGGATACGATCCGGTACATCCATTTCGGAGGCGCCCGGTGATCGTGCGCAGTCTGGATGAGGTCAAGGGCACGACGCGCGACGTCGAGACACCCAACTGGATAAGCCGGCGCCTGCTGCTGCGAAGCGACGGCATGGGGTTCTCGCTGCACGAGACCACGGTCTATCCGGGCACCGAGACCTACATCTGGTACGCGAATCACCTCGAAGCCGTGTATTGCGTCGAGGGTGAAGGCGAGGTTGAAACGATCCCGGACAAGAGGATCCATCCGATCCGGCCCGGCGTGGTCTACGCGCTCGACCAGCACGACAAGCATTACCTTCGCGCGCGGACCAAGATGCGTCTGGTATGCGTTTTCAACCCGCCTCTGACGGGCCGCGAGGTGCACGACGAGAACGGCGTGTATCCGCTGATCACCGAAGACCGGGAAGACGCGGCTGCGGCGAGGACCGGCTAACAGACGTTCAGGAGAAGAGCCTATGGTACTGGTTAGCGACACCTATCAATCGCGGGTCGACGACGAGACCGCCATCCTGCTGCGCCAGGATCCCATCATCTATTCGGACCCCCGTACAGAGGTTTCGCGCGGCCTCGCCCACCATCAACTCAAGAACTACGAGAAGAACGGATTCATCCTGCTGAAGGGACTGTTCAGTGAGCAGGAGGCCGCACTGTTCCTCAAGGAAGCGCGCAAGATGACCGCAGACCCGAAAATCTGCGCGCGCGAGGAGGCGATCATCGAGCCCGGCAGCGACGACGCGCGCTCGGTATTCATGGCGCACCGGCTGAACGAGCTCTATCGGCAGGTGGTGGGGGATGTGCGTCTCCTCAACATCGCACGCCAGATCCTCGGGAGCGAGGTCTATATCCACCAGTCGCGGGTAAACCTGAAGTCGGGCTTCTTCGGCAAGAAAAACTACTGGCACTCGGATTTCGAGACGTGGCACGTGGAAGACGGGATGCCGGGTATGCGCGCGGTGAGTTGCGTCGTTCTGCTGACGGAGAACAACGAGTTCAACGGTCCGCTGATGCTCATGCCGGGGTCGCATAGGCACTACGTTTCGTGCGTAGGCGAGACCCCAGAGGACCATTACAAGCAGTTGCTGAGGAAGCAGGAGTGCGGCATCGCCGATCAGGTGGCGCTGTCGTTCCTTGCCGAGCGTGGCGGTATTCAGTCGATGAAGGGGCCGGCGGGCTCGGTGGTGTTTTTCGACTGCAACACGATGCACGGGGCGAACGGCAACATTTCCCCCTATCCGCGGGCCAGCCTTTTTTTCGTCTACAACAGCGTCGAGAACACGCTCGAGAGCCCGCGCGGAGGGCTCAAGCCGCGGCCTGAGTTCATCGCGACGCGGCGGGATTTCTCGCCCATCGTTCCGGTGGAGCCCACCTACGGCGAGAACCGATGACCGGAGCGCGTTCGCAAGGCTAGGATGAGCGCACGCAAAGGGGAGGGTGTTTGGCGCAAGGCGATGGGCGTAGCACTCCTGGCGACGGCGCTGCTCGGGACAGGATGTTCCGAGCAGGCCGACACGCCCGCGGGGCAAACGCTCGGCACGCTCGAGCGCGCGCAGCGGGACGGGACGATCCGCGTCGGTTACGCGAACGAGGCGCCCTACGCCTATCTTGAAAGCGCGTCCCGCAGATTGACCGGCGAGGCGCCCGAGATCGCGCGAGCAGTGCTTGCCGATATGGGTATAGGCAAAGTCGAGGGCGTTCTCACCGAGTTTGGCTCGCTCATACCCGGTCTCAAGGCGGGGCGGTTCGATATCATTGCCGCCGGGATGTACATCCTGCCGGAACGGTGCAAGGAGATCGTCTTTTCCAATCCTACCTACTCGGTGGGCGAGGCGTTCATCGTGGCGCAGGGCAATCCGCTGGCGTTGAACGGCTACGAAGGCGCCGCGCGCCATCCTAACGCGCGGCTCGGCGTGGTCGCCGGAACCGTCGAGCGAGCATACGCGCGGGCGGTAGGCATTCCGGATGCGCGCGTGGTCGTCTTCCCCGATGCCCCGAGTGCGCTCGAGGGCGTCATCGCCGGGCGCGTGGATGCCTACGCAGCTACCAGCCTGACCGTGAACAACCTGCTCGCGCGGGCCCAATCGCCGCGTGTGGAGCGGGCGGCGCCGTTCTCCGACCCGGTCATCGCGGGCAAGCGCGCTCGCGGCTACGGCGCATTCGGGTTCCGCAAGACCGACCAGGACCTGGTCGCTGCCTTCAATACGGCCCTCGCGCGGTTCATTGGGACCCCGCGCCATCTCGAGCTGGTGAAGCCGTTCGGCTTCACGCGCGCCGAATTGCCGGGCCCGGACACGGCGACAGAGTTGTGCCGGGGCTGAGCTCGCTGCTTTCCTGATCCGAGAGTTCGTTCCCGCGCGATGAACGAAATGATCCTGCCCCTGCTGCGCGGGCTGGCGATCACCGTCCAACTCACCCTTGCCGCGGTCGTGCTTGCGGTTGTCATCGCGCTGGCAGCGGGCCTTGCGCGAATGTCACCGCGCCGCGCGCTTGCCTGGCCGGCGGCGGTTTACGTCGAGGTGTTCCGCGGCACCTCGGCTCTGGTGCAGCTGTTCTGGTTCTACTTCGTCCTGCCCTTTTTCGGAATCAAGCTGTCGGCGTTTGCCGCGGGCATGCTGGTGCTGGCGCTCAACACCGGCGCCTACGGTGCCGAGGTCGTGCGTGGTGCCGTACTGGCGGTACCGCGCGGCCAGCTCGATGCGTCGGCGGCGCTCAATCTGAGTCGCCTGCAGACGCTCTGGCGCATCGTGCTGCCGCAAGCGTTTCCGGCCATGCTGCCGCCGGCCGGCAATCTCGCGATCGAGCTCCTCAAGAACAGCGCCCTGGTATCGCTGATCACGATCACGGAGCTGACCTTCGCCGCACAGCTGTTGCGTGCCGAGAGCCTGCGCAGCGCAGAGATATTCAGCCTCGTGCTGGTGCTCTACTTTGCCGTTGCGCTGTGTATCACCGCGGGCATGCGGCTGCTCGAGCGCCGCGCCGCGCGCGGCCTCGAGCGCGGAGGCGCTTAGAGCCCGTAACATAATGAAACACACGCTGCGCTGTCACGATTTTGGCGAGGGATGTTCTGCGATGTCTAGCGGAGGTGGAAGGTCGATTTTCGTGGCGATGATATGGGTAGACCTTGGCCAAAATCGTGCCAGCCCACAAGGGGTTGCAGCCAGAATCGCCGGCGCGCCGAAGCGAGGAGCGGGGATCGGCGCAACGTGGAGCAGGGACCCGCTTGCGGGATGCGACCTTGCAGCCGATCAAGGGCGCGTCGTTCCAATGCCGATCCCATGCGCGTCTCCGGGGTCAGATCCCCAGAGGGGCCCCTCTTCCGCCCGTCGACGCGCCCCGCTTGCGGGGATGCGACCGCGTAGGCGTGCACAGGACCGCGGGATTGGCGCGCTTACGTCCCACTCCAGGGTCGCATCCAAGCACAAACTGCTTGGAACCTGCTCCGCCTTCCGCGGGACCTTTGTCGCTCGGCTTGCCAATATCGACATATTGGCTGCACCTCGCTTCGCGCTATCGACGATTCTGGCTGCAACGCACGCGCGTTTCATTATGTTACGGGCTCTTGCGTGATCTTCGACTGGGGCTATGTCTGGGACATCGCGCCGCGTCTGGCCGAGGGGCTGGTCGTGACACTACAAGCGACCGTACTCGGCATGGCGGTTGCCCTGACGCTCGGGCTCGTGCTCGCACTCGCACGCCGCTCGCGCTATCGCCTGGTCGGCTGGCCGACGAGTGCGCTGGTGGAGTTCGTGCGCAGCACACCGTTGCTGGTGCAGATCTACTTCCTGTTCTACATCCTGCCCGACGCCGGCCTGCGGCTCTCGCCCCTTGCAACCGGCGTGCTCGCGCTCGGTCTGCATTACGCTGCATATTGCTCGGAGGTCTACCGTGCCGGTCTCGAATCGGTGCCCAAGGGCCAATGGGAGGCGGCCGTGGCCCTCAACTTGAGCCGCTGGCGCACGATGAAGGACATCATTATTCCGCAGGCCATTCCGCCCGTCGTGCCGGCGCTCGGCAATTATCTCGTTGCGATGTTCAAGGACACGCCACTGCTTTCCGCGATCACGGTACTCGAGGTGCTGCAGGCCGCGAAGCTGGTCGGCTCCGAGACGTTCCGTTACGTCGAGCCGCTGACATTGGTCGGCGTATTGTTCCTCGTCCTGAGCCTGCTGTCGGCTACAGCTATCCGGTGGGTCGAGGGCCGCGTGCGCATGGAGGGTTAGGAATGGATGCCATAATTCGGGTGCGGAACCTGCACAAAGCGTACGGGAAACTGGCAGTGCTGTCCGGCGTCGATCTGGATGTGCCGCCCGGCGAGACCGTGAGCGTGATCGGCCCGAGCGGCTCCGGAAAATCCACGCTGCTGCGGCTGTTGATGACACTCGAGCGGCCGGATGCAGGCACGCTGGAGATCGAAGGCGAATCACCATGGACGATGACGCACCAAGGGCAAAGCGTGGCGGCGGACGAGCGTCACCTGCGGCGCGTGCGCGGCAAGGTTGGCATGGTGTTCCAGCACTTCAATCTGTTTCCGCACATGAGCGCGCTTGCCAATGTGATCGAGGCCCCGGTTCACGTGCTGGGACTCAGCCGCGCGGAAGCGAAGTCGCGCGCGCTCGAGTACCTGGCAATGGTCGGGCTTGAAGACAAGACGGAGGCCTATCCTGCCCATCTCTCGGGCGGACAGAAGCAGCGCGTGGCCATTGCACGGGCGCTCGCGATGCAGCCGAAGATCATGCTGTTCGACGAGATTACATCGGCCCTCGACCCGGAGCTCGTCGGCGGGATACTGGAGCTGTTGCGCGCGCTCGCCGCGAGGCGCACGATGACGATGGTGGTCGTCACGCATCACATGGCGTTTGCCGAGACCTGCTCCGACCGTGTGCTGTTCTTCGACCGCGGAATCATCCTGGAGCAGGGGGCGCCGGGCGACATCTTCCGCGCGCCACGGCACGAGCGCACGCGGCGCTTCGTCGAGTCGATTCTGGAGACGGTGCGCTAGCGGCGTGGATGCTGGATGGGCTGTGCGCGAATTTCGTTTATCATCGCGCCCGGGTATTGCTGAATCGGGATCTATTGGAGGTTGCGCGTGGACTTTCTGAGACGACTGGTAATCGTTGTGATGGCGGCTGCGCTCGCGCCGGCCGCGGCAGCCCAGCAGGTCGAGCGAATCATGAACCGCGATGGAATCCTGTACATTTCGGGAGGCATCGGCGTCAGCTCGCAGGAACGGTTGAAGATGCTGGAGCCCCAGTTCAATCTGAAGCTCGTGTTCACGCTGACCGAGGGCAATTACCTTGGCGACGTCAACGTGGCGCTGAAGGATGCCGGGGGCAAGCTGCTGCTCGAGCACGTAACCGAGGGCCCGATTTTCATGGTGAGAGTGCCGGCGGGAAGCTACTCGGTGTCGGCGACCTACAGCGGCAGCCCGCAGTCGCGCACGATCAAGGCGGCCGAGAAGCTGCGCACGGAGTATTTCCGCTGGTCCGGCGATGCTCGCACCCAGGCGCCCGTTCGCGCGGACGGCAAAGGCGGGGGCGCGGCGCAGCCCAAGATGCCGGCGGGCGACACAGTCTCAGTTGTCTCCGGGGGCATTGGGGCCGATGAGATGGCCGAGCTTACGGCCAAGGAGGGACAGTACAACCTCAAGCTGGTGTTCTCGCTCATCGAAGGTAACTACATTGCAGACGTCAATGTCGTGGTCAAGCGCGCGGCCGGCACGGTCGTGCTCGAGCATTTTGCGGAAGGCCCCATATTCATGGCGCGGTTGCCGGCCGGAACGTACTCGGCGAGCGTGACGTATCAGGGCAAGGCTCAGACGCGCTCGATCAAGGTCGGCGAGAAGCTGCGTACGGAGCATTTCCGCTGGGCCAGCAATCCCGAGACAGACCTGCCCGTGTCGCGCTGGCTCGAACCCGAAACCGAGGGGAGCTCCGAAGCCCCGCGGGCGCGTTGAACCGCTGCGATGCCGTTAACGCGGCGGGCGCCGGTTGCCTCGCTGCTTCCGCGGCCACGGGTTGTCTCGGCTTTGCGTAGTTCGTAGAATTCGACAATCCGCGATCGGTACCAAACGGCCCGCAACGGGCCCCCGAGAAAGAATCGCGAACGTTTCGGAGGAAGCACGGTGCGCGCGTTGAGTCTCGTGGTCATTCTGTTCGCGTTCTGGCTGCTGCTCTCCGGCTATTTCGTGCCGTTTCTT
>JAOTVX010000057.1 GCA_029863175.1 Betaproteobacteria bacterium | reverse complement strand
CCGTCGCGCAGTGCCACGGCCTTCAGCGAGAGCACGCGGCGGATCGCTTCCAGCGCGCGCTCGGCCTTGCCCTCCTGGATGAAGCCAACGATGGCATTGATGAGAACGACGCCGATGATGACGCCCGTATCGACCCAGTGCCCGAGCGCTGCGGTTACGACTGCCGCGCCAACCAGCACGTAGATGAGGACGTTGTGGAATTGCAGCAGGAAGCGCTCGAGCGGAGTCGGTCCGCGGCGCACGGTGAGACGGTTCGGTCCGAAGCGCGCAAGCCGCGCCGCCGCCTCGGTCCGCGAGAGCCCGCGCGGCGAGCTCTCGAGCGCCGCAGTGACTTGCTCGGCGCTGAGCGCGTGCGGGTAACGCGGCAACGCCTCGCGTCCGTTCTCGGTGCTTTCGCGTCGATCCTGGTCCATGTTCGTCGGCGGGGCACGTGCACGAGGCATGCAATCCCGGGGGAGATGAAGCCTCGTACCAGCATATCGCATTGAAGTTGCGGGGTATCTTGATGTGCGTCAACAAGGCAGGGTATCGTGCCGGCAGGACAGAGGATTCCTTCGTATTTCCGCATGGACTTCAATCTGAACGACGAGCAGCGGGCTTTTCAGGAGAGTGTGCGAACGTTTGCCCGACGCGAGCTCGAGCAGGGCGCGCTCCATCGGGCCCACGCCAGCGAATTTCCTCGAGACGTCGCGCTGAAGATGGCCCGGGCCGGGCTGCTCGGCATCACGCTGCCCGAGGCCGATGGTGGCATGGGGGGCACCTTGATGGACGCGGTGCTCGCGATCGAGCAGGTGGCGCTCGTGTGCCCGCGCAGCGCCGACGTGGTGCAGGAGGGGAACTTCGGCGTCATCCGCGTCCTGGCCGCTTTTGGCAGCGACGAGCAAAAGCGCCGCTACTTGTCCAAGGTGCTCAGTGGAGAGGAGATCATCGCAGTCGGCATGACCGAGCCCAATGCCGGCTCCGCAACCACCGATCTGGAAACATCGGCTACGCCGGACGGCGCGGGTGTTCGCATCAACGGACAAAAGGTGTTCCCCAATCCGCATGCGGACCAGTATGTCGTATACGTGCGCTACGGCCCGGGTATTGAGGGCATTGGCTCGGTGCTGCTGCGCAAGGGGGCCCCGGGGTTTACGCTGGGCACGCCATCCAAATTCATGTCGGGCGCCGATTGGGCGACGCTGTATTTCGATAACGTCTACGTGCCTCCCGAGGACGTGCTGTTGCGCGAAGGGGGCTTCAAGAAACAGATTGCCGGCTTCAATGCGGAGCGCATTGGCAACGCCGCTCGCTCCCTTGCGTTTGGCCGTTACTGTTACAACGCAGCCCGCGACTATGCCCTGGTGCGCAAGCAATTCGGCCGGGCGCTGTGCGAGTTCCAGGGGATCCAGTGGAAGTTTGCCGACATGAAGGTGCAGCTCGACGCGGCTCAACTTCTGCTCTACCGCGCGGCGGTCAATGCGGATCGCGGCTTTCCGGCGCCCGATGAAACCACTGTCGCCAAGCTGCTGTGCAATCAGGCCGGATTCAATGTCGCCAACGAAGCCATGCAGATCATGGGCGGCCTCGGGTACACGCAGGAAACGCTGGTCGAGTATTGTATGCGCCGCAGCCGCGGCTGGATGATCGCGGGCGGCTCCATCGAGATGATGAAGAATCGATTGGCTGAGATCATTTTCGAGCGTCGCTTCTCACAGCGTGCGCCCCGTGCGTCTTTATCTTGAGGCACCGGTAGCGCAGGGGGCGCGGGCGCGGCGGTTTGGCGACGAAACGAGACGGCGGGTGCTGACGGATGCGCGGGGGCGTAAGCGGCTCGGGCCGCCGCGGAGGAAATTATGACGGCCGCTCGAATCCGTTGGAGTGTGTCGGCGAAGGCGGGAAAGGGCATGCACGATGCTGGAATCAGAATCAACTGAAGCTGCGTCGAAACGATCGACGTTGGCGCAGGCGCTGTTCAGGCCGCAGACGATTGCGCTCGTCGGGGCATCCGCCGATCAGGCAAAACTCGCGTCTCGACCTCAGCGCGTCCTGCGCAAGCACGGCTACGGCGGTGTGGTCGTGCCGATCAACCCGGCCCGCAGCGAGATCCTCGGCGAACGGGCGTACCGTTCCCTCACCGCCGCGCCGGGCGTCGTAGACCATGCATTCATCCTGGTTCCGGCTTCCGCGGTTCCGGACGTCATCGCCGATTGCTGCGCGGCCCGGGTTAAGGTGGCGACGATTTTTACGGCGGGTTTCGCCGAAACCGGCGAGGAGGGCCAGCGCAGGCAGAATGCCATTGTCGCCATGGCAAAAAGCGCCGGCGTGCGTTTGGTGGGGCCGAATTGCCTTGGCATCATCAACGTCAGCGGCGGCGTTACCATTTCCGCCAACGCGGTATTGGAGCAGGAGACGCTGCGGCGCGGGGGGCTATCGGTCATCTCTCAGAGCGGGTCCATGCTGGGGGGGATCATCACGCGCGCGCAGGAACGAGGCCTCGGTTTCTCCAAGCTGGTGTCGGTAGGAAACGAGTGCGACGTCGGCGTCGGCGAGCTGGTGGATTTGCTGGTGGACGATCCCGATACGCGGGCGATCCTGCTGTTTCTCGAGGCGTTCCGGGATGCGCCGGTGCTGGGTGCCGCGGCGCGGCGTGCTTTCGCGGCCGGCAAGCCTGTGATCGCCCTGAAACTCGGGCGCTCGGCCGTGGGTCGCGAGATCGCGACAACGCACACAGGCGCGATGGCCGGCGCAGATGATGTCGCCGACGCATTCTTCCGCGCCAACGGGATCATCCGCGTGGAAATCTTCGAAGCGCTGTTCGAGACGGCGCAGCTGGTGCTAGACCGCCGTCCGCCCAAGGGTCGGCGTGTCGCGGTGCTCACGGTGACCGGCGGCGCGGCTGCAATGGTCATCGACCGGCTCGGGATCGCTGGCATCGACGTGGTGCCGCCAACGCCGCAGATCATCAGCAACCTCGCAGCAAAGAACATTCAAATCACCGATGCAACGTTGACCGACCTGCCCATGGGTCGTGCCGAAGGCGACATCTATGGCTCGATCGTCGAGGAACTGACCGCTTCGGATCACTGCGATGCCGTGGTCGCGGTGCAAGGTTCGACGGCGGCCTACTCCGTGGAGTCCGTCCGCGAACGAATCGTCGCTGCGCGGCGCGGCGATAAGCCGCTGGCAGTGTTTCTTGGACCGCGAGCCAGCGATTCGTTGCGGGTGCTGCAGGACGGCGGGGTGGCCGCGTTTCGGACGCCTGAAGCCTGCGCGGATGCGGTGCGTGCATACTGTGATTGGCGCGCGCCGCAGATCGCTATCTCCGGCGACCCGGAACAGATCGTTGCCCTGAATCGGGCCGTTGCAGCGGCCGGCCGTGGTACGTTGAGCGAACGCGCAGCGGCAACACTGCTGTCGAACATCGGTGTGCCTTGCGTGCCGTTCCAGGTGATTCGCTCGGGAAGTGAACCGGTGCATTCACCCTTTCCCGTTGTCGCAAAGATCCTGTCCGCGGATATCCCCCATAAGACCGAGGCCGGCGGAGTCGCATTGGACATTGGGGATGCGTCTGCGCTCGCTGCTCGCGTCGATGAGATGCTCGCCCGTGTTCGTTCGGAGCGCCCCGATGCGCGCATCGAAGGCGTGTTGGTGCAGCCGATGCAACGTGGACTCGGCGAAGTGATCGTCGGTTTGCGCCGCGACCGCGACGTGGGCCCTGTTGTCATGATTGGCGTTGGCGGTATTCTCGCGGAGCTGTGCCCAGGGCACGCGGTCCGAGTGGCGCCGGTGAGTGTCGATTCGGCGCTGGAGATGATCGCCGCTGTTCCTGGGCTCGCGCTCGTGCGCGGTTATCGCAATCGCCCCGCCGGCGACCTCGCTTCGCTCGCGCGCGTCGTCCACTTGATGTCGTTGCTCGCGCTTGCGGAGGATGGCCTCGTGATGGAGGCGGAGATCAATCCGTTGATCGTCCGCAGTGACGGCGTAGTGGCGGTCGACGCACTGGTGCGAATCGCAGAGCATTGATCCCGACGGCTCACACTCGGCCGGCCGACTGGGCACGGATATAGCAGGAGCGCGGATACCATGAGCGATCGATCGGCGTCATCCGACAATGCCCCGGAGGTTTCGAGGGCGTTGGCCGAGTACGTGGCTGGAATCCAGTTCCAGCGCCTGCCTTCTGCGGCCGTGCACGCGTTTCGCCGCGCGCTGCTCGACTATGTCACCTGTGCCGTCTCCGGCTCGCGGATGGGACCGACTCTGCAGGTGCTGGACTATCTACGCAGTTGGGATCGCTCCGGCGAAGCATGCGTGGTCGGCAGTCAAGCCCGTCTCGCGTGTCCGAATGCCGCATTCGTTAACGGGACCAGCACCCACGGCCTGGACTTCGACGACGGCTACACGCAGGGTTCGGTGCACCCGGCGGGCGCCATCTTCCCTGCGCTGCTGGCGATGGCCGAGCGGCTTGGCGCAAACATTGAGGAGGTGATTGCAGCCGGTGTCGCAGCCTATGACGTCACGTTGCGCATCGCCGCGTCCGTGCACCCCGATTCCGCCCGACGCGGCTTCCACAACACACCGACCGCGGGTGTGTTCGGCGCGGCCGCGGCTGTATCGCGACTCCTGGGCCTGGATGCCCGGCGCACGCTTGATGCCTTAGGACTGGCCGGCAGCTTTGCCGGGGGACTTCGCGAGTATGTCGCGGAGGGCGCCGATGTGAAGCGCATTCATCCGGGCAAGGCTGCACGCGACGGCATCGTTTGCGCTGAATTGGCGCTGCGCGGGCTGAGCGGTCCCACCAGGGTGCTCGAAGGGCGCTATGGCTTCGCCCAGGCGGTGAGCGGGGGAAACGCCGATTTGAGCCGCGTGACGGCGGGTTTGGGCAGGACGTTCGAGATTTGCGGCACGTACTTCAAGCCGTACCCGGCTTGCCGGCATTTTCATTCGGCCTTGGATGCCATACGCATCATTTCCAAGCGCCGCGCATTCGCGCCGCAGGAAGTCGAGTCGGTCGAGATCGGACTGTATGACGTTGGCGTACAGGGCCATGACCACAAGCACGCCTACGGCTTGCTGGACGCGCAGATGAGTGCACCAGTGTCGACAGCGCTTGCCGTGGTGCTCGGCGACGTGACCGCGACCAGTTACGATCGCTCCCATCTCGACAGTCCCGAGGTCAAACGGATCGCCGACGCGACCACGGTCGTCGTCGATGCCGAGTGTGAGAGACTGTACCCGCGCCGCCGCTCGGGCGTCGCCCGCGTGCATTTCAAGGATGGCACGAAGCTCGAAGAGCGCGTGCTCGATCCCAAGGGCGAAGGCGAGAATCCGATGACTGACGATGACCTCACGCACAAGTTCATGTCCAACTGTCGACCTATCCTGGGCGAGCAGAAGTGCGCGCGGGTGTTGCAGACCATCTGGTCACGCGAACGCTCTGCAGAACTGAAGGAGTTGTACCGCTGGTAGCGGCAAAACCCGGGGTTGCGGCCGCGCCGCAATGATCATTTGGTGAGAGGAGCAAATCGTGAAGCGGCTGGTATTATTGATCGTTGCGGTCCCGGTTCTGCTGTTCATCCTGCAGAATATCCAGGTCACGGAGCTGCGCTTTCTCGTGTGGCGGATTGCGATGCCTCACGCGCTGCTGCTGATCTTTGTCCTTGCGGCGGGCATCCTGATTGGCTGGGTGCTGCACGCCCTGCTCGCTGACGGGAAGAAGACGTGAGCCGCCGCGCCGCACGCGACCCGACAGCAATAGACTAGAAGCTATATCAGAAACAAGACAGCCACGGAACCACACGGAAGCACACGGAAGTTCTCGTTCCACTACAACGCACTTTCCGGTTCAGCTCTTCGTCCGTGTATTTCCGTGTGATTCCGTGGTTAATCGATCGGTTTTTCTGAAATTCAGGCACAATTAACTCCGTGCCAGCCATCGTTCTCACTACGATCAACGCCCGTTACGCGCATGCGTCGCTGGGCCTGCGCTATCTCGCTGCCAACATGGGCGAGCTCGCGCACGAGACGCGCATTGCGGAGTTCGTTCTGGGCCAGCGTCCCACGGACATCGTCGAGCAGGTCCTTGCGCTGGGGCCGGGCATCGTTGGATTCGGCGTCTACATCTGGAACGTGGAGGAGACGACGCGCGT
The DNA here is from genome assembly GCA_029863175.1 of Betaproteobacteria bacterium. The sequence goes on along the minus strand of JAOTVX010000057.1, from coordinate 11,968 downwards.
CATTGCCCAGTTGAAGCGCGTCGCGCCGGATGTCATCGTCGTCGTGGGCGGACCCGACGTGAGCCACGAGGTCGACGAGCAGCGCGTCTGCGCGCTCGCGGACTATGTTATAACGGGTTGGGGCGATCTCACGTTTCCGCGGCTGTGTACCGGTTTGCTGGCCGGGCGGCAACCTTCGCAGAAGGTCAACGCAGGCGAACAACCCGATCTCGCGCAAATCGCTCTTCCGTACGGGTATTTCACCGATGAGGACATCGCGCGCCGCTTCCTCTATGTGGAAGCGTCGCGCGGATGTCCTTTCAAGTGCGAGTTCTGCCTGTCCGCGCTGGACAAGACGGCATGGCCGTTCGAGCTCGATGCCTTCCTGGCCGGGCTCGAGGCGTTGCATGCGCGCGGCGCTCGCCACTTCCGCTTCGTGGATCGCACCTTCAATCTCAAGGTCGCGGCCAGCGTGAGAATTCTCGAATTCTTCCTCGCACGGCTCGATGAGCGCCTTTTTGTGCACTTCGAAGTCATCCCCGATCACCTGCCGGACCGGCTGAAGGAGGTCATCACGCGTTTCCCCAGGGGATCACTGCAGTTCGAGGTTGGCATCCAGACCTGGAATCCCGAGGTGCAGGCCCTGATCTCCCGCAAGCAGGACAATGCGAAGGCCGAAGCCACCCTGGCGTGGCTCCGCAGGCATTCGAAGGCGTTCATACACGCCGATCTGATCGCCGGCTTGCCGGGCGAGGATCTCGCAAGCTTCGGCCGGGGATTCGATCGTCTCTATGCCCTGGGTCCCCATGAAATACAGGTCGGGATTCTCAAGCGGTTGCGCGGCACGCCGATCGCGCGACATACCGAGGCATTCGCGCTGCGCTTCAATCCGGACGCGCCCTACAACGTGCTCTCCACCAATCGCGTGAGCTTTGCCGACATGCAGCGCATTGCGCGCTTCGCGCGTTACTGGGAGCTGGTGGGAAACTCGGGGCGCTTCCAGCGCGCCTTGCCGTTGCTGGTTGGCGAGAGCCCATTCGAGCGTTTCCTGCATTTCTCGGACTGGCTCTACGCCCGGACCGGCAAGACACACGAGTTCGCGCTGGAGCGGCTCCATCAGTTCCTGTTCGATTTCCTAACGGGCGAGCTCGATATTGAACGCGGAGAAACAGGCGGCACTCTGCTCGCCGACTACCAGGCGAGCGGCGCGCGCGGGCGGCTGGGCTTTGTCGACCCGGGCTTGCAGGTCGTCGCGCGGGATGACAAGGCGGACTCCGGGTCCGGTTTGCCGCGGCGCACGGCGCGCCATGCCCGGTCCTGAATCGGTGGAGTGCCAAGAAGAGAATTTGGCCGCCGATAAACGCCGATTAACGCCGATGTGCAAGAGAAACAGTTTGACGTTTGTTGCTGAAAAAATCCGCATTCATCTGTGATTTAGTGATGTTTGCCGAGATATGTTGGCCCGAAGAGTTTATGAAGGAATAGAGATGTCGCTCCGATTGCTGAGAACGTCATCCGTGGGCTGTATTGTTCTGTCGCTGTCACTGATGTTGGCGGGCTGCGCCACGACCCAGCGGCCAGTCTTCTATCCCAACGCCAAGTTGAAGCGCGTGGGAAACGAGATCGCGCAGCGGGATGCCGATGACTGCATGCGGCTGGCGGAACAATATGGCGTGTCCCCCGGGGGCGGCGAGAAAGTCGCCCGCGGCGCGGGAGAGGGTGCTGCCATTGGGGGCGCGACCGGCGCGGTCGCCGGGGTGATCAGGGGGCGCAATGTTGGTGGGGCAACGGCAGCCGGCGCGGCGATCGGCGGGACCGCCGGCGGCGTGCGCGGGGCCGTGCGTTCCGACCGGCCGAGTCAGCCCTACCGCGGATTCGTGCAACGCTGCCTGCGCGAGCGCAGTTATGATGTCATCGGCTGGCAGTAGCCCGTGCCCCGTGACGGGGCACCTGTTCAAAGTTTAATGTTCCATGTTCCATGTTCAAAGTTCAAAGCGGGGAACTTCGTATTCGTGAGTCGTCCAACTTTGCTTGAACCTTGTAAAGGAGGAGAGTCCCGTGGTAACCGTGAAGCAGAAAACCGTAGTGACGCAAAAAATGACGGGCGAGTCGAAGTCGCACAGCCTGACCGAGGTTAAATGCCGCGATGTGAGCTCGCTGATCGACGAGCCCGCCGAGCGCGGCGGCACGAACAAGGGGCTGACGCCGACCGAGACGCTGATGGCCGCGCTGGTTGGCTGCACCAACGTGATTTTTCACAAGACGGCGCATGCGAACGGCGTCGACGTCCACGCGCTCAACATCCGTCTGGAAACGCAATTCGATCGCCGGGGCGTGACGCTTCAGGAGGAGATTGCGATACCGTTTCCCAAGATCACGATGTATCTCGATCTCAAGACCGACGCCGACGACGCGAAGATCGCGGAAGCGAAGCGCCAGCTCAACATGTATTGTCCGGTCGCCAAGGTGATCCGCGCCAGCGGTTCCGAGCTCGAGGAGGTCTGGACGATCCAGCGCCCCTGAAAACCGATCGCGAAGGGCGTTAACACTCTAATTTCATCGGGCGCGACATGAAGAAGGTGCGCCCCGCGCAGGAATCGTCATAAGGTTGACATAGCTTAAGGATTTCTTATACGTTGGGAACAAAATGAATTTTTGTCGCATGTAAATCAAAGGAGGAGCCTCATGAAACAGACTTTTCTGACCAAAACTCGCCGCGGCCTGTTGTGGACTCCGATCGTAGCCGCTACGTTCGGAATCGCGAGCCATGTGAGCGCGCAGCAGACGATCAATCTCACCGCAATCGACGGCTATCCGATTCGCGCGATGTGGGTGAAGGAATTTTCGGAGTTCTTCATACCTCAAGTCGACAAGCGCCTCGCCGCCGGTGGCAAGTACAAGATCCGCTGGAACCAGGCTTATGGCGGGCAGATCGTGAAGCCCCGGGGCGTTCTCGAGGGGATTCAGCGGGGCCTGGGCGATATCGGCGTCGTGACCACCCCGTTCCACACCGACAAGGTCCCGATGCAGGCGCTGCCGTATGTGACGCCCTTCGTGAGCAGCAATCCGGCGCTGGTGGCCGGCACGATGGACCGGCTGGCGCTTGAGTTCCCGGAAGTTATGAACGAATTCAAGCTGTACGGCCAGCTCTACCTCACGACCGCATGCGCACTTGACACCTATCAGCTCTTTACCAAGATGCCGGTCAAGCAGCTCACCGATCTCAAGGGGCGTAAGATTGCCGGCGCCGGCACCAACCTCCGCTACCTCGAACCCCTCGGCGCCACGGGCGTCGCCGGCCCGCTCACCGGTTTCTACAACAAGATGCAGACAGGCGTTGTGGATGGCTCGATGCTCTGGGCGGAAGCCGCGGTACGCTTCAAGTTCCCGGAGGTCGCGCCGTACATGCTTGTTGCCAACCTGGGCTCGGTCAACACAAAGGTGATATCGGTAAATAGCGCAACCTGGCAAAAGCTGCCCCCGGAAGTGAAGAAAGTGCTGCAGGAGGTCGCGGTTGCCTATCGGGATCACCTCGCGAAGCTCTCGGTGGAGAAGGGCAAGGCCGCCGTGGCTGCTTACAAGAAGCTCGGCACGGTCACGGTGATGTCCGACGAGGCGCGTGCGGCGTGGGCCAATGGCCTGCCGAATCTCGCCGCGGAGTGGGCGGCGAACATCAATACCCAGGGCAAACCGGGAACGAGAATGCTCGCGGCGTACATGAAAGCGCTGCGCGCCGCGGGAGAAAAGCCGCTGCGCGACTGGGACCGCTAGTAGCTGACGTTAGCGCGCAGGCGTGGGCACGGGCACGGAGCACGGCGCGACGATCCGGTGGTTTTACCGGGTCCTCGCTGTGCTCAACGTGACGGGCGCGCTGCTGGTAATCGGTCTGCTCCTCCTGGTCAATGCGGATGCTCTGGGGCGAACGTTCTTTTCGGCGCCGATACTCGGGGTCATCGAGATCGTCGAGCTCTCGCTGGTGGCGATCGTGTTCCTGGCGCTGGGCGACGCGGTGCGGGCCGGCCGGCTCACGCGTTCCGAGGGATTGCTGACGCTGCTGGGCGACCGCGCGCCGCGGTTCTCGCGAGCGTTGCGGGTTCTATTCGACCTCATTGCCGCGGCGTTTCTCGGGTTGATCGTTGTCGGCGGTGTTCCGCGGGCGATCGAGTCCTACGAGAGGGGGGAGTTCAAAGGTACCGCTCAGCTCTTCACCGTGCCGGAGTGGCCGGTGAAGCTCATCATCGTCGTCGGCTCGATCGCCGGCATCCTCGCATTTCTCGTGCTGGTGTGGGGCGAGCTTCGGCCTCGCCGCCGCCGATGAATGCCTGACCGGCATCGGCTGCGCGACGCATAAGACACAGATGGGTCCTGTCGAAATCGGCATATTGTCGGTGGTGCTCGTCGTGGTGCTGATCTACGCCGGGCTCTACGTCCCGGTGGCGCTCGGCGTGGTATCGGTGCTGGGCGTGTGGCTGATCCGCGATCGCATGGACCTCGCCATCAACCTTCTCACCCTCGCCGTGGGTGACGCGGTCGGCGATTACAATTTTGCGACCATCCCGCTCTTCATGATCATGGGTCTGGTCGTCAGCCGCATCGGCGTCGGGCGCGACGTCTACGACGTCGCCAACGATACCTTCCGCCGCGTGAAGGGCGGCCTTGGAATCGCGACAGTGGCGGCGAACGCGCTGTTTGCGTCGGTCACGGGTTCCTCGATCGCATCCGCGTCGGTGTTCACTCGGGTTTCCCTGCCCGAGATGAGAAGGCTCACCTACGGCAAACGCTTTTGCGTTGGCGTAGTCGCGGGCAGCTCGGTGCTGGGCATGCTCATTCCACCAAGCGTGATGATGATCATTTACGCCTTCGTCGCCGAGCAGTCGGTCGGCCACATGTTCCTGGCAGGCGTAATTCCGGGCCTGCTGCTCGCGGCGTCATTTGCAGTTGGCATCGTGCTGATGGCGCACTTCATGCCCCGGTTCGTCGGCGGCCGCCGCCCGGATGCAAGCGTCCCGGTCATTTCGCTGGTCAAGAAGGCGAAGATGCTGGGCCCCGTGATATTGCTCGTCGTAACGGTTCTGGGCGGCATCTACGGCGGCGTGGTCACTGCCACCGAGGCGGGCGCGCTGGGCGCGCTGATCGCGCTCATCATCGGGTTCCTGCGCCGCGCGCTCAGCCTACGGAGCCTCTGGGAGATTTTCGTCGAGGCTGGCTACGTCTCCGCCGCGTTGCTGTTGCTGATCATTGCCGCGAACATGTACAGCCGCATGCTGGGCGTTGCGGGGTTGCCGACGCTCTTCAGCGAGTGGATCGAGGGGATGAAATTCGGCCTGAACGAGCTCATGGCGATTTACGTCTTCACGCTCATCCTGCTCGGCACGGTGCTCGACACTGCCTCGATCATCCTGATCGCGTCGCCGCTGTTCATGTCGGCGGTGGTCGCGTTCGGCGGCGACCTCGTCTGGTTTGGGGTCGTGACCGTAATCGGCGCGGAAATTGGTTTGCTGACGCCGCCTCTCGGGCTGTCGGTCTTTACGGTCAAGAGCGCAATCAATGACCCTTCGATTTCCCTCGGTGACATCTTCGCCGGGGCTTTTCCGTTTGCGATGATCATGCTCGCGGTGCTGATTGCCGTGATCGCGTTCCCGTCCATGAGCCTCGTGTTGATCTGAAAGACCCCACGCCAAGTGTTGCCAAGGATAGGGCCACCGATGTTTTTGTCGCCTACTGCGTCCTTTCAGTATGGCGGCGGCGAGCCGCCTCAAGATACGATACCATTCTGATACCATTCCATTCTTTCGTGTCGAGTACGGCTTCCGTATTTGACCGAAGCATCCAGCGCAAAAGGAGGCAATGCCATGCGATTCAGATACTGTCTATATTCCGACATTCACGGACAGGTGCCGCAGCTCGAAGCAGTCGAGCGTGCGGTGGCGAAGGAGAAGCCCGACAAGGTGATTGTTCCGGGCGACCTCATAGGACTCGGGCCGGAACCGGACAAGATCGTCGAGCACTTCATGGAGCGTCCCGACATCGACGTCCTCGTCGGCAACGTCGACTTGTGGGTCGCGAACAAGGTCGACGAGAAACTCAAGCCGAAGAGCAACCACCAGGAATGGATGTTCCGCATGACCCGCATGACGCGGGAACGCATGACGGAAGCGCAGCTGGAGTGGATCAGGAAGCGCCCGTTCTCGATGACCTATACGCCGGAGCTCGGCCACGATTTCCACGTGTTCCACGGCACGCCCCACGACATCGGCGATAACGACGCTTTTCCCGCGCGTCTGAAGGACGAGCAGATCGCCGAGAAGCTCAAGGACGACGACTTCGACGTCGGAGCGCATGGCCATATCCACGGCCCGTCGGTGCGCTATCTCAAGAAGCCGAACAAGACCCAGATCCTGGTGTGCGTCGCGGCCGTTGGCATGAGCTGGGACGGCGATCCCCGCCCTGCTTATGCGGTGGTCGACTATCTTGGCGACGGCAAATGGGAAGCGCGCGTCGAGCGCGTCGAGTTCGATCCCGAGGAGCAGGCCCGGTTCAACGAGAACTCCTGGATCGAGCACGGCGAACGGATCGCCAGCATGATCCGCACCGGCAACTTCTGGAATCCGGGGCACCTGCCGCACTGATTCAGCGGTGCGCGCTGCGGCAGACAGCCCGGGCCGGATGGATTGGTCGGCGGAAATCAAGGCGCGAATCCGCCGGCGCTACGCGCGACTTGCCGGGGGCACCGATGTTCCTCTGGCGGGCGCGCACGGGATGAGGGAGCACGGTTATCCGGAAGCCGTAATCGAGCGCGTGCCGCCTGAGCTCGCCGGGGCCTATAGCGGGTGCGGGTTTCCACTTGCGGGCGTAAGCCTTGCGAGCGTGCGCCACGCGGTCGATCTGGGGTGCGGCATCGGGATTGACGCGTGGTGGGCGGCGTCGGAAATGGCTCCGGGCGGCACGGTCGTCGCGGTCGATATGACCGCGCCCATGCTGCGGGTGCTGAGACCGGCGAGTGCGCGTGGCGTCCCGACCGGGTGTTTGATTTTCCCCGTCGCAGGAGATCTGGAGCGCATTCCGCTTGCCTCTGGAATTGCCGATCTCGTCGTCGCCAACGCTTCGTTCAACCTGGCTGTGGACAAGGAGACCGCGTTCGAGGAAGCGTTCCGCATCCTGAAGCCCGGCGGGCGCCTGGCCGCGCGCGATCTGGTGCTTGAAGAGGCGTTGCCACGCGAGGTTCTCGAGGACCCGTTGGCGGACGTGACTTCATTGGGCGGGGTGGTAACCGAAGACGAGCTGCGGCATGCGATCGCAGGCGCGGGATTCGCCGACGTGCAGATCGCGGATCACCGGCCGTTTTCCTACGTGGTGAGCGTGCAGCTGAATGCGGTCAAGCCGGCCTGAGCCGACGGAATCAAGTGAGTAGGGGGTAACTCAAAAATTGAAAAACATTATTAGCCGCGGATAAACGCGGATGAACGCAGACACAGGACTTAATTAAATCAAACAATTCGTCATCTTGTATCCGTCTATCGGCGTTCATCGGCGTCGATCGGCGGCTGATATAGGTTCTGGTTTTCGTTCTATCTGTGTTTATCTGCGTTTATCTGCGGCTAATGGTGTTTTCTGTTCTTCCGCGCGGTTCAAGGTTACAGGCGGCATGCGTCGGAATCAGGCGCGCTGCGCACCGGGTTTTCCATCCTCGACCGCGAACGACCTGAGCGTCCGGATCCGGGATTGCGGGTCCCGTACGTCATCGAGCGTGCGCAGGCTCACGAGGCAGCGCCGCGCGGAAAGCTCGGCCACGGTATACCCGCGTCGCGTCGCGTTGGCATGTCTGATGTGCGGGCTCTCCGCCAGCCAGGCCTCGACGCGACGGCGCGGCCAGCCCTGAGACGAAATGGAAGTGCCGACGAACTCTGTTGCCACGACCGGGGCGCGCGGATCGTCGAAATCCGCCTTGAGGTCGGCAATCACGGACATATGCACGTCGCCGCCAATCACGACCGGGTTCGTGACGCGCTGCTCCTCGATGATGCGCAGCAGCCGCCGGCGCGCGAGCGGATAGCCGTCCCAGCCATCGGTCCAGAACGCCTGTCCATCTCCTGGCTTGCGATCGCTCTGCGCCATGAGGGTTTGCTGCGCGATGACGTTCCAGCGTGCTGACGACGCGCCGAGTTTGCCGGTGAGCCAGCGCTCCTGTTTCTGGCCAAGGAAGGTCCGTTCAGGATTCAGCCGCTCGCGGCAGTTCTCTGCCGCGACGACGTTGCTGCCGCCGCGACCTTCGCGCGGGCAGGCCTGGTGCGAGCGATACTGGCGGCCGTCCAGCACGTGAAACTGCGCGAGCGCTCCGAACGCCCAACGACAGTAGAGTTGCATGTCAGGACCCCGGGGGCGCGCCCATATCGGCAGCGGCATGTGCTCGTAGTAGGCCTGGTAGGCCGCGGCGCGCCGCCTGAGGAACAACGCCGGCGGGTCGAGGTCCTGCGAACGGTCGGCTGCGTAGTCGTTGTCCACTTCGTGGTCGTCCCAGGTGACAATCCACGGGTGGGCCGCGTGCGCGGCTTGCAGATCCGGGTCGCTCTTGTAAAGCGCATAGCGATTGCGGTAGTCCTCGAGCGTGATCGGTTCGGCGGCGCCGTGCGAGCGCACGTGGTTGCGGCCCCAGGACGACTCATAGATGTAATCGCCAAGGTGGACCACGAGGTCAAGATCGTCGGCGGCCATGTGGCGGTAGGCAGCGTAATAGCCCTGCTCGTACTGTTGGCACGAGGCGAAGGCGAAGCGGAGCCGTTCTACCGCTGCGCCTGCCGCGGGCGCCGTGCGGGTACGACCAATGGGGCTGACTGCGCCGCCGGCGTGGAAGCGATAAAAGTACGACCGGGCGGCATTGAGCCCTCCAACTTCGACGTGCACCGAATGAGCCCAGTCCGCCGCCGCGACCTCCTTGCCGCTGCGCACGATGGTGCGAAAGGCCTCGTCGGCCGCCACTTCCCAGCCGACTTCGACCGCCGCCCGCGGCATGCCGCCGCCCGCAAGCGGCTCGGGCGCGAGCCGAGTCCACAGCACCATGCCATCGGGCTGCGGATAACCCGAAGCGACCCCCAGCGTAAAGGGGTCGCGCTGGAACCGCGGCTGCCCCCAAACGCCGTGCAGCGGCAGCACGGCCCCCGCGAAGGCGGCGGCGCAGCGCAGGAAGTCGCGGCGTGTGACACGCATGAGCCAATATATAACGCGCGAGTGTGGTTGTGCGCTGACAACGGGAGGCGCGGCAAGGGGATAGAATGAACCGATGGATTACAAGGATTTCCGGAGCTCGCTCAAAGGCACTCGCCCGCCACGGGGACTCCCGGCGCTATTGAGGGCCTTATGGCACGAAGCCAAGGGCGACTGGAACCGCGCGCACGTGATCACCGCAGCGGAGCGTACTACGGCGGCAGCGCGGGTTCACGCCTATCTTCACCGGAAGGAGGGTGATTCGGATAATGCGAGGTATTGGTACACGCGCGCAGGCGCCGAGCGCCCGCACGCCAGCCTGCGCAGGGAGTGGGAGGCGCTCGTGCGGTCATTCCTCGATGAGGAATGAAAACTCTTAACATTATCGGGGCTGGAAGGGTGGGGCGCGCCTGCGGGCATCTGTGGGCAAAGGCAGGCGTATTCGAGATCCAGGATGCGCTCACTCGTTCGTTGGAAAGCGCTAGCGCGGCTGTGCGGTTCATCGGCGCTGGCCGAGCGGTAGGGGCGCTGGAGGAGATGCGCGCCGCCGACGTGTGGATGATTGCTACCCATGACGATGCCATCGCAGCGACCTGCCGGGCACTGGTTGGCTCGGGTAAGCTCGCCCCGGACGATGTCGTATTCCACGTCAGCGGCGCCACACCATCAGCCGATCTTCGGCCCGCCCAGGAGCGCGGTGCACTCATCGCGAGCGTGCATCCCATTAAGACCTTCAGGGATGCCGCATCCGCGGTGAAAACCTTTCCCGGCACCTACTGCAGCGCCGAAGGCGACGCGGAAGCGCTGCGGGTGCTGAGATCCGCGTTCGAGAAGATCGGCGCGACGCTATTCGACATTGCGCCAGAGCTGAAAAGCATCTACCACGCGGGCGGCGTCCTTGCATGCAATTACCTTGCGGCGCTGATCGAAGGCGCGCTGAGATGCCATGAGAAAGCCGGCCTTCCACGCACGGCGTCGTTGAAGGCGCTCGAGCCGATGGTGCGCGAAACCGTGGATGCGATATTCGAGCAGGGGCCGGCGCGGGCGCTGACGGGTCCCATCTCGCGCGGAGATACGGCAACAGTCCGGCGCCAGCTCGCGTCGGTGGAGAACTGGGACCGTGATATCGCTGGGCTTTATCGCGGGCTTGGACTGCTGGCGGTCGCGCTCGCGGAATTCGACAACCGGCTCGACGCCGAACGCGCCGCTCGCTTGCGGAATGTATTGGACGTCACGGGGAAAGGGAGCTCGAGGTAGGGCATGGGAATCGTAAAAGAGCCGCGGCGCGTTTACGCGGCAGTGTCTGCAATTTACCATTCACCATTCACCATTCACCGCCGTTCGTCATGCCACTGAAGACCGTCACCGGCAGGCACGCCAACCCGCGCAAGGGCCGCGGAGCCGGCATCAATCCCGAGGGCCGCTTCGAGACCGAGCGGCGCGAGGCGTTCGATGACGGCTGGAACACGCCGGTTGATGATGAGTTGCCACCGCTCAGGACGCACGTTACCGCAGAGCACGTGAAGAGCATCATCGCGTGCAACGATTCACCCGATATTCCGTTCACGCAGTCCATCAATCCGTATGCCGGATGCGAGCATGGTTGCATTTACTGCTATGCCCGCCCGACCCACGCCTATCGCAATTTTTCCCCGGGTACGGACTTCGAGACGCGGCTGTTTGCCAAGGTGAACGCCGCGGAGAAGTTGCGCGAGGAACTCTCCCGCCCCGGCTACCGATGCGAGGTAATCTCGCTCGGGGCCAACACAGACCCCTATCAGCCCATCGAGCGGGAGTGGAGGGTGACGCGAGGCATCGTCGAAGTGCTGGCCGAGTTCAATCATCCCTTCGGCATCGTCACCAAGAACGCCCTGGTCGAGCGGGATCTCGATCTCCTCATGCCGATGGCGCGCAAGAGCCTGGTCAACGTGTTCGTCTCGATCAACAATCTCGACCACGACCTGGCGCGCCGCCTGGAACCGCGTTGTTCCGCGCCCGCCCGCAGGTTGCGGGCGATACGGACACTGTCCGAGGCAGGGGTTCCCGTAGGCGTGATGGTGGCGCCGGTCATCCCGTTTCTGACGGATCACCAGATCGAGCCGGTCCTCGAAGCCGCATGGGCGCACGGCGCGCGCCACGCAGGCTACATTCTGATGCGCCTGCCGTGGGAGGTGAAGGACCTGTTCAAGGATTGGCTCGAGCGGCATTATCCGCTGAAGGCGAAGCATGTGATGAGCCGCGTCCATGCGATGCGCGGCGGGCGGGAAAACGACCCGACATTCGGCAGCCGCATGAAGGGCGAGGGCGAGCTTGCAAGGCTGTTGGCGCAGCGCTTCAGCAAGGCGTGTGACCGCATGGGCTTCAATGCTGGTGCGCGGAACTGCGCGCTCGACACCACGCAGTTCCGCTCGGTCTCACGTGCGGGGCAGATGTCTTTGTTCTGAAGTGGTGCGTCGCGGCTCGAGATCTAAAACGTAAATCGTGGGTGGTGATTGGTGAGCGGCGAAAGGCGAAAGCGTTTCGCGGAGGTGGGCCATGAATAGTGAAGTCAGACTGTATGTCGGCGAGGCGCTCGGGAAGTACGGCTTTCCCAACGGTCATCCGTTCGGTCCCGACCGGCAGGATGCCTTCTGGAAGGAAGCCGTGAAGCAGGGGCTCAACAAGCGCGCGGCGATCACCGATCCGCGCATGGCGGCGGCGGAGGAAATTCATCGCTTTCACACGCCCGAGTACGTTGCCTGGGTCAAGGAAAGATCGGACGAGGGCGGTGGCCTCATCGACTATGGGG
>JAOTVX010000056.1 GCA_029863175.1 Betaproteobacteria bacterium | reverse complement strand
CATGCTCTCGCGGTTGGAATAGATTTCTCGGTGTGACCGCCGATCCTGCTTACGACCCGCCCGGATCGCGGTCGTCTGCTCGCGAGGGAGCGTATCTGAATGGTTCCTGACACCTTTTATCAACCGCAACAAGCGAGGAGAATCCCGATGCGCCTATTGACTTTCGCCGCCCTGCTCGCGCTGGCGGGCCCGGCGCTCGCGGCTAGTCCACCGCACTTTCAGGTTCGCAACACCGCGGATCTGGTGCGCGTGTGCAGCACCGATCCGGGCGACGAGTACTACGCGAGCGCAATCGCGTTCTGTCACGGTTTCGGAGTCGGCGCCTACCGCTACTACGAGGCCATGACCGTCGCCGCGAACCGTTTCGTCTGCCTGCCGAATCCGGCGTCGACCCGCGCCAAGGTGATCAATGACTTTCTGACCTGGGCCGGAACGCATTCCGAACACCTGGAAAAGCCCGCGGTGGATACCCTGTTCCGGTACCTCGGCGGCGCCTATCCGTGCAAGAAGTAGTGCGACACCATTGCCTCAAAGAGGAGCAATCGACATGAACCGCAAATTGATACTTTCCGGTGCGCTCGCGGGCGCGCTCGCGCTCTCGGCCTGCGCCAACATGAGCGACACCGAGCGGCGCACGGGGACGGGCGCTGCGATCGGCGGCATTGCCGCCGGCGCCATCACCGGCGAATGGGGCTGGGCCGCCGCCGGTGCCGCAGCGGGCGCAGCCAGCGGCTACCTATACGACAGGAAACAGAAGGAAGAGGAGGCGAAGCAAAAGGCCGCCTACGAGAGAGGCTTGAAGGACGGCCAGAAGAAGTAGTCCGCGCCTGGGGTGAGCGGGCTAGGCAAGCCTCCCATAAGGCGCCGCGCTGCGGGCCCCGAGCGAGGAATCGGCGACTGAAGCTGCGGCACGCGCACGAGCTGTCTGGGCGCGGCAGATCCGTAGGGAGCGAAACCCACCTCGAACAAGCGTGTAAATCAAGCCGCCCGGTGGCGGCACAAACGACGCGGAGAACAACATCATGAGCCAGTCACTCGAGCAATTCTCGGCACAGTGCCATGACGCGCTGAAAGCCGAGCCGGGGCCGGCGGGGCGCCGCAAGGTGTGCGAGCTGCTGCAGACCGCGCTGAAGGACGAGAGCTTCATCGCGAAGAACCTGGACGATACGACGCCGGAGCGCAAGATCCTCTACGAGGATCCCGAAATGGGCTTCTGCATCCTGGCGCACAGCTACAAGGGCGCGAAGGAAAGTCCGCCCCACGATCACGGCCCGTCATGGGCGATCTACGGCCAGGCGCGCGGCGAGACCCAGATGAGCGATTTCGAGCTCATCGAGCAGGCGACGCCCGAGACGCCGGGAAAAGTTCGCAAGCTCCGGACCTACAAGCTTACACCCGGCGTCGCCCATCTCTACAACGAAGGCGACCTGCACTCGCCGAAGCGCGACGGCCCGACGCGGTTGATCCGCATCGAGGGCGTCAACATGGAGAAGGTGAAACGCCTCAAGTTTGAGCCCGTATGAACTCCGGTTCCCGGAGTTCATTAATAATAATTTTCGTTCCATGTAAGGAATCCGGGCTACGTAGCGCGGATTCCTAGTGGGGTGCGTCGGACGGTATCGCGGGCAGCGGGCCGCTGCGGACGTTGTGGGAGTGGTGCCGGCGCACCAGCTCCATGGTTCCCGAAACGAACAGCCCGAAGATCACGACCACGGTGTAGATCGAAAGGTCGAGCCACAGCAGTAGCGCGTACACCCCGAGCATCGCCAGGATGCTCAGGTTTTCGTTGAAGTTCTGCACCGCGATCGAATGCCCGGCCCCCATCAGGATATGGCCGCGGTGCTGAAGCAGGGCATTCATCGGCACGACGAAGAAGCCGGCGAGCGCGCCGATCAGGATCATCAGCGGGATCGCGACGGTAACGCTGCGTGCGAAGACCATCGCGATGACCACGATGCCCATCGCGATACCGACCGGGACGATATTGACCGCACGGTTGAGCGGTATCAATTTCGCCGCCATCACAGCGCCTCCGGCGATGCCGAGCGCGGTGATGCCCTGGAGCACGGTCGCTTGTGACAGCGTGTAGCCGAGCGCGACTTCCGCCCATTTCAGGACGATGAACTGCAGCGTCGCGCCGGCGCCCCAGAAGAGCGTGGTGGTGGCAAGCGAGATCTGGCCCAGCTTGTCGGTCCAGAGGAGTTTCACGCAGTGCGTAAACTCACGGATCAGGAACAGCGGGTTCTTGCTCGGCACGCGGTGGTCGACACCGGTGTTCGGAATGTAAAGGTTGAAGACCGCCGCGATGATGTAGAACACGGCGATCAGGAGAATCGCCGCCTCCGGCCCCGAGTCGATTCCGGTGTCGATAAGCGGAAGGTCGATCCGCAGCAGTTGGCTGGAAACCACGTCGCTCACGAGCACGCCGCCGAGCAGGGTGCCGAGTATGATCGAGGTGACCGTGAGGCCCTCGATCCAGCCGTTCGCGACGACCAGCTTCTGATGGGGCAGGTACTCCGTAAGGATGCCGTATTTGGCCGGCGAATAAGCTGCGGCGCCGATGCCCACGACGCCGTACGCGAGCAGCACCGGAAGGTAGAACGCGGTGCCTGGCGACGGGAGCCAGGCGCAGACGAACATCAACAGGCACCCGCCGATCTTGATGAGGTTGGTGACGAACATCACCCGACCTTTTGCCATCGAGTCCGCAAATGCCCCCACGAAGGCCGCAAACACAACGTAGGAAATCGTGAAGAAGAACTTGAGGAGCGGCGTCATCCACTCCGGCGCGGCCATTTCCACGAGTGTTGCGATCGCGGCGACGAGCAACGCATTGTCGGCGAGCGACGAGAAGAACTGCGCCGCCATGATGATGTAGAAGCCGAATGGCATGCGCGGTCCGGGAGGAAGCTACACTTTGCTCAAGGCGGAAGGCGGAAGGCGGAAGGCGGAAGGCGGAACGCGCAAGGCAGAGAATGGGCTGACGATCTCTCCGTGGTTCCGGGTTTGGACGTTGTCCTTTACCCTTCGCCTCCATCTTGCATCCTTCATACTTGCCGTTTGGCTGCGGTTTTATACCACAGTTCCCTGAAACAGAGCGCTTCATTGCCGGCCACGGTCGCGGCGCGTCGCGCAGTCGCTGCTCCTGTGCCGAGAACGAGGGGGCGCGCACCCACCCCGGCGCTTTCCCCATCATCGGCGAAGCGGTGCTGGTAGCCCGCCGGCGCCCCAGCTGTCTGGCTCATTCCTCGGGCGGTTTTGCGTTTAGCAGCCTGTCGGAGGACCCACTCCAACAGGCTGCTAGGCTGATACCCAGAAATGTGGTTGAATACTAACCGATTTTCGGGATAGCGACGCGCCGGTTGAAAACCGGGTTACTGTTCACCCGTCACCCGTCACCCGTCACCCGTCACCAGAAAAACATGGCCAACCGCCGCCTCGAGGTTTTCTACACGGTTGCCCGGCACCTGAGCTTCACGAAGGCTGGGGAGCAGCTGTTCATGACGCAACCAGCGGTCACGTTCCAGATCAAGCAGCTCGAGGAGCAGTTCAACACGCGCCTGTTCGAGCGCAGCCACGGCAAGATCGCGTTGACGCCCGCCGGGCAAATGGTCATGAGCTATGCGGAGCGCATCCTCGGCCTGTCGGAGGAGATGGAGACGCGCATCGCTGATCTCACCGGCGCGATCGGCGGCCCGCTGCTGTTGGGCGCGAGCCTGACCATCGCCGAGTACATCCTGCCCCGCATTCTCGGCGAATTCAAGGCGCAGCACTCGCAGGTTCACGCTCACATGACGGTCGGCAACTCCGAGCTGATCGAGACGCGCGTGGCCGATCACACGCTCGACCTGGGTCTCATCGAGACGCCAGCGCATCTCCCGGGGCTGCGCACCGAGGTATGTTGCGAGGACGAGCTGGTGGTGATCTGCGCGCCGGATCACAAGTTCGCGAAAAGTAGAGACGTGAAACCACAACAAATCCTCGATGAGCCGTACATCAGCCGCGAGACGGGTTCCGGCACCCGCGAGTTCGCCGACCAGTACTTGCGCCGCTGCAATGTAATGCCTGAGGATCTCAATATCGTGATGGAGCTGGGCAGCCTGGAGGCGATCAAAGGCGTCGTCGAAACGGGGCTCGGCGTCTCCATTGTGTCGCGCGCGACCGCAGCGAAAGAGCGCCAGCTCGGCACCCTCGTGATGGTTCAGCTCGAGCCGCGGCTGATCCGCACGTTCTCGTTCGTGCACCTGAAGGAGAAGTTTCGCTCCCGGCTGCTTACCGCCTTTGTCGAATTCGCGACGAGCAGGATGAAAGCGCTCAGCGGGTCCGCGTGAAATCTGAAGGTGCGTTACGGGTGACGAGTGACACGTGACACGTGATGGGTGATGAGTAATTGCTCTTAATGCGTGCTTCTCTCCGCGTCTCCGCGGTTCAGTATTGGGGCTTATTTGTGTTCATCTGCGGCTAAATGAACTTGGGTTTGACTTTCATCGGCGTTGATCGGCGTTCATCGGCGGCGAGAAGCAACAAGGCAGAAGGAGGAAGGATGACTAAGGACTTTCCCTGTGTGCCGCCCTTGGCGTTGCCCAGGCGTTCCTTGAGTTCGATTCTGATTATTGTTTCCTTGGCGTCCTCCGCGTTCCTGGCGGTGAGGCTTTTCTCTTCCTTCGCGTCCTTGGCGACCTTAGCGGTAAAGCTTTTTTCTTCCTTAGCGTCCTCCGCGCCCTTGGCGGTTCGGCTTTGGGATTTGTCGGCGTTTATCTGCGGCTAAATGTCGGGTTTTAAACGAAGGCCGATTTACGATTCACGATTTACGAGAGTGACGAGAGAATGAAAGGCGAGGAACAAAAACTGCTGGAGATCTTCGACCAGCTTGCGTCCGAACAGCAGGACAAGCTGATCGAGTTCGCCGAGTTTCTTGCGGTCAGCGAC
Organism: Betaproteobacteria bacterium; assembly: GCA_029863175.1. The sequence goes on along the minus strand of JAOTVX010000056.1, from coordinate 13,317 downwards.
GCGGGGCGCGATGATGCAACGGCGGCCGCGCCCGAAAAGATGCCCCGGCCGGCGGACGAGACTGTCACGATGGCCATCCGGCGGCTCGTAAGGACGTACCCGATGCTCGACCGTCGCCGGCTGATGGCAGAGGCGTCACGATTTCTGGCCGAGCACGCATTGGGCCGTGCTGCTTGCGAGGTCATCGACGACCTCGAGGCCGTCTTTGCGACAAACTACCGGATGCAGAAAGGCGTGATAGGTGATAGGTGATAAGTGATGCGTAAATGGCGCTGAGTCCAGCGCCGTCACCCGTCACCCATCACCCGTCACTCGTCGCCCGTCACTCGTCACGCATTCAAAAAAATGCCCCGTCCGATATTCGCCACGATCAACCTCGGCGCCCTCAGGCATAACCTCGCGGTCGCGCGGCGACGTGCCTCCAGCTCGAAAACGTTTGCCGTGGTGAAGGCGAACGCCTACGGTCACGGGCTCGCGCGCGCGGCGCGCGCCCTCGCCGAGGCGGAAGGCTTTGCGCTGCTCGATCTGGACGAAGCGATCGGGCTGCGCGCCGCGGGCTACCGGCAGCGCATCCTGTTGCTGGAAGGTTTCTTCTCGCCGTCCGAGCTCCCGCTGTTTGCCGAGCACGGAATCAGTGCGGTGGTGCATGCCCGTGAACAGCTGCGCATGCTGCGACAGCTGCCGAAGGACGCGGCGCTCGACGTGTTCCTCAAGCTCAACACCGGCATGAACCGCCTCGGCTTCACGGCCGCGGAGTTTCCGGATGCATTGCGGGCCCTCCAATCCAATCCCGGGGTCGCAAAGATCGCGCTCATGACGCACCTCTCCGACGCCGATGGCGCGAGCGGCGTTGACTGGCAGACCGCGGTATTCGACCGGCTCGCGAACGGGCTTGATCTGGCACGCAGCCTGGCCAACTCGGCGGCAATTTTCCGGTTTCCGGAAACGCATGCCGACTGGGTGCGACCGGGGATCATGCTCTACGGTTGTTCGCCGTTTTCGGAGCAGTCGGGGTCCGAAGTGGGGCTCGTGCCGGCCATGACGCTGGAGAGCCAGATCATCGCGGTGCAGCACCTGCGGCGCGGGGATACGGTAGGCTACAGCAGGCTGTTCATGGCGGACCGCGACATGCGCATCGGTGTCGTCACCTGCGGCTACGCCGACGGCTATCCGCGGCATGCGCCGACCGGCACGCCGATCATGGTCGAAGGACGGATGACGCGGACGGTGGGCCGGGTGTCGATGGACATGCTATGCGCCGAACTGAGCGACATACCGGAAGCGCTCGTCGGATCGCGCGTCGTGCTGTGGGGCGAGGGCGTGCCCGTCGAGCGCGTTGCCGAAGCGGCGGGGACGGTCGGATACGAGTTACTGTGCGGGTTGGCGGCAAGGGTGCCGATTCGCGAGCGCGACTAGCGACGGTGACCTGTGACCGGTGATGGGTGACGAGTGACGGGTGACGGGTGATGGGTGATGGGTGACGGGTGATGGGTGACGAGGACAGGTGACGAGTAATGGCTTTTGATTCGTGGTTCTCTTGGCGTCTTGGCGGTTCAATAATTGTTCGAGTTTTTCTTGGCGACCTTGGCGTCTTGGCGGTTCAATGATCTTCGGCGTTTTTGGCGGTTAGGGGTTAGCGGTGGCAAAAGCAAAAACCATCTATTCATGCACCGAGTGCGGCGGGCAGGTCCTGAAGTGGCAGGGCCAGTGCCCCCATTGCCAGGGCTGGAACACGCTGGTCGAGGCGATCGCGGAAGCAGCGCCTTCCGCTAACCGCTTCGGGCTGGTCGCCGAGGCGGGCAAGCTGCAGCGCCTTGCGGAGGTGGAAGCCCGCGAAGAGTCGCGGATCGCGACCGGGATCGAGGAATTCGACCGGGTGCTCGGAGGGGGCATGGTGGCTGGGGGTGTCGTCCTCCTGGGGGGCGATCCCGGGATCGGCAAGTCCACGTTGCTGCTGCAGTCGCTTGCCGAGGTCGGCCGCGGGCGCAAGGTGCTGTATGTGACGGGGGAGGAGTCCTCGCAGCAGATCGCGCTGAGGGCGCGGCGACTCGGTGTCGACGCGGGGCACGCGCATATACTCCCCGAGATCAACCTGGAGAAGATCCAGGCGGTGATCAGTGCCGAGAAGCCCGACATCGCGGTGATCGACTCGATTCAGACGCTTTACTCCGGACAGCTGCAATCCGCACCGGGATCGGTCGCCCAGGTACGCGAATGCGCGGCGCAGTTGACGCGGCTCGCGAAAAGCTCGGGCACGACGATCATTCTGGTCGGGCACGTGACCAAGGAAGGCGCCCTCGCGGGCCCGCGCGTGCTGGAGCACATGGTCGACACGGTCCTCTACTTCGAAGGCGACACGCACTCCAGCTTCCGACTCATCCGCGCGTTCAAGAACCGCTACGGCGCGGTGAACGAGCTCGGCGTGTTCGCCATGACCGACAAGGGGCTGAAGGGCGTGTCCAATCCCTCGGCCCTGTTCCTGTCCCAACACGATAGCGAAGTCGCCGGCTCGTGCGTGATGGTGACGCAGGAGGGCACGCGCCCCATGCTGGTGGAGATCCAGGCGCTGGTTGACGAGGCGCACGCGCCCAATCCGCGCCGGCTCTCCGTCGGCCTCGAGCAGAACCGTCTCGCGCTGCTGTTGGCGGTGCTTCACCGGCACGCGGGCATCGCGTGCTACGACCAGGATGTCTTCGTGAACGCGGTGGGTGGCGTGAGGATCACGGAGCCGGCGGCCGATCTCGCCGTGCTGATGGCCATCGTCTCCTCGCTCAAGAACCGGCCGCTGCCGCCAAAGCTGGTGGTGTTCGGGGAGATCGGGTTGGCGGGTGAGGTGCGTCCTGTGCAGCGCGGGCAGGAACGATTGCGTGAGGCGGCGAAGCTCGGATTTACTCAGGCACTGATTCCGCATGCCAACAGGCCGAGGCAGGCGATCGCGGGGCTGGAGGTGATGCCGGTGCGGCGCGTCGAGGAGGCGGTCATCAAGTTGCGCGAACTCGTCTCCAGATAACAGTAAAAGAGCAAATGGGGCCAGGCTCAAGAATTCGAGCCTGGCCCCTTTTACTGGAGCCTCAGCGGGACTCGACCGAAATCGCCAGGGCGCGGGTCAGGCGCGCGTGGATGGTATCGCCCACTTTGAGGGTGTCGAAGGCCTTGACCGACGGGTCGACCTCGTTCTTGACCACTTTGCCGTCCGGCAGCCGCAGTGTTAACTCGCGCTTCTTCTTGTCGATGCCTTTGACCGTGGCCGACACATCGATCGCGCCAGCCACCGCGCCACCGGGCTTCGCGCCCTTCGGCGCTCGTACCATGACTGCCGCGGCGTCTGCCTCGGGCTGAGTGCCCGGCACGCCGAGATAGATGGCCACGGATTCGTAGTAGGTCACCTTGACCTTGTCGGCGACCTCGATCTGGTCGAAGTTGCGGACCTCGTCGCCCGCCTCGATGTCGACGACATTGCCGTTGGGACCCAGCAGGGTGACGATGCGGTCGGCTTTATCGAGCCCCACCACTTCTGCGGTGATCACGACCGCGTCGGCGACAGTCACGCCGGTCGGAGACGCGGCATGGGTAGCCGTGGCGACGCCCAGGGCGAAGGCAGCCGCGGCGAAAAGGGCAAACCATTGCGAGAACATACGGGTCTTCATGAGGTTTCCTCTCAAAGTGAATGACGGCGACGCGCCTGCTGACGGAGAGCCGCCGCGTCTCTAAACCAAGCGGCGTTTCGTCGCGTCTCTAAACCAAGCGGAGTTTCGTAGATTCGGGAAGCGAGCGAAACGAGAGTCGTTCGACCAAACGGGAAAGACCCTGCGCAGTTAGACGCTGCCATGGATCGGCTCTTGCGAAAAGTCTTTTCTTTGCTATCGGTTAGCGTGACGCACCTTACAACGATCGGCGATAATTGCTAACGACATCAAACGGAGAATTTATCATCATGACCAACTGGCAAACCATTGCCCTGCGCGCGCTGAGCGGCGGCGTTCTCACGGCCGCTGCGCTGCTCGCGGGCTGCCAAACCCCGGGGAGCGGCACCGCGGTGACCGCTTCGGACAAAACCCGCATGACCCAGAGCGGCTTTTTGTCCGACTACGCGCGGCTGAAACCCGTGCCCTGGGGGGAGGGCATCGAATGCTGGCACGATCCGAACCTCAAGCCGAAGAATTACGACAAGGTGCTGGTCTCGCGCATCGTCGTATCGCTCGCACCGCCGAAAAACAAGGACGCGGAGAACACGATCGACCCCACCGACCTCAAGATCCTGACCGACTACTTTCACGATGCGCTGGTCAAGGCTCTAAAGCCGCAGATGCAGATCGCTGACAAGGCGGGCCCCGGCGTTGTGGTGATGCGGATCGCGCTCACCGATCTCGTGCCGACCCAGGTATCCCGGAGCGTCGCCGGCACGCTGATCCCTTATGGATTCGTTGCCGAAGCGGGCTCCGGCGTTGCCGCCGGCAGGCCAGCAGGCTCCACCCCTTACCTGGGCGTAGCAGGCATGGAGATGCAGATTCGAGACGGCGCATCGGCGGCGATCCTCGCCGAGTGCCGCGACACCGAGATCGGGCGCAAGTACGCCCTGGACGACAACGCAAGCGGTGCGGCGGAGACCTGGGCGAACGGCTACCTGAACTCGTTCCAGGCCTGGTCGTATGCAAAGAACGCGTTCGACAAATGGGCGCTGCTTTTCGCGAGGCGGTTTGCGGAACTGCGCGGCGTCAAGCCGCCGGCAAAGTAACCGCGGATCAGTAAAAGGGGCCAGGCTCGAATGGCACTTACTTAAGCTTTTTGGGGTGACCATATTGGCGGACGTGCGCGCGGGCGATCGGGCGTGGTGTGGTGAGCAGCGGGTAGGGTTTTGGTCGTCGCTTGACGGCTCTGGGCTCGATGCGGCCGGGACGCTCGCCGACCCTTTGTTGAGCGATCAGAACGAACAGGCCATAGACCTGGTCCTCGTGCTCGGTGCCATGGCCCTGGTGATCCCAGGCGATCCAAAGCTGCACGGTGTGCTTGAAGCTGAGCTCTCGCGGCAGCCGCTGGGCGAGCAGCGCTGCTTGCGCCATCATCAGCCGAATGAGATTGTAGGCGAGCACATAGACCCAGACCTCCTTGATGGCCATGGCCGGGCTCTGGCAGCTCAAGCGCTCCATCCCCAAGGTGGTTTTGATGTTGCGCAGATCGAACTCGACGTGCCAGCGGCGTTGATACAGGGACTGCAAAGCGGATTTTCGCGTTTGCTTCGGGCACAGCAGCGTCGTCACCAGGGTCTTGCCCCCGGCACGCAACTCGCGCACGCTCACGGTGTTGGGCGCCTGTTCGTAGTCAGCCTGCGTCATCCAGTCCGGTTTGATGGTGGGCTTCTCCAGCACGATCAGATGGTCGCGCGGACCCAGCCGCTGACCGTAGCGAAAGTCGGTACTGCGCTGGCGCGCGCCGTATTGCTCAAACACCGCATCAATGCCGCGTTCGCGCAAGGTGCACAGCAGGAAATAGGTGGCGCAATAGGCATCCCCCAACAGCACGTCCCCGCACGCCAGGGTATCGAGTATCGAACGCAGCAACGACTGTTCATCGCCGCCCTTGCCTTGATAGCGGCCGATGGCCGCATCGAGCATGGCGCCACTGCCCAGACACATCAGGCCCACCATCCGGCACAAGAGGAAACCCAGGCCCGGCTGCTGGCTGCGCGGTTGCGGATAGACAGCCTGATTGGCCGCGGTGTCCGCCAGCGCCAGGGTCGTGCCGTCCACCAACCGTACCCGACGGCCCCGCCAACGCCACGACTCGGGCACGCGCGCCGTGACCCAGCGCCCCGCGTAGCGCGCCAGTGTGCGCACCATCTGCACCGGCAAGCGCTCTCGCGCACGGCAATAGGCTCCGGTATGCGTACTGCACCGCGGCAGACCGCCGGCCAAGCGCTTGACCGCGGTGTCATTCACCGCCTTCTGGCAAGAACGATCGGCACTGAGCGCCTGTGCCAGAAACATCGACAGCGTCTCGGTCGGCGGGAACAACCGTTCCCGATGCTGCGGCAACAGCGACTCGACCTCGCCCAACAATTGAGCACTCGTTAGCAGGTTGAAGAACGCATACGCATCGGTGTTGCGGACATGCCCTCGAACTCGTCGCTGTTGCTGCGCGCACGCGCTCGCATTAGGATGCATTGGGCTGGCTCCTCGGATGACGGATGGTTGTTTGGCGACTCCATCCAATCATTCGACCAGAGCCAGCTGCTTTTGTACAGCACATCAGCTACTTACCGCTTAAGTAAGCAGCATTCGTTCCTGACACCTTTTCCGTCGCCCTGCGTATTCGCGCCGGAGGGGCTTGAACTGGGCATCCGTCGTCCCACGGCGTAGAATGTAGCCAAGTGGTTTCATCCGGAGCCTGCGTAGTGAACGAAGCGGATCTGTTGGCGCGTATCACCGTCAATCCTGCCATCTTCGGCGGCAAGCCGATCGTCCGGGGTCGGAGGATCGCGGTCGAGCATGTGCTCGGGATGCTGGCGGCAGGCGCGACGCCGGAGTCGATTCTCGAGCACTACCCGTTTCTCGAGGGCGACGACATCCGGGCGTGCCTGGTGTACGCGCGGCGCCTAGTCGGACGTGAGCGCGTCGAACCGGCGATCATCGACTCGGCGGCTTGAAGCTCCTGCTCGATACCTGCGTCTCGCCGCGGACGCGCTCCGCGCTAGCGGCGGCAGGTCACGACGCAATCTGGACTGGGCAGTGGACGTCTGATCCCGGCGACGACGCTATCCTCGAGTTTGCGCAGCGCGAATCGCGGATCCTCGTCACACTCGACAAGGACTTCGGCGAGCTGGCGGTGGTGTTCGGCAAGCCGCATTGCGGAATTGTCCGACTTGCCGACATCCATCCGTCTCGCCAAGCGTCGGTCTGCGCGGATGTTCTTGCCCGCTATGGCACCGAGCTGGCCGCCGGGGCAATCGTCACCGTTACGACGGATCGGACGCGTCTACGGCCGGCTGACGCCTCGGATGAATCCGAGTCCTAATAGCAAGAACGTAAGCGCCGGCTGGCTTGACCGCGCGGCTGCACTTTTTCTGAGCCTGGCCCCTTTTCCACTTTTCCAGGCGCCTTTCCTACTGTTTTCTGCCGGGCGTCATAGGATCGGCCCCAACATGGCGATCGCATTGTTCCACAATCGGCGTGCCACGGGCCAGGACTCAACCTGCTCGAGCGTGACCGAATTCGAACTCGCAATGTAGGTCCACTGTCGCTCCCGGACATCAGCGGTCAGCTTCGCGCCGCAGAACAGGATACTGTTCTCGTAGTTGAGCTCGAAACTGCGGCGGTCCATGTTAGCCGAGCCGATGAGCGTGATTTCGCCGTCGACGGTGAACGACTTCGTGTGGAGAAGCCCTTCCACGTACTCGTGGATCTTCACGCCTGCCTTGAGCAGGTCGGCATAGTAGCTGCGGCTCGCCGCGCGAACGATCCACGAATCGTTCCGCGCCGGAAAAACGATCGTCGTGTCGACGCCGCGGTACGCCGCAGCGCACAAGGCATGCTGCAGAGACTCGTCGGGAACGTAGTAGGGCGTCGAGATCACCACGTCGCGCCGGGCCCCGAACAATAGCGAAATGAACATCTCCGGCATTGCCGAGAAGCGGACCGTCGGCCCCGTCCCGAACACCTGTGCAGGAACGCCGGGCTCGTGTGCGGTGACCGGCCCGCGCAAGAGCTCGCGGATGTCTTCGTCGGCGTTCTCCATCCAGTCGGTGACGAAGAGATGCTGGTTCTGACGCGCGATCGGTCCCTCAAACCGCATGACTGCATCCACCCAGGGCGCGAATTTCGCCTTCACGCGGAACTCGGGATCGGCGCAGTTCTGGCTGCCGCAGTAGGTGATGCGCCCGTCGATGACGACGATCTTGCGGTGGTTGCGCAGGTCGATCCGGCCCCTGAGCAGCCGCAGCAGGGGGTTGCCGATCTGCAGGGCGACCGCGAGGCGCACGCCAGCCTCCTTCATTGCCTTCCAGTGCGCGGAACCGATCATGTCCCGCGAGCCGAGCCCATCCGCCATGGCGCGGCAGACGACCCCGCGACCCGTTGCGCGCTTCAAGGCTTCGACGATCTTGCAGCCGTTGTTGTCCGGCAGCCAGATGTAGAAGAGCAGGTGGACGTGCTCCTTCGCCGCGTCGATGTCGGCGACCATCGAGTCGATGGTAGCGTTGGAGTCCTCAAGGAGCCGGGCGGTGTTGCCTCCGCCCGGCTCAAAGCCTGAGATCGATTTTCCGACGGCGAAGAGGCGAGTGTAGAGCTCAGGGACCTCCGGCCGCACGCTGTCCTCGGTTTCTGTGAACGGAGGCAGCGACCGCTCGATCTCGCGCAGACGCGCCGCGCGACGGCGACCGATACTCGTCTCCCCCACGAACAGGTAGGCGAGTATCCCGACCGCCGGCGCAGCCGCGATGAGCAGAATCCAGGCCACGCGCGATGCGGGGTCGCGATGCGGGCGCAGCAGGACCCGCGCGATCACCAGCAGCTCCAGAAGCGCAAGCGCGATAATTGCTGTCGTTGCCATTAGACGGCGCGGGTAGTCCTACGGATCTGAAACACGAAGATGACCAGACCGATCCAGGCCATCGTGCTCAAAACGTCAATTGCGGTTACCCCGACCGCCACCGACAGGAACCAGTTCGACAGGAGGAAGCTGCCCGTCACGAAGTGGAACAAGGCGACCGAGAAGCCTCTCCCGGACCCTAGTTCGTCGGGCGCGCCGACGGCGCCGTATAGAAATGACGCCCACCACGACGCCTTGACGACTTCCTTCCGTGTGTTGGAATCCGTTATCACCCGACTTTCCTCTTGACCTGAGCCATGGGGGATTGTAACCGTCGCCTTTGGTGCGCGGGGAGGCTGACGGCCGGTGGAGAAAGTGTAAAAATGGGGCCAGGCTCGAGGTCATATGGAAGTTCACATTGCGAGAAGACAGGGGCCGATCCCAGGGTATGACCGCATTCCGGTGGCAGGCGCAATCCGGTAAACTACGGATCCTCCTTGTATCAATTTTTTGAAACGTTCCTGCAGGAGTAATCATGAAGGTGCTGGTGAGCGTCAAGCGCGTCATTGATCCTTACGTCAAGGTGCGCGTGAAATCCGACGGAAGCGGCGTCGAGACCGCGAACGTCAAGATGGCAATGAACCCCTTTTGCGAAATCGCGATGGAGCAGGCCGTGCGCATGAAGGAAGCCGGCGTCGTTACCGAAATCGTGGCGGTTTCAATCGGCACGATGCAATCGCAGGAGACGCTGCGCACCGCGATGGCAATGGGCGCCGACCGCGGCATCCTCGTCGAAGCCGATGCCGATGTGCAGCCGCTGGCCGTGGCGAAGGTGCTGAAGGCGATCGTCGCGAAGGAGAGCCCGCGCCTCGTCATCATGGGCAAGCAGGCGATCGACGACGATTCGAACCAGTCCGGCCAGATGTTGGCGGGGCTCCTTGGCTGGGCGCAGGCGGCGTTCGCCTCCAATATCGCGATCAATGGCGACAATGCCGATTGCACCCGCGAGATCGACGGGGGGCTGGAGAAGATCACGGTCAAGCTTCCGGCGGTGGTGACGGCGGACCTGCGACTCAACGAGCCGCGCTACGTGACGCTGCCCAACATCATGAAGGCGAAGAAGAAGCCGCTCGAGGTGGTCAAGCCCGATGCGCTCGGCGTCGACGTGGCCCCACGGCTCACCATACTCAAGGTCGAAGAGCCGGCCAAGCGGGGCGCGGGCGTGAAGGTGGCTGATGTGGCCGAGCTGGTGGCGAAGCTGAAGAACGAGGCCAAGGTCATTTAACTACGGTGACGGGTGACGGGTGACGAGTGATGGGTGATAGGTGACGGGTGATGGATGACGAGTAATTGCTCTTGAGTCGTGTTTCTCTCGGCGTCTTGGCGGCTCAGTTCTGGGGTTCATCCGCGTTTATCTGCGGCTAAATGAACTTGGGTTTGACCTTCATCGGCGTTCAGTCCCTCACCCCCGCCCCTCTCCCAAACTGAGAGGGGAGGCTCGAGCTTCCCCTTCTCAATTCTGGAGAAGGGAAAGGGATGAGGATGGGCGGCTATATTGTTTTGGTTTTTGAGATAACTTTTAGAACCTTAAGTCGGAAACGGGAAAGACTATGTCAGTACTGGTAATAGCAGAACATGACGGGAAGCAGCTGAAGACGGGCACGGCGAACGCCATCGCCGCGGCGGGCATAATGGGCGATGACCTGACGGTGCTGGTGGCGGGTCATGAATGCGGCGATGCTGCCCAGGCGGCAGCCAAGGTGGCGGGCGTGAAGAAGGTCCTGCACTGCGACGCGCCGCACTATGCCGGCTCGCTCGCCGAGAACTTCGCCGCGCTGATCGTGCCGCTTGCCGGACACTACACCCATGTCGTCGCACCTGCGACCGGCTTTGGCAAGAACCTGATGCCGCGGGTGGCGGCGCTCCTCGACGTGCAGCAGATTTCCGACATCAGCGCCGTTCAGTCGCCGGACACCTTCGTGCGCCCGATCTATGCCGGCAATGTGCTCGCCACGGTGCAGTCGAAGGACAAGATCAAAGTGGTTACGGTGCGCACGACGGGATTCGACCCCGCCGGCGAGGCGGCCTCTGCCGCGCCGGTGGAAACTCTGGCGCCGGGACCGGAGGCGGGGCTTTCGAAGTTCAACGGGCAGGAGCTCACCAAGTCAGCCCGGCCCGAGCTCACTGCGGCGAGCATCATCGTCTCCGGCGGCCGCGGCATGGGCAGCGCCGAGAACTTCAAGATCCTCGAGGCGCTTGCCGACAAGCTGGGCGCTGCGGTGGGCGCATCGCGCGCCGCCGTCGACTCCGGATTCGTGCCGAACGACTACCAGGTCGGGCAGACGGGGAAGATCGTCGCGCCCGAGCTCTATGTGGCGATAGGTATTTCCGGCGCGATCCAGCACCTGGCCGGCATGAAGGACAGCAAGGTGATCGTGGCCATCAACAAGGACCCGGAAGCGCCGATTTTTGCGATCGCCAACTACTGGCTGGTCGAGGATCTCTTCAAGGCCGTACCGGAACTCACAGCTGCGCTGTGAGTTCCGGTGAACGATGAATCATAGATGGCGCGGTTTACTGCGATTTTCTGGCCATTTGTGATTTCGCCGATTTACTCGCGTCGTTAATCCGTGTCGAGTTATGCCGCGCCATTAAGGGACATGCTGTTCGCGATCCGCGAGCTCGCGGGGCTCTCGGAAGTGACGGCGCTACCGGGTTGCGAGGAGGCGACCGCCGAAGTCGTCGGCCAGGTGATTGATGAGGCGGGCAAGTTCGCGCGTGACGTGCTGGACCCGCTCAATCGCCAAGGTGATAAAGAGGGCGCCCGGCTCGCCGATGGAAAGGTAACGGCTCCGCAGGGCTTCAAGGAGGCGTACCGGCAGTTCATCGAGGCCGGCTGGAACGGCCTGGGCGGGCAGCCGCAGTACGGGGGGCAGGGGTTGCCGCACATCGTCGCCATGCCGGTGCAGGAGATCTGGAACAGCGCCTGCATGTCCTTCTGCCTTGCCCCAATGCTGACGACCGGCGTGCTCGAAGCGCTGCGTATCCACGGCTCACCTGAGCAGCAGGACCTCTATCTTCCGAAGCTCACGTCGGGCGAATGGTGCGGAACGATGAACCTGACGGAGCCTCAGGCCGGCTCGGACCTGTCAGCGGTACGCACGCGCGCGGTGCCGGAGGGCGATCACTACCGCATCCAGGGCACCAAGATATTCATCACCTGGGGTGAGCACGATCTCGCAGAGAATATCGTTCACCTCGTGCTGGCCCGTACTCCTGAGGCCCCGGAGGGGATCAAGGGTATTTCGCTCTTCATCGTTCCCAAGTTCGTGCCCAAGGCGGACGGCACGGCCGGCGAGCGCAACGACATCCGGTGTGTCTCGATCGAGCACAAGTTGGGCATCCACGGGAGCCCCACCTGCGTCCTCGCCTACGGGGATGAGAAGGGCGCCATTGGCTATCGGGTAGGAGAAGAGAACCGCGGGCTCGAGTACATGTTCACCATGATGAACCACGCGCGGCTTGGCGTCGGCCTCGAGGGCGTCGCGCTTTCGGAGCGGGCGTATCAGCACGCACTGGAATACGCGAAGACGCGCGTGCAGGGTCGTGAGATCGGCCAGAGAAGCGGGGACCGCGTTACCATTATTCATCATCCCGACGTGCGCCGGATGCTGCTGTCGATGAAGGCGCAGACGGAGGCAATGCGTGCCCTGGTGTATTTCTCCGCCGCCTTGCTCGACAAGTCGAAACACCACCCTGATGCCGCCGAGAAGCGGCGCAGCTACGCGGTGCTCGATCTGCTCACGCCGGTAGTCAAGGGCTGGTGCACCGAGCAGGCGATCGAGATCGCCTCCACCGGTATCCAGGTCCACGGAGGAATGGGTTTTGTCGAGGAGACCGGCGCCGCGCAGTACCTGCGCGATGCGCGCATCACGACCATCTACGAGGGCACGACTGGCATCCAGGCGAGCGATCTCGTCGGGCGCAAGGTCGGCGCCGAGAAGGGCGCGACGGCGCTGGCAGTGATCGACGCCATGCGCAAGATTGCCGCGCAACTCGACGCAGCAGAACGGATGCCTCCATCCCTGCGCGGCAATCTTAACGAAGCAATCGACAACCTCGAAGGAGCGACGCGGTGGATTGTCGATACCTTTCCGCATGACCCGAACGCGGTTGCGGCGGTGTCGGTCCCGTACCTCAAGCTCTTCGGCACGGTGGCCGGGGGCTGGATGATCGCCCGCGCCACGCTGATCGCCAGCGAGCAGCTCAAGCAACCCGACGCGGACCGGGAGTTTCTAGAAGCCAAGCTTGCGACCGCCCGGTTCTACGCGGAGCACGAGCTGCCGAAAGCGGCTGCGTTTGCGCGTGAGGTCGTCCAGGGGGCGGGGAGCGTCCTCGACCTTGATCCCGCGAAGTTCTAGCAATGAACCGCCAAGACGCCAAGAGCGCCAAGAAGACCAGGAATACAAACTGAACCGCCGAGGCGCAGAGAGAAGCAGGAACTAGAATTGAACCCACACGACGCCAAGAGCGCCGGTGATTCATGAGAAAGCTTCACCGCGAAGGACGCCAAGAGAACATTACTCAGAATCGAACCTCAAGAACGCTAAGGCTACGCCAAGTGAGGTCCTGGATACCGATTTGGTGATCAACACATAGCGCTCGTCACTCGTCACCCATCACGCTCCATTCACCGTTCACGGCAGTTAGAGAGCCGCTGATGGACGCCGATTTACGCCGATGAAGGTCAAACCCAAGTTTATTTAGCCGCAGATAAACGCAGATAAACGCGGA
>JAOTVX010000018.1 GCA_029863175.1 Betaproteobacteria bacterium | reverse complement strand
GTGGCGTTCAAACTCGGTTCGAGAACCAAGTTCATTGGGCGAGGTTCTACCTTGCAAAGGCGGGATACATAGACTCATCGCAACGCGGGGTTTGGACTTTGACCGAGAAGGGCAGGTCACTCGGTGAGGTTACTCCCGACGAGATTCAGCGGATCGTTCGAGAGGTCTCAGAACAGACGAAGCCTCCGACTGGCGGCGCGCCGCAACCAGGTCTTGAGGACGCAGTTCCGCCGGTCACCGACTACCGCCAGGAACTGGCTCAGACGCTGCAATCGCTCCCGGCCGCGGGGTTTGAGCGCTTCTGCCAACGACTCCTCCGCGAGTCCGGTTTCCAGGAAGTCACCATCACTGGCCGATCCGGAGATGGTGGCATCGACGGCATCGGCATCCTCCAGGTCAACGCCCTCGTCAGCTTCAAAGTCCTCTTCCAGTGCAAGAAGTACGCGGGGTCGGTCACGCCGAGTCACGTGCGCGATTTCCGAGGCGCAATGACCGGACGCGCGGACAAGGGAATCATCATCACCACCGGGTCGTTCACGTCTGAAGCCCGCAAGGAGGCGGTGCGGGATGGGGCACCGCCGATCGAACTGGTCGATGGCGAGAAGCTAGCAGGCATGCTTGAAAAGTTGGAGCTTGGCTTGCGACCACGCCAGACGTTTGAGATCGACGCGTCGTTCTTCGAGGAGTACAAGAAACAATCGGTCTAACAACAGCATGCAGCGGACGGGGCTTCGCGCCGCCGCTGATGCTGCTCGTTAGGGTGCAAAGTCGTGCAGCGCTCCAATATGGCCCGCAAATCTCTCATTGCGATTGGCCTCGGAGTATTGGCTTTCCCGGCAATGACAGTCCTGTTCGGATACTCCGGCGGTATCACGGTTGCGCTCTATCAGCTCGCGCTCGACCTCGGGCTTGCTCCGCACGCGAAATTGATCGTGCGGGGCGCGAACGCCGCAGTCTGGACCGTCATCATAGGTGCGTTGTTGGGCCTTCCTTTGGGTTTTTTCGTGCACCCTTGCGTGCTTCGTTTCTGGCTGGTTTTTTCTGCGTCGGCGCTCATGCTCCAGACGGCGCTGGCGTCTTGGTCCCCGTTCGGGATTGGCTTAGTCGCCTTAGAGTGGGCTATGCCCGAGCAGTGGCTATATTTTTTGGGAGTTTTACTTTTTGCATATGTCGGCTCATGGTTGTGCGAGCGTCGGGGTAGTGGAGAAGTTGTTGCACCCTAACCACTCGATCCACCCCGGCGCGAGCAAGCGTTGCTCGCGCTTGCTGGCGCGGGTGATCGGGACACGTTAGCGGCCAACAACATACGGCGCTACAATGTCCACACACAATGCGATTTAGGAGGCCAGCATGTCCACGGCTGTTGCTGAAATTGAGGCCAAAATCCGGGCATTGAGTCTCGAAGACAAGGCGGATCTGATCCGCTCCCTTATCGCTGAACTCGACGGCCCGCCCGACGCCGACGTCGAGAGCGCCTGGTTTAAAGAGGCGCAGCGGCGGCACCGGGAGATCGTCGAAGGCAAGGTGCAGTCGATCCCCGGCGAACGAGTATTCGCGAATCTCCGTGCGCGCCTGAAGCGATGAGGCTGGAGTTCCACCCCGAAGCGGAGTTGGAACTTATCGAGGCAGCGCTACACTACGAGCTACAAGTTCCGGGTTTGGGGGAACGTCTTGAATCCGAGATTCGACGTGCGACGGATCTTCTGCTGGATCAGCCCGAGATTGGTCAGCCGGTTGCTCGCGACCTACGCCGTTTCGTTCTTCCCCGTTTTCCCTTTACGCTGATTTACAGCGCGACATCCGATGTGCTCCGTATCGAGGTGCTCGCACACCAAAGCCGCCTACCCGGTTATTGGCGGACGCGAGTTGGCCGCTAACCGCGCGATCGACAACGACGCAAGAAAGCGCTGCGCGCTTCCGAGCGCGCGTCATCGCGGACGTTAGACGGCAGGATACGCGGCTGCGCATCGTTACAAATGCTCCCTCGTTCCTTGTGCTGCTGCACAGGCCCGTGGTCGTACCCACAATTGCCGCCGCGCTAGTGATCGGCGTGATTGTCCAAGCCGTCGATTCCCCGAACGCCCTCGCCGTCGGCGAAAGGGTCGCAACCGGAACCGGGATCGTTGTTGGATCAGTCATTTCATATCTGTCCGCGCTGCCGACTCGGTTCGTGTTTGATGCTGCTCGTGGCGTCGTGGCTTGGCGACACTTCGGATGGCCTGGTCGAGTGCGGGGCGAACGCCCCCTATGTGAGGTGATCGGAGTTGAGGTGCACGACGATCCATCGGGAGCCTCACGGGTTGTGCTCTCAACTTCTACGGGAGTCATCCCTCTCACCCGTCATTTCACCGGTTTCGATCGCCACACGGAGAACGCAGCCGCAATTCGAGAGTGGCTCGCGAATCACCGGGCAAGCACGCTAGGGTCTAACAACACGCCCCACCCGGACGCGCGACGAGTAAGGGAGACCCAGGGGTTAGAGTAACTTTTCCGCGCGTTGAACAGCGATCCAGTCGTCCGTTCGAACACGCGAAGGCAAAGCCGAACGCCTGCGTTCGGCCTTGTTAATTGGCGCGTGGCAGCTCAGTCCGTCTTGTGGCACCTAGGAGTTTGTCGGACTTAGCTCCGACAAACTCCTTTAGCAGCCTGTCCGACACCTAAGTCCGACAGGGTGCTGGGCACGTTCGCGTGAGAAGGCTACGCGCTCAATCCACGCGCCAAATCGGCCTTGATGTCCTCGATGTGTTCGAGGCCCACCGCAATGCGCAACAAACCATCTGCTATTCCCGCGGCAACGCGGGCTTCCGCCGAGATGCGGCCATGAGTGGTCGAGGCCGGGTGTGTGATGGTGCTCCGGGTGTCCCCGAGATTAGCCGTGATCGAGAGCAGGGTCGTCGCATCGACCACGCGCCAGGCCGCGTCCTGCCCTCCCTTCACGTCGAACGACACGATGGCGCCCGACCCCTTTTGCTGCTTCCTCGCGAGCTCGTGCTGCGGGTGAGAAGCAAGGCCGGGGTAGTAAACGCGCTCGATGGCGGGCTGCTGCTCGAGCCACTGCGCAAGCGCCAACGCTGACGCGGACTGGGCTTCCATCCGGATCCTAAGCGTCTCCAGTCCTTTCAGGATCACCCAGGCGTTGAAGGGACTCAACGTCGGCCCCGCCGTGCGCAGGAAGCCGAACACGCCTTCATGGATCGCATCGCGCCTGCCGAGCACTGCTCCACCCAGCACTCTGCCCTGCCCGTCGAGGTACTTGGTCGCGGAATGGATGACGATGTCCGCACCCAGGTCCAGGGGACGCTGCAGCACAGGGGTGCAAAAGCAGTTGTCCACGGCCAGCAGCGCACCTGACTTTTTTGCAAGGCCCGCGAGCGCCGCGATGTCGTAGATCTCGGTGAGCGGGTTCGATGGCGTCTCGACGAAAAGCAGGCGCGTAGCGGGCTTCACCGCTTTCTCCCAATCGCTGAGAGCGCTACCCGAAACGAACGTCGTCTCCACCCCGAAACGCTTCATGATATTGCCCAGGAGCTGCACGGTCGCGCCAAACACGCCCGCTGAGCACACCACGTGGTCCCCGCTCTTCAGCAGTCCCATTACGGTCGCAAGAATGGCCGCCATGCCCGAGCCGGTCGAAATACAGCATTGCGCACCCTCGAGCGCGGCAAGGCGCTCGTCCAGCATGGTCACGGTCGGATTGGAAAAGCGCGAGTAGATGTTGCCCGGCTCCTGGTTCGAGAAGCGGGCTGCGGCTTGCGCAGCGGTCTTGAACACGAAGCTCGAAGTGAGGTAAAGGGCCTCGGAGTGCTCGCCGAACTGGCTGCGCTCCGTCCCCGCCCGCACCGCGAGCGTATCCAGATGGTATTCGTCGCTCATGTCACCTACTTTCCGCCTGCTAAAGGCAATAAAAAACCCGTTCAGCTTCCGCGAACGGGTTTTTCCACCGTCGCTTTAGCCGAATTCACCATTCAGAATTCACGCCCCTGTCGAGTGACCGGCAGGGGTCACTCGATCAGCTCGAGCCCGAGGTCGAGTTGCGAGGACGACACCGACGTCATCTCCGTCATCATTGCGCCCTCGCGGCGCCTCGCTTCGATGCCATCCAGGTACTCCTGCGTGACATCGCCGGTGATGTACACCCCCGAGAAGCACGAATCCTCGAAGTTGGTGACCTTCGGATTGACGCTCTGCACGTCGCGGCGCAGCGCATCCAGATTCTGGTAGATGAGTTCGTCGCAACCGATCTCGCGCGCGATCTCCGCTTCCGTGCGTCCCGCTGCGATCAGCTCCTCGCGCGTGGGCATGTCGATGCCGTAGACGTTGGGGAAGCGCACCGGCGGAGCAGCCGAGGCGAAGAACACTTTGCGCGCGCCGGATTCGCGGGCCATCTGCACGATCTCGCGACTCGTGTTACCCCGCACCACGGAATCATCCACCAGCAGAACGTTTTTGTTACGAAACTCCATCGCGATCGAATTGAGCTTCTGCCGGACGGATCTGCGGCGGACCGACTGCCCGGCCATGATGAAGGTCCGACCGATGTAGCGATTCTTGATAAAGCCCTCACGGTACGGCAGGTTGAGCTGCTTCGAGAGCTCCATGGCTGCCGGCCGGCTGGAATCCGGGATCGGGATCACGACGTCGATGTCGAGATGACGATACTGTTGGCTGATTTTCTCGCCGAGACTTTCGCCCATCCGCAACCGCGTCTCGTAGACCGAGATCCCGTCGATCACCGAATCAGGCCGGGCCAGATAGACGAACTCAAAGATGCAGGGATTGAGCGAGACGGCCGGCACGCACTGGCGGCTGTAGAAGTTGCCGTCCTGGTCAATGAAGATCGCCTCGCCGGGAGCGACATCGCGCACCGTCTGGAAACCCAGCGTATCGAGCGCCACGCTCTCCGAGGCCACCATGTACTCGTAGCCGCCCTGGGTCTCCGCACGCCCGAAAATCAGCGGACGGATGCCGAACGGGTCTCGAAAGGCAAGGAGGCCGTAACCCGCGATCATCGCCACCACGGCGTAAGCGCCGCGGCAGCGCCGGTACACGCCTGAAACGGCCGCAAAGATCGTGGCGGGGTCCAGCTTGTAGTTGGTCGCGGTCTCTTGCAGTTCGTGCGCGAGCACGTTGAGCAGCACCTCCGAGTCCGAGTTGGTATTGACGTGCCGCAGGTCCTGCCGGAACAAATCGTTCTTGAGCTGCTCGGTGTTCGTCAGATTGCCGTTGTGGCCGAGCACAATGCCGAACGGCGAATTAACGTAGAACGGCTGCGACTCAGCCGCCGACCAAGCCGAGCCCGCAGTGGGATAGCGTGTGTGGGCAATGCCGGAGAGGCCGATCAACGTGCGCATGTTTCGCGTGCGGAACACGTCACGCACCATGCCCGGTCCCTTGTGCATGTGGAATGTCGAGCCCTCGGCGGTCACGATACCGGCGGCATCCTGTCCCCTGTGCTGCAACACCAGCAGCCCGTCGTACAACAACTGGTTGACCGGGCTATCCTTCGTGACAATGCCGACTATCCCGCACATCGCGTGCCTCAATCGTAGGTGATGCGTTGCGACAGTCCACCCGGCAGCCAGGGCTTGACTCTGCCCACGAACGATTCCAGCGGTTTACTCAATACCGCCTCCCGCCAAACCGGCTGCTTGGGCAATGCCGTAAGACCGGCGAGCAATACCAGAACCACGACCACCAGCATTCCGCGCGCCAGCCCGAATACGCCTCCCAGCACGCGGTCTTCCACGCCAAGACCGGAGTTTTTTACCAGTTTAGCGGCGAACATGGCAAGCAGGCTCATCGAAAGCAGGACTACCACGAACGCCGCCCCGAAACCGACCAGAAGACGCACCTCCACGTTCGACATCTCGTCGGGCAGCAGGGTCGCCAGCGGACCGGCAAAGAAGTTCGCTGCAAGGAACGCGACCACCCAGGCGAGCAGGGCAAGCACTTCCCGAACCAGCCCACGAATCACGCTGAGGAGGATTGATAGTCCGACGACTGCGATCACGACGTAGTCAAACACGGTCATTTCGTCGTGATGTTCCCGCTCAGGCCAATCGTTTTAAGCTTCTCGTGGGCCTCTTCCGCCGCCTTTCGGTTTTCGAACGGCCCGGCGCGGACACGCGTGACGTCCCCTTTCACCGTCTTGACGACTTCTGTATAGGACTTGATGCCGGCTGCCGCGATCTTTTCCCGCAGCTGGTTCGCCTTATCCGCATCAGCCAGCGCAATGACTTGGATGACATACCGCGGGCTGGCAGGCTGGGGTGGCGCCTGGGCGACGGGCTTGGCATCGGCCTTTGCTGCCTTTTGGGGCGCCGGCTTTGGCGCCAGCGGGACGGCTGGCGCCTCTCGCTTCTTCTCTTGCGCCGCCGGCGCCTTGGGCGCTGTTTTCGGCGCCGGGGCCTCGGTCACCAGTTTCGGGGAAAACGTGCCGGAATTGGGGGAAGGAATCCGGACCGCGACTTCCCCGCCGGACGGCTTGGGCTCGGAGTCGAGCACCATCGGCAGCACCACCACGATGGCCGTGACCAACACGATGGCGCCAATCAATCGCCGCCGCGCGCGCCGTTTAAGCTGTAACTCTTCGTCGCTAGTCGTTCGCGCCATCTGCTGCCGTCGATGCCGCCTCCGCCACCATCATGGCTGTGACTATCACCGGGGTTCTACCCCGAGGCCCGCGCCCGCCGCCGGCGCTCGAGCAAGGCCATGACCGAAGCCACGGTGTAGAACGACCCGAACACCACAATTCTATCATTTTCCGTCGCCATATCACAGGCTTGCGCATACGCGTCGGCCACGCTCGCGCACCGCGTGGAGGCCCCGATGCCCGCGGCGCCGAGGGCGCGTTCCAGATCACCTGCGTCCGCGCCACGGGGCCCGGCCATTCCGGCGATCACCCAATGGGAGATTTGCGGCGCCAGGGCTGCCACCACGCCGGCAACGTCCTTGTCGCCGAACATCGCGAATACGGAATACGTACGACCGGTGCACCCCATGGCGGCGAGATTCGCCGCCAGTGCACGCGCCGCGTGCGGGTTGTGCGCCACGTCCAGAATCACCGGCGGGCGCCCCGGCATGACCTGGAAGCGGCCCGGCAGCTCCACCTGCAACAATCCCTGCCGGATGTCGTTCATGGCGACCGGCAACCGTTCGCGCAGACATTCCAGCGCCGTGATTGCTGCCGCGGCGTTGTCCAGTTGGTATGCGCCCCGTAATACAGGATGCGGCAGCGCGCTGCGTGGTCCCCGCGGCCCCCAGTATTGCCAGTGCTTGCCTTGTACCTTGGCGCCGAAGTCCTGCTCGATGCGCAGAAGCCCGGCGCCGATTTCCGCTGCGTGACGGACGAGACGCTCGGGCGGGGACGGGTCCGAACAAACCGCTGGCCGGCCTGCCCGGAAAATGCCCGCCTTCTCCGCCCCGATCGCCTCGCGATCCACTCCGAGGTAATCGACGTGGTCGATATCGACCGCGGTCACGACGGCGCAATCGGCGTCGAACGCATTGACCGCGTCAAGCCGCCCGCCGAGGCCGACCTCGAGGACTGCCACATCCACGCGCTGCTCGACAAACAACCAGAGGGCCGCAAGCGTGCCATACTCGAAATACGTCAGTTCGACATCGTCGCGCATCCGCTCCACCTCGCCGAATGCCCTCACGAGCGCTGCGTCGGGCAACTCGATGCGGCCGACGCGCACCCGCTCGTTGTAGCGGAGGAAGTGCGGCGAGGTGTAGCACCCGACGCGGTATCCAGCGAGGTGCAAGATCGATTCCAGAATCGCGCAGGTGGAACCCTTGCCGTTGGTACCACCGACCACGACGAGGGGAAAACACGGCTCGAGGGCAAGCCGCTCCTTGACGTGCCCGACCCGCTCAAGGCCGAGCGCGATCGTTTTTGGATGCAGGCGCTCGATGTACGCTAGCCATTCGGCTAGCGTTTCAGGTTCAAGATTCAAGGTTCAAAGCCCAAGACCCGCAACTTTGAACTTGGAACCTGGAACGTTGAACATGGAATGTTCAAGGGGCGGGCGGGAGCTTCAGCAGAAGCGCGATTATGCTGGCGAGCTTGTCCCGCAATTCGCGGCGGTCCACGATTATGTCAATCGCACCGTGCTGCAGCAGAAACTCCGAGCGCTGGAACCCTTCCGGCAACGTCTCCCGCACTGTTTGCTCGATCACGCGCGGCCCGGCAAATCCAATAAGGGCACCCGGCTCCGCGATGACGATGTCCCCGATCATGGCAAAGCTGGCAGACACCCCGCCCATCGTCGGATCGGTTAGCACCGTGATGAACGGCAGGCGTTCCCGGCCAAGCTGCGTGACAGCCGCGCAGGTTTTCGACATTTGCAGCAATGAGAAAAACCCTTCCTGCATGCGCGCGCCGCCGCTGGCCGTGACGCAGATGTAGGGCAGACGCTGATCAAGGCATACTTTCACGCCGCGCACGAACCGCTCTCCCACCACGGCGCCCATCGACCCGCCGAGAAAATCAAATTCGAATGCGGCCGCGATCACAGGATGGGTCTTGATGCTACCCTGCATTACGATGAGCGCATCTTCCTCCGAAGTTGCCCGGCGCGCCTCCTCCAGGCGTTCCGTGTAGCGCCGGCTGTCCTTGAACTTGAGGCTGTCCACCGGCAGCACTTCAGCACCCACTTCGTAACGGCCCTCGCGGTCGAGCAGCCAGTCGAGCCGCTCGCGGGCCGAGATGCGATTGTGATGCGCGCACTTGGGACAGACGTAGAGGTTCTTCTCGAGGTCCGCCCGGTACAGCACCGCCTCGCAAGCCTCGCATTTGCTCCACAGTCCCTCCGGAACCATCTTCCTCGGGCTGCCGGCGTCGCGCTTGATCTTCGGCGGCAGGAGTTTTTGCAGCCAGCTCATAGGGCCGCCTCCGCCATCACCGTGGTCATATTAGCGCCGTCATGTCGGCGGCCTTTACATGTCGCATGGCATGTATTCCAATCAAACGTGGTTTGAGCTTTGCAGCTCATGCTCGTACCGTTGACAGGCTGTCCAGCGCTTCGCGGATTGGAGCAAGAAAACGTATAACCTCTGCCGTTACCTTGTCTCGTGGCGCTTTGTCGATTTCTTGAATCAAGGCGCTGCCAATCACCACCGCATCGGATAATGCGGCGATCGCCTTGGCGGTCGCCGCATCGCGGATCCCGAAACCCACGCCCACCGGCAGCGATGTAAAATCGCGGACACGCCGCACGCGAGCGGCAACGTCCGCGAGGTCGACGTGGGAGGCGCCTGTGACGCCACGCAGCGACACGTAATAAAGGTAGCCCCGCCCCAGCCGCGTAACCTCCTCCAACCGCGCATCCGTCGTCGTCGGCGACAGCAGAAAGATGGTATCGAGCCCGCGCACATCGAGCAGCTCGACCAGCCGTTGCGCCTCCGCGGGCGGATAGTCCACTACCAGCACCCCGTCAACGCCCGCCGCCTTGGCTGCTTCCGCAAAGTGCTCCAGGCCCATCGCTTCGATCGGATTGGCGTAGCCCATCAGCACGACTGGAGTCGACGCGTTCGTTGCGCGAAATTCGCGCACGAATCTTATGACGTCCTTGAGCGACACGCCGTGCGCGAGCGCGCGCTCGCTCGAGCGCTGGATCACGGGCCCGTCGGCCATGGGATCCGAGAACGGAACGCCCAGCTCGAGTACGTCCGCCCCACCGTCCACCAGAGCGTGCATCAACGCGACGGTCAGCTTGGGCTCGGGATCGCCTGCCGTAATAAACGGGATCAGCGCCTTTCTCCCCTGCTTCTTTAGCGCCTCGAATGTGGACGTGATGCGGGACATGTTAACGGCAGTGATGAGTGATGGGTGATGAGTGATGAGCGAAATACCCCCCAGGCCGCTTCGCGGGAGCGCGTTCTGCACTCTGCACTCTGCACTCTGCACTCATCGCTAGATCTTGATGCCGGCCATTTCGGCGACCGTTTGCATGTCCTTGTCGCCCCGGCCCGAAAGGTTGATAAGCAGCATCTGGTCTTTCCTCATGCGGGGCGCCATTTTTGCTGCATACGCCAGCGCGTGCGCGGATTCGAGAGCGGGAATAATACCCTCGAACCGGCAAAGGTCATGGAATGCCTGGAGCGCGTCCTCGTCCATGACGGCCACGTACTCCGCGCGCCCGCTGTCCTTCAACCAGGCGTGCTCGGGTCCGACTCCCGGGTAATCGAGCCCCGCAGAGACAGAGTGCGTCTCGATGATCTGACCATTCTCGTCCTGCAGCAGATAGGTGCGGTTGCCGTGCAGCACACCCGGCTTGCCCGTGCACAGGGTTGCCGCATGCTTGCCGCTTTCCAGCCCGCGGCCCGCGGCCTCGACCCCGATCAGGCGGACCTTTCCATCCGTAATGTAGGGATAGAAGATTCCCATCGCATTCGAGCCGCCGCCAACACAGGCGACGACCGCGTCGGGCTGGCGACCGACCATCTCCTGCATTTGCTCCCGCGCCTCGCGCCCGATTACGCATTGGAAGTCGCGCACCATCATCGGATAGGGATGCGGACCGGCAACCGTCCCGATCATGTAGTACGTGTTCTCAACGTTGGTGACCCAGTCGCGCATCGCCTCGTTGAGCGCATCCTTGAGCGTCCTGGATCCGCTCTCCACAGGCACGACCGATGCGCCCAGCAGCTTCATGCGATAAACGTTCTGCATTTGCCGCTTCACGTCCTCGACGCCCATGTAGACGACGCACTCCAGCCCGTAGCGCGCCGCGATGGTGGCCGCAGCCACCCCGTGCATTCCGGCGCCGGTTTCGGCAATGATGCGCGGTTTACCCATGCGGCGTGCGAGCAGCGCCTGGCCGATCACGTTGTTGATCTTATGCGCGCCGGTATGATTGAGATCCTCCCGCTTGAGATAGACCTGCGCCCCGCCAAAGTGCTCGGACCAGCGCCGCGCGTGGTAGACCGGGCTGGGCCGCCCCACGTAGTGCTTGAGCTCGTAAGCGAATTCGGCGAGGAACTGGGAATCGTTCTGATAGCGCGCGTACGCGGCCTCTAGCTGGTCGAGCGCCTCGATCAGCGTCTCGGCAACGAATACCCCGCCGTATTTGCCGAAATGGCCGCTGCGATCGGGCAGGTCATGCATCTGCATTGCGCACCCCCTTCATGAAAACAGCCATTTTCGAAGCATCCTTGATGCCCTTGGCAGACTCGACGCCACTCGATACATCGACCGCAAGCGGACGCACGCGGCGCACGGCATCCGTTACATTCTCGGCGGTCAGGCCACCAGAGAGAATGACTGGCAGCGCCAGGTCGCGCGGGATGAGGCTCCAGTCGAAGGTGACGCCGCTGCCGCCTTGCAGCCCCTCGACAAAGGTATCGAGAAGAAGCGCCTTCGCATCATGATAGGCCCGGACGTATTGTAGCAAATCCACCCCCGGCCCCATCCGTACCGCCTTGACATACGGCCGCCCGAATTGCCGACAGAACTCGGGCGTCTCATCGCCGTGGAACTGGAGCAACTCGACGGGCGCCTCAACGAGCGCAGCCCGTACCTCCTCCACAGTTGCATTTACAAACAATCCGACGGTGGTGACGAACGGCGGCAATGCTCGCATGATCTCGGCGGCTTTTGCAGGCGTCACGCAGCGGGGACTGGCCGCGTAGAAGACGAAACCGACGGCGTGCGCACCCGCACGCGCCGCCGCGAGCGCATCCTCGAGCCGGGTGATGCCGCATATCTTGACTGCAGTGGCCATGGCGAGTGAATCGTAAAGCGGAAATGCTACGCTTGGGTGCTGCGTGCTACCACTTTCTGCTTCCTATCCTTTGTCACACAGTTCCATGAAATTTGCGCGCGGCGCCACCGGCAGACCCCAGTGAGGCCCATATTCGACCTGGGCCAGGTACAGCCCGGCGGCCGCAAACGTCGGCGCCGCTCGCGTCCGCTCGCGCCCCGCTAACAACTCTCCAAGCCACTCTGGAGGAAACTTGCCTTTGCCCACGTAGACCAGGCAGCCCACGATGTTCCGCACCATGTGATGCAGGAATGCGTTGGCTTGCACGTCGAACACAACGTAAGTACCGCTGCGGACGAGATCGAAGCGCTTCACCGTGCGCACCGGTGAGCGCGCCTGGCACTCTGCGCTACGAAAGGCGCTGAAATCGTGCTCGCCGATGAGCAGTCGGGCTGCATTACGCATCTTTTCCAGGTCGAGAGGCAGATGGAACCACCCGACACGCGCGTGAGCCGCGGCAGGCCGAACAGGATCGTTAAGAAGAATATAGCGATAGGACCGGCTCACCGCGGAGTATCGCGCATGAAAATCCTCGGCCACTTCGTGTGCCCAGGTGACCGCGCAGGGTGGCGGCAGGAGCGCATTCACGCCTCGCACCCACGCCGACGCCGGGCGTCGCACGTCGGTGTCGAAGTGAACAACCTGGGCGAGTGCGTGCACGCCTGCGTCCGTTCGCCCGGCGCAAATGGTCGCAACCCGCGTGTCGCCAATCTCGCACAATGCGCGCTCGAACGCGTCCTGCACCGCGCAGCCCTCTGGCTGGGTCTGCCAGCCGCAGAATCGGCTACCGTCGTACTCCACACCGAGGGCCATTCTCACGGTAGATCTCCCAGGAACTTGCCGGACCGAAGTCCGGCAAATTCCTGAGGCAAAACCGCCTGCGGATTTCGAATGAATCCGAGGACAACGACCGGTTTCGGCCTCCATTGGGCACAGGTGTAGGCCCGAAACGAGGTCTTCACTGTCCGTTCCTTCCGTCTTGGTGCAGGCGATTTTGCTTAAGGAGTTTGTCGGTCCCAAGTCCGACAAACTCCTAGAAAAACAAAAACCGCGGCAGCGTGGAGCTGCCGCGGTTCGATCTGACCTGCTGCCCGCTTAGCCCAGAATGTCGAGCAGTGCCTTCGCCTGCGACTTCTGGTCGGCGTCACCCTCATTGATCACTTCCTGCAGGATCTCCTTGGCGCCCGATTTGTCGCCCATTTCCTGGTATGCCTTGGCCAGATCGAACTTCGTCTGGATATCGTACCAGTGGCCGTTCTTGGTCGTAGGTATATCCTGCACCGTCGTGGGCGTCGTCCTGTCGCCGAAATCGAGTCCACCTTCCGGCACTTCGAGCTTGAAATCCACGCCCCCCGGGCTCGTTGCTTCTTTCACGGTCGGTAGTTCGTGGATAGCGGTCCCCGCTGGGGGAAGTTCGATCTGGAAATCCATCGTTCCCACATCCCGAGCCGACTTGCCTGCTTCGAGCTTCAGGTCGGCTTCCGCAGGTTCCTCCCCTGCTGGCGGCACGTCGAGCTTGAAATCCGGCATCATCGGAACGCCTGCCGCGCGCTGCGCGCGCGTCACATCAGTCGCCATACCGGTATCGACCACGGTCTGGGTCGCTGCCTGCACGGCAGCGGCCGCTTCGCTGTCAAGCTCGATGTCGGTTGAGGTCACGCTGGCTCCGCCGCCGATCCCCAGGTCGAAATCGAGATTCTGCCCCGTTCTCGGGCCTGTCGGCGCCGGTGCCTCGGCGCCTTTGCCCGCCTCATAGAGCGTGTTGCCCGGATCGATTGCGTAACCCATCGCGGCGACCTTGACCCACTCACCTCCCGAGCTTCCGACCTGCTTTTGCACGTCACTCGCGAGCCGGGCAAACGCGCTCTTGTCTTTTCGCGCCGTGTAGATCTCGAGCAGCTTCATCTTCACGTCCGCGCGGTTCGGCGCCCGCGCCAGCGCTTCCTTGAGGATCTCTTCTGCCTGCCCGTCGCGACCGTACGCGATGTAGACTTCTGCCTCGGCAAGGGGATCGACCTCGTCGGGCGTCCCAGCCGTTGCCGTCGTGGTGGGCGTCACGGCGGAAGGCACGTCGTCAGTCGAGGCGACTGCCTCCGCCGTAGCGTCAGCCGCCGAACCCAGAGTCGGTGCTTCCTGGAACAGACCGGCGTCCACCCCCTCAGGTGAGCGTCTCCGGCGCGCCATCCATAATGCGAGGCCGCCTAGCACGAGAACACCACTGCCCGCCGCCAGATTCATTGGGTCACCCAACACCTCCATGACCCGGTCCATCAACTCGGGCTGCGCAGGCGATGGCGTGACGACCTTGGGCTCTGGTTTCCGTTGCGGGGGCTCGGGCTTGGCGACAACCGGCGGCTTCTCCGGTGCCGGTTGCGCCACCTCGGGCTTTACCGACGCACTCATGTCCGGCCGCACAGGTTCCGGCATGGCGGGTGCGGCCTGCTGGGTCTGCTGAGCCTGCTGCTGCGCAGCCGCCATTCCCGGGCTCTGCAGCGCGATCAGCTCCTGCATGTCCTTGATAGTCTTCTCGAGCTGCACAATGCGCTCGTTGGCTTCCGCCAGCGCCTTTTCACGCGCCACGACTTCTTCCTCGAGCGCGCGGACGCGGTCCACAGTGCTTTGCGGTTTGGCCTCGCCCGCGCCAGCCGCGGGGGGCTCACCCTTGGAAATCTTTACGACCTCTTTTGGTCCACCGTCGGCATTCTCCTCGACCTTGGCCACGATCTTGCCGCGCGCAGCACTTGGGCTACTCGCCGACGTCGTGCCAGCTGCATCGGCGAGGCGCTGGCGATAGGCTCTCCAGTCCGTCACGTGAGTGCGGTACACCTTGACCGCCTCGCCTTTGGAAATCGACTCCACTTCCTCCCGGTCGGGAACACGGAGAATCTTCCCCGCCCGCACCAGGTTTAGATTCTTGCGAATGAAGGCGTCTTCGTTCGTGCGGTACAGTGCCACCAGCATTTGTTCCAGCGACACGCCCTGCGGCATCACGCTTCGCGCAATCTTGCCCAGCGTCTCTCCCCGTTCGATGGGTCCGTATTCCTTCGCTCCCGCCGCCGGCGCTGGAGCAATCGGCTCACTCAAGGGTGCGCTGACCGGCGGTTCCGGCGCCGCTTGCACCGCTGGCGACGCTGACGCCGCAGGTGCTTCCGGCGCCATGGGCGCCGGCCGCATCTCGGGAGCTGCAGAGACGGTGGGAGCCGCTTGACCCAGCGGCACCGACCCGACACCAGGCGGGTCGAGCAGTGCCGTGTATTCACGCAAGATGCGCCCCGCTGACCACGTCAGCTCGATCATCAGGTCGATGAACGGCTCCGTCACCGCACGCGACGTTGTGACCTTCAGATACGGCCGCCCATTGGCACGTTTCTCGATAGTGACCCGCGCTCCGGGTAGCGCTACGTTGTACTGCAGGTTGGCTCGGCGATAGTCTTCGGGCGCAGCAATCCGGGCGCTAAGGGAACCCATCTCGGCCTTGCTGACCGAGACCAGCTCAATCTCTGCGCTAAGCGGATGGCCCAGAGCCGATAGCACCGTGATCCGTCCCAAACCGGCTGCACTTGCAAGCCCGGGCGCCAGCGCCACGAGCAGCACCGCAAGCCATGCCTTCACGATGAGTTCTCGCACAGCGGATCCCCTCCTTTTCGCGAGGAATAAAAAGACTAACATCAATCAGTTAGCGATGCAAGCTCATGTTCCCGTTAAATGATATGCCTAATCGAACTATTTTTTAACAAATCTCGGTGCGCTAGTGTGACGGATTCCGCGCTGTGTCTTTATGACGCCGAAATACGGCCCACGGCGTCAAAGCAAGGCATTGGCCGGTTCACGCGCGAACCGAGGCGCTTGTTGTCGCAACTTTCCCCGCGAGAGATGCGCTCGAATCCGCTTCGAGCAGGATCCTCAGCATGCGACGGAGGGGCTCCGCTGCGCCCCACAGCAACTGATCGCCGACGGTAAATGCCGCGAGATAGTGTGCGCCCATCGGCAGCTTGCGCAATCGGCCAATCGGGACCGAGAGCGTTCCCGTGACGGCGGCTGGCGTGAGCTCCGCAAGCGTCGGTTCACGGCGATTCGAAATGACTTTGACCCAAGCATGCGCCGACGCAAGCAACCCCTCGACTTCATCCAGGTCGACGTCCCGTGTGAGTTTGATCGTGAGCGCCTGACTGTGACAGCGCATCGCACCCACCCTCACGCAGATGCCATCTATTGGTATCGGGTTGGCCGAGCGTCCCATTATCTTATTGGCCTCGGCCATCGCCTTCCATTCCTCGCGGCTCTGCCCATTGCCAAGGTCCTTGTCGATCCACGGCAGCAGGCTGCCGGCGAGTGGGTACCCGAACTGGGCGACAGGAATGCTGCTGCCCCGAATCGCCGCCGTGACGGCCTTGTCGATCTCCAATATCGCCGCGCCTGGATCATCGGCCAGGTGACGCGCCGTGCCGTACAGATTACCCATCTGTTGCACCAGCTCCCGCATGTGCTGCGCACCGGCTCCCGACGCCGCCTGATAGGTCATCGCGGTGACCCACTCCACGAGACCCGCCTGCACCAGGCCGGCGATTGCCATCAGCATCAGGCTCACCGTGCAGTTGCCACCAACATAGTTGCGGATGCCCCGCGCAAGCGCCTCGTCGATGACCGCCCGATTCACGGGGTCGAGGATGATAATCGCGTCCTGCTCCATGCGCAGCGTGGATGCCGCGTCGATCCAGTAGCCATTCCATCCTGCCGCGCGCAGCTTAGGATGGATCTCGCTGGTATAGTCGCCTCCCTGGCAGGAAATCAGGATGTCCGCTGCGGCAAGCTCGTCGAGATTGCGCGCGTCCTTGACGGGCGGCGCGTTCTTGCCGATTCGCGGCGCGCTGCCGCCTATCTGCGAGGTGGAGAAGAACACAGGCTCGATCAGGTCGAAGTCACGCTCCGCGCGCATGCGCTCGATCAACACCGAGCCCACCATGCCGCGCCAGCCGATCAAACCTACCGTTGCCATTGCATTAGCCTAAATACCAAGAGGTTCTATTCTATCAAGGGGTTAACTGGCGTGGGCAGAGGTTGGGGCAAAAAAACAACAGTGCTGCGCGTTCAAACAGTGCTGCGCGTTCACAGTGCAGCAACGACCGCGTCGCCCATCTCGCCGGTGCCGACCTTCCGGGTTCCCGCCTCGTGAATATCGGCCGTGCGGTAACCCTCCGCCAGCACGGATTTGACCGCCGCTTCGATGCGGTACGCCCATTCGTCCTTATTGAACGTGTAGCGCAGCATCATGGCCGACGAGAAGATGGTCGCGAGCGGATTGGCGATGTTTTTGCCGGCGATGTCGGGTGCCGAACCATGGCTGGGCTCATACAACCCCTTACCACCCGCATCGAGCGAAGCCGAGGGCAACATGCCAATCGAGCCGGTGAGCATTGATGCCTCATCCGACAGGATGTCGCCGAACATGTTCCCAGTCACGATCACGTCGAACTGCTTGGGCGCGCGCACGAGTTGCATCGCCGCGTTGTCCACGTACATGTGCGATAGCGCGACCTGCGGATAATTTTTCGCCACGTCGTTGACGATTTCGCGCCAGAAGCGGCTGGTCTCGAGCACATTCTCCTTGTCCACCGAGCAGAGCTTTTTGCCGCGCTTCATCGCGGTGGAAAAACCGACTTCCGCGATTCGCCGGATTTCGGGCTCGCTGTAGAGCATGGTGTCATAGCCTTCGCGCTCGTTGCGGGCATTGTTACGCCGCCCGCGCGGCTCGCCGAAGTAGATATCTCCGGTCAGCTCGCGAATGATCATGACGTCGAGACCAGATACGACTTCCGGCTTGAGCGTCGAAGCGCCCACCAACTCCGGAAACAGCACCGCCGGCCGCAAATTGGCAAAGAGCCCGAGCTCCTTGCGTATGCGCAGGATCCCCTGCTCCGGGCGCTGCGCACGCGGCAGCGCGTCGTACTGGGGGCCACCCACCGCCCCGCACAGCACAGCATCCGCTGCCTTGGCGAGCTTGAGTGTCGACTCGGGAAGCGGATCGCCATGCGCGTCGTAGCCGGCCCCGCCGAACGGCGCTTCCTCCAGTTCCAGCTTGAGCCCGTCGCGCGCGAGCACCTTCAGGACCTTCACCGCCTGCGCGATGATTTCCGGGCCGATGCCGTCGCCTGCCAGGACTGCTATTTTCACAAATGCGTGATGGGTGATGGGTGATGAGTGATGAGTGACGAGCAAATCGAGAAATGCGCTCGCAAGCTCGGCCCCATCCCTCCGACCGTTTTACGTTTCACGTGAACAGCCAGGGCTGCCGCTCGCGATGCCCGGCTTCAAAAGCCTTGATCTTGTCGGCGCGCTCGAGCGTGAGGGCGATTTCGTCGAGCCCATTCGACAGACAATGCTTGTTGAATGGGTCAATCTCGAACTTGAAGCTCTCGCCACCCGGCGCATTGACCGTTTGCTGCTCCAGATCAATCGCGAGCCGGTACCCTGGTGTCGCCTGAACTTCCTGAAACAACTGTTCCACGATCTTTGCATCGAGCCGGATCAGCAACAACCCGTTCTTGAGGCTGTTGTTGTAGAAGATGTCTGCAAAACTGGGGGCGATTACGGCCTGAAAGCCGTACTGCAACAGTGCCCACGGCGCATGCTCGCGCGAGGAGCCACAGCCGAAGTTTTCGCGCGCGACCAGGACTGTCGCGCCCTTGTAACGCGCCTGGTTGAGGACAAAATCCTTGTTGAGCGGCCTCTTGGAATGATCCATTCCCGGCTCGCCGTGGTCGAGATAGCGCCACTCGTCGAACAGATTCGGGCCGTAGCCGGTGCGCTTGATCGACTTCAGGTACTGCTTGGGGATGATCGCGTCGGTGTCCACGTTGGCGCGATCCATCGGCGCGACCAGGCCTTCCTGTCTAATGAATTTTTCCATTTCAACCTCAATAAACCCTCACCGCAAAGGCGCGAAGGCGCAAAGAGAACGCAAAGTAGATACAGCAGGAATCTGATATTCCGGTCTTCCTTTGCGCAACCGTTGCGTCTTCGTGTCTCCGCGGTTCATTTCATTTCCCGCACATCGACGAAATGGCCTGCGATCGCTGCGGCGGCGGCCATCGCCGGGCTCACCAAGTGGGTCCTGCCGCCAGGGCCCTGCCGGCCCTCGAAATTGCGGTTCGAGGTCGACGCACAGCGTTCCCCACGTGAAAGCTGGTCGTCGTTCATGCCGAGGCACATCGAGCAACCTGGCTGGCGCCACTCGAAGCCAGCCGCGGTGAAGATCTTGTCGAGCCCTTCTTGCTCGGCCTGCTGCTTCACCAAGCCCGAGCCAGGCACAACGATCGCCAGCTTGATATTCGACGCGACCCGCTTGTCCTTGACCACCCCGGCCGCGGCACGCAGATCCTCGATGCGCGAGTTGGTGCAGGCGCCGATGAATACCTTGTCGGGCTTGATCTCGGTAATGGGCGTGTTGGGCCTGAGGTCCATGTACTTGAGCGCGCGCTCTATCCACTCCCGCTGCACGGGATCCTTCTCCTGCGCGGGATCGGGCACCTTCCCGTCGACGGTCGTCACCATCTGCGGGTTGGTACCCCAGGTGACCTGCGGCTGAATCCGGGCGGCATCGAGCGTGACCACCTTGTCGAAATTCGCATCGGGATCGCTCACGAGCGTGCGCCAGTGGGCAAGCGCCTTGTCCCACATGGCGCCCGCGGGCGCCATGGGACGCCCCTTCACGTACTCGATCGTCGTGTCGTCCACCGCGACCGTGCCGGCGCGCGCGCCGGCCTCGATCGACATGTTGCACACGGTCATGCGGCCTTCCATCGAGAGCGCGCGGATGGCGCTGCCGGCAAATTCGATCGTGTAGCCGGTGCCGCCCGCCGTGCCGATTTTCCCGATGATCGCGAGAATGATGTCTTTCGCCGTGACGCCGAGGCCGAGCGTTCCCTCCACCTCGATCTTCATGGTCTTCGTCTTTTTCATCACCAGACACTGGGTCGCGAGTACGTGCTCGACCTCGCTCGTGCCGATGCCGAACGCAAGACAACCGAAGGCGCCGTGCGTGCTCGTATGCGAGTCGCCGCACACCACCGTCATGCCCGGCAGTGTCGCGCCCTGCTCCGGCCCGATCACGTGCACGATGCCCTGCTGCCTGTCGAGAAACGGAAAATAGACCTTGGCGCCGAATTCCTTGATGTTCTTGTCGAGCGTCTCGACCTGCAGCCGCGACACTGCGTCGGCGATACCCGCGATACCTCTTTCCCAGTTGCGCGTCGGCGTGTTGTGGTCGGCGGTCGCAACGACTGAATCCACGCGCCACGGCTTGCGCCCCGCGAGCTTCAGTCCCTCGTAGGCCTGCGGACTGGTTACCTCGTGCACGAGATGCCGGTCGATATAGATGAGTGCAGTGCCGTCGGGCGCTTGGTGCACCAGGTGGCTGTCCCACAATTTGTCGTAGAGCGTACGGGCCGTCATTGGTCACGTAACTTCATAAAAACTTTGAATTATCACATATTCCTTTCCCGATCGGAACAGCCAGGGGCCGCAATCGCCGGATTCTGCCCGCCTGCCGCCGGGGGCCGGGCGCCGAGTCAGCGGTCGCGCTCGTCGAGCTTGAGTTTCCAAAGGACAATCAGCATCCCCAGTCCTGCGGCCCCCGCTGCGAGGCTGAAGGTCTGACCCGCGCCGAGCTGCTCCCATCCGTAGCCGCTGGCAAGGCTGCCCACGGTGCCGCCAACGCCGTAGGTCAGGCTACCGTAGATCGCCTGCCCGCGCGCCTGATGCCGACCCCGAAACAACCGGTGCACAATCCCTATCGCCGCTGCGTGGAAAGACCCGAACGTCGCTGCGTGCAATGTCTGCGCGAACAGCAAGAGCGCGAGACTGTCCGCACCCCAGCCGATCACGAGAAAGCGCACGACCGCGAGCGCAAAGCTCGCGATCAGGATCTGGCGCAAGGTGAACGCGCCATAGAGCCGGGGAAGCCAGAAGAAAATCCCGATCTCACACAGAACGCCGAGCGCCCACAGCCACCCCGTCATTCCCTTGCTGTAGCCATGGGACACGAGATGAATCGAATAAAACGAATAATACGGGCCGTGGGCCGCCACCATGAGCGCGCAGCCCGCAATCAACGCCATTACGGCAGGCCGCTTCAATATGTGGGAGATAGGCCCGGCCTCCGTATACGGCGGCCGATCGGTTTCCGGTATGGAGAGTCCGAGCGCTAGCGTCCCTGCGATCAGCACGAGCACGATCCACAGCAGCGCGGACACGTGAAAAAGGTCGAGGAGATAGCCGACCACAACAACGGCCACCATGTATCCGATCGACCCCCACAGCCGGATGCGCCCGTAGTCGCCCGTCCTCTCACCCAACCGGAGCAACGTAGTCGAATCAACCAGCGGTATCGCTGCGCTCAGGAAAAAGCTCAGCGCGAACGCAACGGCGCAGATCCACACGAATGCCGTGCCCGCGAACATACCAAGCCAGCATACGACTCCCGCCAGCGTGGTCGCACGCACGATGCGCATGACCCCGCCGGCATCGGCCAGCCAGCCCCAGAGATGCGGCGCGGTCATCCGCGCAACCGCAGGCAGCGCCATCACGGTCCCGATCTCGACCGGAGAGAGGCCAACCGCTTTCAGGTAAATGCTGAAGAAGGGTGCGAAAGCACCCAGGTAGGCGAAGTAGAAGAAATAGAAGCCGGCGAGGCGCCGGCGAGGCAGATCGGCCATCGCCTCGATGCCGCGGCTAAGCTTCGTCGGGGTCCGGGTTCTCGACCGCTGCCGCGCCGCGCAGCTTATCAATCACTTCAGCAGGCGCCTGGGCCGGCACGCGGGGAGTCTCACACGCCACATCCGCGTTCTGTGCGCGGTGGCGCAGCGCGTGGTCCATGAGCGTCAATGCCATCATCGCCTCGCAAATCGGCGTGGCGCGAATGCCGACGCAGGGATCGTGGCGCCCGTGCGTCTCGACAATAGTTGGCCTGCCCGCCGTGTCGATCGTGCTCCGCGCCAGGCGAATACTCGAGGTCGGTTTCACCGCGACGTGAACGACGATGTCCTGGCCCGTCGAGATGCCGCCCAGGACACCACCTGCGTTATTGGAGAGAAATCCCTGCGGTGTCATCTCATCGGAGTGCTCCGTGCCCTTCTGGGCCACCGAGCGGAAACCCGCACCGATCTCCACGCCTTTCACCGCGTTGATGCTCATCATGTTGTAGGCGAGCTCCGCGTCGAGCTTGTCGTAAACCGGCTCGCCCCAACCCACCGGTACGCTCTGCGCGAGGGTCGTGATCCGCGCACCGCAGGAGTCGCCCGACTTGCGCAGCTTGTCCATGAACGCCTCGAGCTCGGGCACGATCTCGGCGTTGGGCGCGAAGAACGGGTTCACGGCGACCGCATCCCATGTCTTGAACGGGATTTCGATCGGTCCCAACTGCGCCATCCAGCCGCGCACCATGACCCCATAGCGCTCCCGGAGCCACTTCTTCGCGATCGCAGCGGCCGCGACGCGCACCGCTGTTTCACGCGCGGATTGGCGCCCGCCGCCGCGATAGTCACGGATGCCATATTTCTGCCAATAGGTATAGTCGGCATGGCCCGGGCGGAACATGTCCTTGATCTTCGAGTAATCCTTGCTGCGAGCATCGACGTTGCGAATGAGCAAGGCGATGGGCGTGCCGGTCGTCCGGCCGTCGAAGACGCCCGAGAGAATTTCCACGACGTCTTCCTCACGCCGCTGCGTCACGTGCCGCGACGTGCCAGGCTTGCGCCGATCGAGCTCGGGCTGGATGTCGGATTCGGAGAGCGTCAATCCTGGCGGACAGCCGTCCACCACGCAGCCGATCGCGGGCCCGTGGCTCTCGCCGAACGAGGTCACGCAAAAGAGCTTACCCAGGGTATTGCCTGACATCGCGCGAGCTAAAACTCTAGAAAATTCAACGAGAAGTTTAACATAAAGGTCGCTTTATAACGGCTCCCAGGCGACGCCACACTCATCTCCAGTCGCCGCGCAGTGCCAGTACCTTTTGCTGCAGCCCCTCGGGTGTCGCTACATACGGCGGCACAACCGGTCCCGCAACAAGCGCGATCTTTGAGAACGCCCCGCGCCTGAAGGGGCGCGTCAAGGCGGAGCCTCCCATCCGGCTGAAAAAGCTGCCCCACAGCCCGCGCAGCGCCATTGGCACCACGGGCACCTGGGTGCGCTCGACAATGCGCTTTATACCGGGACGGAACGGGGACATCTCGCCCGTGTCGGTGAGCCTGCCTTCCGGGAAGATGCCAATGAGATCGCCGTGCTCCAGCGCCCGCGCAATCTCGTCGTAGGCGCGCTCGAGGAGTTCCGGGTCTTCTCTCGCTGAGGCGATCGGTATCGCGCGCCCGGTGCGAAACACGAAGTTCAGTATCGGCATCCGAAAGTAGCGGTGGTCCATCACGAACCGGACGGGGCGGCGACAAGCGGCGGCGATGATCAGGGCGTCGACGAAGCTCACGTGGTTGCATACGAGCACGGCTCCACCCTCCTCCGGAACGTGCTCGAGCCCTGTTTTGTCCAGGCGATAGACGGAGTGAATCAACAGCCACACCAGGAACCGCATCAGGAATTCGGGCACCAGCGTGTAGATGTAGATGGCCACGGCCGCGTTGAGCAACGCCGTTACCAGGAACAGCTGGGGAATCGTGAGCCCGGCCTTGAAGAGCACAATGGCCAGCGTGGCCGCGGCCACCATGAACAGGGCGTTGAGGATGTTGTTGCCCGCGATGACGCGCGAGCGGTGGCTCGGTTCGCTTCGCGTCTGAATCAACGCGTAGAGCGGCACGATATAAAAGCCGCCGAAGACACCGATGAGTACGAGGTCGACGAGAATCCGCCAGTGACCCGCCTCCCCCGCGAACTCGCCGAGGCCAACCGGTCCGTGCCCGACGTGACCGGAGAGGGCCCAATAGAGATCCAGGGCGAAAAGCGTTAACCCGATCGAGCCGAAAGGCACGAGCCCGATCTCGATCTTGTGCCCGGAAAGCCGCTCACATAACAGTGAGCCCGCCCCGATGCCGACTGAGAACATGATCAGAAGCAGAGTGACGACGCGCTCGTCGGCAAGGAAAATGTTCCGGCTCAGATTGGGAAATTGCGTCACGAACATCGCGCCGAAGAACCAGAACCACGAGATTCCCAGCGCCGAAAGGAACACTGTACGGTTCGTGCGCAGGAAACTGAAGTTGCGCCAGGTCTCGGTGACCGGGTTCCAGTTGATTCTTAGCTGCGGCGCGGGGGGCAGCGCGAAAGGAATGTATCGGCTCAAGACGAGCCCCGCGGCAGAGATGGCGATCGTGGTGATCGCAACGCCTGCGATGCCCCATCCGGGTTGCGCGATCATCCAGCCCCCGAGTATCAAGCCAAAAAGGATGGCGATCGACGTGCCGGTCTCTACTAAGGCGTTGCCCCCGATAAGCTCCTCCTTCTTCAAGAACTGCGGCAGAATGGCGTACTTGACGGGACCGAACAGCGCCGATTGCGTGCCGCTCAGGAACAATGCGAGCAGCAGCACCTCGAGGCTGTGCAGGAACAGGCCGGCCGCCCCGAGCACCATCACCATGAGCTCGATAAGCACCGTCACCGAGATCAGACGCGATTTCTCGAACTTGTCGGCGAGCTGGCCGGCCGTGGCCGAAAAGATGAAGAACGGCAGAACGAAAAGCGCCTGCGCCAGGTTCTGCAGCACGTCGGACTGCAGCGTCGAGAAACTCGCCGTTTGATAGGCGAGCAGGATGAGGAGACCCTGCTTGAAGACGTTGTCATTGAGCGCGCCAAGGAACTGCACGCCGAAGAAAGGCGCGAACCGGCGCGCGAGCAGCAGGCGAAACTGGCTACGCTCGCGCACAGCTCGCAGGTCCCAGCCGCATCGCGCACCAGCGCCGGTCCGCCCGGGCAGCCATGCCGCTCAACCGAGCTTGCCGACTTTCGCCTCGAGCAGGGTCCCGGTACTGGCACCGAGGCGTGATTTCCAGCGTTGGTGGAATCTGGCGCCGAGCCGCCGCCGGAATGATTCCGTATCCGCGGTTTTGAATATCATGCCGCGCGCGCACACGCGTCTGCAGCTCATCGGTGAGTGGGTCGGTCTGAACACGCTGTCGAGCCCGGTGCTCATCCGCGGCAGCTTCTGATCATACCGACACGCAGCCGCTCAGCGCGCCCTGCCCAAGACCGCCCGCAGCAACTCGATGCCCCAGGCTACGCCGAAACCGGTAACATCCGTCCCGACCGCGCCGAGGCCTCCCTTGCAGCTCGACCCCGAAAGATCCACGTGAATCCACGGCGTATCTCCCACGAAGCGCTTGAGGAAACGGGTCGCGAGAATATGGTCGGCCCCTCCTTCCATACTGCACTGTTTGACGTCGGCGATCTGGCTGTCGAGCGCCGCGTCGTAATCCGCATCGAAAGGAAAGGCGCAGACGCGCTCACCGCTCGCCCGGCCCGCCGCCACTGCGCGCCGCGCGAGTTCCTCATTCGTGGCAAACACGCCGCTATAGCGGTCACCGAGCGCGACGTGCATGCTCCCCGTAAGCGTGGCGAAATCCGCGATTAGCGCGGGCCTGGCGCGTGCGGCCAGCACGAGCGTATCAGCCAGCGCCATGCGGCCCTCGGCATCTGTATGCACGATCTCGATGGTCGTTCCGTTCAGGGCCGTCACCACCTCGTTCTGCTTGTAGGCGCGTGGGCTCAGATGGTTCTGCGCGATCGCCATCCAGCAATCGATCTCGACCGGCAGCCTGAGCTCTGACGCGGCGAGCATGATGCCCAGTGCCACGGCGGATCCGTTCATGTCCTCATGCATCCCGTGCATGTAACGCGCGCTCTTCAGATTGTGCCCGCCGGTGTCGAAGCAAATGCCCTTGCCAACCAGCGCAATACGTTTGCGCGGCCGACGACCGCGATACGCGAGACGCACGATGGCCGCATCGTCGTCGGCACTGCCCTGAGCGACCGCGACGAAAGCGCCCGCACCCATCTTTCTCAGGCGCTTCATGTCGTAGTCCTCGTGCCGCCAGCCATGCTCGCGCGCGAGCTTGCGCACCCGCGCGCGGTAGCTGGCGGGGTTGAGCTCGTTCGGCGGCAGCACCGTCAGCTCGCGGCACAGCGTATTGCCGGACGCAATGGCGCGTTGGGCGCGGAATCCGCTTGCCGAGCGATGTCCATGCAGCCGGATCGAACGTAAGGCCTCCTCTGGCTCCTTTTTGCGCTCGGGCAGGCGGGCGCCATTCACCCAGGTCGCATAGACCGCCATTTCCGCCGCGTGCTGGCGCTCGGCTGCGGTTCCGAAGACGCCGATGGCAACGGACTCGGGCCGCTCCGCCAGAAGGAGCTGCACCGCCTTGCGGATCGCGGTGAGCCGCTCGAACGCCGGTTTCTTGGCGTCGAGCATGACCCAAGCGGCCAGTCCGCCTTGCGGCAAGTCTGTCGTAATGGGCGATTTGGCCAGGTCCTCCGGTTTCTTCTTGCGCCGGGCGAGCGCCCGCGAAAGCGTGTCCGCGAATGGCAACCCGCGCAGCGACTCCAAACGCGACGCCCTGGGCAACACCATCAGCACGTGCCGGACGCTCTCGAGATTCGCAGCCGTCATGGGCCCGCTTGTTTGCTCCAGCTTCGCCAACATCGGAGATCCTAACTTTCTGGTCGACAGGTGCGCGGATTATAACCTTCCATCTCGCGCGCCACGGACTGCGCCGAAGTAGAATTACTCGATGTTGCGCTGGCTACCGCTCGTTACGCTTCTCGTCGCGCTCAACGCAGCCGCCACGGAAGAAATCGGATGACGAATTCCGCCTTGGCGCCGACCATGCGGCTGATGTCGGCAGGATCGTGGCCGACCTCAAGTCCCGTTTTCCGGGCCTCCCCGTGTTCCTGGTTGGCACAAGCCGTGGCACCGTTTCGGCCGCGAGCGCTGGCGCGCACCTGCGCGAGAACGTGAACTCGGTTCTCGGGCGGCCGTTCCGCAGGAAAATAGACTAAAATTTCCGTCGCCTCGCTCCTCAAACTCGTAGGCCTGAATCCTGAGCTCATGCGTCAGTATCTCGACCTGATGAAGCAGGTGCTGGAACACGGCACGCCCAAGATGGATCGAACCGGCACGGGCACGCGCTCGATCTTCGGCGCGCAGCTGCGTTGCGATCTCGCCGCGGGTTTTCCGCTCCTCACCACCAAGAAGGTCCATCTCAAGTCCATCGTCCATGAGCTGTTGTGGTTCCTTAAGGGCGAGACCAATATCCGTTACCTCAAGGACAACGGCGTCACGATCTGGGACGAGTGGGCCGACGCCAAGGGCGACCTCGGGCCGGTCTATGGTTACCAGTGGCGCTCGTGGCCTGCGGCCGACGGCCGGCACATCGACCAGATAAGCCAGGTCATCGACCAGATCCGGAAGAATCCGGATTCGCGTCGCCTTATCGTGTCGGCCTGGAACGTGGCCGACCTGCCCAGGATGGCGCTGTTGCCCTGCCACGCCTTCTTCCAGTTCTATGTCGCGGAGGGCCGGCTCTCGTGCCAGCTCTATCAGCGCAGCGCCGATTTTTTTCTGGGGGTCCCGTTCAACATTGCTTCTTACGCGCTCCTCACCATGATGGTGGCGCAGGTGTGCGGTCTGAAGCTGGGCGATTTTGTGCACACGTTCGGCGACGCGCACATCTACCTGAACCACCTCGACCAGGCGCGCGAACAACTCGCGCGCCAGCCGCGTGCCCTGCCGACGATGCGTCTCAACCCGGCGGTGACGAGCCTCTTCGACTTCTGCTATGAGGACTTCACCCTCGAGAACTACAATCCCCACCCCGCGATCCGTGCGCCGGTCGCCGTCTAGCGACGACAGTTCAGAGTTCCGAGTTCAATGTTCCAAGTTCCAAGTTCCAAGTTCCAAGTTCAAAGTTCAGAACCGAGCGTCCAAGCCTGGAACCTGGAACTTCGATGATCGACAGCCCGCGGCTGTCGATCATCGTCGCTATGGCCCGCAACCGCGTCATCGGCGCGAGTGGCGCGATTCCCTGGCACCTCCCCGGGGAGCTCAAGCGCTTCCGGAACATTACGATGGGTCACCACATCATCATGGGCCGCAAGACCTGGGAGTCCATCGGCCGCACGCTCCCGGGCCGCACGTCCGTGATTATCACCCGCAATTCCGGCTATCGAGCCCCGGGCGCCCTGGTCACGCATTCGCTCGACGAAGCGATCTCGGCGTGCCGCGGCGACGAAGAGATTTTCGTGATCGGCGGCGCCGAACTTTATGCGCAGGCACTCCCGCGCGCGAGCCGTCTCTATCTCACGGTAGTGGAGGCCGACGTTGAGGGTGACACGTGGATGCCTGAGCTCGATGCCGGCATCTGGCGCGAAACCGCATCCCAGTCCTTCGCCGCCGACGAGCGGCATGCCTATCCATACCGATGCAGCATCCATGAGCGGGTCCGGGATTAGGCGGCTAACCGGGGCCACGTGCACGCGCAACACAACCTTGGCGTGCTCTATCACCGGGGCAAGGGCGTCGACCACGATCCCGTGCGCGCCTATTTCTGGGTCAAGGTCGCCGCACTGCAGGGCGACGAGGTCGCCGGCGAGACCGTGGCGAGCGTGGCTGAGGACCTTACTGCGGAGCAGATCCAAGCGGCCGATGCACAGGCTGACGCCTGGATGAAGAAGGCACGGAACGGGGTGCGGTAGCCCTGCGGCCGGGGCCAGAAAACCATAAAAAAGGCGGGCCGACCTGGCCCGCCCTCTCTAGCAGCCTGTCGGACTCAGATCACACGGACATCCGGCAGCGGAAAGCCGTTGAAGTTGCTGGCATAGGCGGTGGTGTACGCGCCCGCGTTGGCGATATAAATGAAGTCGCCTTCCCGCAGGTCCTCGGGGAAATACTCATCGCGCATGCACACGTCCACCGAATCGCAGGTCGGACCAGCGACATTCCAGGGCACGAGCTTGCCGGTGCGGTCCGTCAACACGTCGTAGCGCAGGCCCTCGGTGGTCTCGATAACCCCGCCGAATACCCCGGCATCCCAATACATCCAGCGCTTGCCCGAGCGCGTCGCCGTCCCCACCACCCGGCACACGAAGAAGCCGGCGTCGGAGACAAAATAGCGCCCGGGCTCTGCCCTGACGCGTACAGTCTGCGGCACATCGCGCAGCGCGTGGTTCACCACCTCGGCAATCTTCTCGATCGAGGGAATGGGTTTCACGTGGCGCACCGGGTAGCCGCCCCCGATATTGAGCAGACGCGGATTGAGGCCCGCCAGCCGCATCTTCCTAAACGTCCGCTTGGCGCTTTGGATGCCCACCCGCCAGTTCTCCGGGTTACGGCACTGCGAGCCCACGTGGAACGTCACGCCGGCAAGGTCGGCCTTGAGCGCAACCGCCTCGGCGATGACAGCATCCACTTCCTGCGTCTTCATGCCGAACTTGCCCGCGAGTGGCCAGTCGCTGCCGACGTTGGGGGCTTCGATCCGGACGTAGAGCTTGGCGTCGGGCTTGATGTTGACGATTTTGCGCAACTCTTCCAAGCTGTCCAGCACGAACCACTCCACGCCCTTCCCGGCGGCGTAGCGGATGTAGTCGCTCGACTTCATGGGATTGCTGTAGTAGACCTCGTGCGCCGGCACGCCAAGCCCCAGAAGAATGTCGAGCTCCGCGATTGAGGCAATCTCGAACCCTGCCCCTTCGTCGATCAGCACCTTGAGGACTCGCGGATCGGGATTGGCCTTTACCGCGTAGTGCGGATGCACGCGCGGCATCGCGCCCATGAAGCGGCGGACCTTGTTACGGACGATCTCGGTGTCGACCAGCAGGAACGGCTTGGTGTAGCCGTCCTTCAGCGCTTCCCGGACATGGCGAAACTCCAGCCGTATCTCGGGATGCGTGTCGAAAAGGTGGGAATCGGTTTCGGATGTAACCTGGGATTTCTTGAGGGCGACGGGGCGCACGGCCATCAGCGTTCTCCTTGAGACCTAGGTTTCGGGTACATCCAACGCAGCTACATAGGCTACCCACCAACACGCTCTTGCCGTTGTCATGTTCATCTCCAAAAAAACTTCAGCGCGCGTCAAAAAAACAAAACTTGCGCGAATTATAGGAGTACCACGCTGGATTTCAAGAGTTTTCACGGAATTTTTCCCGACTTTCCTTACTGCGGTCGCGCGCGTGCAACAGTTGAAGCGGCGACTGAGCGCAGCCGACGTAGCCAGCGATGACGCAAAGCGAGCTTACGCAGCGTCGCTCGCAGCCGCGCGCGCGCCTGGATACGTGACGCATGTCACGAACGCGGTAAGGTCTGCGAAAGCGTTGGAGCCGGCGCAGCCGCTCGATCGAGGGCGAAGGGGAACGCACGCTCCGGCTCGTCCCGGCAGCGCAAGCGCCAGATGAACGCACGGACGGAGACGGCCGCGCCCCGGCGCGAAGCACTCTCGAGTTGGATGTCGGACAGGTGCGCGCCGAGCGGCAGCCGCGCTCTCGGCTCCAACCGATGGAGACAATCAGGTGCGACGCGTCCAGCCGGTCAGACCTTCGGGGGCGTGACGCCTACCTGCCCTTGATACTTGCCGCCCCGATCCTTGTACGACACCTCGCAGGTGTCATCCGGCGCCGACTCGAGGAAGATGACCTGGGCCACGCCCTCGTTCGCGTAGATCTTCGCCGGCAGCGGGGTGGTATTGGAGAACTCGAGCGTGACGTAAAGCTTGAATTCATTCGAGCAGCGGATGTCGTAGCCGTAGCTCGAGGTGCCGAAGGACAGGACCCGGTTCCCGTTCAGTGTCTTCACCTGCCCCGGCTCGAACCGCTCGATCATGCGCTGCTCGAGCGCCACGCGGCGGATACAGCGATCTGATTTAATTGGTATTTTTGCGTCAGCGGCCTGCGGCGAGGAGGACCGGGATTTTCCCGTCGCTCGTTACTCTTCACCCGTCAATCATCAGTCGTCAGTCGTCAACATTACGTATTCTGAACGACGATCTTGGGAAATGCCGCCGTGTGGTCCTGCGCCTTTTCAGCGATCTTCACCGCTATGCGCCGCGCGATCTGTTTGTAGATCGTCGAGACGGCGCCGTCAGGATCGGATACGACCGTCGGCTTGCCCGAGTCGGCCTGCTGGCGAATGTTGATGTCGAGAGGCAGGGCGCCCAGCATCTCGACGTCGTAATCCTTGCCCATGCGCCCCCCGCCGCCCTCGCCAAAGATGCGCTCCTCGTGGCCGCATTTGGAGCAGATGTGCACGCTCATGTTCTCGACGATACCGAGGATCGGGATGCCGACCTTCTCGAACATCTTGAGGCCCTTGCGGGCATCGATCAAGGCGATGTCCTGCGGTGTGGTGACGATGACCGCCCCCGTCACGGGCACCCGCTGCGCGAGCGTTAGCTGGATATCCCCCGTGCCGGGCGGCAGGTCCACGATCAGGTAGTCCACATCACGCCACTTGGTTTCGTTGAGCAGCTGCTCGAGCGCCTGGGTCACCATCGGGCCGCGCCAAACCATCGGCGTCTCGACATC
Organism: Betaproteobacteria bacterium; assembly: GCA_029863175.1. The sequence continues at coordinate 31,453 of JAOTVX010000018.1, read as the reverse complement.
GATCAGGAAGCCAATCGACATCGCCTGAAGGCCATGGCCTTCCATCGGCTCAAGGCTCTTGCCGTCGCGGGACTCCGGGCGCCCGCGAATGCCGAGCATAGTGGGCTGCGAGGGCCCGTAGATGTCTGCATCCAGAATGGCCACCGTCGCTCCCTCGGCGGCCAGAGCGAGGGCAAGATTAACCGCGACAGTACTCTTGCCCACGCCACCCTTGCCGGACGCCACCGCGATGATGTTCTTGATGCCGTGGACCAGCTTCACCCCGCGCTGCACCGCGTGCGAGATGATCTTCATTTGAACAGTGACGTTCACCTGGCCGACGCCCGGGATGCTTCTGAGCTGCTGTGTAATCGCCTGCCGGATTGGCTCGATCTGGCTCTTCGCGGGGTAGCCGAGCAGAATATCGACCGAGACCTTGTCGCCGTCGACCTTGATGTGGCGGGCCGACTTCGTGGTTACGAAATCCTTGCGCGTATTCGGGTCAGTGAGCTGCTTCAGGGCTTCCTGAACCTGCTGCTCCGTGATGGCCATGCGCGATCCTCTTCCGGCGTGTAGCGTGTGACGTGTAGGGCGCGATTCTAATCAATTCGCGGTGACAAGCCTATTATGTGTGGCACGCGCCGCGCAGACCCTGAAAAACCCCAGCGCCAGCCTGCATAAGAATAACGGCCGCGCCTTACCTCTTTGTTACAATTCGAGGGCTTAAGTTTCATAGATATCAATGGAAAAGCGTCGAATCTTCGTGACCTCGGCCCTGCCCTACGCCAACGGGGCGATCCATTTGGGGCACCTGGTGGGCTACACCCAGACCGACATCTGGGTGCGTTACCAGCGCATGCACGGGCACGAAGTGCATTACTGCTGCGCCGATGACACGCATGGGACGCCGATCATGCTGCGCGCGGAGCAGGACGGCGTGACCCCCGAGCAGCTCATCGCGCGCATGCATGCCGAGCATCGGCGCGACTTTGCCGGCTTTCATATCGAATTCGACAACTACTATTCCACCCACTCGGAGGAGAACCGGGAGCTGTGCTACGAGATCTTCGGCCGCCTCGCCGGCGCTGGCCTCATCGAGAAGCGGCCGATCGAGCAGTACTTCGACCCGGTCAAGGAACTGTTCCTGCCGGACCGGTTCATCAAGGGCGAGTGCCCGAAATGCCACGCCAAGGACCAGTACGGGGATGCCTGCGAGGCGTGCGGCTCGACCTATGCCCCAACCGATCTCATCAATCCGTATTCCGCCATCTCGGGCGCCGCGCCGGTGAAGAAACGGTCCGACCACTATTTCTTCAGGCTTGGCCGGTGTTCAGATTTTCTGAAAATCTGGACACGCGGCGTGGGCACGCTGCAGCCCGAGGCCGTTAACAAGCTCGACGAGTGGTTCCGGGCCGGGCTTACGGACTGGGATATTTCGCGTGACACGCCCTACTTTGGTTTCGAAATCCCGGACGCGCCCGGCAAGTATTTTTATGTCTGGCTCGACGCGCCGATCGGCTACTTCGCCAGCTTCAAGAATCTCTGCGCCCGCAAGGGAATCGACTACGACGCCTTCACCGATCGGGTTAGGAGCCGGGACGAAGCGACTGAAATGATCCATTTCATCGGCAAGGACATTCTCTATTTTCACGCCCTGTTCTGGCCAGCGATGCTGGAGAGCGCGGCGCTGCGCACGCCGACCCACGTCTTCGCCCATGGCTTTCTCACGGTGAACGGCGAGAAGATGTCCAAGTCACGCGGCACCTTCATCACGGCGGAAAGTTATCTCGAGCAGGCGCTGAATCCCGAATGGCTGCGCTATTACTTCGCGACAAAGCTCGGCTCCACGATGGAGGACATCGACCTCAGCCTGGATGACTTCGTGGCGCGGGTGAACAGCGATCTCGTCGGCAAGTACGTCAACATCGCGAGCCGGGCCTCGACTTTCCTTCTGCGACACTTCGGTGGCGAGCTGTTCCGGGGTGCGACAGAGACTGGCCCGAACGACGTATCAGTTTCGGGCGCCCAAGAGATAGAAGGCGAAGTGCGGGAAGCGTACAATGCGCGCGACTACGGCAAAGCCGTGCGCGCCGTCATGCGCTACGCCGACCGGGTTAATCAGTACTTCGACGCCAATAAGCCCTGGGAGCTCGCGAAACGCCAGGACGGGCACGAACAGCTACACACGGTCTGCAGCGAGGCCATAGCGGCCTTCCACCGCATGACGATCTTCCTCAAGCCAGTCCTGCCGGTGCTGGCGGCGCGCGCGGAGAAATTCCTGGGAACGCCGGTCCTGACGTGGGACGATTTGGGCCGGCGACCGGTACGGATCGGGCAGTACGACCACCTCATGACCCGCATCGATCCGAAGCAGGTCTCCGCGCTGGTCGACGCCAACAAAGAAACTCTCCAGCCCGCGCGGCAACCGCATTCACGACAGCGTCACGCCCAACACCAGGAGCACGCCGTGGAGACCACAGCCAGCAGCTCGATCTCCGCCGACGATTTTAGCAAATTGGACCTGCGCATCGCGAAAATCGTACAGGCCGAGTATGTCGAAGGCGCGGACAAACTCCTCAAGTTGACACTCGACTTTGGCGGCGAGACGCGGACCGTTTTCGCCGGCATCAAGGCGGCGTACGAGCCAGGTCAGCTCGTGGGACGGCTCACGGTAGCGGTCGCGAACCTCACACCGCGCAAGATGAAATTCGGGGTATCCGAAGGCATGGTGCTCGCTGCGAGCGGCGAAGGCCCGGGTCTGTTCCTGCTCTCGCCCGATGCGGGCGCACAGCCCGGAATGCGGGTTAAATGAGGAGAACGTATCGCAAGAACCGGAATCAGGCGCGCAATTGATAAACGCGGAGGGAGACCCCTATTCACGCGCTCGTCCGTTTAGTTTTATCGGTGTTCATCTGCGTTCATCTGCGGCTTCATGGGGTTTTTGAGACAGCTTCGAGAGAAATGACCATATAGAACAGGAAAGGCGGCGCGGGCGCGGCTTTCGGGTTTACCATTTACCACTCACTATTCACTATTCACCGATCTCGGATAAGAGCGTGCTAGCGCGGGGCAATCGGACATTCATCTGCAGCGTCGTCTTCATCGACATCATCGAGTACTCGAGGAAGGCGGTTGCGGAGCAGATCAGACTCAAGGAACAACTCAATGCCCTGCTCGCCGAAGGGCTCAAGGATGTCGCCGCCAACGATCGCGTCATCCTGGACACCGGTGACGGCGTGGCGATCAGCTTCGTGGGTGATCCCGAGGATGCACTGTTCGTGTGCATCGCGCTGCGCGATGCGGTGCTCACGCCCCCGCCCGGGACGAAGGTCCCGCTGGAGATGCGCATCGGCATCAATCTCGGGCCCGTGAAGCTCGTCCAGGACCTGAACGGGCAGCCCAATATCATCGGCGATGGGATCAACGTGGCGCAGCGCATCATGGGCTTCGCGCAGCCCAACCAGATCCTGGTGGCGCGCTCCTACTACGAAGTGGTGTCGTGCCTGTCCGACGCTTACGCAAAGCTCTTTCACTACGAGGGCTCGCGCACCGACAAGCACGTGCGCGAGCACGAGGTCTATGCGGTCGGCGACAGCACGCTCGAGCTCAGGCTGAAGTTCGAGGCCGATCGTCCGCCGCTTCCGCAGCTCTCAGCCACCGCCAGCGTGGGCAAAACCGTCATCGACCAACTCACGTATTTCCCCTCGCGCGTGACGGAAAACCTGCGCACTCGCCCACGGCTGGGCACAGCGCTGGCGGTGGTCGCGATCCTCGTGATCGCCATTGCCTTGCGTGGAATGCGCGACCGTCCCGTGCCACCGCTCCCGGCGCAGGCGCCGGCGACACGCATCACGGCGGCTCCGGTGAGTCCTGTGCAGGCGACGCCCGCGCCCGAGACTACACCCGTCCCGGCGGCCACCGCGGAAAAACCCGCGCCTGCGCCAGCCAAGACCGCTGCCGTTCCAGCGTCACCCGCGCGGGAAAAGACCAGGACCGCGCCGCGCCGCCCGCCGCGGGAAAGCGCGACGGTTGGTATGCCGTTGGCGACGTTCGAGGCCGCGCCAGCGTCCGACAACGATCCCGCGATCGTCTCATTCGCCATTGCGCCCTGGGGCGAGATCTACGTCGATGGCCAAAAACGAGGCGTGAGCCCCCCGATGCGAGAACTCGAGCTCGATCCGGGACAATACAAGATCGAGGTGCGCAACACGACTTTCCCCGGGCACGCGCAAACGGTCGAGGTCGGGCCTGGCGAGCGGATTAGAATAAGGCACCGATTCCGTTGAGAGGGAACTCGTGAGGCGAATGCTCTTCCTGCTGGCATGGTGTGCGCTGCTGGCCGGCTGTGAAACAACGCCGGTGAAGCACATGACGCAGGACATCACGAGCATTTTCAAGACCCCCAAGGGCCAGCCCGAGCTCACGGCGGGCATCCGCTCGTACGAGGACGGCAATTACAACGTGGCCATGCGGCAGTTGCAGAGCGCGCTCAAGGCCGGCCTGAACACTTTCGGCGAGATCAAGGCTCACAAGTACCTCGCCTTCATCTACTGCTCGTCTGGCCGCGAATCGCGCGGCCGGGACGAGTTCCGCAAGGTCCTGGCGCTCGACCCCGATTTCAACCTGGCGCCGGCGGAGGCCGGTCATCCGACCTGGGGGCCGATCTTCCGCAGCTTGAAAGCTGAACAACGATAGAGCACGGTCGCAATGGAAGCGCGCAAATTCGGTCGCTACGAAGTCGTCGCAGAACTCGGCAAGGGCGCGATGGGCACCGTCTACCGGGCCCGCGACCCGATGCTCAATCGCACAGTCGCGATCAAGACCGTCAACATGGACCTTGACCGCGACGAAGTCGAGGACTACGAAGCGCGGTTCTATCAGGAAGCGCGCGCCGCGGGGGGGCTGAACCATCCCAACATCGTCACCATTTACGACATCGGCAAGAGCGGGACCGTCGCCTACATGGCCATGGAGCTCCTCGCGGGCAACGAGCTCCGGTCCATTATGGCGCAAGGCAAGGCGCTTCGTGTCGGGCAAGCAATCGACATTGCTGCCCAGGCCGCCGAGGGTCTCGGCTACGCCCACGACCACGACGTCGTCCACCGCGACATCAAGCCGGCGAATCTCATGATCGTGCATGACGGCCTGGTAAAGATCACTGACTTCGGCATTGCGCGTATGCGCACCTCCGAGGTTCGCACCCAGACAGGGGTCGTGCTGGGCTCGCCGCGCTACATGTCGCCGGAGCAGGTGGTCGGCAAGCGCGCCGAGCCGCGCTCGGACATCTTCTCGCTCGGCGTGATTCTCTACGAAATGGTCACGGGCAAGCCGCCGTTCACAGGCCAGGACGTGAGCGCGATCATGTTCCAGATCCTCAATTTCGTGCCGCCGCCTCCGAGCTCGGTCAACCGGGATGCGCCGGAAATGCTCGACTTCATTATCGCCAAGGCCCTCGCCAAGTCGCCGGGGGACCGTTACGCCAGCGCGCGCGAGATGGCGAGCGATCTGCGCGAGTGCCGGCAGCAAGTCCCGGCCCGGGCGTCCTCCGGCCTGGCGCTCAAGCCGGGACAGCCGAGCTTCGAGCCCGAATCGGCTATCGACCTTCTGATTCTCACCGCCCCGCAAACGCGACGCTCCGACGAGGAATCCAAGGTGCTCGAGCCGGCGCCGACGCTGGGCATCTCGAAGGCCTTCGATTCGATGGCGGCGACCTCGCGTCTCGTGATCCAATCCGGCATCAGCGGCGAGTTCGCAACTTCCTCGACGACAAAGCCGACCAAACTGGGCCAGCAGGGGTTTCCCGGGGGGGTGGGCCCCGGCTGGAGCCGGTGGGACAAGCTTATCTTCACCGCCAGCGTGATTAGCGCGGCCGTGGTGGGCGCCTTCATCGTCTTCGCCTGAAAGGGGTGAGTGACAAATAGAAAACATCTCAAAAACGCAGAATGCAGCCGCCGATGGACGCCGATAATGCGAAAGAAGTGATGACTAATGGTGATGAAAAATGGTGATCCGAATTGGTGATGAAAAACGCCTACAACTTCGTACATCACCACTCATCATCACCATCTCTCATCACCAATACTCATCACCAGTTCCTGGTCACAGGTCACGGGTCACTGTCTTTCGAGCCGCGCTTTCGTATCGCGATCCAACGCCGTTAGGGCCTAAGGTAGGCGTAGCCCTCGCGCTGCTGCAGCCGGGTGATCTCGGCGACGCCCGAGGGCACGAACTTCGCTTCGGGAATGAACTGCGACTGCTTCATTTTTCGTTCTCGCAGCGTGATTCCGCAGACCAGGAACTGCACGCCCCGAAAATCGAGATCCTCGACCGGGACGTTGTAAGGGTTGCCGTTTTTGTCCCGTGCGCCTTCCACCAGAAAATCGACCCCCAGCGCGTGAGTCACTACCACGATTTGCGCTTTTGGGTTGACCTCCAAGTGGTTGCGGATGTACTGAAGCGCGAGCTTCGTCTGCTCCTCGGTGTTGCTGATGTGATAGACCACCTTGTCCGGACCGATCGGGCTCTTGATGTCCGACGCGGCCGCCGCCAAGAGAGTTCCCGTAAGCCCAACCGCCACGATCAATAAAGCCAGCACGCCAAAGCGCATCCTGCCTGCTTTCATATCGCCCTCCTTTGGTACGGGTCAATTCGCGCGCTTCCCGTCACCAAAGACGTTAGGCCACTTTGCCGCGCTGCGCAACGGTGCGGCACCAATGTGATCTGGGGCGTTGTGCCGCGGTGGACGCGCGAAAACGCAAAAAAGAAAGGCGGCCTGCGCCGCCTTTCACACCGCGAACCTAGAGCCGTCAGGGACGAATGACCGCCCAGCCCTCCTTCTGCTTGTTGATGATTTCGATCACACCGGCGCGGACATACTCGATCCGGGAAAGCATGTCATCCTTCGAGAGCTTTCTGCCGCGCATGGTGTTTTGGCAGGCATAAACATGGGCGCCAGACTTGAGCGTCTCCTCGATGCGATTGCCCACGATCGAGTCCATTATTCGATAAAACAAGTTTATCGTATGATCCAATAATCTGATGGGTGCCGAAACACAGCAACCAATGGGGCCTACCACAAAGCGACTGCAAATCGAGGGTCGCGTGCAAGGTGTCGGCTTTCGCTACTTCATGCAGCGCAGGGCCCGTACGCTCGGCATCACCGGTTGGGTACGTAACCGCACAGATGGCAGCGTGGAAGCCGTGGTGCAAGGCAGCCCCGACGACGTTGCAGCGATAATTGCCCTGGCCAGGCGTGGTCCGCGATCCGCCAGGGTGACACAGATTAGGGTGTCAGACGCCGAGGGTCAGTTCGACAACTTCGACACTCTGCCTACGGAATAGCCCGTGGGGCGTTGCTAAAACGAGTGATGATTACTGGTGATGGGAACTGGTGATGGGAACTGGTGATGGGAACTGGTGATAGGAAGTGGTGATGCGCCAGACAGGACGCTCTTAAATCACCATTATTCATCACCATCTCTCATCACTTGTTTCCAGGCGGCCGGCGGGCCGCCTGCCGAATGGCATTTGCGCGACGCCGGTACTTCTGCGCCTCATCGCTTTTGCCCTGGGAGTTGAGCGCGACCGAGAGATTATCCAGCGTGTGCGCGATGCTGAGATGCCCGGGCTCGAGGGCCTGCTCCTTGGCGGCCAGCGCACGGCGCAGGTAGTCCTCGGCCTCCGGGTAGCGCTCCTGTTTGAGCCGGATCGCCCCCAGGTTGTGCAGGCCGGCGGCGGTGTTGAAATGCTTCGGGCCTAACTTCGCGTTGAAGATATCGACCGACGCGCGCTGCGCTTCCTCGGCGGCGGCGAACTCGTTCAGCGCGATCAAGATCTCGGCGTTATTGTGGAGTGCAATGGCCGTCTCGGTGTGCTCAGGACCGTAGCGCCTCGTCCGGACCGCTACCAGGCGCTGAGCGAACGGCAACGCATCGCGCGGCTTCTTGCCCATGCGCAGCGCGAGTGACAATATATTCAGGCTCTCGTCCGTGCCGCGGTGGTATGCCCCGAGCGAGGAATCCGCCTCGCGCAGCGCTTCGCGCGCGAAACGCTCGGCCTGCCCGAGATCGCCGCGCTGAAAAGAAACCTGCGCCTGCTCCTGCAGCTTCCTCCACTCGGCTTCCCCCGCCCACGCAAAGCCGGCGGCAAGACAGAACACCAAAGCCCCTGCTGCCGCCAACGGGCGGTACGTTGTAAGTCGTGAGCCGTGATCTACCACAGCGCGCGCCGAGCACTTACCTAAAGGATCTCTCGAATCAAGAATCACGAATTACGACTCACTAATTTTGCGTGCGGGCGTCCTGGTAGAGGATCGTCACGTTCTCAGGACTCAACCAATCGCCCAAAGAGCGGATCAGGTCGTCGTGAAGGTTAACGCACCAGTTTGCGCCGAGTCCGATCTCGCACGTTGCCGCGCGGCTCGAGTAGACGACCGAGACCGGGCATGGGCCGCTGCGATACGGCGTCAGGAGCTCGCGCAGCTTTCCGCCGGAGGATTCTCCATTGCAGATCAGGCGCACCGCCCGCGCAAACCGGTTGCGCGCCTCGGCGAGATCGAGGACGTTGATCGCCTCGATGCGCACGCCATAGTCCTGGCCGGCGTCGCCTTCTCCGTTCGTCGCGCGCATGCGCGGGGCCCGCAGCCGCACCTCCAGCACCAGCAGCTCGTCCTCGCGCAGCTTGTGACGGTGCTTCTCGAACACCTCGCGGAAGGCCACGATCTCGAAGCGCCCGGAATCGTCGGCGAGCTGGATGACGCCCATGCGCCCGCTCGCCGTCGTCTGCACGCGCGAGCCGAGCACGATGCCCGCTACCCAGTGGCTGCGCCCGGCGTGGTCCCCTCCCGCGTTGCCCAGGTCAGCCAGCCGCAGGTGGATGAAACGGCGCACCTCACCGCTGTAAATGTCGAAGAGATGGCCGCTGAAATAGAACCCGAGCGCAAGCTTCTCGTTCTGCAGCCGCTCCTTCTCGGTCCAGTCCGGCACATCGACGAGGACCGTCGGTGCTGCCGCATCCGCGAAATCGCCAAACAAGCTCACCTGGTGCGCCGTGCGGCTCGCCTGCTCCGCGCCTTCGAGTGCGATGCCAACCGTGGCCATCAGGCTGGCACGGTGGTCATTCAGTGAATCGAAGGCGCCCGCCCGAATCAATGACTCGATCACCCGGCGATTCACGAGCCGCTTGTCAACGCGCCGGCAGAAGTCGAAGAGGTCGACAAACGGCCCTTCCTTCCGCGCCTCGAGGATAGAGTTGATCGCCGCCTCTCCCGTGCCCTTGATGCCGCCGAGCCCGTAGCGAACGGTCTTTTCGCCCACAGGCTCGAACCGAAGATGGGACTGGTTAATATCGGGCGCGAGGACCTCGATGCCGTGCGCGCGCGCGTCGAGCGCGAAAAGCTGCACCTTGTCGGTGTCATCCGCCACCGCCGACATGTTAGCTGCCGCGAACGCCGCCGGGTAATGGGCTTTGAAATACGCAGTCTGATACGCGACCAGCGCGTAGGCTGCGGCGTGCGACTTGTTGAACCCGTAGCCTGCGAATTTCTCGATCAAACTGAAAAGCTCGTTCGCCTTGCGCTCGCTTAGCCCGTTTTTCGCCGCGCCGGCAACGAAAATCCCCCGGTGCTGCGCCATCTCCTCGGGCAGCTTCTTGCCCATCGCGCGCCGCAGGAGATCAGCGGCACCCAGCGTGTAGCCGCCGATCAGCTGCGCGATCTTCATTACCTGCTCTTGATACACCATCACGCCGTAGGTGGGCCCGAGAATCGGCTCGAGCCGGGGGTCGTGGTACTCGACGCGCTGCCGCCCGTGCTTGCGGTCCACGAAATCAGGGATGAGGTCCATCGGCCCGGGCCGGTAGAGCGCAACGAGCGCTATAAGGTCCTCGAAACGGTCTGGCCTGGCGCGCCTCAAGAGATCCCGCATCCCGCGCGATTCAAACTGGAAGATCGCCGTCGTGTCCCCCGAGGCAAATAGGCGGTAGGTAGCGGGGTCGTCGAGCGGGATCGACGAAAGATCCAGTGATGGGTGATGAGTGATGAGTGATGAGTTGCCAGCAGCTGCGTCGCCATTCCGCTCTGCACTCTTGGCTTTGCTTTCCGCGTTGATGTGTCTCAGCGTCCAGTCGAGCACCGTCAGCGTCGTGAGCCCGAGGAAGTCGAACTTCACCAGCCCGACGGCCTCGACGTCCTTCATGTCGAACTGCGAGACCACGCTGTCCGAGCCGTCGGCGGCGTAGAGCGGGCAGAAGTCGGTCAGCTTGCCTGGTGCAATCAGCACGCCGCCGGCGTGCATACCGACGTTGCGCGTCAGTCCTTCGAGCGTTTCCGCCAGCGCCAGGAGCTCGCGCACTTCCTCCTCGTTGCGCTCGCGCTCCGCGAGCTGCGGCTCCATCTCGCGCGCATCCGCCAGCGTGATGTGGCGCCCAGGCTGGAACGGGATGAGCTTGGCGAGCTGGTCGCAGAAGTTGTAGCCGAGGTCCAGCACGCGCCCGACGTCGCGCACCACGGCCTTTGCTGCCATCGTGCCGAAGGTGGCTATTTGCGAGACGCAGTCGGCGCCATACTTGCTCTTGACGTACTCGATCACCCGGTCGCGCCCGTCCTGGCAAAAATCGATGTCGAAGTCCGGCATCGAGATACGCTCGGGGTTGAGGAAACGCTCGAACAGCAGGTCGTAGCGTAACGGATCGAGGTCCGTGATACCGAGCGCATAGGCCACCAGCGAGCCTGCGCCCGAACCCCGCCCCGGCCCGACCGGCACGTCGTTCTGCTTCGCCCAGTTGATGAAGTCGGCCACGATCAGGAAATAGCCGGGAAATCCCATCTGCTGAATCGTTTTGATCTCGAATTCGAGGCGCTCTCGGTAGCGCGCGGCATGGACTGACCGCTTGCCCTCGTCGGCGAAGAGCTGAGCCAGCCGCTGGTCGAGCCCCGCGTGGGCGCACTGGCGCAGGTAATCGTCGAGCCCCATGTTCTCGGGCGTGGGGAATTTCGGCAGCTGGCTCTTGCCGAGCGTCAAAGTGAGATTGCAGCGCTTGGCGATCTCGACGCTGTTCGCGAGCGCTTGCGGGAGGTCTCTGAAAGCGGCAGCCATCTCAGCTTGCGTCCTGAAATACTGCTCGGCATGAAACATCCGTGGACGGCGCTGATCGGACAGGATGTAGCCCTGCGCAATGCACACGCGCGCCTCGTGCGCGCGGAAGTCCTCGCGGCTCACGAACTGCACCGGGTGAGTGGCCACGACCGGCAGCTTCAGGCCGGCGGCGAGCTGCACCGCGCGCTGTACGTGTGTCTCGATCGCTCCGCCCGACGCGCCCAGCACGCTGGCGCCTTTGCCCAGGCGCTGGAGCTCAACATAGAAGCGGTCGGGAAAGAGATCGCGCCATTCGCCCGCTAGGCGCTCCGCCACCCGCATGTTGTCCATCATCAGCGACTGCCCGACGTCTCCATAATGCGCACCTGAGAGCGCAATCAGGCCTTCGCTTCCCAGCTCCACGAACCAGTCCTTCCTGAGCTCGGCCCGGCCGCGGTACTGGTTGGCGCGATAGGCGCGGGTGAGGATCTCGGTCAGCCGCAGGTAGCCGGCGTGCGTCTGGCAGAGCAGCAGCAGGCGAAAGGGTTTGTCGCGGTCGGCCTCGTTCTCGAGCCAGACGTCGCAGCCGATGATAGGCTTGACGCCGCGGGCACGCGCTTCCTGATAGAATTTGACCATGCCGAATACGTTGGCGAGATCGGTGAGCGCGAGTGCGGGCATGCCGTCCTTGGCCGCCGCCTCCACTGCTTCGTCGAGACGCGCGATGCCATCCACGATCGAGTACTCACTGTGCAATCGCAGATGGACGAACGATGGCGCGCGCATACCATTTATTTTACGCCGGGCCCACCGCTTTTTTAATCGCTTTTTTTCTCACGGACGAGAAAATTTCCGAGCGCGCGCCCTAACGACGCGACGGGGACCGTCGCGTCCCGACATCACAGTAAATGGGTGCAGATTACCTCGAAGAGAGGACTGAGGCGAAGAGACTTGCCGTGAAGTCGGCCCGCCCGCGTGGTTCCATGTGCGGCGCGAACCGGAGATACACCTTGACCGCCTTCACCGCATCAGCCGGCTGCGCAGCGATGGATTCGACAAGTTTCACCCCCTGACCGTCGAGCTCGTCATCCGGGAGAATCGGGCTCACGAGCCCCATGTTGAGCACCGCTCGACTATCCACCCCGGCCGTCGAATAGACGAGATAAGGTAGGCTGCGCGGCGTTACCTTGTCCATCAGCGCCGCGATCGCCAGCGTCGGCGGGAGACCCCGGCCCATCTCGGGCAGGCACCGCGCGGAATGCTTCCCGCAGCTCGGCGACCATCTCCATGGTGACCAGGTTGCCGCAATCCGGGCGCTTCAGCTCGATGCGCCAGGCGGCACCGTCATGACCAGTGATTATCTCGGGAATCATACGGTGAGAGATGGGTGATGGGTGATGCGATATTGTAAAGTAACAGCGATGACGCATAATGCGCCCTCCTGAATCCTGCATCGGAAATCCTGAGTCGTTATGCCCATCTCCTCTTCGCGCAGCGGCATCGCAGCGCTCATCCTGCTGTCGCTTATATGGAGCTACAACTGGGTCGCGATGAAGGAAGCCGTGCGCTTCGCCGATCCGTTCGATCTTTCCGCGCTCCGCGCGATGGCGGGCTCGCTACTGATTTTTGGCGCGATGTTATGGCTGAAGAAACCCTTGCGACTGCGGGCGCCGGGACGCACTTTCATCTTCGGCCTGTTCCAGACAGCCGGATTCAATGCGCTCGCCGCGTGGGCGCTCTACACCGGCGCAGCCGGCAAGACGGCCGTTCTCGTTTACACGCTTCCCTTTTGGACGCTGCTCATCGCGTGGCCGCTGTTGGGTGAGCGGCTGCGCGGGCTGCAGCGGCCCGCGACCGCACTCGCAGCTGCGGGTTTGCTGCTCGTTCTCGAGCCATGGCAGCTTGCTGGCACTTCCGTATCGAAGCTGCTGGCGCTCGCCACGGCACTCTCGTGGGCAATCAGCGCGGTCCTTGCGAAGAAATGGCGCAATGAGCTGCAGGCTGACCTGCTCGCGCTCACGGCATGGCAGATGCTGATGGGCGGTGTTGTCCTGACGGTCATCGCATTGAGCGTTCCGACGCGCGCGATCGAGTGGACACCGTACTTTTGGCTGATGCTCGTGTACTGCACGCTGGCCGGCAGCGTCGCAGGCTGGCTCCTGTGGCTCTTCATCCTGCGCCGGCTTCCGGCGGGCGTTGCAGGACTCTCGATCATGGCGGTGCCGGTGCTCAGCGTGCTCTTCGCGCGCCTGCAGCTCGGCGAGCGGCCGGCCGCCGCCGAGGCGGCGGGTATGCTGCTGATCGGCGCGAGCCTGGCGCTTTTGTCGTGGCACTCGCTGCGCGCGACGACGGGTGAACGGTTATCGGTAAACGCTGAACTGTAAAATCCAGCCTCGACTCCGACGACCGCTTATCGTTCACGGAACTTAATGAACCGCGGAGACGCGGAGAAAATCAGGACCACAATTGAACCGCCAAGACGCCAAGACCGCCAACGAAACTCGATTCACGAAACACAAATCACGGAAGTTAGTGAACCGTCATGACGCCAAGTCCGCCGAGGAAAACAACAGCCTAGACACAACTGACACGAAGGACACAAAGGTTCACAACTACGAGTTAGAACGCACGGCGAGCGCCGCGCCTCCTTTCCAATTAATTTCTAATAATCCTTCGTGACCTTGGTGTCCTTTGTGTCAAAGCTGTTTTGGCCGCTTGATGGTTTAGCAACGATTTACCACTTACCGTTGACCGTTAACCCGAAATGAAACCGAGCCAATCGCAGTATCACGACATTCGGGGCCTGCGGTATCACGTGCGAACCTGGGGTAAGCCCGGCGCGCCGAAGCTCATCCTCTTGCATGGCTGGATGGACGTGTCGGCCTCATTCCAGTTCCTGATAGACGCGTTTTCGCGCGAGTGGCACGTTATCGCGCCCGACTGGCGCGGCTTCGGGCTCACCGGGTGGGCGCGCGAAGGATACTGGTTTCCAGACTACTACGCGGACCTCGAAGAACTGCTTCGGCTCTATGAGGCCGATGCGCCGCTGAATGTAGTCGGACACAGCATGGGAGGGCTCATCGCCTGCACTTTTGCAGGGCTGCGCCCCGAGCGCTTCGCGAGGCTCGTTTCGCTGGAAGGTTTCGGGCTCACGCGTACCCATCCCGAACAAGCGCCGATACGGTACAGGCATTGGCTGGATGGATTGCGCCAGCCGCCGCGTTTCCGGCCCTATGGCTCGTTTGAGGAGGTAGCAGCACGCATGCGTCGCGACAATCCGCGCCTGACCGAAGAGAAAGCCTCGTTCCTCGCCCGCCACTGGGCAAGAGAGAATGGCGACGGAACGGTAATGCTGCGCAGTGATCCCCGCCACAAGATCGTGAGCCCCTATCGCTTCAGGGTGGAAGAGACGATCGCCTGCTGGCGGCACATCACAGCGCCCGTGCTATGGGTGTTCGCAAGGGACTCGAAGCGAGGCGGCTACCTGAAGGACACGCCCGAGCAGCTTGCCGAGCGCACAAGCGCGTTCCGGCACTTTCGCGAAGCGTGGCTCGAGGACTGCGGCCACATGATGCATCACGACCAACCGGAACGGCTGGCCGCGATCATCCAGGATTTTTTGAAACCCTGAAGCCCGGGCGGAAACGCCCGGCGCTTTGTCAGTCTGCGCCGATGTTCGGGAACATGAACCCGAACGTGATAATGCAAAGAAAAACCTTGCTGACGTGCATGACCTTCTCTTTGGCCGTCATCTTCGAGAAGGCTTTGGCCTTTACTGTATTGACATCGCTATTGTCGGTTTTCGAGTCCATGGGCGCTCCCTTGAGCAGGTAATAAAATCGTTTCCCCCGCCCACCTGCACTCGCCGGAGCGACGGCAAAACGAATCGTTATAGTGCATGCGCAACCTTACGCGCGCCTTACGCTGTCCAAGGCCGCGACATGCAGCTGCCCACGCGCCGACAGGTCGAGTCAACTACATGATTAGTATGGAATCACTAGAAGCTTCTGCTGACCCCCGGAACAGCGCCAGCGCCTCCGCGTCCGATGAGGGGTGATGGGTACTGGTGATGAAAACGGGCAATGAAAACGGGTGATAGGAACTGGTGATGAGAAGGGGTGATGGCTATTGGTGATGGAAGACGAGTGTCCATCACCATCTTTCATCACCATTAATCATCACCATCTTTCATCACTTCATTGGGTGACCACGGGTCACGCCATTTTCAGCGGAGGCCGGCGTCCTGCGCGATGTACTCGCCGAGCGCCGCCCAGTCCCTGTCACCAAATCCAGCGGCGATAGCGGCGAGATGTCGTTCGCGCATGAGATCGGCCGTGGGTAGCGGCACGCCCGTGGCGGCACCCGCCTCCAGAGCGAGCATCACGTCCTTGAGCCCGAGCTTGAGCGCAAACGTGGGCTCAAAATCCTTTTCGACCATGCGTTGTCCGTAGCTCTTGTACACGGGCGCGTTGAACGACGTCGTGGTGATGATATTGAAGAACAGGGCCGGATCCACCCCGGATTTTCGCACCAGCGCAAACGCTTCTCCGAGGCTCTCGACCACCGTCGCGAGAAGAAAATTGCGAGCGATCTTCACGACGTTGGCGAGCCAGGGCTCCGCGCCGACAACGAACGATTGCTTGCCGAGGACGGCGAACAAAGGCTTGCAGCGCTCGAGCGCCGCGTCGGCGCCGGCCGCGACGATGTCCAGCTGGCCCGCTGCCGCGGCGTGCGGCCGCCCGAAAACCGGCGCCGATACGTAGCCGTTGCCCGCCTCTCGATGCAACCACGCGAGCTGCTTTCCCATCTCGAGGCTCACGCTCGCCATGTTGAGGTGGACGCAGGACGCGGGCATCCTGCGGATCAGGCCGGGCGCGATCCACACTGCTTCGATCGCAGCATCGTCGGCGAGCATGGTGACGACGACCTCCGCATCCAGCACGCGCGACGCATCCGCAGCCACTTCGGCCCCCTTCGCCTCGAGCACCTCGGCAGGGGCGCGGGTGCGGTTGTAGACGATCAACTCGTGGCCCGTCTCGATCAGCCTCTCGGCCATTGCCCGACCCATCTGACCGAGTCCCAAGAATCCGATTTTCATGTCCCTGTCGCTCCCTGTGCGTGGCCCGCGGTGAACGCCATGCTAACAAGGTCATCGAGATTGGCATAATCGCCAGACAGCCCCCCTGCGCGCCCATCGGGGTGTACACTGGCCCCAGCTCAAAAGATAAGTCCGGAGGAGGACCCGAACGATGCGGACCCGACTCGTTGCCTGCTGTTGTCTGGCAGCTGTTGCCGCCGTGGCACAAGTTGCCCACGCACAAACCTACCCTTCGAAACCGGTACGCCTGGTGGCCCCCTACCCTGCCGGAGGAGTAAACGACACGGTCGCGCGCCTCATCGCGCAGAGAATGTCGCGCGCGCTCGGCCAACAATGGATCGTCGAGAACCGGCCGGGACGCGGCGGCACGATCGGGACCGGCACCGTCGCCAAGTCGGCGGCCGACGGTTATATGCTGGTGCACGGCGGCATGGGAAGCCTTACGCTGGCCCCCTTCCTGTCGCGACTGTCATACGATACGTTGCGCGATTTCACGCCGATCACGCTCACTGCGCGCGCGCCCAATATCCTGGCGGTCCACCCGTCGCTTCCGGTCCGGTCGATGAAGGAACTCATTGCCATTGCAAAGCGTCGCCCCGGCGAACTCAATTACGCGACAAGCGGTGTTGGCAGCACTCCACATCTCACGGCGGCGCTATTCGTTTCCATGTCCGGCGTCAAGATGGTGCACATTCCGTACAAGGGCGGCGCCCCCGCGACGATCGATCTCATCGCAGGCGAGGTCCCGGTTGGTTTCTCGCCGATTGTTTCGCTCCTCCCACATGTTCGATCCGGAAAAGTCCGGGCCCTCGCGCTGAGCAGCCTGCGGCGCTCGCCGTCATTGCCGGATCTTCCAACCATCGACGAGAGCGGCCTTCGCGGATTCGAGATGAACCCCTGGTTCGGTGTGCTCGCACCCGCCGGAACACCACGCGAGATCATCACGAAACTCAACGTCGAGATGGTGACATTCCTGCGCACGCCGGATGCGGCGCGGCTGTTGGCGACACAAGGCGTAGACGTTGCGTACTCCATGCCAGAAGACTTTCGCTCGGTGATCAGGTCCGACCTTGCCAAGTGGGGCAAGGTAATACGGGAAGCTGGCATCACGAGCCAATAGGCTCTGCGCGCGCGGGACCGGCTCATTCTGGACAAAGCCGGCGCCCTGGGCTACATTCGTTTACGCGTTCTTCTTGTATTTGCTGAAAAATCACCAACCCTCTTCCGGATGGAGTCGAATATGAAGCCCATACTCAAACTGATCGTCGCCCTGCTCGCCGCAACCGCAATGACGAGCAGCGTGAATGCGCAGCAGCTCACTGGCACCCTCAAGAAAATCAAGGACACCGGCTCGATCGTGATCGGACACCGCGAGAGCTCGATCCCGTTTTCCTACTACGACGACAAGCAGAAAGTCGTGGGATACGCGGTCGATCTCTGCCTGAGAATCGTCGACGCGGTCAAGGCGCATCTCAAGATGGATAGCATCGCCATCAAGTACAACCCGGTGACCTCCGCCACCCGTATCCCGCTGATGGCGAACGGAACGATCGATCTTGAATGCGGGTCGACGACCAACAACCTCGCGCGCCAGAAGCAGGTCTCCTACACCATCACACACTTCGTCACTGCCACCCGCTTCGTGAGCAAAAAGGCCGACAATCTGAAGACGGTGACCAATCTCAAAGGTAAGACCGTTGTCTCGACCTCGGGCACGACCAATATCAGATTGGCCACCAAGCTCAACGTCGAGAAAAAGCTCGGTATGAACATCATCGCGGCCAAGGACCATGCCGAGGCGTTCCTGACGGTCCAGACCGGGCGCGCGGCGGCCTTTTTCATGGACGACATCCTGCTCTATAGCCTCGTCGCCCAATCCAAGAGCCCGAAGGATTTCGTTATCTCGGCAGATTCGCTTTCAGTCGAGCCCTACGGCATCATGGTGCGGAAGGACGATCCGGCCTATAAGAAAGTCGTGGATGCAGCGATGATCAAGATCTACAAGAGCGGTGCGATCAACGCGATCTACGAAAAGTGGTTTCTGAAACCAATCCCGCCCAAGGGCGTCAACCTCAACGTGCCCATGAGCGCGCAGTTGAAGAAAGTGATTGCCAACCCGACTGACTCGGGCAGGCCTGAAGATTACGAATGACCGATAAAGCGGACACCTTCGGTGCCCCTTTATCTGCGCGCGATGCAGCGGACGTTTTCCGCCGCTGATCGCGCGCGATTTCTCCATAAGCGCAGCATAGCCAGGATCCTGAACCAGTGAAATACAACTGGAACTGGCAAATCTTCTGGGAACCGGCGCCGGACGGCGCCGGAGTCTATCTGACCTGGCTGATTTCCGGCCTCGGCTGGACCATCGCAACGGCGCTGGCGGCGTGGATTATCGCGCTCGTGCTCGGCGCGTTGGTCGGCACCTTGCGCACGACGCCCATTGGCTGGGCGGTGAAGTTGGGCAACGTCTACGTCGAGCTGTTCCGCAACATCCCCCTCCTCGTGCAGATGTTCCTGTGGTACTTCGTGCTGCCGGAACTCGTGCCCAAGGCGATGGGCGACGCCATCAAGCAAGTCGCACCACCCTGGGGATCGTACTGGCCTGCCGTGCTGTGCCTCGGGTTCTACACCTCGGCCCGCGTCGCCGAGCAAACGCGGGCCGGCATTCTCTCCCTGGCGCGCGGGCAAGGCCTGGCCGGCACGGCACTCGGCCTGACGTTGCCGCAAACTTACCGCTACGTGCTTCTGCCGATGGCGTTCCGCATCGTGCTCCCGCCCCTCACGTCCGAGTTCATGAACATCATCAAGAACTCGGCGGTCGCGCTGACCATCGGCCTGGTCGAGCTCACCGCCCGGGCACGCGCCATGCAGGAATTCAGCTTCCAGGTGTTTGAGGCCTTCACCGCCGCGACGGTGATCTACATCCTGCTCAACATCGTGGTCGTGCTCGCGATGCGTTTCGTCGAGAAGAAAGTCGCGGTGCCCGGATTCATCGGGAGCGCGGGCGGCCCGCAAGCCGGCCACTGACAAACCCGTGATTCGTGAATGGTGATTTGTGAGTAGACAAAACCGTTTTCTAATTTCGAGCCACACGGTCCATTGCAGGATTTATCGATTCACGATTCACGATTCACGATTCACGGATGTTTAAATGTTTGCCGGCTTCGACATCGATGTCATCCAGCGCTCGCTGCCCTACCTCTTCCAGGAGGGGATGACATTTACCCTGACGCTAACCGCCCTGGCCATGAGCGGCGGTATCGTGTTCGGGACCCTGTTGGCGATGATGCGGTTGTCGAGTCTTGCGCCGCTGTCGTGGACCGCCGGCGGCTACGTCAACCTCATCCGCTCGATCCCGCTGGTGCTAGTGATTTTCTGGTTCTATTTTCTGGTACCGTGGATCGGGGGCTGGGTGATCGGGGCGAGCCAGCCGATCCAGGTCGGCGCCTTTTGGTCTTCGGTTGTGACCTTTACGCTTTTCGAGGCCGCCTATTATTGCGAGATCATGCGCGCGGGGATCCAGAGCATCCCCCGCGGCCAGGTGTCGGCCGGTTACGCTCTGGGACTTAATTACTGGCAGACCATGGGCAAGATCGTGCTGCCGCAGGCGTTCCGCAACATGACACCCGTCCTGCTCACGCAGACCATCATTCTCTTCCAGGACACTTCGCTCGTGTACGTCCTCTCGATCACGGACTTCCTCGGCGCCGCCGCCAAGATCGCGCAGCGCGACGGGCGGCTGATCGAGATGTATCTGTTCGTAGCCGTGGTCTATTTCGTCATCAGCTTTGCCGCGTCATACTGTGTGCGGCGGTTCCAGGACCGCATCGCCGTCATCCGCTGATGCCGTTCCAATCAAATATGCCGATGCAGGCACCTCGAGGAATTCCGGATGCCGCCTGCCGACGCACCTGGGAACGGCATTAAAGGGGTACAGCCTATGAGCGTGATCGAGATGAAGAACGTGAGCAAGTGGTACGGCACCTTTCAGGTGCTGAAGAACTGCTCGACGGAGGTGAGCAAGGGCGAGGTCGTGGTCGTGTGCGGGCCCTCCGGCTCGGGCAAGTCCACGCTCATCAAGTGCGTCAACGCCCTCGAACCGTTCCAGCAGGGGGACGTCGTCGTGAATGGCATCTCGGTGAGCAATCCGAAGACTGACCTGCCCAAGCTGCGCTCGCAGATCGGCATGGTATTCCAGCATTTCGAGCTCTTCCCCCACATGACCGTGACCGAGAACCTCACCCTGGCGCAGACCAAGGTGCTCGGGCGCAGCCTCGACGAAGCGACAGTCAAGGCCCATGCGCTGCTAAAGCGCGTGGAGCTGGAAGCGCACGCCGACAAGTTTCCCGGTCAGCTCTCCGGCGGGCAGCAGCAGCGCGTGGCGATTGCGCGCGGGCTGGCCATGGATCCGATCGCGATGCTGTTTGACGAGCCGACTTCCGCGCTCGATCCCGAGATGATCAACGAGGTGCTCGATGTCATGGTCGAGCTCGCACATGAAGGCATGACCATGATGGTCGTGAGCCACGAGATGGGCTTCGCCCGCAAGGTCGCGAAGCGCGTGATCTTCATGGACGAGGGCGAGATCGTCGAAGACGCCCCCACCGAGGATTTCTTTGGCAAGCCCCGCAGCGAGCGGGCGCAGCATTTCCTCTCAAAGATTCTGCATCATTGATGCAGAAAGGGTGATGAAAACTGGTGATGGGAAATGGTGATGAGAGGGGGTGACGAGAACCGCCGTGTACCTGTGCGCAGCTAGCTTGCCGCGCGCGGTTTTTCATCACCAGTATCCGTCACCATCATTCGTCACCTCGCCTCGCAAAGTCGGTCGGCCAGCCGCTGCAAGAACGCCTCGCACTTCGCAACTTGCTCCAGCGTCACGTATTCGTTGGGTTTGTGCGCCTGCTGGATCGAGCCCGGCCCGCACACGACCGTCGGAATGCCGGCGAGCTGGAACTGGGAAGCCTCGGTTCCGAACGAGACCTTGCTGAACTCACGATCGCCCGTTAGCTCCTGCGCCAGCGCAACCACTTCACTCTCGGGGCTGGTGTCCAGCATCGGAATCCCGGACATGGGCTCGACGAGGAAGCCCGCGTCCGCGTGCACCTTGCGCATCTCCGGCTCCAGCGTCGTCTTGAGGTAATCCGCGAACTCGCCGAGCAGGCGCTCCGGATCGTCACCGGGCAGATGGCGAAACTCGAAATCAAAAGTGCACTCGTGCGGAATTACGTTGAGCGCAGTCCCGCCATGAATCACACCGGTATGCGCCGTCGTGTACGCGACGTCGAAACCGCGATCATAAGGGCCTCGATCGCGATGCCGGCGTGCCATGTTCTTCAGAAACGCCACGGCCTCAGCCGCATACTCCACGGCATTCACGCCGTGCGGCGCGTACGCTGAATGCCCGGCCAGTCCCCTCACGGTGCAGCGATAGCTCTTCTTCCCCTTGTGCGCGACGACGGGCTTCATCAGTGTCGGTTCGCCAACGATGCATGCGCCCGGCTGGAGTCCCGCCAGCGCCAGATCGGAGATGAGCCGCCCGACGCCGATGCAACCGACTTCCTCGTCGTACGAAAATGCGAGATGGAGCGGCGCCTGCAGCCCGCGCTCGACGATCTCGGGCAAGAGAGCGAGCACGCAGGCAATAAAGCTTTTCATGTCGGCGGTGCCGCGGCCGTAGAGCCGGCCATCCCGCTCCATAATCGTGAAAGGGTCGGTGTCCCACGGCTGACCATCGACCGGCACGACATCGGTATGTCCCGAGAGCACGACACCGCCCTTTCCGCGCGGCCCCAGCGTTGCGAACAGGTTTGCCTTGCGGCGCTGGTCGTCGTAAGTCAGCCGCACGTCCGCGTCGAACGGCTTGAGGTAATCGACAACGTAGTGAATGAGCTCGAGGTTGGAATCCCGGCTCACCGTCGGAAAACCGACCAGCACGCGGATCATCTCGACGCTTGAAGAGACCTGCGCCGCAGTTACCTTCATGATTGACACCCGGGACCCTAAAAGGTCAGCATAGCAGCGTGTTGCGATGTGTCAATCGCGGTGCGACGGCCGCAAGGTACGGTCCGCGCGGCAACACGCCCGTTCAACAATATTTGCCAAGAACAATCAGATGCTCAAACGATTGATACTCGGGCTCGGCTCGTTGGCGTGGAGCGCAGGTACGGCCTTTGCCGCTGAACTGAACATAGGCCTCTCGGCCGACGTCACGACATTCGATCCGCACTTCGTCGCCGCGCAACCCAATCTCACAGCCCAGAAGCATGTCTTCGACACGCTGGTGTATGTGGACGAGCGCGGTCGCCCGATCCCCGGACTGGCGACGTGGAAGACGCCCGACCCGGTCACTTGGGAGTTCACGCTGCGCCGGGGCGTGAAATTCCACGACGGCTCGGAGCTCACGACGGAAGACGTGCTTTTTTCGCTCCAGCGCACACTCAACATCAAGGGCAGCCCGGGCGGCTACGCGACCTACGTTCGTCCGATCGTCGCCAAGGAAATCGTCGACCGCTATACGATCCGCCTGAAAACGGCGGCACCGTACGGCGGCGTCGCGCAGGACCTGGCCGAAGTGCAAATCGTATCGAAACGGGCGGCACAGAACGCAAGCGGCGAGGATTTCGACAACGGCAAGGCCGCCATCGGCACCGGTCCCTACAAGCTCGTGCGCTTCGCGCGCGGCAGCCGGATCGAGCTGGTGCGGCACGACAATTACTGGCGCGGCCGACTGCCATGGGACAAGGTGACGCTGCACATTCTCCCGAGCGACCCTGTGCGGACGGCAGCACTGCTTTCGGGCCAGCTCGACGCCATCGAGCACGTGCCCACCGCAGACCTGGAGCGCCTGCGCAAGAACCCCGCGCTGGTTCTCGAGCAGGCGGTGTCGTGGCGCACGATCTTTCTTCATGTCGACCAGTACCGCGATCACCCGCCCGGTGTGTCGGGCAAGGACGGCAAGCCGCTCGCACGCAACCCGCTCAAGGACGTGCGCGTGCGCCGCGCGCTGTCGAAGGCGATCAACCGCCCCGCGATTGCGGAACGTGTCATGGAAGGACTTGCCCTGCCAGCTTCGAACGTCGTCTCGCCGAGCGTGTTCGGGCACGATCCGGCGGTAAAGCCCGAGCCGTACGACCCGAAAGGCGCGCGCAAGCTCCTGGCGGAGGCTGGCTATCCCAATGGTTTCAGAGTAACGATCGCTACGCCCAACAACCGCTATATCAACGACGAGCAGGTCGCGCAGACGGTGGCCCAGATGTTCTCGCGCATCGGTATCGAGACTCAGGTGGATTCAATGCCGCTCAGCGCTTACTTCGGAAGAGCGCGCAAGCGCGACTTTGGCATCGCACTGCTCGGGTGGGGCTCGCTCGCGGCCGATCTCGCTCTGCGCTCGCTCGCGGGAACCGCCAACCCGGAGAAAGGCTACGGCACCTGGAACTGGAGCGGCTATTCCAATCCAGAGCTCGATACGCTCATCGAACGCTCACTGGGCACCGTCGATACGGAAAAACGCGAGGTCATCGCGCGGCAGGCAAGCGCTCTGGCCGCACGCGAGATCGCATTTCTCCCGCTCCACTACCAGATCGTCACGTGGGCCATGAAGAAGCACCTTTTCTACGTGGCGCGGACCGATGAGTTTACCTTTGCGCATTACTTCAAACTGCGCTAACCAGTGATGGGAAATGGTGATGAGAAATAGTGATGAAATATTGGTGATGAACTACAGGTAACTTACCCGCGGAACGGGTTTTTCATCACCATTTATCATCACCATCATTCATCACCAGTTATCATCACTTTTTTTCACCTCTGCGCGCATGTTGGGATTCATCCTCCGAAGGCTCTTGCAGAGCCTGATGGTGCTGTTCGCAATGTCCCTGCTCGTGTTCACCGGCGTCTACGCGATCGGCAACCCGGTGGACATCCTGATCAATCCGCAGGCCGACCAGGCGGAGATTGCGAGAGCGACCGCCGCGCTCGGTCTCGACCTGCCGCTGTGGCAGCAGTACTGGAACTTCCTCGCCGGCGCCGTCTCCGGCGACCTTGGACGCTCATTCGTATCCAATGTCCCCGCGCTGCATCTGATCATCGAGCGCATGCCCGCAACCCTCGAACTCGCGCTCGCAGCGACGGCCATCGCGGTAGCGCTGGGCATCCCGCTTGGCCTTTGGGCGGGATTCAGACCGGACACGGCGGGCGGGCGCCTCATCATGGGCGGCTCGATCATCGGTTTCTCGCTGCCCAGCTTCTGGGTCGGCGTCATGCTGATCATGCTGTTCTCCGTCGAACTCGGCTGGCTCCCCCCGACCGGGCGCGGCGAGACGGTCAACGTGCTGGGTGTGCCGCTCTCGGTCCTGACCTGGGACGGGCTCAGGCACATCGCGATGCCAGCATTCAACCTCGCGCTGTTCGAGATCGCGTTGCTCATCCGGCTCACGCGCGCGGGCACCCAGGAGGCGCTCGGCCAGGACTATGTGCGTTTCGCGCGCGCCAAAGGCCTCTCTATGCCGCGGGTCGTGCGGGTACACGTGCTGAAGAACATCCTGATCCCGATCGTCACCATCGTCGGCGTCGAGTTCGGCTCTCTCATCGCTTTTGCCGTCGTCACGGAAACGATTTTCGCCTGGCCCGGCATGGGCAAGCTCCTCATAGACTCGATCAACGTACTCGACCGGCCGGTGATCGTGGCCTATCTGCTCATCATCGTGCTGCTTTTCGTGCTTATTAACCTGATCGTGGATCTGGCTTATACCGCACTCGATCCACGGGTGCGGCTCGCGAGCCGCGCCACGTGAGAACTAACGAACCGCCATGACGCCGAGAGAAGCAGAATCACAATCGAACCGCCAAGACGCCAAGAGAATCGAGAGCTAAATTAGCCGCCGATGAAACCCCAATTTCAGCCACAGAGGACACAGAGGACACAGAGTTCGCAGAGTTCGCAGAGGATTTGGAAGGCAACCTCTTCCTATTCCTCCTCTTCACTGGGAGGGTCAGAGCGGGGGTGTTATTTGTACGTTTTCTCTCTGTGTTCTCTGTGATCTCTGTGGCTAATAAAGTCTTATGCAATTAACAGAAGCGCCTTTCCGAGCAATCACAGCGCGGTTCGCGCGCGACCGTATTGCGGTTGCGGCACTCGTCGTCCTGTTCCTTATCTTGTTATCGGCGGTTCTGGCCCCCCTGATCTCGCCGCAGAACCCCTACGACCTTGCTCAGCTCGATATCCTCGAGGCCAAGTTGCCGCCGGGTGCAAAGAGTCTGGACGGGGCGAGCTACTGGCTCGGCACCGACGAGCAGGGCCGCGACATGTTCTCGGCAATCCTTCACGGGCTGAGGATCAGCCTTGGGGTCGGCGTGACGTCAACGTTCGTCGCGCTCGCGATCGGCATGGCGATCGGGCTCATCGCGGGCTATGCGGGTGGCTGGACCGACGCGCTCATCATGCGCCTGGTCGACCTGCAGCTCTCCTTTCCCGCCATCCTGATTGCGCTGGTGTTGCTGGCCGTCACCGGCCCGGGCGTGGACAAGATCGTGATCGCCCTCATCGCGGTGCAGTGGGCCTACTACGCGCGCACCGTGCGCAGTATCGCGCTCGTCGAGAAGCGCAAGGAGTACGTCGAGGCCGCGCGCTGCATGGCGTTCGGCATGCCGCGGATCGTGTTCCGGCACATCCTGCCCAACTGCCTGCCGCCGCTCATCGTCGTCGCGACCATCCAGCTCGCGCACGCGATCGCGCTCGAGGCCACGCTGTCGTTCCTCGGTCTCGGCGTGCCGATCACCTCGCCCTCGCTCGGCCTGTTGATCGCGAACGGATTCGTGTACCTGCTGTCCGGGAAGTACTGGATCAGTTTTTTCCCTGGGATCGCGCTGCTGGTGACCATCGTCGCCATTAATCTCGTGGGCGATCAGCTGCGAGATATCCTCAACCCGCGACTCGGCAGCCACTACGGCGCTTGATTGGTGAATGGAGCGTGATGGGTGATGAGTGATGAGTGACGGGCGGTAAGTAACGCAGTAATGAACAACGGATCAATGTTTGTCTGCGTTTATCCGCATTTATCTGGGGCGAATAATGTCTTCTGCTTGTTGGGATGCGCTTTGACAAGTTGAGAGTAGGGAGAACGTCGTGAGTGAAGCCAAATCCCGGCGCTGGCATCCCGGGCTCGCCGGCCAGGTCATGATCGGCCTCGCGCTGGGAGTCGCGACGGTCTTTTCTTTGGCGAGCTGGCGGGGTCACTCAGATCCTCTATGACCATTGGATCCTCGGGCGCGGCGCCAAATCCACGCGGCCGCGCTGGTCCGTCATCCGAGACGTGCTCGGCTGGATCGACTGATTGAACCGTGAAGACGCAAAGAGAAACAGAATCAAAACTGAACCGCCAAGGCGCCAAGCACGCCAAGCACGCCAAGCACGCCAAGACGAACAAATCTCCATTCGCCGTTTACCGTTTACGGTTCACCGTTCGTCGGCTTCAGGGGCAGCGCGGGCGGCCCTAACCGTCTCCTAATCTAGTTAATTCAAGGAAGTAGCACGTCCTTGTGCTATACTTATGGGCTTTTTTCGGGAAACAAATCCATTCATGCGGCGCGCAATTCGTAACATTGCCATCATCGCCCACGTCGACCACGGCAAGACAACGCTGGTCGACCAGCTGTTGCGACAGTCCGGCACCTTTGCCGCCCACCAGCACATGGTCGAGCGCGTGATGGACTCGAACGATCTCGAGCGCGAGCGCGGCATCACCATTCTCGCCAAGAACTGTGCCGTCACCTACGAGGGCACGCATATCAATATCGTGGACACGCCCGGCCATGCCGACTTCGGCGGCGAGGTGGAGCGCGTGCTCTCGATGGTCGACGGCGTGCTGCTGCTGGTGGACGCAGTGGAAGGCCCGATGCCGCAAACGCGCTTCGTCACGCGCAAGGCGCTGGCGCAAAGGCTGAAGCCGATCGTGGTAGTCAACAAAGTCGACCGGCCGGGCGCCCGCCCGGACTGGGTCGTCAACCATACCTTCGATCTGTTCGACAAGCTGGGCGCCACCGAAGAGCAGCTCGACTTCCCGGTGATCTACGCTTCCGCCCTGCAGGGTTGGGCCTCCACCGATCCCGCGGCGACGGAAGGCACGATGCGGCCCCTTTTCGAGGCGATTCTTGCACAGGTACCCGTGCGTGCCGACGATCCGAACGGCCCCCTGCAGCTGCAAATCTGCTCGCTCGATTACTCGAGTTACGTCGGACGCATCGGCATCGGACGCGTGAACCGCGGCCGTGTCCGCACGGGCGAGCAGGTAACGGTATTGCGTGGTCCGGACAGCACTCCGGTCACCGCTAAAATAAACCAGGTGCTCGTTTTCAAGGGCCTCGAGCGCGTGATTACCGACGAGGCGCAGGCCGGCGATATCGTGGCGATCAATGGCGTGGACGAAGTGGGCATCGGCATCACGCTCTGCGATACAGAGCACCCTGAGGCACTGCCATTGCTCACGGTCGACGAGCCAACCCTCGTCATGAACTTTCAGGTGAACACTTCGCCATTGGCAGGCCAGGAAGGGCGCTTCGTCACCAGTCGGCAGTTGCGCGAGCGCCTGATGCGCGAGACGATGAGCAACGTCGCCATGCGCGTCGAGGATACAGAGGATCCGGACGTGTTTCGGGTATCCGGGCGCGGCGAGCTGCACCTCACCATATTGCTGGAGAACATGCGCCGCGAAGGCTACGAGCTCGCAGTCTCCCGGCCGCGGGTGCTTTTGAAGGAAATCGACGGCCTGAAGCACGAGCCGTTCGAGATGCTCACCGTGGACGTCGAGGAGGCGCACCAGGGCGCCGTGATGGAAGCGCTCGGCCAGCGCCGCGGCGAGCTGCAGGACATGCAACCGGATGGCAAAGGCCGCGTGCGTCTCGACTATCGGATACCGGCGCGCGGGCTGATCGGCTTTCAGGGCGACTTCCTTACGACAACTCGTGGCACCGGCATCATGAGCCACGTCTTCGATGACTACGGCCCGATGAAAGCGGATATCGCCGAGCGCCGCAATGGCGTGCTGGTCTCAGCCGAGAATGGCGAAGCGGTCGCCTACGCGCTGTGGAAGCTGCAGGAGCGCGGGCGCATGTTTGTCGACCCTGGCGAGCCGCTCTACGAAGGCATGATCATCGGCCTGCATAGCCGCGAGAACGATCTTGTCGTGAATCCCGTCAAGACCAAGCAACTCACCAACATCCGCGCCGCGGGCAAGGACGAAGCGATCCAGCTCACACCGCCAATCCGCCACACGCTGGAATCGGCGGTTGAGTTCATCGCCGACGACGAGCTGGTCGAGATCACACCGAAGTCCATCCGCATCCGCAAGCGTTTGCTTGCCGAGCATGATCGCAGGCGCACGCGGAGGGCGGAGCAGGTTCACGCGGCTTGAGCCGCGGGATGCGACCCCGGAGCGGGCGAATGCGCCGGTGCGAACGAGAACAGTGGTCCTGCCCAATATGGCAAACAGGTCCGAATCGCCTCGCCTGCCACCTGCCTTCGGCGCGCACGGCGCGTGCTGCGGCGTGAAAACCGAAAACCCAGAATCGAACCGCCAAGGCCGCCGAGGAAAACAAAAGCTTAGACACAAAGGACACAAAGGACACTAAGGACGCAAAGGACACTAAGGACGCAAAGGACGAAAAGGTATTACAAATACGAGTTAGAACGCACGGCGAGCGCCGCGCCTTCTTTCCAATCAATTTTGATAATCCTTCGTGACCTTGGTGTCCTTTGTGTCAAAGCTGTTTTTGCCGCTTGACGGTTTTACAGCGATTCACGTTTCACGGAACTTAATGAACCGCCGAGGCGCCGAGAGAAGCAAGAACAACATTTGAACCGCCAAGGCGCCAAGCGCGCCAAGAAAAACACGATTCACTGTTTACCGTTCACCAGTAAGCCGTGGAAGCACCCCACCTTTCTCTGCTCAAGCGCTCGCGGCTGGAAGCGCTGAAGGCCGCGGAGGCCTACATCACCGCAAACGGCAACGCGCCCGCGGTTTGATCATTCTGGAACTATCGACCCGCGACGGGTCTCCCAAGAAGAGCGACGTCGGACCGTTTCCATGAACCCGTTGAAAGAGCGCATCCGCCGCGTCGGCATCCTTGCCTATGGTTCCTTGCTGGAGGAGCCGGGCCCGGAAATCGCGCCTTTTATCGTGGAAAACATTTCGGGTGTGGAAACGCCGTTCCGCATTGAATTCGCGCGCTCCAGCCCGACGCGCGGCGGTGCTCCGACCGTGGTCCCGGTCGAGAGCTGCGGCGCCCGGGTCCGCGGAACGATACTCGTACTGGATAAAAGCGTTTCACTTACGCAGGCGCGCGATCTGCTCTGGCGCCGGGAAACCCGAAACGAAAGCACGGCCCAGCGCTATCAGAGGCCAACCGACTCAAACCCGAACAAGATGGTCGCGGAAGAACTTCCGAATTTCGCTAGCGTCGCGGTGGTGCTGTACGCCAGATTCGGTTCGACCCTTTTCAACCCGACGCCGGAAGAGCTGGCCGCCCTGGCAATCAAGAGCGCAATGAGTGAGGCGGGGAATCGGGGCCGAGATGGAATCAGCTATCTCATCTCTCTGAAGCGAAGCGGCATCATGACGCCGCTCATGCCAGCGTATGAGGAAGCGGTCCTAAGAAGCACTGGCACCACGAGTCTCGAAGATGCGTTGGCGGCAATTCGGATAAGGACCGCGGGCTGATCCCGTTCTTGCCGCTGACGCGCATAGCGCGCAAGGGACGGCCAGGACGTTATCCGGATTTGTTCAGCTTATCCGCATACTGTTCCTGCAAGAACAACTGACACAGGCTCGCTCCCCTCTTGTCGATTTCGATTATCTTCGTGCCCACGCTCGATTCGCCGACGTGCTTGACCTCGATCTTGCAGTCGAGAAGTTTTCCCGGGAAAAGCTCGCATCTGAATTCTAGAACCTGCCCGACTGCAAGCTCCCTGCTGCACACAATAAAGACGCCGTTTTCACTCATGTTTTGAATCAGGCACGGAAACCAGGTTTCCCCGGCATTCAATGTCCCTCTCTGGCTGACCGGAATACGCGCCTCAGCACGCAAATCTTGAGTTTTCATGACGGACCATCTCTGTTGATCACCGCGAGCATAGCGGCAAGCCACTCGCCTGTCATTACTTCCGGTGTAGACTGCCGACGATGGTCCGTGCCCTAATTCACAAACCGACGCCGAAACGCAAGCGCGCGCCGCGCAAGGCCGCCGCGGCATCCCGTGGCATCGTGCCGGAGGACTGCCGTCTCGATGCCGCGTCGGGAGAAATCGCGGCGGTGCGGCGCCGCATCGAAGAAGAGGGCGGCGTCGTGCTCGGCGCCTATCGCGATCCGCTCGGGGGAAATCCGATGGTGCTCGCTGCGCTGCCGATCGACAAGGTCGAGCCGACGCCCTTCCAGCGTGATCTTTCCGAGGCCCATCACAAGAAACTTGCGGGCGTCATCGACAAGACCGGCCTTTTTCTCGATCCGCTCATTGCGATCACTGCTCCGACCAAAGGTTTCTGGACGCCGAACGGGCGCCATCGATTGGCGGCGATGCAACGGTTGGGCGCCAAGGCAATCACTGCGCTTGTCGTCCCAAAGCGCGAGATCGCGTGGCAAATCCTCGCGCTCAACACCGAGAAAGCCCACAACCTGCGCGAGCGCTCGCTCGAGGTGATCCGCATCTACAAGGGACTGCTCGATGAGGACGGCACGCGCCCCGAAGAGAGCTTTGCGTTCTATCTCGAGGAAGCGGCACTCGTGACCCTGGGCCTTTGCTACGAAAAGAAGGGCAACTTTGCTGGCGGCGCCTACGCCCCGATACTGCGCCGTCTCGAATCATTTAGCGATGAGCCGCTGCGCAAAACGATCGTCGAGCATGAAAAGCGCGCCGAGATGGTGTTTGGGCTGGAAGAGCGTGTGGCCGAGGTCGTTGCGAAATTGAGGGCGCGCGGTCTCGCCAGCCCCTATCTTCGGACGTTCGTCGTCGCCCGTATCAATCCGCTGCGCTGGATAAAGGGCGAGCCGCCGCCGCTCGAGGAAGTGCTCAAGACGATGCGGGAGCGCGCCGCGAAGTTCAACACCGACAAGATAAAGCAGGAAGACCTCGCGACCGCGGGCGGAGTGCCGGACGACGACTAAGGCGGAAGGATGAAGGATAAAGGATGAAGAAAAAACCGTTAGGCAGGATGTCTTTCGCCTTTCGCCTTTCGCCTTTCGCCTTTCGCCTTTCGCCTTTCGCCTTTCGCCTTTCGCCTTTCGCCTTTCGCCTTTCGCCTTTCCCCTTTCGC
>JAOTVX010000077.1 GCA_029863175.1 Betaproteobacteria bacterium | reverse complement strand
CGGCGAGGTTACTCGGGCACCGCCAGACGAAAGGGGCGGCAACGGACAAACCGGACCTACTGCCACCGCGCCACATCTCGACTCTACCCAAAAGCAGACGCTCGCCAACTTCCGCGTTCGACCAAGAGCGGGCGTTGGGTATGTTGTCCACGCTCAACCCGAGGTATCTATCTCTCGATCCGGCAGTCGATCAATTAGTGGCATTGTTCCCGGATAGTGCGAACCTTAGGGGACAGACTGAGCTAATCCGGGTTTCTCGGACAGTTGAATTAAGCCACAAGTCTTTTCCGTTCAAACTGCACCGGACTGAGATAGCCGAGTGTCTGGTGCTTGCGCTGGCGATTGTAGAACACCTCGATGTAATCAAAGATCGCCGCCCGCGCCGCTTCGCGTGAGGCGAAGTCGCAGTGGTGGACCAGTTCGTTCTTCAACGTGCTGAAGAAACTCTCCGCCACCGCGTTGTCGTAGCAGTTTCCCCGCCCACTCATGCTCGCCACCAAGCCTTGATCCTGCATCCTCTCGCGATACTCGTAGGCCGAGTAGAGCGGGGCTTGATCGGTGTGATGCACCAGGCCCGGCGCGGGACGCCGGTGCGCCAGGGCCATCTCCAGGGCACGCAGCGTCACCTCCAGATTCGGCCGATCGTGCATTGCCCAGCCCACGCGAAGCCAGCTTAACTTCCTAAACTCATTCGGTTTTTAATGGGGTCTGTCCCCATTCACTCATAGACTCCGACCCCATTCTTTCCTCACGCGGAATCAATCCACTCACCACTCACGCGTCATCGATCGCGCCTCATCGGTCACGTTTCACCGGTCACGCTCCACCACGTCACGCCTTGCCATTGTGCGGCCCGGGCGCTTTCCCCATAATTGACCTGGGCCCGCTGGCCGCGGGCTCTCACGCATACCAGCGAGGAGGGATCATGAGGAATATGGTGCTTAACGGCACGCGCGTGTGCTGTGCCGTGATCATCGCCGCATTCACAGCGGACGCGCTGGCCCAGGCCAGCTACCCGACCCGCGCCATCCGGGTGATCGTGCCGTCGTCTCCCGGCGGCGGCACCGACATCGTGACGCGGCAACTGACGCCGGGCCTGTCCCAGGTGCTGGGGCGGCAGGTGGTCGTGGACAACCGTCCGGGGGCGGGGACCATGATAGGCATCGATCTCGCGGCAAAATCCCCGCCCGACGGCTACACGCTGCTGATGGGGCTCGCGACGCTCGGGACGCTGCCCGCGACGTACAAGAAGCTGCCCTACGACACGCTGAAGGACCTTGCGCCGATCACGCAGGCTGTGGCGACGCCGTTCATCCTGGCCGTGCATCCGTCGTTGCCGGTGAAGTCGGTGAAGGAGTTGATCGCTTTCGCGCGCAAGCGCCCGGGCGAGATCAACTACGCCTCGGCGGGGCAGGGCACTACTCTGCATTTCACGATGGAGCTGTTCCTCACCATGACCGGCCTGAAGATGGTTCACGTGCCGTACAAGGGATCGGGGCCGGCGATCACTAACCTCGTGGCCGGCCATGTCACGGTGGCCACCCTTACCCTGCTCTCGGGGCTTCCCCACGTGCGGAGCGGGCGCCTGCGCGGGCTGGGGATCACCGGCGCGCAGCGCTCGAGGGCGCTGCCCCAGTTGCCGACCGTCGCGGAGGCGGGCGTACCGGGCTATGAATCGGTTCTGTGGTACGGACTGCTCGCGCCGGGCGGCACGCCGAGGCCGATCATCGAGCGGCTGCACGGGGCAATGCGCGACGTGCTCTACTCGCCCGAGGTCAAGAGGCGATTCGACGCGGACGGCGCGAAAATTCTCGCCAACACGCCCGAAGAGTTCAAGCGCGCGCTGGAGGCGGATCTCGTGAAGTGGGAAAAGGTCGCGCGCGCCGCGGGGATTCGGAAGCGCTGATCCGCTCGTAATGGGGTCTGAGCTATCCCGGGTTTCTCGGACAGTTTAATTAAGCAACCTTTGCCTGCCGTTCATACTCCGCCGGGCTGAGGTAACCCAGCGTCTGGTGCCTGCGACGCTATCGTGGGCTCGCAAACCGTAATCGCTGCATGTCCGCTTTGGGTCGAAAGCGGACATTCGCGGATGTCTGCTTTCGGCCAAAACCGGCCGCCCGCGGTGAGCGCGCTGAAGCGAATGGCGTGCGGGACGGCGAACGAGGGCAGAGAGCCGCACGATCACGTAAAGCGCAATATCGCAAGCGTGACCCCCATATTCGCTGGCGGCGAAAGAGCGAGCGTTGCGCGAAGGTTGCCTGCGCCGGATAGGCCAGAGGAAGCGGATAGTCAACGCGATCCGGCGGCCTGCCGCACGGTCTTGAGATACGCCTGCCCGGCGCTTTGCAGCAGGCTTGCCACGTTGCTGTGGAAGTATTGGACCCCCAGGCCGAGGAACTTGGGAATGAGCGAGTCCGGGCAGCTCACCCCGGCGACGACACCCGCGTCGCGGATCATTTTCACGCCCTTCTCCATGAGCGCCACCACCTCGGGGTGCGCCTGCTGTCCCGGGAAGCCCATCGACTGGGAAAGGTCGCCCGAGCCGATGAAGAGCACGTCCACGCCCTTCACCTTGACGATTTCCGGAATGTTGGAGATCGCGACCACCTCTTCGAGCATCAGACAGACGAGTGTTTCCGCATTTGCTTTCGCGAAATAGTCCGCCGTGCTGCCGCCCATCCCGTAGTTCGCGGGCCGGCTGCGGCTGAAGCTGCCGCGCTGCCCGTCGGGATAGTACTTGCAACCGGCGACGGCGGCCTCGGCTTCCTCGCGGGTGTTGACGTGCGGCACCTGCACGCCCCACGCGCCGCGGTCCAGGAACGGCGCGATCACTTCCGGGCGGTTCGCGACCGGCCGCACGATGGGCGCGATGCCGGCAAGTTCAGCGGCGCGGATCACGTCCTCGGCGGTGTCCACGGTGATGGAACCGTGCTCGTTGTCGAGCAGGATCCATTCGAAGCCCAATTAGCCCAGCATTTCCACGACGGGCGGCGATGGGAACGTGAGCATTACCCCGAAACTGGGCCTTCCGTCGCGAAGTTTTTGCTTGAGCGTGTTGGTTCTCATGGCGGCATCCCCTCGACTCTCATCCAGAATCGTCGTGCCGGCGACCAGCCGGTATCCGGTCATGCGTCCGGATCCTGGTCTCCGCCGGGATGACGATAATATACGTTATAGTGGGCCGGACGAACCTGAAGACTGGAGGCCGCAGTGGCAAGACTTCCGCAGGCAACCCGCGAGAGCGTTCCCGAGAAGCAGCGCGATGCGTTCGACGAGATCGTGAAAGCCGCGGGATCCGTGCCGCGCTACGGCCCCGGCTCCGTGGCCCTCCACATTCCCCACGCGCACCAGCGCTTGATGGGGCTGAACCGGTTCCTGCGCAGCGAATCTTCGCTGCCGAAGAAGCTCCAGGAACTCGCAATGCTGGTCACCGCGCGCGAGCTCGATTGCCAGTACATCTGGAACGCCCATGCATCGTCGGCGCGCGCCGCGGGCGTTGGCGACGCAATCGTCGATGCGTTGAGAGACCGCAAGGAGCTGCCGAAGCTTGCGGACGAGGAGACCGCGGTCGTGCGCTTCGGGCAGGAGTTCTTCCTGTAGTAGGCGAAATGCAAGGTTACGCCGCAGTAGGTAGTTCGAACAAGCCGTGGCAGTGGGACTGCCAGCGATACTGACTTAACGGCAAGGTCGGTTGGTATTTCTGCTCTCGCTTATCCTCCGGTGGAATGCCGTCTATTCCGCTGTGGACACGGTAGCGGTTGTAATAGGTCTGGAACGCAGAGAGCTTTCGTTCGAGGTCGAGCAGATTCCAGAACAGCACCTGGTCGAGCAGCTCTTCGCGAATCGTGCGGATCATCCGCTCGACGAACGGATGCGAAACTGGCGCGTGAGGCACCGACTTGACCTCCTCGATTTCGAGAACACGTAGGTTCGCTAGCCATTGATGAAATCCGAACAGGGGATCGTGGTCGGTGCAAAGATATTTCGGCAGCCTATGCTGGAATCTGGCGCAGTTGAACATTCGGCACACTGTGGGACCGCCCACGTCGCCACGCGCAACGGCAAAGCCGATGAAACGTCGGCTGAACACGTCGATGATGACCATCACCCAGCAGCTCTGCAGCAGGATCGATTCACAGCGGAACAAGTCCAGACTCCACAAACTGTCCTTAGCGTGGGCGAGGGCGGTTAGCCAAGACGGCCCATTGCCGGGCGGGGACCCTTCACCGTATTGCTGTAGGATCCGCCGCACCACATCTTTGTTTAGCTCGACGCCGAAGGCATACGAAATCTGCTGGGCGATTTTCAGATACCCGAACTTCGGATTGCGACGTTTCATTTCCACTACGGCGGCAATGAGTTTTGCCGATGGACCTTTTGGCCCCGGTCTGGAACGGCTCCTGCTGGTATAGAGCAATCGGTA
>JAOTVX010000017.1 GCA_029863175.1 Betaproteobacteria bacterium | reverse complement strand
CCCGGGATTGCCGAGGCCGACGATCAGCTTCATGGGAGACGGTGATGGGTGATCGGTGATGGGTGACGCGTGATTGTCATAGCTAAGGCACCGTCAACTTTGCACTTTGCACTTTGCACTTTGCACCCAACACTACCGCAAAAAAGCCCGCCACGTCGACCAAACATGGCGGGCCCACGACCAGAAACGACGCAGCGACTATTCCTTCTCTTTCTTGGTGGGCTCCTTCTTCTCGCCGGCTGGCTCCTTTTTCCCGTCCTCGGCTGACGCTGCCTCGGCCTCTTCGCCCTCGGCCGGCACCTCGCCGATGATCTCCGTGACCGGCGCAGCCACTTCCTCTTCGATGACGATTTCCCTCGGCACATGCACTGAGACGACCGCCGGATTGTCCTGCTTCAGCTTGGATAACGGCTCGACGCCCTTCGGCATCACGAGATCGTTGACGTGCAGGAGCTGATTGAGCTCCAGATCCTTGAGATCCACTTCGACGTATTCCGGCAGATCATCGGGCAGACATTGGATACCGATGTCGTTCAGCGAGTGCTGAACGACGCCGCCGCCGGTCTTCACGCCCACGCAGATGTCGGCGTTCGTAAAGTGCAGCGGCACCCGCATGTGAATCTTCCGGTTCTTGTCCACGCGCTGGAAATCCACGTGCAGCACCTGCTGCCGCCACGGATGCATCTGGTAGTCCCGCAGCAGAACCTGCTGTTTCTGCCCGTCGAGCGCGAGGTCGAGAACGGAGGCGTGGAACGTTTCCCGCTTAAGGTGCTGCAGCAACTCCTTCTGGTCGAACTCGACGTTCTCCGCCGGTTTGTCGGCACCGTAAAGGATGCCCGGCACCCGCCCCTTCACGCGCAGTCGACGGCTCGCATCCGATCCCTGCTGCATACGGGGGTAGGCAGTGACTTCGATTTTCATGTCATGCTCCTTAAAGATAGGACGTCCGCGACCAGATCGTCCTAGTCAAACAAGTTTTCCGCCACATTAGTCAGTTCGTTACTCAACGAACAACGAACTGACTGAGTCCTCGTTGCTGATTCGCCTCACCGTCTCCGCGAGCAAGCTCGCCACGGTGAGCACCCGGATCTTCTGGCAGCTCTTCGCATTCTCCCGCAGAGGAATCGTGTCTGTTACCACGATTTCGTCGAGCACGGACTCGCTGATGCGCTCGACAGCCTCGCCCGAGAGCACAGCGTGCGTGCAGTAGGCGAGAACCCGCTCGGCACCGTCTTTCTTGAGCGCGCTCGCCGCCTCGCACAACGTGTTGGCGGTATCCACCAGGTCATCCACGATGACGCAGGTCCTGCCATCGACCTCGCCGATGATGTTCATGACGGTCGCGACATTCGGCCGGGGCCGCCGCTTGTCGATGATGGCAAGGTCAGCCTCCAGCCGTTTCGCGAGACCCCGCGCGCGCACTACGCCGCCCACATCCGGCGACACCACAACCAGATTGCTGAAGCCGCGCTTCCACACATCGCCCAGCAGGATCGGCCCCGCATAGATGTTGTCTACCGGGATGTCGAAAAATCCCTGGATCTGCTCCGAGTGCAAATCCATGGTGAGCACCCGGTCCACGCCACCGCTAGCCATCATATTGGCAACGACCTTGGCGCTGATCGCCACGCGCGCCGAGCTCGGGCGCCGGTCCTGCCGCGCGTAGCCCATATACGGGATCGCGGCGGTAACGCGTCCCGCTGAAGCGCGCTTGAGCGCGTCCACTATCACCAGCAACTCCATCAAGTGGTCATTGGTGGGCGAGCAGATCGACTGCAGCACGAACACGTCGCGGCCGCGAACGTTCTCGAGGATCTCCACCATCACCTCGCCATCGCTGAAGCGGCCGATCTTGGCGCGGCCAAGACGGATGTGAAGATGCCCGACAACATCCTCGGCAAGCCGGGAATTGGCGTTGCCGGCAAATACCATCAAGCGATCTAAACTCACGCTTTCACCTCTGCACGCCTGCAACGTCCCGATCCGGTCGGAACCACCGCGTGGGCAGCGCTAGGCGACGCCACGTCGAACAGTTTGGCTGGGGAGGAAGGATTCGAACCTTCGCATGCCGGAATCAAAATCCGGTGCCTTAACCAGCTTGGCGACTCCCCAACAGCGCTCTATCAGGGCAGACGGTCCGCCTGAACGTCGCCCGCCCGAATCCCGTATCCGCCAAGGAAATTGACGGCCATGCCCCGGCAGATTCCTAGCGAGCCAGGTCTTGCAGCGGGTGCCGTGCCAGACCCTGCGCAATGAATCCCTGCATGCCTGCGGGCGTCCGCCCCCACACCTCGCGCGCCACGCCTTCGGTCTCGAACGCGGCGAATACACATGCCCCGCTGCCCGTCACCCATGCCGGTGCGGCCCGTCTCAGCCAATCCAGATTCTGTGCCACCTCAGGGTATTCCCGGCACACGACCGATTCCAGGTCGTTGCCCGCCAGCTCGACCGAAAAGCGTTGCATTTTAATAGGTTTTGAATCCCGTTTCAATTCGGGATGGGTGAAGATCCGGGCGGTTGGCACGGCCACCGGCGGGGTCAGGACCAGATACCAGGCGGGCGGGAGCGCCAGCGGCTGAAGGCGCTCGCCGATGCCCTCGGCCAGAGCGTTTTCCCCCCGCACGAAGAACGGCACGTCCGCTCCGAGCTCGAGCCCCAGCTCGAGCAACCGGGCACGCGTGAGCCGTGTTTCCCACAGTTGGTTCAACGCGAGCAACACGGTCGCCGCGTCCGAGCTCCCGCCCCCAAGCCCGCCGCCAAACGGCAGTCGCTTCTCGAGTGTGATATCGGCGCCCAACCGCGTGCCCGTCGCGCGCTGGAGCAAAAGCGCCGCGCGCACCGCAAGGTCGTCCGCGGCCGGAATACCGTCGATTTCATTCGCGCGCGCAATCACCGAATCGTCGCGCACCCGGAAACGTAGCGTGTCGCCGTAATCGATGAGACGCAACACCGTCTGCAGCAGGTGATAGCCGTCCGCGCGCCGGCCTACCACGCGCAACATGAGGTTGAGCTTGCCCGGCGCCGGGTAGGCGTGCGAGTCGCTCATGCCGCTAGGAGTTTGCCTCGCATTTGCGGGACAAACTCCTTAGGAAACACGATCCGTCGGAACATGGCATGGATCGGCCCCTCACAACCCAAAATTTCTCCGACTCTCATCCCCGATCGCAAGCGTACAAGGCGGGTTTCGTCAGGATTCATTTAAGGTCGGCCGACGGTTGTTATATGGATTTTGCTGGATGGAGGCCGGCAAAATCCTAGCGCCAGCCGTCGATCACCAGACGGATCACGTGCCTGCCGTCCGCCAGCTCCAGCCGGCGCGGCAGGCGGTCATTTTCGATCAAAGGGTCTGGCACCAGCGTAATGTGCCAGCCGTCCTGGGTAAGCCCGACAAGCCGCGCGCGCTCATCGCGCTCGATGTTCTGCGCCGTTGTGCCCGGTGCGGCTTCGCCCCGCACCCACCAGCCAAGGTGTGTCAGCGGCAATTCCCACCCGAGCCCCTGCCGCGTGAGGCTTTCGACGTCCGCGGCGCTGTATTGGCTGCGATCCGCACCCGTCAGCGTGGCCCCTTCGCCATCGCTGACGATGTGCGCGAGCGTCTGGCCTGCGGGTGTCATCAACCAGAGTTCGTCACGCGCCGAGAGGTGATGCCAGCGCACGTTCGAGGAGAACGCCCGGCCATCGTAGCTCACTGCAACGCGCCCGATTAGATCGAAAGGCACCGGCGTGACGGGCGCGCGGGCCGGCGGCGCAAGCGCCGCGCAACCGGCGATGAGCGTTGCCGCGACCAGCGTGGCGCAAAGCCTGAGCGAGGTCATAAGACGTGTGAACACCCCGGCAGGCGCGCAGCTCCGAGCGGCCGCCGATTTCTTGCTGTCCTCCGGGCCTCTTTAAGGAATCTGTCGTCCAAGGCCCGACAAATTCCTAGGGCAGGAAGCGCTTGACGGCTTTCTGCAGGGCCTCGTTCTTCGGGTGGTCCTTCAGCGCCCCGTCCCAGATGCGGCGAGCTTCCTCGCGCCGCCCCAGCGCCCACAGCACTTCGCCGAGGTGCGCAGCGATTTCCGCATCGGGGCGCTGCCGGTACGCCCTCTGCAAATACTCGAGGCCCTCTTCGCTACGGCCCATTCGGTAGAGCACCCAACCCATGCTGTCCATGATGAATGGGTCATCGGGCGAGAGCTTGAGCGCGGCCCGAATCAGGTCGTGCGCCTCCTCGACACGCTGGTTGCGGTCCGCGAGCGTGTAACCCAGGGCATTGTAGGCATGCGCGTGGTCGGGCTGGATCTTAATGAGCTTGCGCAGGTTGGCCTCGACGACATCGATACGATCGACCTTCTCCGCCGCCATCGCGTAGTCATACAGCAGGTCCGGTGTGTTGGGCATCTTTTCCAGCGCCCGGCCCAAGACATCGAACGCCTCCTGATAGGCGTTCGCCTCGCGCAACAGCTGCGCCTCGGCCTGCGTGAGCTGAACGCGCTCGCGATTGCTGTGCGCGGTCACCTGCTGCAGGTGCTGGCGCGCCTCAGCAAGCTTGCCTTGCTTGGCAAGGACCCCTGCATAGCGGCCCTGGGCGTTGATGTATTGTCCGCCCGGGTTGACGCTCGAGTACCACTTCAGCGCCGCGTCGAAGCGCTGGCGTTCCTCGTTCACCTGGCCAAGGTAGAGCCGCGCGGCATCGGGATCCTTGTAATCGAGCTCGAGCACCCGTTTCAACTGCGCCTCGGCCGCGTCGTAGTCTTTGGCCTGTACCGCAAGCAGCGCGACCGCCATGCTGACTTCCGCATTTTGCGGATACTCCCTTACCAGTACCTCGAATTGCTGGCGCGCCTCTGCATAACGCTTTACGTTGACCAGCAGCCGCACATAGTTAAGGCGCACGTCGCGCGCTTTGGGATACGCTTCGAGATATCCGCCGAGGTACTGAATCGCCTCGTCGTCCGAGCGGCGCTGCAGCACTTGTGCGACGAAGAGCGCAGCAATCTCCCAGTCCGGCCTGAACTTCAGCGCGGCGCGCGCTTCCTTCAGAGCCAATTGCTCGTCTTTCGCGTTCCACGCCGCTTGCGCCACGGCCAGCCGCGCCTCCGGCACGTCCGGATATTGCGCAGCGAGCCCGCGCATGAGCTGCAGCACGCCGGGCTTGTCCT
The DNA here is from genome assembly GCA_029863175.1 of Betaproteobacteria bacterium. The sequence continues at coordinate 60,096 of JAOTVX010000017.1, read as the reverse complement.
TGTGGCGCGCGAGCAGAACGTTCAGCTGGAGGAAGCTCCGTCCGACGTTTTCGCGATCGGCAGCCAGCCATTCTTCGAGGTGCGGCTGCGCCTCGGCAAGCTTCGCCTGATTCACCAGCAGCGCCGCGATGATCTGGCGCGCCCGTGTCGATTTCGGGTCGACCTGCAGCCAGATGGTGGCCGCCTCAAGCGCCGCGGATTGAAAACGTGCGTTCCATGCCACCTCGGTGGCACGCTGCGCGATCCTCGGATCGCGCGTATCCCGGGCCAGTTCGAGATAGGCCGGTACCGCCACGTGCGGCTGGCCACGCTGCACGGCGATCTCCGCAAGCATTAACTTGTAAAGCAGCTCTTCATTGAGCTCGACGTCCGGAAGGGGCAACTTGCGTGCGTCGGGCTTCGCCGTCACGACCCTTGGCAGCGCCTGCGCGCCATCCGCGCCAGGCGCACCCGCCTCCTCGTGGGGCGGTTGCTGCGCGCACGCAGCCAGTGTTGCGCATAGCGACAAAGCCAGGAAGCGATAAGGGGTCATGAGACGGAGCAGCCCCGCGGCGGGGCGGTCAGTGGCAGAGCGGCGAGGCCGATTGCTTCATAAACCGTGACATATTAGGTATTTTTTGCGCGCGCCACAAGAGATACTCCCGGCGTGTATCATTGAGCGCCACGATGCCGGAACAGGATCCCGCTTACACTATTTCCGCGCGTGGATTGACCCGCAGTTTTGGCGGCCGCGTCGCGGTGAACAACATCACGCTCGAACTTCGACGTGGTGAGGTGCTCGGCTTTCTCGGGCCGAATGGGGCCGGCAAGACCACCACCATGCAGATGCTGACGGGCAATCTCGCCCCCACGCACGGCGCGGTCAGCATCTGCGGCATCGACCTGCTCGAGAAGCCGACCGCCGCCAAGGCGCGTTTCGGCTACCTGCCCGAGGTGCCGCCGTTATATCGGGAATTGACGGTGGACGAGTATCTCCGGCTGGCCGCCCGGCTCCATCGCGTGCCGCGCGCAATGTTGAGTGACGCGGTTGCCCGGGCGCGGCAACGCTGCGGGCTGGCCAAAGTCGGCGCCAAGCTGATCGGCACGCTGTCCAAGGGCTACCAGCAGCGCGTCGGCATCGCGCAGGCGATCGTGCACGCCCCGGACGTCGTGATCCTCGATGAGCCCACCGTTGGCCTTGATCCGAACCAGATCCGTGAAATCCGGGCTCTGATCCGCGAGCTCGGCGGCCGCCACAGCGTGATCCTCTCCACCCATATTCTGCCGGAGGTGGAAATGCTCTGCGACCGGGTCCAGATCATGCACCACGGCAACATCGTTTACAGTGACACCATCGCCGCGCTCAAGCAGCACGAGCGTGGCGCCACGATCGTGCTTGGACTGCGGCGTCCGCCCGCGCTCGTGGAGCTCGCGACCGTGCCGGGCGTCACCGCCGTCGAGCGGGAAGAGGAGACCCTCTTCCGGATCCAGTTCTCCCCGGGCGACGATCCGACCGATCAGCTGGTGAGCCACGCCGCCACCAGCGACTGGCAGCTCTATCGCATCGCGCCAGCGCAAAACAGCCTGGAGGAAGTTTTCGTGAACCTGACCCGCCGCGAAGATGATGCGTAATTATCACCGCAAAGGCGCAAAGACGCAGGGGACTCGCAAAGAGAATCTATACCTAGCATTCTTCACGTTCCCTTTGCGCCTTCGCGTCTTTGCGGTAGGGAGTTTTTGAATGATTCTTACGATTGCGGGGAAAGAGCTCCGGTCGCTGTTCGCCTCGCCGCTGGCGTGGGTCGTGCTCACCGTCACGCAAATCATGGTCGGCTATGTTTTCCTGCGCCGGCTCGACGATTTCCTGCAACTGCAGTCACAGCTCGCGCGGCTCGCGAGCCCGCCGGGCGCGACCGAGCTCGTGGCAGCGCCGGTGTTCGGCACCGCTGCGGGCGTGTTGCTGTTCTCAGTGCCCCTCCTCGCCATGCGCCTCATCGCGGAAGAACGCCGCAACCAGACCATGGTGCTGATCGTTTCGGCACCGGTTTCCATGACCCAGATCGTGCTTGGCAAATTTCTCGGCCTGTTCGTATTTCTGCTGCTGATCGTCGCGCTCACGGCGCTCATGCCGTTGTCGCTCGCCGCGGCGACGAGCATCGACTATGGCCTGCTCGCGGGGCTCGTCGCCGGTCTCGCGCTGCTGGCAGCGAGCTTCGCCGCCGTAAGCCTGTTCATCTCGTGCTTGACGGTGCACCCCGTTGCCGCCGCCGTGGGCTCCTTTGCGGCGCTGCTGGTGATGATGCTGGCGGGCGAGGCTGCGGGTGAGGGCCTGCGCACGCGCGGCTGGTTGCTGGCCGCCAGCCTCGCCCAGGTGCTGTCCCCCATCAAGAACTTCGAACCTTTCGCCAAAGGCGTGCTCGACACCTACGCAGTCGCCTGCTCGCTCCTCGTGGTCGTGTTTTTCCTGGCGCTGGCAGCGCGCCAGCTCGATGCGCAGCGCCTGAGAGGGTAAATGAGCTTTCCGCGCGGGCGCCGTTTGCAGCTGTTCGTCCACGACGGCTTGTTCGCGGTGCTGCTGGTCGCGCTCGTGACGCTCCTCGCCTACCTGGCGCACGAGCACCGCGTCGAGCGTGATCTGACGCAGGCTGGTCGCAATACGCTTTCGGCCACCACCCTGGATGTGCTGGGGCGGCTCGACGCGCCGGTCCGGATTACCGCGTACGCGATGGCCAAGGACACGCGTGGCGACAATGTGCATCGTCGGATCGAGAATTTCCTGCGTCCGTATCAGCGCATCGTGCCCAGTCTGTCGCTAACGCTTGTGGACCCGCGCGAACGTCCCAAGGCCGCGGCGGCCGCCGGCGTGCGTGCGCCGGTCGAGCTCGTGGTGGAATACAAGCGGCGCACCGAGCACCTTACCGAGTTCACCGAGCAGGCGTTCGTCAATCTGCTGATGCGGCTGGCGCGGGGCGCGGAACGGCTGGTGCTCTGGCTCGATGGGCATGGCGAGCGCAAGTTGATTGGCGTTGCCAACCACGATCTGGGCGATTTCGGCCGCCAGCTCGTGCAGAAGGGATTCCGCGTCAACAGCGTCAACCTTGCCACGGCGCAAGAGATGCCGGCCAACGCGGCGCTGCTGCTGATCGCGAGTCCGCAGACGGGGGTAACGGCGGCAGAGGTGCAGAAGATAAGGCGGTACCTGGCGGACGGCGGCAACCTGCTCTGGCTCATCGATCCCGAGCCATTGCGCGGATTTCAACCCGTTGCGGAGGAGCTCGGCCTCGTGCTCATGCCAGGTGTCGTGGTCGACCCCCGGGCGACGGAGGATTTCGGGGCGTCGCCCGCATTCGCGGTCGGAACCACCGCCGGCTACAGTCCGCACGCGGTCACCGCGACCCTCAATCTCAACACGCTGTTCCCGTATTCGCGAGAGATCGGGACCATCGAGAGCGACGAATGGCGCGCCACTCCGTTGGTGGAGGTGGCCCCGCGCGGCTGGGTCGAGACCGGCAGCGTCGACGGCGCCCTGGCCTTCGACAACAACCGCGACATCCCCGGTCCGGTAACGATTGCTGTCGCGCTCGAACGCACGGTCAACGATAAAGCGCAGCGGATTGCGGTGTTCGGAAATGCGAGTTTCCTGTCGAACACCTACGTCGGCAACGGCGGCAACCTCGATCTCGGCGTCAACCTCGCCAACTGGCTCGTGGGCGACGATGACCTCATCACGATCCAGCCGCGAGCGAGCGCCGACAGCCGGCTGGAGATGGGCCAGTTCGCACTCTACCTCATTGCCTTCAGCTTCCTCTTCGTCCTGCCCTTCGCCTTCGTGATCACGGGTGCGGTGATCTGGTGGCGCCGGCGCAAAAGATGAAACAGTCGTTCTGGTTGAACATGGCGCTGCTCCTCGGGGTGGCCATCGTTGGGGCATTCGTGTACCTGCGGCCCCCAGCCGACGCGCCGGGAGAGCACGCCGTGTCCACGCTCACGCCTGCGGCTGCGATGGCGGTGCGCATCGAGCGGCCCGGCGTGGCGACGATCGTGCTCGACAAGAAACAGGGCACCTGGTTCCTCGTTGCCCCATTTGCCGCTCGCGCCGACGAGTTCATGGTGCAGCGCCTGCTCGCGGTCCTGCAGGCACGGACCGCCCATCGGTTTTCGGCGAAGGACCTCGCCCGCTTCAATCTGGAGCGGCCGCAAGCCCGTCTCATCATCGACAGCCAGCCCTTCGACTTCGGCCTTGTCAACGAACTCTCGCACGAACAGTACGTGCTTACCGGCGACGCGGTCTACGCACTTTCGACGCGCTATGGGCTGGCCCTGCCGACCCGGCCCGAGGCGCTGGCGAGCCGGCGCCTGCTCGCCCCGGGCGAAGCGCCGGTCCGCATCGTGCCGCCCGGGTTCACCGTGACGAACGTGCAGGGCCGCTGGGTCCTGGACCCAGCGCCCCAGGACTGGAGCCAGGACGAGATCAACCGCTGGGTGGACGAATGGCGCCTTGCCTCGGCGCTGCGCATCGAGCCGCACCAGCAAGGCGAACCACAGAACGCCGTGCGGCTGGAGCTTCAGAATGGTCAAACGCTGGTGGTGGGCATCCTCAGCCGCAAGCCGGAGCTCGTCCTGCTGCGGTCGGACCAGCGCCTGCAGTACCACTTCGTCGCCGAAGTCGGAAAGCGCCTGCTCTCCCCGCCCGGAGCCGCCCGCAATGAGCGGGTGGACGAGAAGTGATATGCCGGAACTGCCTGAAGTCGAGACGACGCGCCGCGGGCTCGAGCCGCTGCTGGTCGGTCAGCGCATCCGGACAGCAGTCGTTCGCAACCACGCCCTTCGTTTCCGCGTCCCGCGGCGGTTGCCCCGACTCGTGACCGGCACCACCGTCCGGGCGCTCAACCGGCGGGGCAAGTATCTGCTCGTCGATTGCGGCAGCGGAACGCTGATCCTGCACCTGGGCATGTCAGGCCGCCTGTTGATCGTGGACACAGCCGCGCCGGTCATGGCGCATGACCATTTCGACCTGGTCCTGGAAAATGACACGGTGGTCCGGCTGCGCGACCCGCGCCGCTTCGGGCTCGTTTTGTGGCAACCGGGGAACCCGTTGACGCACGCCCTGCTCGCCCGCATCGGACCCGAGCCCTTGTCGCCGGAATTCAATGGCGCATGGCTGCATCGCGTCACACGTAGCCGCGGTGCAGCCATTAAACCTGTCCTCATGGACGGACATGTCGTTGCCGGCGTAGGAAACATTTACGCCAACGAGGCGCTGTTCCGCGCGCGAATCCACCCGGGCACCCGGGCCCGCCGGCTCAGCGCGTCACGTTGCGCGCTGCTCGCGGTGAAAATCCGTGAGACGCTCGAACTCGCCCTGCAGGCGGGAGGCAGCTCGTTGCGCGATTACGTCGCGAGCGACGGGCGGGCCGGCTACTTCCAGGACCAGTTCCTGGTCTACGGCCGGGCCGGTGAACCGTGTTTTGGCTGCGGCACGACCATTAGACAGACCCGCCAGGGACAACGGTCGACTTTCTTCTGCCCCAGATGTCAGCGAAGCTGACATCTGTAAGAACGCGTGACTCGTGACGAGAAACGCGGGAATCCCTAGTCGCGCGACCGCCCTAACGTCACGGGTCACGCTTTCTCGGTCGTCAGTCTGAGAAACTTCGCGTAAAGCTCATCTTTCGTCTCCACGAAGTTCGGATCGAGGGGAATGCAGTCCACCGGACAGACCTTCTGGCATTGGGGCACGTCGAAGTGGCCGACGCATTCCGTACACTTTGCCGGGTCAATGACGTAGATCTCCACGCCCTGCGAGATGGCCTCGTTCGGGCACTCAGGCTCGCAGACGTCGCAGTTGATGCACTCGTCGGTGATGATCAGCGCCATGCGCGCCCCACCTAGCTGGAAGCCCCGTAAAAAAACAAGAAATGGACAGGATTTACAGGATTAACAAGATTAAATCGCCTTCAAGCATGTAAATCCTGTTAATCCTGTCTATTCTGCTCTTTGGTTCTCGGTTTTTAGCGCACGCGCTTTCGTTAATTCCCGCTGAGCTGCTTGATCTTGATCGCCAGCCGCCGCGCGACAATCGGGGGAACGAACTTGCTCACGTCGCCGCCGAGTACGGAGATCTCCCTTACGATGGTCGCGGAAATGAACATGTACTGCTCGCCCGGCGTCAGGAAAAAGGTTTCGACACCGGGATAAAGGCCGCGGTTCATGCCCGCGAGCTGGAACTCGTACTCGAAATCGGACACGGCGCGCAGGCCACGGATCACCACCCGCGCCTTGTGTTCCTGCACAAATTTCATGAGCAGGCCGGAGAAGCCGATCACCTCAACGTTGGCGACGTCCTTCAGGACCTCGCGCGCCATTTCGACGCGCTCGTCGCGGGTGAAAAGCGGCCGTTTCGCGGAGCTATCCGCCACCGCGACGATCAGCCGGTCGAACACGTTCGAGGCACGTCGGATCAGGTCTTCGTGCCCGAGCGTGATCGGGTCGAAGCTGCCGGGATAGACCACTGTGTGGTTCATGGTTGGACCCGTTTCATCAGTTGATATTGGACCCGGCCCGCCCGGCCATGCCTCCAGGTCTCCCAGCCCTCGGGCGCACCCGCGCGCGCCGCGCTTTCGCAATAGACGAGCGCCTCTGGCGCCAGGTGCCGCGGCAGAAGGGCCCACAACCGCGGCAAGTAATCGGCTTTGAACGGGGGATCGAGAAAGACCACGTCATAAAGAGCCGCGTCGGCCCGCAGGAATTCTAGCGCATCCGCTCTCTCGAGTTCCACTGCGTCGGCAGCGAGCGCCGCGCGGCTCGCCTGCAGTGCGCGGAAGGTCGTTGCGTCGCGCTCGACCATCACGACACGCTTCGCCCCGCGCGAAGCCGCCTCGAACCCGAGCGCCCCGCTGCCGGCAAAGAGATCGAGGCAGGCCCGGCCCGTCAGATCCTGCCCCAGCCAGTTGAAAAGCGTCTCTCGCACGCGGTCGGGCGTGGGACGCAGATCTTCGAGTGAGGGAAAAACGATCCAGCGGCTGCCCCACGCTCCGCCGACGATGCGGACCCGGTTCCTCATCGGCAGGACGCCGCGGCCGGCTCAGCGCGCGGCAACTGCCGCCGGCTCAGGACCGACGACGACGGTCACCATCCGCTCGGGATCGACGCGCCGCGCGAAGGCGTCCTTGATGTCGGCGATCGTCACGCGCCCGACGTTGTCGGCAAAGTCCTCGAGATAACTGAGCGGCAGCCGGTAGAATCCGATCAGCGCCAGATACCCGTGGATCTTGCGGTTGCTGTCGATGCGCAGCGGAAAGCTGCCGATGATGTTGCGCTTGGTCGCACTCAACTCGTCCTCGGTCGGACCGTTCGTCACGAACTCGCGTAGCGTGGAATCCACGACGCGCAGCGCTTCGCCCGCTTGCTCCCGCTGCGTCTGCATGCCGATCACGAACGGGCCCGCGCGCTTGAGCGGCGAGAAGTAGCTGTACGCCGAGTAAGCAAGGCCGCGCTTCTGGCGCACCTCCTCGATGATGCGCGAGACGAAGCCGCCGCCGCCGAGCACGTGGTTGCCCACGAACAAGGGAAAGTAGTCGGGATCGCCGCGCCTGATTGCCGGCGCGCCGATCAGGATATGCGCCTGCGACGCCGGGTGCGCGATGAACCGTCTCACGCCGGTATCGAGCCTCGAGACAGGCGGCAGCGGTGGCTCCAATCCATTGCCCTGCGGCAGGTCGCGCGTGACTTCTTCGGCGATTGCCTCGGCCTCACCGCGCGTGATGTCTCCCATCAGCGCAACGACGGCATATCGCCGGTCATAGTGGCGCTGGTAGAAGCTCACGAGATCGTCCCGCGTCAGCTTCTCGACGGTTGCCACTTCGCCTCTCGAGCGCAGGGCATACGGATGGTTGCGATAGACCAGCCGGTAAAAATTGACCGCCACAATCGTACTCGGCTTGGTGTCCGCCTCCTTGAGCGCGCCGATCAGCCGCACCTTCTCGCGCTCGATCACGTCTTGCGGAAACGACGGATTGCGCAAAATGCGCGCGAACGTGTCGAGCGCCTGGCGCCGCTCCCTGGCGCTGGAAAGCGTACGCAGCGACAGCCCCGCGCGGTCGGTCTCCGAACTGGCGCCCAGCTGTGCCCCGATGTCGGCCAACCCGCGCGCGATCTCGTCTTCATTCATGCCGTCCGCACCCAGCCGCAGCAACCCGTTGGTCAGTGAGGCCGCCCCTGATTTCTCCGCGCTGTCGTACGCCGCCCCCGCCGGGAACTCCACGCTCAAATCGAGCATCGGCAGATCATGATTCTCGACAAAGTACACGCGCGCGCCGCCCGCTGTCTGCCAGTGCTGGATCGGCAGGATGGCGGCCGCTGGCCCGGCAAGCGCCAGTACCAACAGGCCGATCAGCCAGCGTTCAACGCCCATGACGCACTCCCGCCGGCGGCGCCACCGGGCGCCGTGTCGACAGCGGCTGGGGGGCGAGCTGGACGATGGTGAGCGCTTCGTCGCGGAAGTATTTGCGCGCCACTTCCCGCACCTGCTCCGGCGTAACTTCGCGCAACTTCTTCAGCTGAACGTCGATCGTATTATGAGGAATGCCCGCCATCTCGAGCGAACCGATTTGCTGCGCCTGGAAGGACATCGAGTCGCGCTGGTAGACCTGCGCAGCAATCGCCTGCGCCTTGACGCGGTTCAACTCCTCTTCGGTCACGCCTTCTTCGATGATCTTTGCCATCTCCCGGCGCAAGGCGCTCTCGACCTCGGCCGCACTGCGACCCCGCGTCGGGATCGCAATGAGGTAGAACAACCCCGGGCCGCGGGCGATGCCATCGTAGCTCGCGCCCACCGAGTTCGCCACACGTTCGCCCCGCACCAGCGTGCGGTTGAGCCGCGCCGCCTCGTTGCCATCCAGTACCGCCGCCAGCATGTCAAGCGCATAGGGCTCCCAATCGCGCTCGGCGTCGCGCAATGGCGGGGCGCGGAAAGCCATTACCACGTACGGCAGCTCCGCGGGCGCCTTGACGGTGGCCCGGCGCGCCCCTCGCTGAACGGGCTCGTTCTGTGGCTTACGCACCGGCAGCGTCCGGGCGGGAATGGGTCCGAAATACTTTTCCACCAGGGCAAACACCTCTCGGGGCTCGACATCGCCCACCACCACCAGCAACGCATTGTTCGGCGCATACCAGCGCCGGTAGAAATCGGCGGCGTCGTTCACCGTCATGTTCTCGAGGTCGCTCATCCAGCCGATCACGGGACGGCGATAGGGATGCGCAGTCAGTGCTGTGGCCTTCAGCGCCTCGAATACGAGCGAGCGCGGCCGGTCTTCCGTGCGCCAGCGCCGCTCTTCCATGACAACCTTGATCTCCTTGGTAAACTCTTCGGGGGAGAGCACCAGGTTGTTCATGCGATCGGCCTCGAGCTTGAGGGCAAGCTCGAGCTGGGATGATTGCAGGGTTTCGAAGTAGCCCGTTGCATCGTGACTGGTAAACGCGTTCTCGCGCCCGCCGGCCGCGGAGATGATGCGCGAGAATTCGCCGGCCTTGATGCTCTCCGTGCCCTTGAACATCATGTGTTCGAGCACGTGCGCCACGCCGGTCACGCCGTTTACCTCATCGACGCTGCCGACTTTGTACCACAGCATCACCACGACGACGGGCGCGCGCCGGTCAGTCTTGACGACCACTCGCATGCCGTTGGCGAGGCGGTTCTCCTCGGTGCTGGCTTGAGTCGCGGGAGACAGCGCAGCGAGCGCTGCCGCGACCAGAAGGCAGGCAGCGCGTATAACGACGTTCGACATGCGGACGTTCACGGGCATCAGGTGACGAGGGCGGGTTTGGGCTAGAATTGTAAGGAATTTGCCGGGCTTGCGCCCGACAAATTCCTGAGATGAAAGCGTATCAGGATTTGCGTCGAATATGCATAAAACGGCTCTTTGCCCATCATTCTTGCCCCCGCGCGGACTGATCAACCCGGAGGCATCGTCGTGCGGTTTTTCGACTTGGTCCCGGCAAAGGAGTTCGGCGGACCCTAGTCCGGCGAACTCCTAGGAGTATGTCGGACTATGTCCCGACACACTCCCTGCGCGAAACCGCCCGCAGGCAAACGGCAGGTTCGGATTCGAAATACCTCAATTGCGCTCTGATCCTGCGTTTCTCAATAGCGAAAACACGTCTAATGACGCGATTCTGTTGCAAATCTGCGGGCGGTCTTGCATTTAGCAGCCCGTTGGAACCTTAAGTCCGACAGGCTGCTAGGGCGTGTTTAGTTTCAAGTCTTCCAGCGAGAAGGGCAGCCGCAGCGGCTGGCTCGAGCGTCTCCGGCAGGGCCTGAGCAAGACCCGGGACACGCTCGGCGGCCGGCTCTCGGCGCTGTTCGGCCCGGGGCGTGCGCTCGATGAATCGTTCTACGAGGATCTTGAAACCGCGCTGATCAGCGCGGACGTCGGGGTGGCGGCGACCGAGAACCTGCTCGATGCGCTTCGCGCCCGCGCGCGGCGCGAGCGCATCGCCGATGCCGGTGCGCTCCGCCAGGCGCTGCACGCGGCGCTGCTCGAGCTGCTCGCCCCCATCGCCGTGCCGCTCGATGTCGATGGCCACAGGCCGTTCGTGATCATGCTCGCAGGCGTAAACGGCAGCGGCAAGACCACCTCGATCGGAAAGCTCGCGCATTATTTACAGGCGCGCGGCAAATCGGTGTTGCTGGCTGCAGGCGACACGTTCCGCGCCGCCGCGCGAGAGCAACTGATCGCCTGGGGTGAGCGCAACAATGTCACCGTCATCACCCAGCAGTCGGGTGACGCCGCCGCGGTCATTTATGACGCGGTCAATGCTGCGGTGGCACGTGGGACTGATGTGGTGCTTGCCGACACCGCCGGGCGGCTGCCGACCCAGCTGCACCTGATGGAGGAAATCAAGAAGGTGAAGCGTGTCATCGACAAGGCGCTGCCGGGTGCGCCCCACGAGGTGCTCTTGGTGCTCGACGCCAACACCGGACAGAACACGCTCGCGCAGGTGCGCGCTTTCGACGCCGCGCTCGGCGTGACGGGGCTCGTGCTGACCAAGCTCGACGGAACCGCGAAGGGCGGCATCATCGCCGCCATCGCGCGCGAGTGTCCCGTTCCGCTCAGGTTCATTGGCGTCGGCGAAGGTCTCGACGATCTGCGGCCCTTCGACGCGGAGGAATTCGTCGCGGCGCTGCTCGATTGACCCCTGAGGCAAGATAAGTAAGCGCTAACACCGGCGTTATTCCGGGAGGCGCTCGCGTCGCAACCATCATCCATAACAAAATGATTTCCTTCAGCAATATATGGAAGCGCTACCCGGGAGGACTGGAGGCGCTGCGCAATATTTCCTTCACGATCGAGGCCGGCGAGATGGTCTTCATCACCGGCCATTCGGGTGCCGGCAAGAGCACCCTCCTCAAGTTGGCCGCGGCAATCGAGCGCCCCTCGGGCGGCAGCATTATCGTCAACGGCCAGAATGTGGGTGCGCTGCGGCCCGGCGCCATACCCTACCTGCGCCGCAACTTCGGGCTCATGTTTCAGGACCACAAGCTGCTCTTCGATCGCAACACGTTCGAGAACGTCATGCTGCCGTTGCACGTCAATGGGTTCGAGCGGCGCGAGGCGGCGCGGCGCGTACGCGCCGCCCTCGACAAGGTCGGGCTGCTGGCAAAGGAGAAGGCCTATCCGATCACGCTCTCCGGGGGCGAGCAGCAGCGCCTCGCCATCGCGCGCGCGATCGTGCACCGTCCAGCGATACTGCTCGCCGATGAACCGACTGGCAATCTCGACGCAGGCTATGCCGCCGATATCGGCGAGCTCTTCCGCTCCTTCAATCAGGTCGGTGTGACGGTGGTCATTGCCACGCATGATGAGGCGCTCGCCGCGCGCCTGAAGCCGCGCGTTGTGGCCCTCAAAGCCGGGGTTGTCGTTTCGTGAACGCCTGGCTCTGGAGTCACGTCGATGCGTTTGTGACGACGCTGGCGCGCCTTGTGCGGACGCCGGTGGCAACGTTGCTCAACGTCGGCGTGCTCGGCATTGCGCTGGCGTTACCGACCGGACTCTACGTCGCCCTGGCCAACGTCCAGGGCCATGCGCAGGCGCTCGCCGCCGATCCCCGGCTGTCCGTGTTCCTTGCGCTCGACGCCGGCCGCACGGAAATCGTCCGGACCGGGACACGACTGCGGGAACACCCCGGCGTGGGCAGCGTGCGCTACGTCTCGCGCGACGAGGCCCTCGGACAGCTGAAGACCCGAACCGGCCTGGCCGACGTGGTGGACAGCCTTGCGGAGAATCCCTTGCCGGACGCGTTCGTCGTGCAGCCGCGCGATGCCGCGCCGCAGGCGCTGGAGCAACTGCGCGACGAGCTGCGCGGCTGGCCCAAGGTGGCCCACGTTCAGCTCGACGCGATGTGGGCGCGCCGGCTTGAGGCCGCACTGAGGCTGGCACGGCTTGCGGTGTGGCTGCTCGCGACGTTGTTTGCGTTTGCGCTGGTGGCGGTGACGTTCAACACCATCCGGCTGCAGATTCTCACCCGGCGCGAAGAGATCGAGGTGGCCAAACTGATCGGTGCGACCGATCCGTTCATCCGGCGGCCCCTGCTCTATTTCGGCGCGGTCCAGGGATTGGCGGGCGGGCTGGCCGCATGGGCTATCGTCGCCATCAGCCTGTACTGGCTGAATGGCGGACTTGCGAACCTGTCGCAGCTGTACGGCACCCCGCTCGAGCTCCAGCAACTGACCCCTGAGGACGGCCTGAGCCTGCTCCTGTTCTCGGCCGTGCTTGGTTGGTTCGGCGCCTGGCTCTCCGTCAACCAGCACCTGGCCCGGCTCGATTTGCGCTGAGCGCGCCAGGCGGTTTCACAAGGCGCTGATTTGGCGCTGGTTTTAGGCCAACCCTTCTGATAGTAAGGCCATGAATCCAAGGAACTTTCCCGGTTTCTGGCACTCTGAGAACTAGAGTGCTAAACTGCGCCGCAAGGAGGATTTCATGACGAGTTTTGCCTTACCCGTACCCGTGCCGGTGGCGAGCAGTCTGGAGAGCTACATCCAGACCGTAAACCGGTTTCCGATCCTGAGCCGGCAGCAGGAAATCGCCTTGGGGCGCCGCTTGCGCGACACGGACGATGTGGAGGCCGCGCGGGAGCTGGTGCTATCACACCTGCGGGTGGTCGTCGCGATCGCCCGGGGCTACATGGGATATGGCCTGCCACAGGCGGACCTGATCCAGGAAGGCAACATCGGCTTGATGAAGGCGGTCAAGCGTTTCGATCCCGAACGCGGTGTGCGGCTCGTGTCATTCGCGGTGCACTGGATCCGCGCCGAGATCCATGAGTTCATCTTGCGCAACTGGCGCATCGTCAAGATCGCGACCACGAAGGCGCAGCGGAAGCTTTTCTTCAACCTGCGCAGCCTGAAGCAAAGCCTTTCGACCCTTGGCCCGGAAGAGGTCACGGCCATCGCCCAGCAGCTCGGCGTCAAGCCGGGCGAAGTCGTCGAGATGGAAAAGCGTTTCGCAGGGCAGGACGTCGCGCTCGAGCCCATGTGCGACGATGAGGGCGAGACTTATGCGCCAATCAGCTACCTCGCGGCCGACGACGCAGAGCCGGGCGGCACTCTGGAGCACGAGGAAAGCGAGCGCTTGCGCCGCGCAGGGCTCCAGAAAGCGCTCGCCGGGCTGGATCCCCGCAGCCGGCGCATCATCGAAGCACGCTGGCTGCACGAGAAGGATTCCGCGACGTTGCACGATCTGGCCGCGGAGTTCGGCGTCTCGGCCGAGCGCATCCGGCAGATCGAGGCCAAGGCCTTCGGCAAAATGAAGGGCGTGCTCGCCGCGACCCGCGCCTGACGAGCGAAAGTCCCCTTTGGAGATCAAAGCCCCGGCACCCCCGGGGCTTTTTGTTGTCCTGCGACCGAATAACCACCAACAATGCAGCCGCAAAGACCCCTTGCTTCAAGGCTCGCTGAGCAGCATGCGGATATCGTGTAGCAGCGTCGCCGCGCCGCGTCCGTGCTGAGCGTAGAGCCGCAGTTGCCCCTCGCGATCGTAGATATACGTGCCAGCGCTGTGGTCCACGCTGTAGCCCCCGCCCGGTAGCGCCTGCTTCTGGTAGAACACCTTGAACCCCTTGGCCGTGCGCGCGATCGCGTCGGCATCACCGTGCAGGCCGAGAAAACTCGCGTGAAAGGAGGGCACGTATTGCCGCAGCACGTCCGGCGTATCGCGCTCGGGATCCACGGTGATGAACAATACCTGCACATTTTCCGCATCCGGCCCGAGCTCGCGCATGACCTGGGCCATCTCGGCGAGCGTTGTCGGACAGACGTCGGGACAGTGCGTGAACCCGAAAAACACCATGACCACCTTCCCGCGAAAATCCGCGAGCGTGCGCGCACGCCCGTTGTGGTCGGTCAGCCTGAACCCGCGGCCGAACTCCGCGCCGGTGATATCGGTCAGCTGTAGCGCCGGCTGCGGCGGCGCGCGCTCACAACCCGCGAGCGGTGCGGCGAGCAGCAGGGAAACGACGCTGGCAAGGATGCGTTTCACGGAAAGACCCGCGAGCAACCGTCAGAGCAGGATGTAGAGGTAGTGATCGACCAGCAACGCCGCAAACAGCGCGGCAAGGTACAAAATGGAGTAGCGGAAAGCGCGCCGCGCGACGTGGTCGCTGTAGGCGAAGTACATTCTCACCGCGTACCAGAGGAATACCCCATCGAGCGCGAGCGCCACCACCAGGTAGACGGCTCCGCTCATACGGGTCACGAACGGCAGCAAGGTGACCGCCGTGAGGATCACGGTATAGAGCAGCACGTGCAGCCGCGTGAAGCGGTCGCCATGCGTCACGGGCAACATCGGCACGCCGGCCTTGGCGTATTCGTGCTTGCGATAGAGCGCCAGCGCCCAGAAATGCGGCGGTGTCCAGGCAAAGATGATGAGGAACAGGAGCAGCGCTTCGGGCGCGATCTCGCCTGTCACGGCGGCCCAGCCCAGGACCGGCGGCATGGCGCCCGAGGCGCCGCCGATCACGATGTTCTGGGGGGTGATCGGCTTGAGGATCACCGTATAAATGATGGCGTAACCGACAAAGGTGGCGAGCGTGAGCCACATCGTGAGGTCGTTGACCCAGTGGTGGAGCGTGAAGAGCCCCAGACCGCCGACCGTGCCGGCGAACAACAGGGTCTGGAACGGCGTCACCTGCCCACGGGGGAGCGGACGCGCGCGGGTCCGCGCCATCACGGCATCGATCCTCTGCTCGACGAGGCAGTTGAAGGCAGCTGCAGCACCCGCCGTGAGCGCGATTCCGATCGTGCCGGCGACCAGCACCTGCAGCGGGACCATCCCCGGCGTCGCGAGGAACATGCCAATCACCGCAGTAAAAACGATCAGTGTGACGACTCTTGGCTTGGTCAGCCGGTAGAACTGGCCTGCGCGGGAAGCGAACGGCTGACGGACGAGACTGGATGACATCTGGCGTGGGCGGCACCGGAAAGCGTGCAATTCTAGCATCAACGCAGCGGCCGAAAAAACCGCCGCTGCGGCCAGACAGCCGTGCGCGCGGCGTCAGCCGATTCGCGAGGCTTTGAGCAGGCGTTTCAAGTCCTCGATCATGCGCCGCGGGTCTGGTTCCCGCGGGTAGCGGATCATGAGATTGCCGAGCGGGTCGATCAGGTAGATATGGGCCGAATGGGCTCTCGGCGCCGGAAACAGGCCCAACACCTCGTTGCCAGCCGCACGGATCAGCCAGGTACCAGTGTACGGCGCCAGCTTGCCGGGGACCGTCGTTGCGCTGTCATTGATCAGGAACGCGCGCCCCACACGCTCCATTTCCTTGCCTTGGGCGAGCCGCACCTGGCGCATGTAATAGAGCTTTTTCTCGCAGTAAGCATCGCACGCGGCGGAATCCACCATCACGAGCACCCACCTGCCGCGCAGACTCGACAGTTGAAACGGCGTGCCGTCCGCCAGTGCGAGCCGCGCGTCCGGCAGCCGGCGGGGCTCGATGAGTTCCCCATAGTTGACGGTGCGCGATGGCGGCCAAAAGTAGTAAATGAGGTACGAGGCCGCCACCGGCGTAATCGTGAGCGCCAGCATGATCCACAGGACGGTCCGGCTTTGTTTAGGCGGCGCGTCTGACATGCGTAACTAGATAGAACACCAGAACGGCAAGGGCCAGCGCGAACCACTGAAACGCATAGGCATAATGCGTGTTGATGCCGAGGTCTGGCGAGTTCCACTCGCGCACCAGGCCGTCGTCGATTGGGCTTTGCTGCCGGATGAGCACCGGCTGCAGCGCGATCGGCACCGCCTGCCGGTAGCGCTCGAGCGTCAGGTTCTGCCATACCCGACCATCCGCCACCCGGGTGGAAAGCTCGAGAAAGCGGCGGCTTGGCGCCACGGCAAGACCCGCCACTTCGACCGGGCCCGCGGGGGTTCTGACCGATGGAAGATGGGCGCGTTCCCGCGTGCCGGCAATCCAGCCACGGTTCACAAGCACGTAGCGCTGCCCGCCCCCGATGGCGAGCGGCATGATCACGTGATAGCCCGCGACACCGTGCCGGACGCGGTTATCGAGAAAGACCGCGTAGCGCGGCTCAAAACGCCCGCGCACGGTGACACGGCGCCACAATATATCCTCCGCTTTCACCTCATCGACGGCGAGCGTGATAGCGGGCTCCTGCTCAAGCGACTCCAGCC
The DNA here is from genome assembly GCA_029863175.1 of Betaproteobacteria bacterium. The sequence goes on along the minus strand of JAOTVX010000017.1, from coordinate 43,435 downwards.
GCGCCGCCATGGCCTCTTTCTCGTGCGCCCGATCGAGTTGCCAGTTGCCAAGCACGAGCGTCGCGGCAAGTCCGGCCGCGGCGGCGAGGCTCGTCACGAGCGATGGTTTGAAGCCGCGTCTGCGCACCGGTTTGGTCGGCGAGCGCGCTTCAGCTACACTGAGAGCGCGCCGCATCCCTGCAAATGAAAATTCTCGTCATTCTCTTCGTGATCTTCATCGTTGCGAGCCTGTTTTCGGGGCTTTACTTCCTCATCAAGGACAAGGGGCAGGGAGAGCGCACGGTGCGGGCGCTGACGGTGCGGGTCGCGCTCTCCGTCTTGCTCTTTGCGCTGCTCATGCTCGGCTTCCACTTCGGCTTTATCACCGGCAGGCTTTAGAGCGCATCCCCAATTTCGTAAAACTCCATCAGCCGCAGATTCCGCGGTTAAAAAAACGCCGCGCACTCGGCGCGGCGGCTCTCCTACTGACCTACTGACGGGGTCCCCCCCCTTTGTTAACGGTCGCGCCTTGATTGTTCTTTTCTTCCCATTTTTCTGTTCTCCGTTTATAGCCAGTAGACCAGGATGAACAGCAGCAGCCAGACCACGTCCACGAAGTGCCAGTACCAGGCGACGCCCTCGAAGCCGAAGTGATGGTCGGGGCGAAAGTGACCGGCCACGCAGCGGAACAGGATCGAGATGAGCATGATACAGCCGACGGTCACGTGAAAGCCATGAAAGCCCGTGAGCATGAAGAACGTGGCCCCGTAAGCGCCGGTGGTGAGCTTAAGGTTGAGCTCGCTGTAGGCGTGCCCGTATTCGAATATCTGAAAACCTAGGAACGTCAGCCCGAGACCGATCGTGGCGAACAGCCACCCGATCAGCTTCATGCGGTCGTTGCGAATGATCGCCCAGTGCGCGAGCGTCACCGTGACACCCGAGCTCAGCAGCAGCAGCGTGTTGATCGCCGGGATGCCCCACGCCCCCATCGGCGTGAACGGCTCCTTGATCCCGGGGCCAGCCGCGGGCCAGGTCGCGCTGAAATCCGGCCATAGCAGCTTCTGGTCGAACTCGGCCAGCCATGGCACCGAGAGGACGCGCATGTAGAACAGCGTCCCGAAGAAGACAGCGAAGAACATCACCTCGGAGAAGATGAACCAGCTCATCCCCCAGCGGAACGAAGTGTCGACCTGCTTGTTGTATTTCCCCCCTTCGCTCTCCCGCGCCACGGTGCTGAACCACCCGTAGAGCAGATAGATCATCACGCCGAAGCCGCATGCGAGCAGGATGAAGCCGAGCGCGTATCCGTTTACGGAAAACGCCGCCCCGAACCCGAGCAGTCCCATCATGATCGACCCGGTAATCGGCCAGGTCGACGGGCTCGGCAAATAATATGACTTCGTTTGCGACAGGCTCATCTCGGTATCTCCTCTCGATTCCTGATGTTCACGCTAGCGCGTGATCAGCCATACGATCGACAACAACGTCAGCACGAAAACCGCCGCGCCCAGGACGCCCGCGATGATCACGTGGAGCGGCTTGAGCCGCACCGCCTCGTGGTCCGCGGCACGCCGCACGCCGAAAAACGCGCTGAACACGGCCTTGAACACCTGCGCGGGCGAGGCCGTAGCCGGCTCGCGTTGCGGTAACCGTTCCACGGCATCAGCCTGCGTTGCCACGTCTCGCTGGCGCGGCCGCGGCGCCCTTCAGTTCGAAAAACGTATAAGACAGCGTGACCGTGCTCACCTCCGTCGGCATTGCCGGATCGATCACGAACAGTACCGGCATCACGCGCGCCTCGCCGGGCGCCAGCGTCTGCTGGGTAAAGCAGAAACAATCGAGCTTCTTGAAATATTTCCCGGCCAGCTGCGGTCCGTAGCTTGGGACCGCCTGGCCCACGACCGGGCGATCCGAGTCGTTGCGGACCATGTAGGCAATCTGCACGAGCTCGCCGGGATGCACCCGGACCGTCCGCTCGCGCGGTGCGAAGCGCCACGGCAGTCCGTTGATATTCGCATCGAGCTCGACGGTCAGCGTGCGGCTGCTGTCGATCTGAGTGTTGGACACCTTGCCTGCATTGAAAACGTTGTTGATGCCCGTCGCTGCGCAGATTTGCTCATAGAAGGGCACCAGCGCAAAGCCGAAGCCGAACATCGCGCACGCAATGGTGACAAGCTTCCAGAACAGTCTGCGGTTCTCGGCGGCGAGACTCATTTCAGCCATATCTTGAGCACGAACCCGATCATGAACGCCGCGGCGACCAACGCCAGGATGAGCGCCGTGCGCCGGTTGCGACGCGCCGTGTCCTCGGCAGGGTAATGCGCGCTCATTTGACGACCGGCGGCGTCTCGAAGCTGTGATAGGGCGGCGGCGAGGGCAGCTGCGTCCACTCCAGAGTGTCAGCACCCTCCCACGGACGCTGCGGCGCCTTTTCACCCGAAGTGATCGTCTTCACCACGACGTACAGGAACAGGAGCTGGGAGAGCCCGAACCCGAAAGCACCGAACGAGGACAGCATATTGAAATCGGCGAACTGCAGCGCGTAGTCCGGGATCCGGCGCGGCATGCCGGCCATCCCGAGGAAGTGCTGCGGGAAGAACGTTACATTGAAAAAGACAAAGCTGAGCCAGAAGTGCACCTTACCGAGCGTCTCGTTGTACATCCGGCCGGTCCATTTCGGCAGCCAGAAGTAAATGCCCGCGAGCGCGGAGAAGAGCGCGCCCGCCACCATCACGTAATGAAAGTGCGCGACGACGTAGTAGGTGTCGTGCAACTGCACGTCGACCGGGGTGATCGACAGCACCAGCCCGGTGAAGCCGCCCATCGTGAACAGAAACAGGAAACCACACGCGAACAGCATGGGTGTCTCGAATGTGAGCGAGCCTTTGTACATCGTTGCCACCCAGTTGAACACTTTGACGCCGGTCGGCACCGCGATAAGGGTCGTCGCATACATGAAAAACAGCTGCCCCACGACCGGCATGCCGACCGTGTACATGTGGTGGGCCCAGACAATGAACGACAGGACCGCGATCGAGGCCGTCGCGTACACCATCGACGTATAGCCGAAGAGCGGCTTGCGCGAGAACGCCGGAATCACCTGCGAGACCACGCCAAACGCGGGAATCGCGATGATGTAAACCTCGGGGTGGCCGAAGAACCAGAAGATGTGCTGGTAGAGCACCGGATCGCCGCCGCCCGCCGCATTGAAGAAATGCGTCCCGAAATGGCGGTCGGTGAGGATCATGGTCACGGCGCCCGCCAGCACCGGCATCACGGCGACCAGCAGGTAGGCGGTGATGAGCCAGGTCCACACGAACAGCGGCAGCTTCATCATCGTCATGCCCGGCGCGCGCATGTTGAGGATAGTGGTGATAATGTTGATCGATCCCAGGATCGATGACATCCCAAGGATGTGTATGGCGAAGATCGTAAGATCCATTCCCATGCCCAGCTGCACCGACAAGGGCGCATAGAGCGTCCAGCCCGCCGAAGCGCCGCCGCCGGGCACGAAGAGCGAAACCACCAGCAGCAGGGCGGCAGGGGGCAGCAGCCAGAAGCTCAAGTTGTTGAGACGCGGGAAAGCCATGTCAGGCGCGCCGATCATCATCGGTATCTGCCAGTTGGCGAAGCCGACGAAGGCCGGCATGATCGCGCCAAACACCATGATGAGGCCATGCAATGTCGTCATCTGGTTGAAGAAATCCGGATTGACGACCTGCAGACCCGGCTGAAAAAGCTCTGCGCGGATGACCATCGCCATGACGCCGCCCACCAGAAACATGGCGAAGCTGAACCAAAGGTACATCGTGCCGATGTCTTTGTGGTTCGTGGTGGTGACCCAACGCATGATCCCGTAGGGATGGTGCGCGTGATCGTCGTGCCCATGGGCGTGACCGTGTGCGTGGGCTGCTTCCATACGAGGCTCTCCTGGATACTTTCTGTATTCGCGCCTACTTGCGCTGCGTCTTCACGTCGACGGGCATAACCGCTTCGCCGGTCTTGTTCTCCCAGCTGTTGCGGGTATAGGTGATGACCGCCGCGAGGTCGGCGTCGGACAAGTGCTTGAAGGACACCATCGCGGTTGGCTTGCCCTGCTTCACCACCCCATTGAGCAGAACATTGATCTGCCCTTCCTTCGGCCCGTTCACAACCTGCGATCCCGATAATGCGGGGAAGGTGGGAGGTATGCCTTTTCCGGTGGCCTGGTGGCACGCCACGCAGTTGCCGGAATAGACCTTCGCCCCGCGCGCTTTCAGCTCGTCCAGCGTCCATTGCTTGCCAGGGTCAACAGCGGTCGCCACCATCATTTTTTTCTGACCAGCGACCCACGCGGTGTACTTCTCGGGCGATACCGCCTGAACCACGATCGGCATGAAGCCGTGGTCCTTGCCGCAAAGCTCGGTGCACTGGCCGCGATAGACGCCGGGCGTGTCGGCCTTGAACCACGCGTCCCGGATGAATCCCGGATTGGCATCCTGCTTCACGCCCAGCGCGGGCACCGACCACGAGTGAATCACGTCCTGAGCGGTGGTCAGCACGCGCACCTTCTTGCCGACCGGTACAACCACCGGGTTGTCGACATCGAGCAGGTAGTTCTGTCCCTTGGGCGCCCGCCCTTCGATCTGATCGCGCGGCGTGGCGAGCGTACTGTAGAAGCGAATTCCCTCACCTTCGCCCTGGAGGTACTCGTAGCCCCACTTCCACTGGTAGCCAGTCGCCTTGATCGTCATGTCCGGCGATGACGCGTCGCGCATCAGCAGCAGCACCTTGGTCGACGGAATCATCATCAGGACTAACACGATGAGCGGCGCGACTGTCCAAATGACTTCAACCGTCGTGTTTTCGTGAAAGTGCGCCGCCTTGTGCCCGACCGACTTGCGATGCTTCACGATGGAGTAGAGCATCACCCCGAACACGCCCACGAAAATCACGACGCAGATCCCGAGAATGATGAGATGGAGGTCGTAGACCTCGCGCGCCACCGGTGATTGGGGCGTCTGGAAATCGACCTGGGACTGGGCGGCTACGGTAATGGTCCACAGCCCGGTTATCAGGCCCGCCGTGAGAATGTTCATCCACCTACCGATCATGCTTCCCCCAACCTATTTGAATGGACCACCCGCAGGGCCCGCGCCCCCCGGCCGACTCAGCGCAGCGCCCGCGCAAGATCTTTCACCAACACCAGGCGCTGCTCATCGTTCCGGTGGCGCCCGATCACCAGCTCCCGACCGTGAAATCGGAGCGCAAGACGTCGACCGTCGCGGCTCGCCACCAACTGGACCCAGTAGCGCACGAGTTCATGGTCGCGCAGCTGCCCCATCTCACGCCACTCCACCCGGACCCGGTCGTGCTCGATCGCAATCCGTTCATAGTCACCGGCATGCCGGCCAATTTCACGAAAAGCGAGAAACAGCCCCAGCATCTCCAGCCCGGCAAACGGCAAGATCAGCCACGCGCCGAGCATTGCAAACGCGACGGCGATCCCAATCGATACCGCGAAGACGAAGACGAAGACGAGAAAACGGCCTGAGGAAGAGAGCGAGTTATTGCGCCTCGCGACCAGCGAACACTCGGCCGCCCGCGACACATCGATGCATCCTGTTCCTGCCGTCATCGTTTGCAAGCGCCAGCATCCGGGTCGAGCGGGCGAAATTTAACACAAGGGACCTCGGTAGGCAACCAAGTCAGCCCATGAAATTCGGCGATTTTATAGCGACTTACGTGCGTGGCGTCAACGCGGAATGACCTGCGCGAGAAGCGGTCCGATCGCGTCGCTGGTCGGTGCCGGGGTGAACGGCACGCGCGCGATCAATCGCGCCGGAAGGCGCGCTTCGAGCGTTTCCACATTTTGATCGGCTACGGCCATGTCCGGATCGACGTGGTTCGCGATCCAACCGGCAAACCTGAGGCCTTGGGCCGCAATCGCGTCGGCGGTGAGGAGCGCGTGATTGAGGCAGCCCAGCCGCATCCCGACGACCAGGATTACCGGCAGTTCGAGCTGCCCGGCCAGTTGCGCGATGTCCGTGCGGGGCCCGAGAGGTACGCGAAAGCCGCCCACGCCTTCCACTACGACAGCGTCGGCCAGGCCCGCGAGCGCACGGAAATTGCGTTCGATACGAGCGAGGTCGATTACAACACCCTCCTGCGCGGCCGCGATATGTGGGGCTATCGCCGGTCGAAAGCAGTAAGGATTCACCAGCTCGCGCGGCGCGGCGATGTTGCTCCCGCTAACGAGTCGCTCAACGTCATCGTGCACCAGGCCGTGCGCGCCGGGCTCGGCGCCGGCGGCGACCGGCTTCATGCCCACCACCTTGAAGCCTGCTACAGCGAACGCGTACAGCAGCGCGCAGGCGATCACGGTCTTGCCGATGCCGGTGTCCGTTCCTGTTACGAAGAACCCGTGACTTGTCAATCCGTTTACCTCGCACGGGGTTTGATGTCGATGACGGGACGCCCGGTAGGACTTAACCGGGCTTGTGGTTTCCACGCGTGGCCATAGACCACCTCAAAGGTTGCCGGCAGCTTCCCGTTCTGACGAAAAGTCTCGTAGCCCTGTGCGACCTTCGTGAGCAGGGACTTGCCGCTCAGCGCGGCGGGCCGCCCGTACGTCACGTTGTGCGCGCCGATTGACTTCAGGTCGCGCATGAGATCGCGCACATCCGCGTAGGTCAGAGTGACGTACTCCATGTCCATGACTGGATCGGCAAAACCCTGCGCGATCAGCGCATCGCCGATGTTATGCATGTCGATGAAGCGGTTCACGTGCGTATGGCTGTCGGCGCCCTGGAAGGCGGCCCGCAGCTCCTTCAGCGTGTCCGGCCCGAAGCTGCTGAACATGAGCAGCCCGCCGGGCGCGAGCGCCCGCTGCATCTCGGCAAAGGCCTGTTGCGGCTCGTTGACCCACTGTAGCGTCAGGTTCGACCAGATCAAGCCGGCAGCGCCGCTGGCAACGGGCAACTGCTCTATATCGGCGCAAACCGCGGCGACGCGAGCACCCCGCCAGTCGAGCAGGCGGCGCCACCGCGCGCGCCGGAGATGCGCGCGGCGCACCATGGCCAACGCCAGATCGATCGCGACCACGCGCGCGCGTGGAAAACGGGTGAGCAAGCCCGGCACGGCGTTGCCGGTTCCGCTGCCGGCATCGACTACCCAGTCGGGTTCAAGCTTGATGTAATCGAGGCGCGCGAGCATCCGCTGGCAGATTTCGTTCTGCAGCACCGAACCCGCATCGTACGTTTCGGCTGCGCGCTCGAAGGAGCGCCGCACCTGATGCTTGTCGACGGTGAACTCGGCACTCATTGGAAGAACCGCGTGAGGTGCGCGCTCACTTCCGGCAAAGCGGTGATGAACGGCGCGTGCGCGGCGCCGGGAATCACGACCAGCTCCGCGTTGGGGAGGCTGCGGCCCAGGTGCTCGCCCGCCCCGAGCGGCGCGACATGGTCGCGTTCGCCGTGCAGTACCAGCACCGGCTGGGAGATGGCGGCGAGTTCGGCGCGCTGATCCGCCTCGAGGAGGATGTTCAGACCGCCAGCGAGCGCCGCGGCGCTCGGCACACCGCGCCGCCTCAGGCACGCGCGTAGTCGCGCCGCCGCGTCGCGCTTGCGCTCGTCGCCGAATGCCTGGAGCGAGAAAAACCGCTGCAGCGTGCCGAGGCAATCCGTGGCCAGCGCGCGCCCAAACTCCTGCAGGACCTCGCTCGATACCGCGTGCGGCCAGTCCTTGCGCCGGGCAAAACAGGGATTGGTCGCGATCAGCGCAACACTCTCGACTTGGTGCGGGGCCTTCTGCGCCCACGCCAGCGCGATCTGGCCGCCGAGCGACCACCCCACCACGCGACAACGCGCCGGCATGTCGCGCGCGAGCACCGTGGCGACGTGATCGAGGCTGTACGGCTCGCAGTCCGCGCTCTCGCCGCAACCCGGCAAGTCGACTACGTGCAAGCGGAAACGCTGCGCGAGGCCGTCCGCCAGCTCCGACCAGATGCCGCCGTGGGTGCCCCAGCCGTGCACCAGCACAAGGTCGCGGCCGGCGCCCAACGCGGTGTGATGGAGGCTCACTGCAGCGTGGCGAGCGCGCGTGCGAGGCGCTCGACATCCGCCACTTCGTGCGCCGCGGAGAGCGAGATGCGCAGCCGCGCCGTGCCTCGTGGTACCGTGGGCGGTCGAATCGCCGGCACGAGCAGCCCCTCGCTCGCGAGCGCGCTCGACACCGCCATGGCCTCCTCGTTGCCGCCGATCAGGAGCGGTTGGATCGGCGTCGAGGACGGGGCGAGGCGCCAGTGCAGCGGCTCGAAGCGCCCGCGCAAGACCTCCACCAGCGCCCGCAACCGCTCGCGGCGCCACTCCTCGCGCTCGATCAACTCGAGGCTGCGAGCCAGCGCGTGTGCCAGCATCGGCGGCGTGGCCGTCGTGTAGACATAAGAACGCGCGCGCTGGGCGAGCGTCTCGACGAGGTCCGGCTCTCCCGCGACGAAGGCTCCGAATACGCCGGCCGCCTTGCCGAGGGTGGCCATGTAGATCACGCGGGAGGATCTCACGTCGAAATGCGCGAGCGTTCCCCTGCCGCCGCGGCCAAGGACCCCGAAACCGTGCGCATCGTCGATCAGCAGCCAGGCATCGTGGCGCTCGCACAATCGGAGCAGACCGGGCACGTCTGCCAGATCACCGTCCATGCTAAAAACGGCGTCGGTCACGATGAGCTTGCGGCGCGCGCGCGACGCGGCCAGTTGGCGCTCCAGCGCTTCGAGATCGAGATGCGCGTAGCGGCTGAACTTCGCGCGCGCCAGCAGCGCCGCGTCGTTGAGAGAAGCGTGATTGAGGCGATCACCGAACACCGCGTCGCCGCGTCCCACGAGCGCGCTCACGACGCCAATGTTCGCCATGTAGCCGGTGGAGAAGAGCAGCGCCCGCGGCAGCCCCACAAAGGCGGCCAACGCCTCTTCGAGCTCGTGGTGCACTTTGGCGTGGCCGAGCACGAGGTGGGATGCGCCCGCGCCGACCCCGTGACGCGCTGCGCCTTCGCGCGCGGCTTCGATCAGCTCGGGGTGGCTGGCAAGGCCAAGGTAGTCGTTGCTGCAGAACGCGACGTAGTCGCGGCCATCGACCGTGACGCGCGCACCTTGAGGCGTTTCGAGCACGCGCCGAGCCCGCCGCAGGCACTTCGACTCAAGCTCGGCCAGCTCGCTTGCCAGCACGGAAAAAGGCGCGTCCATTCTAGTCACTCGACATGGGCCGCAGCCCGAGCCGCGCGAACAGCGCCCGGTCGCGCTCGACATCGGGGTTGCCGGTCGTCAGCAGCTTCTCGCCGTAGAAAATCGAGTTGGCGCCAGCGAAGAAGCACAACGCCTGAATGCCATCAGTCATTTCCTGCCGTCCGGCCGAGAGCCGTACCATCGCCCGCGGCATCGTGATCCGCGCGCACGCGATGCTACGCACGAACTCGAGGGGGTCGATGGAATCGGTGCCGTGGAGCGGCGTGCCCTCCACCTGTACGAGATTGTTGATCGGCACCGACTCGGGCTGAGGATCGAGGTTGGCCAGCTGCGTGATCAATGCGGCGCGCGTGCGCCGCGTCTCACCCATACCGATGATACCGCCACAGCAGACGTGGATGCCCGCGGCACGCACGCGCTCGAGCGTCTCCAGCCGGTCGCCCTGCGTGCGCGTCTTGATGATCTCGCCGTAGAATTCCGGCGCGGTGTCGAGGTTGTGGTTGTAGTAATCGAGCCCCGCCGCCTTGAGCTGCTCGGCCTGACCTTCCTTGAGGAGTCCGAGGGTCGCGCAGGTCTCGAGCCCGAGCGTTCGCACCGCTTTTACCATTTCCACAACGCGCTCGAGGTCGCGCTGTTTCGGGCCGCGCCAAGCTGCGCCCATGCAAAAGCGTGTGGCGCCGCTCTCCTTCGCAAGGCGCGCGGCCTCGACCACGCGCTCGAGCGGGAGCGTGTCCTCGTTGGCGACGCCGGTGTCGTAGCGCGCCGCCTGCGGACAATAGCCGCAATCCTCCGGGCAGCCGCCGGTCTTGACCGAGAGCAGCGTCGAGAGCTGGACTGCATTGGCGTCGAAATGCTGCCGGTGCACGCCGTGCGCGCGGTAGACGAGATCGTTGAAGGGCAAGTCGTAGAGCGTCTCGACCTGCGCAATGCTCCAGCGCGGCTTGTCGGCGACTTCGGTCCTCGAAGCGTTAAGGCGGAGGGTGTCCATGGCGTACCTAATGGGAAATTTGGCAAAAACCCATGCGTTTTGAATCACTTGAATCATCGGCCGTCCGCGTGCCGCTGTCAAATCTTACCGTGGGCGTTTTGAACATCTGCACAATAATGTTGCAGAGGATGTTGCCGCGTCGTTGCGTCCTTTGCGACGCGCCAACGCGTGATGAGCGGATCTGTGCCGGTTGCGAAGCCGAGCTGCCTCGCCTCCCGCTCACGCGCTGCGCGGTGTGCGCGGTGCCGCTCGTGTCCGGGGCGGTGTGCGGCGCGTGCCTGCAAAAACCGCCGTCGTTCGATCGCGTCTCGGCGGCATTTGCTTATGACTTTCCCATTGACGCGCTGATCCATGCCTTCAAGTACGGGCGACGCCTCGCCCTCGCGCCGGTGCTGGGCGAAGCGCTAGCCGGCGCCGGCGCGCCCGAGGGCGACGTGCTGGTGCCGATGCCGCTCGCGCCGCGGCGGCTAGCGGAACGCGGCTTCAATCAGGCGCTGGAGATCGCGCGCTTTGTGTCGCGGCGGCATGGCATTCCGATCATCGCAAGCGGGTGCCGCAAGGTCATTGAGACGCCACCGCAGGCAGCCTTGCCGTGGAAGGAACGCGCGAAGAACGTGCGCCGCGCCTTTGTCTGCGATGCCGATTTCAGCGGATTGCGCGTGGCCGTGATCGATGATGTCCTCACGACCGGCGCGACGCTGAGTGAGCTCGCGCGTGTTCTGCGTAGAGCGGGCGCGGTTGCGGTAGCGGGCTGGACCGTCGCGCGGACTGCGCCGCGGTAACTGGGAAAGCTACCGCAGCTGCCGCAGACGCTGGTCGGCGAAAGCCATCAGTTCGGGGTTGAGGTTGTTGCTCGCCTTCGCACGAAGATAGGCGTCCTGCGCCTCAACATTGCTGCTAATCGCCTGAAACGACACCCCGAGGCCAAGCCACCACACGCCGTTGCGGGGTCTCATTCGCAAGGCCGCCCGGAACTGCTCGATGGCCTCGTTATGCCACGTCTGCCGTTGCAACAGCGCGGCAAGAAACGCCAGATAGTCCGGGCTCGAACGGGCGTGCTCGAGGCTGCCCCGGAGTGTTCTCGTCGCTTGTGCGATATCGCCCCCCTCGAGCTGAATCCGTGCGAGTGCCATGGCGAAGCCTGTCTGATCGGGGTCAAGCGCCAGCCCCTCTTGCAGCAGGTGCCCTGCGTCCTCGTATTGCTTCGAGTCCAGAAGGAGTCCTACCAACGCTTGTCGCGCGTTGCGATGCCCCGGATAGATCTTCAGCGCGGCCTGCAGGCGATCCTGCGCCTCGTCGGCTCGGCCCTGACGCAGCGCTATCGTCGCTTTGCGGTACTCGTTTTGGGCGCGCCCAGCAGCCGTGGGCTGACGCACCTGCTTTTCGATTTCGACTTGGGGTGCGCCCGCATCGGGTGAAGGCTTGATTGTCGCGACCCTCTCCTTGGGTTGCTCATTCCTGGCAGTTTGAGCGGAAGGCGTTGGCCGGACCTGTTTTTCCTTTTGCACTTCTGATTCGTGGCCCACGGCCGGAGCTTTCACGGCGGCCGGCGGCGCCTTGGCGCGCTTCGCCGGCTTCCGCACCGCCTCCGGCCTCGGTTGCATCGCGGGCACCGCGGCCGTGGCGGCTTGCCCTTGGTGCTCCGGCGGCTCGGCGCGAGGCAGGATGCGTGCGCTCTCGATGGATGCCGCACGTTCGCGGGCCTCAGCCACGGCCGGGACCGCTGGCGGAACGCTCGACAACTCCAGAGTCAGCCGCGACGCCACTGGCCCTAACGCGACACGCTCGGCCCGTTCCCCCTCTCGAGCACCGGTCGCAGCTGCCGCCGACCCGGCCGCGGTTGGGCCGTCCGCGAACGCAACTGCAGGAGGCGTTATCACGGATGGAGGCTGCTCCTTGCGCCCCGTGTCCCATACTGGGATCAGCGCCCAGGCGCCCGTTAATCCCACTGCCGCAACCAGCCCCACGATGACGAGCCCGCGCCAGGTGCCTCCCCGCCTTTGGGCCGGCAGGGCCCGCACATGGTTCGGCAAGGCCTGCCGCTCGGGCCCGGAAGCCCGGCGCAACTCCAGATCGACCAAAACCTGATTGATGAGGCTCATTGCAGTAACGCCCAGCTAATGCCGCCAAACGAAAGCAGCAGGACAGTAAAGCCCAACCACCACCACGGCTGCCGCGGTTGCGCCGAGGGCGTGTCGGCCACAGCACCGTGCACGTGGACCGGGAGCACTTCCTGCGCCCCTTCACCGTAAGCGAGGAGCATCGCCTTGTGGGCGATGATGTTGACCAGCCGCGGCACGCCGTGGCTGCGGCGGTAGAGCAGCCGCACTGCGGGCGGCGTGAACAGGCGGCTCCCGCGGTAGCCAGCGACCCGCAATCGGTGCGTAATGTAATGCTCGATCTCGTCGCGCGAGAGGACAGTAAGCACGTATTGGAACGTGATGCGTTGCCTCAACTGCCGCACCGATTCCCGCGCAAGCTTCTCGTCCAGCTCCGGCTGCCCGAACAGGACGACCTGCAAGAGCTTGCGTTTCTCGGTCTCGAGATTCGTCAGCAGCCGCAGGGCTTCTAGCGTCTCGATCGGCATCGCCTGTGCCTCATCCAGGCACAGCACCACCGTCTTGCCCTCGCGCGCGAAGTTGACGAGCGACCGCGTCACCTCCCTGAGCAGGTCGTGCTGGTCTGCCTTTTCGGGCGCGGCCACGCCCAGTTCATCGGCCAGCGCCAGCAACAGTGCAAGCGGCTCCAGATAGGGATTGGGGATATACGCCGGGACGCACTTGTCATCCAGCGTAGCCATGAAACGCCTGCACAGCAGCGTCTTGCCGGTTCCCACTTCGCCAGTTATCTTGATGAATCCCTCGCCGTTCTTGACCGCTACCAACAGTGTATTCAAGGCTGCCTGATGAGCGGTGCACGTGTAAGCGAAGCTCGTGTCCGGCGTGATGCCGAACGGCATTTCCCTCAGGCCAAAATGCGTCTCGTACATCCTTTGCGCCCCCCTTGCTCTTACTGAGGTGGCGGCTGTTGCGCCGGCTGTTGTGACGGTTGCTGCAAAGCACGGAAACGCTCGCGCGTCTCCCTCAGCTCTTTCTGCCACTCGCTGTCGCCGCGTACGATGGTCGGTTTGAGCAGGATCACGAGTTCGCTTTTCGCGCTGGATACGGTCTTCTGGCGGAAGAGGTTCCCCACGACGGGCGCGTCGCCCACCACCGGGACCTGGCCACTATCAGTCTGGCTCACTTGCGCCATCAACCCGCCGATGGCGACGATGTTGCCGTCCTCCACGCGCACGATGGCGTCGGTCTCGTTGATCCTGCTCGAAGCGAGCGGCAGGGTGAACTGACCCAGGGTGCCGAGATCGACGTTCTTCTTCTTTTCGATCACCTTGCTCACCTGCGGGTGGATGTGCAGGATTATATTGTCGTCCCGGTCGATCTGCGGCGTAACGTCGAGCGCAACGCCCGAAAAGAACGGTTGCACGGTGATGGTTGGCGCAATCGTCGTGTTGACGCCGCTGGTGGTCGATGTCGTCGATACGTTAGTGACGAAAAAGTCGTCGGTGCCGACCTTGAGGAGAGCCTTCTGGTTGTTGATGGTCGCGATGCGCGGGCTCGAGAGCACGTTCAGCGTGCCCTGGGTCTCCAGGAAAGCCAGCAGTGCGGCAAAGTTGCTGGTCTGCAGCGCCAGTCCGAATATGCCCCCGGCCGCGGCAAAAACACCCGTCTCCAATGCGGCGGCCACCGGACCCGAGAACACCCCACTGAGGTCCGAACCCGCCGCAAGCGTGCCGTCTTCGTTACGCGCGGTCGGGAAGCTGATCGTACCCTCGCGGCTAAGCCGCGTACCGGAGTTGATTACGCCGGTGGCGAAACGCGTGCTGCCATTGCGGAACGCCGCCCAATTGATGCCCGCCGCAGCGCCGTCGGTCAGTTGAACCTCGATGATCTTCGCCTCGAGCATGACCTGGCGCTCGACCACGAGCTGCATCGCGTGCAGGAACTTCTCGACATCACGTTGTTCCGCGGGCATCGCCCGAACAACAATGATCCCCGACTGCGAATTCACGATGACGTGGCGTCCCTCCGCCGTGCCGACGATTGCCGTGAGCGATTTTCCGAGGTCGGCCCAGAAGCTCGTATCCGTCGTCGTCGTGACTTTCGCGCCTTCGGTCGGACGTGAGGTTGGACCCTGCGTCCCGGTGGTGCCCGGAAGCACGCCGCCGGTAACGCCCGCGGTTCCTGCGCTCGGCGAGTCGGTAATCGAGCCGGTGGCAACGCGCACCTGGGTCAGCCCCTGGCGGCGCCCCTGAAGATAGTTCACCTGGAAAATCCGGGTCTGCATCGTCACTGGCTTGATCATGATGCGCGTTCCCTGCACGCGATATTCATAGCCGTAGAGATCGCGTAGGGTCTCGAGCGCCTCGAAAATGGTGACGTTCTTGACGTTGAGCGAAATCGGGGCCCGCACCGCGGGGTGCACGATCATGCTGTAGGGCGAGCCGGTGGCAATCGCCATGAACACCTGGTTCGCCGGCGCATTGTTGACGCTCAAGTCGAATCGCTGCGCCACCGGCGCTCCATCCGGCCTCGGCATCTGCACGATAAGCGGAGGAAGCAGCGCTTTCTCCACCGCCTCCGGCATCCTGGCCTTGGCGCGCTGGTCCGCCGCCTGGTCGAGTTCCTTCGTAATCTCGTCATAGACCGGGTCTTGCCGCGTCAGCTTCTCCGAACAGCCCGCCGCCGCGATCGCCAGTGCGATTACCGCCAACAGACTTTTTGTCAGCAGCGCTCTCATCTGCTATCCGAGCGGGGCCCCGTCGTGCCCGCGTCGGCGCCCCCGGCTTTCCCATTCCGGCCGGTGCCACCGCGCGCTGACGGCACCCCTCGCTTCACCACGCCGGGATACATTTTGAGGACCTGCGTGGTGTCCGCGCGCTGGAGGACTACCTCGCCCTCGGCCACCTCGATCAGAACGGCATCACCATACTTCTCCCCCAGACGGACCCTATCGCCGCTAATAATCGCCGTCCTGCGCGTCGGGGAGATCATCACAGACTGCAACACGGGGCCTCCGCTGATAGCGCCGTCCTCGTGAGTCAGGTAGGCCTCCGGCGGGCGCATCGGATCGGTCATGGCCTGCGACGACGCTGCGCCGCTGCCGATGAAGCCCGCCGCCAGGACGGCGACGACAGACCATGACGCAACACGAAGCGCGAGCGACGCGCCGTTGCGCGCGGTGGTTGCGGGCGCTGCGCTCTTATCGCTCCTGTTTCCGCTTTCATCGTTCATACGACCAGCCAAGCCTTGTTCAAGCTCATCGTCTGCACCGTGAGCGTCACCCGCAACTGGGGGTGCTGCTCGATATTCACATTGAGGCGGTGCCAGAACATCCGCCACGGCAGCTTCTCCAGCTGGGCAACGTAGTGATACAGATCAACGTATGAGCCCTGCAGCGTGATCTCGACGCTATGCTGGTAGATGGCGCGTTTCGGCTCCGTCGACTCGGCCTTTACGCCCTTGTCCGCCTTCGCGTCCGCCCCGGCGCCTCCGAGACGCTGTACCGGGAGCGTGCGTATCGAAACCAGCTTGGTACCGCGTGTGCGGCCGAGCATTTCCTGGAGCAGTTGCGCCATGCGCTCGGGCGGCACTAGGCCAACCTGCAGATTCTTCATATCGCGATCGAGCTGGGCGAGCTGCTCTTTCAGGGCATCGCGGTAGGTCCGTCGGGGGGCTCCCGGATCGTCCCCCATCCTGAGTGCCCGGAGCTGATCTTGCACGGCTGTTAGATTGCGGCTTGCGGACGACAGCTGCTGGACCTGGCGCTTGCTCCGCGCCAACAGCGGCTCCAGGAACAGCAAGTCATAAAGCAGCGCCGTCCCCAGCACGACGCCCACGAGTACCAGCATGCGCTCACGCTTCTGGAGCGCGTTAAACCGCTGGGAAAGTTGGCGCCACTCATCTCTCATCGCGAGCGCTCCAGGCTTGCCGTTTCCATCGTCGCCAAGCTGAACTCGAGGAAACGCGGAGCAGGCGTTATCTGCGTCGCTCCCGGCTTCCCGGCCGCCCCAGCCTGGGGCTGCGGCCGACTCATTTCGAAGCGCGCAAAGCTGCGCCCCTGCAGGACCGCTTCCTTGTTGAGCCGTTGAATGTAACTCGGCACGAGATCGGGACTCAGGACCCGACCGCGTATTTCAAGATCGCCGCCACCCGTGATCGTGAAGCCGGTGAGCCACAGTCCGTTCAGCGATTGGCGCGAGAAAGCGCGCAGGTACTCCGCGAACCCCTCCCGATCGCCGAAAACACCGCCCTTGAGCGCGATCATCGCTTCGCGTGTTTCCTTGAGCTCGCGCTCCAGCCCAGCAATCTCCGCTTCGATCCCCGTGCCGAGCTTGCGGGCGGCCAACTGCCCCTTGAGCTCCTCGAGGATTGCGCGCTGCTCCTTCAGACTGCGCTCGCTAACCCGCAGCGCTTCGCCCAGACCGCTCGTGCGATGCGCGAGGAAGAAATGAAGACCCAGCACGAGCAGCAGCGCAATTCCCAAGCATTGCGCGACGGTCGCGAGCGTTGGCGCGACATCTTGCTTGCGGAATGCGGCAGCGAGCAGGTTGATGTTCTGCGTCATGCTGCGCCCCTCGCCGCGACGTTGCGCGTAGAGTTACCGTTACGCCAGCGGGACCCGCGGACGCCGCGTGCAGCGCGCCTCGCGCTCGAGCCGGCGTGGCCGCTCATGTGACGCCTTCCGCGCGCAATGCCGCGCCGATCATATGCACGCACTGCCCCTGATGGACCGGCTCGCGCAGCTCGGGCACTCGCGGAAAATCCATTATCTGCGCGAGGTCCAGCAGGGTGATCGGCACATTCATGTGGGTTGCGAGATACGTTCCCAAATCTTCCGCACCGGGAAGCGGCGTTACGATCACCCGTGCCACGGCGATGTGCCGGAACTGCCAGTCGAACTGATCGAGCGAGCGCTGCAGCTCGAGCACCACCCGTTCGTAGAGGGCCCGCTTCTGATCGCCGGCAGCGGTGAGAAAGCTGTCCGGCACGAGGTCAATGCGGCGATGCTGATAGAGTTCCCCGCCGCAGGTGAAAGTCAGCAGGCCTCCCTGCGGGCCGAACGTAAGGAATGCAAGTCCCCGCCCTTCCTCCTCGAAGCGGGCAGCGAGGTTTCGCTGCGCGAGCTCGGGAATATCGATCACCTCGAGCGCGATACTGGCCTCGTTGAAGGGGTTGACCGTGGCGGCGACCAACGCGTTGCGCGCGGCCACGGCGAACATCTGCACCCCTTTTTCTTGGACGCCCTCGGCCGAGGGAATGTACAGCGCATCGACGGTCGCCTGGTCGACAGGGAAGTCGATCACATCCTTAACGCGCCAACGGACGGCGGTCTTCACCTCATTCGCCGGCACGCCAGGCGCTTCGACCTGCACGATTTGGTAGTCGCCGCCTTTGAGCAGCGTGGTGCAGTGATATTGGTCCAGCTTAAGCTCGCGACGCAGGCGGCCGAGCGTTGCCACGTCGTCGCCGTCTTTGCGATACGAATCGCACAGAACGATCTCGGGTCGTGCGCGACCCTCTGTTTCCACGCGGGAGACGTCGACCCGATCCGGCATCAGATTGATGCATAGCCAGCCCGATTTTTTCCTGGTTAACTTATACAACCTCATGATCGGAGGTCTTGCCCCGTTGATTTCACTGAAATTACCATAAAATGCAATAATGTCAATCCCTTGGCGCTGTTTTTTCAGTACGAGTACAAACCAGGTGTTGTAACTGCCCAACCGACCTAGAAGTTTTCCCGGGTGAAGATGACTTCTTCCGCGCCCTGAAAGACGCCGAAAGTCGCCCTCGCAGAGGGGTCTTTATCGAAGGCACCCCCTGTCCAATTACCTTTCAAAAACCATATGTTAGAGCCTGATACCGGAGTCGGTCCGCCGCCCACGGAAGTACACGTCGTGCCGCTGCCGGTCGACCCGAGATTCACCGTTAGATCGACGGTGCCCTCGTTGCCGCTACCTGGCGCAGCCAGCGTGAGCGTGCTGCGCCCAGCACTGAAGGCGCTCACGCCGGTAATCGCTGTCTTGCAGTTTGGGGACGGCGCGAGGTTGGGGGTGAAGTTGCTCATGGCCACGTTGCTCGCGGCCAGCGCCGTGCAGCTGTCGTCCGTGTTGGTCACGAACGCGTTACCCGGTGGTCCACTGTAGTACTGGACTTCCACCAGCACGGGCAGTGGCGTGAGCTGCGAGCCGTTGGCGTTGCCGATGCGCAGGCGGCCGAAACGCATTGGCTTGCCGTTGTTGAATGCAATGCCGTTACCCGCCGTCGCCGCGCCGAACTGCGCAGGATTCGCGCCATAGGCAACGCCGTCATCGTCGATCACATTGATCGCGAGGCTCACGTCCGCGTCGAACGGCGCAACCGGCGCTGTTCGCGTGAAGAACAAGCCGGTCCCCGAGTCAAACGTCAGCGTGCCGGTTCCGGCGCCCGTGGGCGCAATCGCGGGGTCGGGACTCGGCAGCCCGCTCGTGTTGAGGGTGCCGCTCGCGGCCGTGTAACTCTTGCCCGTCAGGCTCGTGTTGCTGATGCGCCACCACGTGCTCGCGTAGAGCGCGGTCGTGTTGTTGCCGAAGTCCTGCGCCGTTACCGTAATCACCGGCTGCACGGTGTAATTGAAGGCTTGCCCGAGGTAGGTGAATCCGCCCGCCGAGCACGCCGTCGCAAAGGTCGGGGTATTGAGCGCGACCGCAAAGTGGTCTGGCACGAAGCGTCCCGCGTTGACGACCACGGACACGATATTGCGCTCTGCGGGCGTCGAATCGGCCAAATCCACGCTGGCGAACGTGTCGTCGACGAGCTGCAGACCGAAGGAGCCCACTTCGTTGTAGCTCGCAACATCGGAGACGAGCTGTCCGGCGACAAACGTCGTGCCCAGCGCCAGGGTCCCGACACTCGCCGTGCAGGCGGCGCCCGCGCACGTCGTGAGCGTGGCCGTCGGCGTCCCGGTGTAATTGGTGGTAATGGCGGGCGTGCCAGCCGCGTTCACAGCAGCGGCACGAATACTGAACGGCCGCCCCGCCTTGTGGGTCACGGCGCTGAACGTGATGTCGTTGAGGACGCGTGTCGTTCCGGCCGTTTGCCAGTCAATGTCACTCGCCCCGAAATTCGCGAAGGTGTTCGGCCGGATCGCAAAATTGTCGGTCGAGCAGCCCGTCACGGTCGGCGACGCGGCGGGCCACCTCACCCGCACCCGCAAGTCACGCCACGAATCCGGCACGGCCGCGAAGGCAACCATTGAGCGTCCAGCAGTGATTGTCGGGTCGGGCGCAACGGTCTGCACCAGGGTGAACGAGGTCGGGCAATTCTGCGCATCGAGCGCCACGCCCAGCGTGTTGTTACCAAGCAATTCGACGATCACCTGATCCGTGAACGTGGACTGTTGGCCCCCGCTTTGGATCGCTACAATATCGAGGCTGAAGGCGCTGCCGGCGATCTTGGTGCGGATCACGCCCGTGATGGCGCCCGCCGCCGTGCTGGTTTCGAACGCGTTGAAGCTGCCGGGCGTGGGCACGCCGCCCGCCGGCCGCAGCGCGAGCAGGTGCGCGGCGCCGGTGTCGCTGGCAGCATTGTTGTTTTGCGTAGCCGTCCGCGTGCCGGTTGCGCCGGCCGCGGCACGCAATTCCCAGTTCACTTCCATTGAAATGCCGAGGGCATTGGGTGCCGTTAGGGAAGGGACGTCCACTGCCTCGGTCATGGTCCCCGGTGGCGTCCAGGTCGCGCTGGAGTTGTCGGCATGCGTACTCACCAGCATGGTGTTGGTTACCGTGCCGGTGTTGATGCTCGGCGCGGTATGCGTGTAGGCGTTGGGCGTGGCCTGGCCGCCCTGAGCCACGATGGGAATGGTCGTATCAACGCCGGAGAACGACGTGATCCCGCCGATGGCGCCCCCGTTCACCGGTGCGCCGCCAAAATTCCAGCCGTAGCTCACTCCCCCCACCACATCCGCGGCAGTGGCCACGCGCCAATACACCGCCAGCCGATTGCCGAAACCACCGGTACCGCCGCCCGTCTGGTCGATGGTCGTGCCGACCTGCGTCCATCCGGACTGAACCGGCAGGACGGTGAGTGTGCAGGCGCCGCCGTTAGTGCTGCTGCACGGACGCACGCCGATACTGGCGATCATCACGTCGCCGGCGGCGGTGAGGGTCGGCACGTTGATCACCAGATCCGGGACCAGCGGCGCCGGTCGCAAAGCGAAGGTGATGCTGGCCCACGGATCGGGCTGTCTGTTCTGCTCCCGCCACTGGAGCATGGTGACCGCACCGGCCGTCGCCTGCGTCTTGTCCGCAAGACCCATCGCGTGGTGGCCACCCACAGTCGTGTCGTATGCGACGTCCAACATCCGTCCCGTGAAACCATTTGGCGTTCTGAGCCTGAGTCTGTTGTCGTCGCTCGTCGCCACCGCCGACACCACCCAGGCGTTGTTGGTAACCGTTGTGATGGACGGGGGCGTCCAATCCCGAGTCGCTGGCGAATTGCCCGTCACATCGGCCACATCGAACGGCGTCGTGGCATCCACGCCCCGCCACACCGCAATCTGGCCTGACATGCCCCCCGCGTTGCCCCGCCAGTTCACCGGCAGGGTTATAGTGGGATTCCCGTCACCGGCCGTGCCGTCGAACAACCGGTAAAACGTCATGATGTTGAGGTCGTTGGCGCCAACCTGACGCAGGCTTGAACTGCGGAGTGTCCATCCCGCCGGCGCCGTCGGCTCCGATGTATCAGAGGGGCGCCCTGCAACAATAAGTACAGCAAAATCGCCGACCGAGGTTCCGCCGGGGACAACCGGGGTGATGGTGGCCCCGGTACCCGCGGTCTGCGCTCCAGCAGCGACAAACGATATGCCGCCTCCCCCGCCTCCGGACGCCGCAGACGCCTGCGCAGCGCTGCGAAACGTAATCTGCGCCTGCGCCGGCGGCGCTGGAACCAATAGCAGCGGAACCAGCGCCAGTAACGACATGGCGAGCTCATATACGCGTTTCCCGGTCGCGAGGTTCATAGGCGTCTCACGATCATCCGCACGCAAACCGCGGGGCCGCCGCGGTCGGGTCCTTGCATTTGGCGAGCGTCGCCTGCAGCTGCCGCTCGACGTAGCCGCTCGCGGGCGCGGGATTCGGGCAGCTCCCGGCCGAGGGCTGATTGCACGCGGTCGCGACGATCTGGTAGGCGGCGACGTTGCGGTTTCCTTCGGTGGTCGGGGAATTGGTCGTCGCGCTGCAGGTCACCGTCACGGTGAAAAACGAAAGGGATCCTGCAAGCGAGGGAAGATTGGTCGTCGCGCCGGGACACGGCGGTGGCGTCGCCGTGCCGCCGAAACCGGGCAGATCGTTGTTGGGATCCAGCACCTGCCAGGCTCCCCAGTCGATGCCGGTCCGCGCCGCCTGGTAGGCGCGCACGCCCTGCACGTCGAGCTGGCTGCTCGATTGCTGGAGGCCGGTCACCGAGACGATGAAGGCGCCGAGCAGGGCCAGCACCACGATCAGGAAGATCGCCGTGACGATACTGAACCCGGCCTGATGGCTTCCGGGTCCCGGGTTCAATGTTCCGGGTTCCCGGTCCAATGATCCGTGTTCCGGGTTCAATGTTCCAGGTTCCCGGTTCCGGGTTCCGGGTTCATCAACTTTATACTTCGATCCCTTCATGCCTGATGCTTCGAGATAAGCGATCAGTCCCCCAAGTTTTCCGTTCACCTCAACTGCCAAGTCCCGCAGGCGGTCAAACGCGGCGCGATCAATATAGCCTTGATCCAGCGACAAGTACAATTGCGACCTCACTTCACCTGCCGCCTCCTTTGCAATCGAGAGAAATTGCACGAATTCCTGATTTCCTCCACGTTCAAAGCCCTCGGCGATATTGGACACTACCGACAGAGCCGCCCCACGAATTTGATTCCTCAGAACGAAGTCCTTGGCAAATCCTCCACTGAAGGAAATCGCGTAAATTTCGTTCGCCAGATGCCGGGCCTTCTGCCAAGCCTCAAGATCCTCGAATTTCTCAACGCTCGTCATTCGCGACTCTGAACATTAGCCCACAAACTTTGAACGTTGAACTTTGAACGTAAACCAGTTCACGGAACGTTGCTCACATGCACCTGCTGGAACAGCCGTACCGTCTCGCCACTCTGCGATACTTGCAGGTCCAGCGCCACGACGCCCGTCCGCCCGGTCGCGCCGCCCGTCGCATAGGAGAACGCGCAACCGGAAATATTTCTCGCCAGCAGGGCGTTGTTGGGCGTAACCGGCGGCGTGGGCTGCGCCGCGGCAATCGCATATCCCCAGTAGCGGCGCAGCTCCCCCGCAACCGCGTCACAGCGGTAGGTCACGGGGTACTGGACCACCTGGAAGCGCTTGCCGGTCGATCGCAGAGGAAAGAGCTTCGGTGCCCCGAGCGTGATGGTCGTCGCGGTGTTGGTCGCGTACGCCTCGCGGTTGTCGCCCAAATAGGCGTTCGCGCTTGGCACAGCGGGATCCGAATTCAAGTTGTAAATGACGATCGATTCCCCGCCCGCGAAGGACGGCATCGGGCCGATCACGTCAAACGCGGAATCCGCGGCCGTGAAATCCAGAACGTCACCGCCGCCGCCATTGTCCACTTCCTCGCGGAAACGCCCGCCCGCGCTCGTCTGCAGATACTCGAGATAGGCGACACCCCCGACGCTCGTGACTCTCACGCTGTTGGGCAGCGCGGTGCGCAGATCGCGCGTCATGCGGCGCAGGGCGGTATCGGCAATGTCGGTGAGCTCCGCCCGCCGCGCCGCATCCACGTACCCCTCGATGGGTCGCCGGATGAAGACGGCCACGGCGGCAGCGAGGATTCCGGTGATCGCGATCACCACGATCATCTCGATCAGCGTCACCCCGCGCGCGCGCCGTTCCGGGTTAAGGGTTCCAGGTTCCGAGTTCACTGTTTCGGGCTCCACGCTCGGCATTGCTGAATGCGGATTACCTTCTTGGGCCAGGTTTGGAACTGCGAACCTGGAACTTTGAACTTTGAACATGGAACGTTGGTTACGGCAGAGCATTCGGTGCGTAGCGTGCGCGATAGCCGTGCAGCGACACGCTGGTGTTCCCGGGGCCCGTGACTGTGACAGTAATGAGTAACGAATCGCTCGCAGGTATCGCCCGGCCTGCGCCCACTGCCGGAATGGCTTGCCCGGCCACCGTAACGGACACAGCGTACCCGTCCAGTCCGCTGATCGGGCTTCCGGCTATGTTGGTGATGCCGCCGCTCATCCCGAAGCCGTGATAGTCATTCACATTGTCGAACGGCGTCGTCGCGTTCACCCGCGTCTCGCCGGCCTCCGGGCCAATCGCCTCCACGATCGTCGCGCAACTCCCCGCATTCAACGCGGTCGCGGCATTCGCATCATCCGGATCGCAATACGAGAAGGGCTGCAGCTGCACCTCTTCCAGAACCGCTTCCGCGATCGCGAGCGCCTGCTTCTGGATCAGCGGATCGACGCTGCTGCGCGTCGCCATACTGAGGGCCGCCAGCACGCCCACCACCGCAGCGCTCACGATCACGATGAACACGATTAACTCGATGAGCGACAGGCCGCACGCGCGGCGCGCGTTAGGGGTGCGCATACCCCGTTTCCCGCTCGATCACGATCTGCCGCGGTGGATCGCCCGCTATGACGCTCGTTAACGTGATCGTGAGTGGCCCTGCCGGACTAGGCCGGCCCGCGCTGTCGAAGCTGAAATTCACAGGCGACAAGATCACGCCGTCCGGCGCCGTTACGGTGACCGCGCTGCCTGTGGTCGGATTGGCCAAGGGAGCGGCACAGCCCGCCGCCGGCGCCGCCGAGACGGCGTTTGCGGTTACACAGACGAAAATCACCCGCCGCCATGCGACGGCCGTCTTGTGCGCAAAGCGAACGGTTTGCTGCGCTTGATCGTAAAAGCCCCTCGACTCGAAACCGCTCGGCCCGACCAAGCGTGGCACGGCGATCGCCGCGATCAACCCAATGATCGAAATTGCGACCACCAGCTCGGTTATGGTGAATCCGCGACGCCAGCGGCCAAGCTCGATTCCAACACGATAAGATTTCACGCCCGATGACCTCCAGAAAGAAAACGGGTGAGGCCGCCTCTCAGCGCGCGCCTCACCCGGCATGTAGGCCTCAGACTAGGTTCAGTCTATCGTGTGCGGTTTTCCCTTCGGGAACCGATTAACAATTCCCCACAACGGCTTGCGAGACATCAACAGCACCGGTGCCCGGACTATATGAAACGCTACAGCCGACGGGTCCCCCGGCCGGACTGCAAACGTCGGGACTGGCGCCAGTACAGGTGAACTGTGTCGGATCAATGTTGGCCGCGCGCTGAATTCCGGTAACCCCGGCAATCGGCACGCCCTGCGCAGCGCCGGCGGTCCCGACCGTGACGACCGAGCCGTCGTTTGTCGTAACGGTGCTCATGCTGGTCGACCCATTGACCAGCCACTTGCCTCTAATCAGTTCAACCGCCGCACGCATGCTGCCCGCCACGCCCTGCATCGAGGCCGCCCTGGCATCGCTCTGAAGATTGACAAATCTCGGCAGCGCGGTGGCCGCGAGAATGCCCAGAATCACGATCACCACGATTAACTCGATCAGCGTGAAACCTTCTTGTTTCCCAGCCATGTCTCAAATCTCCTTGTTAAAGTAAAATCATTATAGAAAAGCTCAACTCTTTGACCAAGTGCATTATTTCACTTTCTAAGCCGTTTATCTCCCGCCTGCCGCTGCTCAGCACCCATTGGTGACCAAGGGGCTGTAGACCGGTGCCTGGCCCACGCCCGGCGAGGTGTACGTAAAGCTGCAACTGACCGGATCGTTACCGAGCACCATCAGTTGCAGGACGTCCCCCGCGTCCGGCCCCCCGCCCTGGAGGTCATAGCCGTCCGTCGAAGTCGGGCTGGCGTTGATCCCGGCGGCGGTGATGATCCCCGCCGCGTTCGCGGTCGGGTACTCGCTGATCATGGTGACGTTGACGCCCTCCATCAGCTGCGTGCCCGTGCATTGCGGAATCGAAGCGAGGCAAGCGGCGTGCGCGAGCGCGGCGGCGCCCTTCATGGACCCCATCGCGCCGTTCAGTTTCGCGATGCGCGCCTGCGTTTGCAGATTGGCGAAACGCGGAAGAGCCGTCGCCGCCAGAATGGCCAGGATGATGATCACCACGATCAGCTCGATCAGCGTGAACCCGAAGTTTTTCCTCATACGATGCGTCCTCTTAAGCAAATTCAATGCCACTTGGCCATTCCCTTTGCGGGCGTGTCCAGCGATACGGCCGCACCGGCGCCAGCGTGACACCGGTCACGCTTTCCACGATCGCGCCTGCCGCCCGGACGCGATCCGTGAGCAACCGGGCGCGGAAACGAAGTTCTTTCGGCTCCGGCGCGGCGTCGAGTTCCAGACGATCGCCATAATTGACGACGTACACCAGCTGCTGTTCGCGGGCGTCGTAGTACCAAGCGCCGCGTTCCGGCGGATTGCGGTAGGCTCCAACATAATTGGCCGGCTTGCTGTCCAGCCACCGCGTCGGGTCCTCGGTCTCCAGCAACACTGCTTCCGCCTGCCGGTTGGTGATGATGAGCTCCGCCAGCCGGACCTGCAGCCCGGTTTTGATCAGGCGCAGCGTGGATTCCATGGCCGCGCGCTCAGCCAGTTCCTGGTAGTAATGGAGGCGGTTGAGGAACGCGGCAAGCAGCACGGCGATGATCGCGATCGCCGCGACCAACTCCAGCATCGAAAATCCGTCGCACCACTTTTCTTTCATCCCCTCTTGCCCAGAGCTACGTTGCCAAGGTCCCAGATCGGCAGGAACACCCCCAGCGCCAGTATCAGCACGATCACGCCGAGGGCGATCACCAGAATCGGCTCGATCTGGGACGCGAGGTTCTTGAGGTCGTACTCGACCTCGCGTTTGTACATGTCCGCCACTTCCGCGAGAAGGTCGTCGAGCGCACCCGTTTCCTCACCGACTGCCAACATCTGCAGCACGATGGGTGTGAACACCCCTGCTGCGGTGGCAGTCCGGAGCACCGATTCGCCACGCTCCACGCCTTCGCGCATGCGGTCTATCCTGCGCGCTACGTGGGCGTTGTCCACGGTCTGTGCGGTGACGCTGAGAGCCTGCACGGCGGGCACGCCACTGCGCAGGGCGAGCGAGAAGCTGCGCGCAAAGCGCGCCAGCGTCGCTTTCAGCACGATCGGCCCGGCGACGGGAAGCTTCAGCTTGAACTCGTCCCAGACGAGCCGTCCGCGCGGGGTCTTGACGTAAGCACGAACGCCCAGCAGCAGCACGACCAGTGCAACCAGCATCACCGGCCAGTAGCCAACCACGAATTCCGAGAAACCGATCATCCCCTTTGTGATTGCCGGCAGCTCGGTTTTGAATCCCTTATAGACCTTGGCAAAGACCGGAATCACGAACAAATTGATGATGACCAAAGCGATCGCCATTGTGGCGATGACGAAGGCGGGATACCGGACCGCGGCGCGCACCTGGTCGCTAATGAACTTCTCGAACTCCATGTGATGGAACAGGCGCAGAAACACCTCGTCCAGCGTCCCGGTGAACTCGCCCACACGCACCATCGCGACGTAGAAGGGGCCGAACACGGCCGGATGCTGCACGAGCGTGGCCGAGAGTTCGCGGCCGCCCTCGAGGTTCTCCCGGATCTCGCGGACCAGGTTCGAAAAGCTCGGGTTCTGGGTGGCTTCCGCAAGCCCCTTCAACGCCCCCATGATGGGCACGCCTGCCTTGAGCAACGTGTACATGTGCCGGCTGAAGAGCAGGACTTCCGTGTGGGTGATTTTCTGCCGCTTGAGCGGAGCGAGCAGACCCGGGCCGGATTCGCGCACAGCAGAGGACTCGATCTCCAGCGGCGTGACGCCACTATTGAAGAGCTGCCCCGCCACCGCGCTGCTGTCGGCGCCCTCCAGCACGCCCTGCACCAACTGGCCGCGCCCGTCGCGGCCTTTGTAGGCAAAAAACGGCATTAGTCTTCGAACTGTTGGGTGACGCGCATCGCTTCCTGTACGGTGGTCTTGCCCGCCGCGACGAGCCGCGCCGCGTGACGGCGCAATGTGCCGGTGCCCATTTGGTCACGCGCAATGCGAACGAAATGCTGCACGTCGTCTTGATCGGCCGCTTCGACAACCGCGCCGGTCATCTCGAGCATCTCGTAGACGCCGGTGCGGCCCTGGTAGCCCGTTCCATTGCAGTGCGGGCAGCCCTCGCCGTGCAAATACGGCTGCTTATCAACCTCGTCACCGAGCTCGTGACGCAACCATTCGTGCTCATTCGGGAGCAGCTTGTATTTTTTGGTGCAGCTGTCGCAGATGAGGCGAACGAGCCGCTGAGCGAGCACGAGCTGCAGTGAGAGTGCCACCATGTAGCGCGCCGCGCCCATGTCGAGCAACCGCACCGGGGACGACACCGCGTCATTGGTATGCAGCGTGGAGAGCACCACGTGACCGGTCATCGCCGCGCGCAAGCCGGTCTCGACCGTCGGATGGTCGCGCATTTCCCCCACGAGGATCACGTCCGGATCCTGCCGCAACGCCGAACGCAGCACGCGATCGAAAGTGAGATCGATCTTCTCGTTGACCTGTACCTGGTTGATGCCCTGCAGCCGGTACTCGACGGGATCCTCCACCGTGACGATCTTGCGCTCGGGGGTATTGAGCTCGGTGAGCGCCGCGTACAGCGTCGTCGTCTTTCCGCTGCCGGTGGGACCGGTCACCAGTATCAGGCCGCTCTGCCGGTGAATAACCTCGCGCACTTTGGCTACCATGGTTTTCGGCATGCCCACATGATCCAGACCGAGCAGGCCGCTCGCCTGGTTGAGCAGCCGCATCACGACCGACTCGCCGTATTGGGTCGGCATAGTCGAGATTCGCACGTCGATTTGGGCGTTGCGCACCTTGACCGGGAAGCGCCCGTCCTGCGGCAGCCGCTTCTCGGAGATGTCGAGGCCGGACATAAGCTTGAGACGCAGCGCCACCGCCGAGGCGATCTTCGCGTCCGCTTCGGTTTGCGGGTTCAGGACCCCGTCGATGCGGAAGCGAATCTGCAGGCGCTGCTCGTGCGGCTCAATATGAATGTCGGAAGCCCGGGCCTGCACCGCATCCTCGAACACCGTCTGCAGCAGCTTGACCACGGGGGCTTCTTCGAGCCCAGGGGTGAGGGCGAGTGCGCCGAAGTCGACCGCCGCCGTCTCTCCGAGCTCCGCCTTGAGCTCCTGCGCCAGGCCGGTGATCTGCTCGGTGCGCCGGTAGATGCGGTCGATGGCGGGCATCAGCTCGGATCCCAAGACCACGACGATGTCGATGTTGCGCCTGAGAATCCTGACGATCTCGTCGTACGCCGTGACGTCGGTTGGATCGGCCATGCCGACTTTGTAGGTCGTGCCGTCGTCGTCCAGCACGAGCGCGCGGAAGCGGCGTGCCGCCGACTCCGGCAGCTTCAGTATGATTTCGCGCTTGATGTTGTAGTGCTTGAGGTTCACGTAAGGAATGTTGAGCTGGCGGGCGAGCGCTTCAGAGATCTGTTCCTCCCGGACAAGGCTTTTTTCGATGACAATGCGTCCGAGTCGGCGCCCGCTCTTCTTCTGCTCGGCGAGCGCGAGCGTAAGCTGCTCTTCGGTGAGCAGTTTCTGCTGGACGAGTATCTCGCCCAGGCGGATCTTCTCAGGTCGGCCCATGACGGTCTCCGGAGAATCTAGAGCTTTTTATCATGATCGTGTTACATGCTATTGAAATATAAAGATAACTTGATTTTAGTCTATACTGCAAGGGCGGAATGTTCGACATCGTTCTTTTTGAGCCCGAGATCGCCGCAAATACCGGCAATTTGATTCGCCTGTGCGCCAACACAGGCTGCCGCCTGCAACTGGTGCGACCGCTCGGTTTTTCCCTACAGGACAAGCAGTTGAAGCGGGCTGGCCTGGATTATCATGACGCGGTTGAGTTGCGCCAGCATGACGACTGGGCCGCGTGTTGCGCGTTTCTGACGGGCCGGCGGTTCTTCGCAGTGACGAGCCGGGGCGAGCGCGGCTACCACGAACCGCGCTACCGGCCCGGGGATGTCTTCGTATTCGGACCGGAAACGCGCGGCTTGCCCGATTCGGTTATCGCCCAGTTCACGGCCGAACAGCGCCTCCGCGTGCCCATGCTCGGCACGAGCCGGAGCCTGAATCTTGCCAACGCGGTTGCCGTGGTGGTCTACGAGGCCTGGCGGCAGGCCGGTTTCGAGGGCGGACGATAAGCGTGAGACGGCGACGCCAGAACGCGACTTCTACTACTCCGACTTTTGCTCGCGCGCCATCAGCTCCTGGACCGCTACTCGCGCCCTTGCGGGATCATCGAGGACGAGGCATACCGCTCGCGTAATGGGCATCTCGACGCCGAGCTTCCCGGCGAGATGTGCGACCGCCCGGGCTGTATGCACGCCCTCCGCGGTGTGTCCGAGCCCGGCGAGCACGGTTGCGAGCGGTGTCGCCCGGGCGAGCGCGAGACCTACCCGGCGGTTGCGGGAAAGGTCTCC
Organism: Betaproteobacteria bacterium; assembly: GCA_029863175.1. Next base: position 13,663 of record JAOTVX010000017.1, on the reverse strand, counting down.
CGTGCAAGTCAGGATCAGGTCGCCCGCGCCGGCGAGGCCCATGAAGGTTTCAGCGCGACCGCCCAACGCAACGCCGAGCCGTGTCATCTCCGCCAGGCCACGCGTCATGAGCGCCGCGCGCGCGCTCAATCCCAGCCCGAGACCGTCGCTGATACCCGCGGCGATGGCGATCACGTTCTTGACGGCGCCCGCCGCCTCCACACCCAACACATCGGTGCTGAGGTAGACCCTGAGCGCCGCGCCGTGCACCGCGGCAGCAGCGGTCCGGGCAAAGGCGGCATCGTCTGATGCCAGCGTGAGCGCTGCCGGCAGGCCGCGCGCGACCTCTTCCGCAAAACTCGGACCCGACAGCACGGCGCGCGCGACGGACGCCGGCAACTCCTCGGCGCACACCTGGTGCGGCAGCTTTGCCTGGTCGGTCTCGAAACCCTTGCATAGCCACACGAGCGGTGCGCGGCAGCGCGTTTTGCTCATCGTTCGCAGCACCTCACGCAGCCCGTTCGTGGGCACGGCGAGCAGGGCGAGATCCGCGCCTTCGAGCGCGGGCGCGAGGTCGTCGATCAACCCGAGCGCGGGCGGCAGGGCAATCCCGGGAAGGTAGCGTTGGTTGGTCCCAGTGCTGCGCAAGGCCGCAAGCAGCTTCGCATCGCGCGCCCACAGGCTGACTGCGTGACGCGCCGCGAGGGTGATGCTGATCGCCGTGCCCCAGGCACCGGCGCCGAGTACTGCGATCTTCATGCGGAGTTCCAAGTTCCAGGTTCAAGGTTCCAGGTTCCAGGTTCCAAGTTCCAGCTTGCGAGCTTCGGCTTTCAAACTTTGAACCTTGAACGTTGAACGCCGGGGTCAGCCCCGGCTCAGGCGCCCCAGACCTGCGTGATCTTGACGAACCCGCCCTCGCCGTCGCGATGCCGCACGCGCAGCCAGCCGCCGCGCGCAACTTCGAGCAGCTCGAGGAGCACGTTTTCCTGGGCCTCGAATGTCACCGGCGCGCTGTCGCCGGCGCGCTCGCGGATCTGCGCCACCGGCACGTTGACCAGGAGGAAGCGCTTGTCCCCGAAATGCTTGCTCTCGACCCATGTCAGCGCGCCCTTCGCGTCGCGCACCTTGGTCCAGCCTTCCACGGCCACCACCACCTCGAGCGGGTAACCCTGGCTCAGGACGTAGCGCTTCTTCGCCTTGCTCGAGGGCGCGTCGTAGAGCACGACCGCCTTTTCGCCGACCGAACGGAATTCGGCAGCGCGAGTCGCGCCGGCTGCGGCGAGGGCAACGAGTGCGGACACGATCACTGCGAGGAGCGATTTCATCCTGCGGGCGCGGTCGGCGTTCCGGACTGCTGCTGCTGTTGTTGCTGTTGCTTCTGCTGCTCGTCGAGACGCTGCTGATAGAGCGCCTCGAAGCTCACGTGATTCATGAAGAAAGGCGGAAAGCCGCCGCGCGCCACGACGTTCGAGACAGTCTCGCGCAGGTACGGAAAGAGAACATTGCCGCACATGACGTTGAGCACGGCCTCGAGCTCTTCCTGCGGTACGTTGCGAAGCTGGAAGATGCCGGCCTGCGCTGCCTCGATCAGAAAAACGGTGCGCTCCTCCAACTTGGCGGAAACGGTCGAGGTCAGCACGACCTCGAACAACCCCGCATCGAGCGCGCGCGCCTCATTGCTCAGACTGATGTCGATTTTCGGGGAGTCCTGTTCGCCGAAGATTTGCGGCGCGTTCGGAATCTCGAGCGAGAGGTCCTTGAGGTAGACCTTCTCGACCGCAAAGAATTGCTGTGACTGCTCGCTCATGTCGGGGTGGCTCCGGTTGGTAACGGTGTCATTCGGCGCGCAGCAGCTGATCGAGCCGGCCGGCCCGTTCCAGTGCCGCCAGCTCGTCGTAACCGCCAACGTGCAGCTCGCCGATGTAGATCTGCGGCACGGTGCGGCGTCCGGTCTTCGTCGCCATTTCTACCCGCCGCTCTGGCTCCAGATCCACCCGAATCTTGTCGATGGGTGCGTCCTTCACCTGCAACAGGTTCTCGGCCATCTGGCAGAACGGGCAATAAGCCGTGCTGTACATCGTGACTAACCGCATACGTTCTGTCAGCGCTTCTGCAGCGGCAGGCTGGCCTGCTGCCACGCCGCGATGCCGCCTCGCAACCCCACCGCTTCCTCAAACCCGCGCTTGCGCAGCGCACTGGCAACGGCCGGCGCCCGGCTGCCGGTGCGGCAGCTTACGATGATCGGGCGTGACTTGAATCTCTCGAGCTCGCCGATCCTTTCGTTGAGCTGCACCTCGGGAATATGCCTGGCATTCGCGATATGCCCGGTCGCAAAATCGCCGGTCTCGCGCACGTCGAGCACCACCGCGTCACGACGGTTGATGAGTTGGACCGCCTCGATGGTTCCAACCTCGCTCGTTCGCCGCAACACGCGCGAGACGAGTGGCCACACCAGCATGCCGCCCGAGGCGAGCACCACCCCGAGCAGCACCATGTTAAAAGGGCTCTTTCCCAGGAAAACCAGAAACTCATTCACTACATGCTCCTGAAGCGTGGCGCAGCGGGCCAGGTTATCGATTGGCTGCGCGCGCGCGAAGTTCCGCGCGCTTTGCAGCCGCCAATTTTAGCAGAGCGGTGAACTCAGCGGGGTGGCTGCGCGCCAGGGACTCGAGCTGCGCAATCACGTCGGTAAGCTCGGCGGGATACACCTCGATCGAGCGCTGCAGCTGCTGCAACGCTGCGGCGCTGTCACCTGCAAGCGCGAGTAGCAGGCCGTGCCGGTAGACGACGACCGCAACCGGCGCGAACCGCATCGTGCGCGCTGTAAGGTCAAGCTTCTCGTGCAATCGTTCCCGGGAAACCGGAACGCCATAGGCAATGGCAAGCTCTGCATAGGGCGTGAGCAGCGGCTCGCGGTGCACGTGCGCGATCGCCGGGCCCAGGGGCCGATCGTCGGATTGTGATGGAGCGCGGCGCTCGGGCGTGAAAAGCAGGCGCTCAAAATCACGATAGGGGGCCAACACGCCGAAAAGGTTCAGCAAGCCTGCGAGAATGCAAAGGGCGACGATCAGACGTTGCGTGCCGTGGAAGCGAACCCTGACCGTACGCTGTGCGCCGAGCCCGACGAGCAGCGCGGCCGGGCCCAGAAAGTAGGCGTACCATAGAGGAAACTCCAGCATGCTGTGGATTCCGATCACGGCCAATAACGAGAGCAGCCACCACCAGCGGGAGTCGATTGTTTCCTTGCGCAGGTCCAGGAGCCAGATAACGGCCGCGCCAATGATGACGAGAGCCCCGATCATCCCGGTCTCGGCCAGCAGATGCAGCGCAAGATTGTGGGCGTGATTAAAGACGCCCGGCGCCGCGCTCGCGCCAGTCAACGCCGGATTCACGAAATGATGCCAGGAGAACTGTCCCCAACCGCTGCCAAGAATCGGCGCGTCGAGAAACATGCGCCATGCATCGCCCCAGAGCTGGATGCGCGCCTCGATGCCGCTTGCCACTTCGAACACGCGTTGCGCCGACGTAACCCAAAGTCCGTGCGCCGGGACGAACAGCGTCGCGGCACCTTGCGCGATCAGGAAGCCGGGTAATAGCCATATCGCAAGGAACGCCAGCTTGCGGCTTTCATCGTCGCCGCGGAATCGCCGCACCAGCAGCGCGAGAAGGGTGAACGCAGCGAAATAGAGCCACGGGCTGCGCGAGCCCGCGAGGGCCGACATGAACAGGAGGACCGCGATGCAGCCTCCGGCCACCAGGCCACCGAGTTGCCGGCGTCCGTAGAGGTACGTGACCGAGGCGAGCGCCAGCGCGAGTTGAGCCGCGTAGTGGTTCGGCTGACCGAGATTGCCGTAGACGGCCGCTGAGCCCTTGCGGGCAATGAGAAAGTCGACAGGCGTGGAAATCTCGTAGTGCTGCACCAGCCCTGCCAGCGCACTTAGCAATCCTCCCGCGAGCACGAACCACGCGAGGGCGTCAGCGACGGCAGTGAGCCCCAGCTCCCGTCCAAGCTCCCGCCCCAGCACGAGCAGAAGCGATGCCCATAGAAGGTACAGAGCCGCGATCAACGCCTGTTCTGCATAGGGCACGCGCCCGAGTGCCGTCTGAAGCCCCAGCACGAGGATCAGGCCGAGCGGGGCGAACGCCACTGCAGGAAACGCTGCATCCTGTCCGGACTGGCGGCGCAGGAGGAGGAGGAGGAGCGCCGCCAACAGGCCGAGCGCGAACGCAAGCCACTCGCTGTAAAAAGAGGTCAGAGGGAAGCGGTGATACGGCTGCAGGAACGGCAGCGCAAACATCAAACCGCAGCAATACAGGCTGGCGCGGGCCGGGCTTAGCATGTGACGGTCCTGCCTGTCCTGTCCGCCGCTGGCGACGGCGGCCCGCGCCGGTCCACTCCGCCCCAGCCATGGGCGCGCATGGACGTGTTCGCGCCGCCCGACATCAGGTCATGCCGCAGAATACGTCCCGCATCATGCTGATCAACGTCAGCGTGCGCTCGTCGCCCACACGGTAATAAACGCGGTTCGCGTCCTTGCGCGTGCGGAGCACACCTTTTTCCCGTAGTATCGCGAGGTGCTGCGAGATGTTGCTCTGCGACGTGCCCACGCAGTCGACGATGTCCTGCACGTTCAATTCCTGGTTGCCGAGCAAGCAAAGAATCTTCAGCCGCAATGGGTGCGCCATCGCCTTGAGGGCGCGCGAGGCCTGGTCGATATGCTCCTGCCGGTGCATGAGTACGGCGCGCACTCCCTCTGCATCTGTTGTCATCCAAGTGTCCCTGTTACGTTGCTTAATTAGAATATACTAAAATTGTCTCAGCGAGTGATTTAGCCCTAGTATGTTCTTCAAATCATGAAGCTAACGCCCGTCTTGCTGGTCATACTCGATGGCTTCGGCTACCGCGAAGAGTGCGAGCACAATGCGATCTGCCAGGCGCGAAAGCCGCGCTGGGACGCGCTTTGGTCCCGGTATCCGCACACCACGATCGACGCCTCGGAGAAATGGGTCGGCCTGCCCAAGGACCAGATGGGCAACTCCGAAGTGGGCCACATGAACATCGGGGCCGGCCGCGTTGTCTACCAAGACTACACCCGCATCGAGCACGCGATCGAGACCGGCGAGTTTACGCGGAACGCGGTGCTCGTAAGAGCGCTGGAAACCGCGCGTGCGCCAGGGCAGGCGTTGCATGTTCTCGGACTGCTCTCGCCGGGCGGGGTGCACAGTCACGAGACCCAGATTTATGCCCTGCTCGAGATGGCCGTTCGCGGTGGCGTGCGCGACGTCCGCGTGCACGCCTTCCTCGACGGGCGCGACACGCCGCCGAAGAGCGCGGAAGCCTCGCTGCTGGCATTGCAGGGCAAGTGCGACGATCTGCGGGGAGGCCGGATCGCATCGGTCTGCGGCCGCTACTACGCGATGGACCGAGACCAGCGCTGGGAGCGCGTGAGCCAGGCCTACGCTCTCGTCACGCAGGGCAAGGCGGCGTTTTGTTGCGCCACCGCGGTGGACGCGCTGCACGCCGCATACGCGCGAGGCGAGACCGACGAGTTCGTGAAGGCAACCGTGGTCGGCGAGCCGGCACCGATGCGCGATGGCGATACGGTGGTGTTCATGAATTTTCGCGCCGACCGCGCGCGGCAGCTGACGCGCGCGCTCACCGAGGCCGCCTTCGACGGGTTCCCGCGCGAGCGTTTCCCGCAGCTCGGCTATTACTGCACGCTCACGCGCTATGGTGAAGATTTCGCCCCTATCCCCGCGGCGTTTTCGCCGCAGAGCGTGGCCAACGGTTTTGGCGAGTATCTTTCGCAGCGCGGCCTGAAGCAATTGCGCATCGCCGAGACCGAGAAGTACGCCCACGTCACCTATTTCTTCAACGGGGGCGTCGAGGCCCCCTACCCCGGCGAAGACCGCATCCTCGCGCCCTCGCCCCGCGTCGCGACCTACGATCTCAAGCCCGAGATGAGCGCCTACGAGGTCACCGACAAGCTGGTCGACGCGATCAGGGGCCGCCAGTACAACGCCATCATCTGCAATTTCGCGAACGGCGACATGGTCGGCCACACCGGCAACCTGGCAGCCGCGACCCGTGCGATCGAGGTCCTCGACGAGTGCATCGGCCGGGTGGTCGCGGCGATGCAGGAGATCGGCGGCGAGGTGCTGATCACGGCCGACCACGGCAATGCGGAAACGATGCGCGACACCGTGACAAAGCAGGCGCACACCGCCCATACGCTCAATGTCGTGCCTCTGCTCTACATCGGGCGCAAGGCGAAAATCGCCAGCGGCGGCGCGCTGCAGGACGTCGCGCCGACACTCCTTGCCATGATGGGCCTGCCACAGCCCTCCGAGATGACCGGCAAGACGCTCGTCACGTTCCAGTGAGCCTCCGCGCCGCCGGCGTACTACTCATACTTCTGGTCGCGAGTCCGGGCGGGATCGCGGCGACGGCCGGCGGGACCAAGGAGAAGGAACTGCGAGAACTGCGCAGCCGGATCGACGCGTTGCAGAAGGACCTCGCCGACGCCGAGGAAACCAAGGGAGAGGCGGCCGACGCGCTGAAGGAATCGGAGCGCGCGATCTCGGAAGCGAACCGCGCGCTACGCGATCTGGGACGGCGATCGCAGAACATCAATCGCAGGCTCGCCGCGCTACGCGCGGAATCCCACACGCACGAAGCGACGCTCAAAGCACAGCAGGCGCGTCTCGGGCGCCTGCTCTATCGGCAATATCTCGGAGGCAAGGCCGCGCCGCTCAAGCTGCTGCTCAATCGCGAGGACCCCAACCAGATCGCGCGTGACCTGCACTACTTCGGCTACGTCTCGCGTGCCCGCGTGCAGCTGATCGCCGAAGTGCGCGCGAATCTCGCCCGCCTCGGCGAGCTGGCGCGGGAGGCTGGGCAGCAATCGGCAGCGCTCGCCACAGTCACTCGCGCGCAGCGCGACCAGCGGCAGCGTCTGGGGGAGGAGCGCCGCACGCGCAACAAGGTGCTCGCGAGCATCTCGCGTGACATCCAGCGCCAGCGCCGCGAGATTCGCACGCTCAAGCGTGACGAGAACCGGCTCGCGCGCCTGGTCGAGCAGCTCGCGCGCCTCGTCGCCCGGGAACGGCGCGGTTCCCGTCGGAGCAATAAGCGCGTGCCGGACGGTTCGACTGGCGGCACGGCGTTTCACCAGCTCAAGGGGCGCTTGAGCCTTCCGGTGCGAGGGGAACTCGCCAGCCACTTCGGCAGTCTACGCTCTGGCGGCGGCACGCGTTGGAAAGGCGTCTTCATCACGGCGCGGGCCGGCGAGGACGTGAAAGCCGTTGCGGCCGGACGCGTGGTGTTTGCCGACTGGCTCCGCGGCTTCGGCAACCTGATGATCATCGACCACGGCAGCGCCTACATGAGCCTCTACGCGAACAATGAAGCGCTGTATAAGCAGGTCGGCGACCCGATCCGCGGCGGCGAGATCATCGCCACGGTCGGCAACAGCGGCGGCAACCCGGATTCAGGTTTATACTTCGAGTTGCGGTATCAGGGTAAACCTCTGGACCCCCTTACTTGGGTGGATATCCGGTAAGGGACGATTAGAGAACATCATTATTATTCATGGTGTTGCGTTGCAGAACGAGGCACCTTGCGGTGCGGTTTTGGGGGAGCAGTCAATGCGTAACAAGTTTCGTCAGTTCGGGTTGATCGCGATCGGTGCCCTGCTGGGCTTGCTGGTCAGCCTCAATTTGACCGCGGTCGCACAGCGGGATTTGGCCGCGCCGTTGCCGATTGAGGAATTGCGCGCGTTCACCGAAGTATTCGGACGCGTCAAGAGCGATTACGTCGAGCCGGTGGCAGACAAGAAGCTCATCTCCGAGGCCATCAACGGCATGTTGACCGGGCTCGACCCGCACTCCGCCTATCTCGACCAGGAAGCATTCAGGGAGCTGCAGGTCGGGACCCAGGGCGAGTTCGGCGGGCTGGGCATCGAGGTTGGCATGGAAGATGGCTTCGTCAAGGTGGTCTCGCCGATCGATGACTCTCCCGCGTCGCGCGCCGGGCTCAAGGCGGGCGACCTCATCGTCAAGCTCGACGACACTTCCGTAAAGGGAATGACGTTGAGCGATGCGGTGAAGCGCATGCGCGGCAAGCCCAACACGCAGATTACGTTGACGATCGTGCGCAAGGGCGAGACCCAACCGATCGTGGCGACGATCACGCGCGCGATCATAAAGATTCAGAGCGTCAAGTCCAAGCTGCTCGAGCCCGGCTACGCCTATTTTCGCGTGACCCAGTTCCAGGAGCACACGGGCGAGATCCTGGCGCGCGCGATCGAGCAGCTGTTCAAGGAAAACCAGGTGCCCATGAAAGGCATCGTGCTCGATCTGCGCAACGATCCCGGCGGACTGCTTAATGGAGCCGTCGCGGTGTCGGCCGCATTCCTGCCGAAAGGATCGCTCGTGGTCTATACGGACGGGCGCACCGACGACTCGAGAATGCGCCTGAGCGCCACGCCGGAGCATTATCTGCGCGGTCGCCTGGAGCGGGACTACATCGGCCGGCTGCCAGAAGATTCGAAGACGGTTCCCATGGTCGTGCTCGTGAACGGGGGTTCCGCCTCTGCCTCCGAGATCGTCGCCGGAGCGCTGCAGGATCACGAGCGCGCAGTCATCATGGGCCAGCGCACGTTCGGGAAGGGCTCGGTGCAAACGATCCTGCCGCTCGGGAACAACACGGCCATCAAACTCACGACCGCGCGCTATTACACGCCGAATGGGCGCTCGATCCAGGCCAAGGGCATCGAGCCCGACATTCCTCTGGACGATGGATCGGCCGGACGGACCAGCGCGCTCAAGCTGCGCGAGGCCGATCTCACGAAGCATCTGGAAGAGGCCGCCACGGAAAAGCCGACGGCAACGGAGGCCGCCGCGAAACACTATGACTTCCTACCGGAGCCGCGGCCAACGGACGTCGATGAGAAGCTGCTCAGGCCGGAGCCGGGCCAGATCGTGTCCAAGCACGATTACGAGCTTAACCAGGCCATCGCGTTTCTGAAAAGCCGCAGTGGAACGAAAACCAACTAGCGTTGCGGCGCGAGTGCCGCGCCGCTCTGCAACGCCCGGCGCCAGCCGGGCGTTTGTTTTTGGGCGTTCGCCGCGCGCAGCGCCGTGTGAGCGCAATGGATGACCGTCAACTGCTGCGCTACAGCCGGCACATCCTGTTGCCGCAGATCGGCGTCGAGGGTCAGGAAAAGCTACTCGCCGCGCGCGCCCTCGTGATCGGAGCGGGCGGACTCGGCTCGCCCGTCGCGCTCTACCTCGCATCAGCAGGTGTCGGGCACATCGTCCTGTGCGACGACGAGGACGTCGACCTCACCAATCTGCAGCGCCAGATCGTCCACCGCACGGAGTCGATCGGGCTGAAGAAGGTGGAATCGGCCCGCGTCACGTTGGCGGCAATCAACCCGGAAGTCCAGGTGGTCACGCTCGCGGAACGGGTGGACGAACAGCGCCTGCGAACGCTCGCCGCGCAGGCGGATGTCGTTATCGACGGGAGCGACAACTTCGTCACCCGGCACGCGGTAAACCGGGCCTGCGTGCGACTGCGCAAGCCGCTGGTGTCCGGCGCGGCGGTGCGATTCGACGGGCAGGTTGCGGTGTTCGACCTGCGGGCCGCGGATACACCTTGCTATGCCTGCCTCTTTCCGGAGCACGGCGAGTCGGAAGACGTGCGCTGTGCCGTCATGGGCGTCTTCGCCCCACTGACCGGAATCATCGGCTCAATCCAGGCAGCCGAGGCACTCAAGCTGCTGGCGAACACGGGCGAGACGCTCGCGGGAAGGCTCATGCTCCTCGATGCGCTGACAATGCGGGTGCGCACGATCAAGCTCGCGAAAGACCCGGCTTGCCCGGTTTGCGGAACGGCGACGGCCGCCCCCAAGGTTTCAGCCCGCGGTTGAAACTCACCCGGCAGGTGACTCTCCGCCGGCAAGCCTCACGCCGGCCGCGTCGCGATCGCGACAGCCGTATTCGACGCGGCGCTCACGACGGCTGATTGAGCAGCGCCTCCAGATCCCGCGTGATCTGTTCCAGATCCGGGCCGCTGCGCCCCTGGTGAGCAAGCAGAACCCGTGACGGGAAATCCATGAGGGTGGGCGTATGGCCGGTGTTGCGATTGCGGGCGGCCGTCTGTAATGCCGACGCCAGATGTCCCTTGAAGCCCACCCGCTGGCTTTCCGCCGCGTCGGCGATCGCCTGCTGCGCGCGCGCGATGCCGATCAGCAGTTCGGCCAGTTGCGTGGAGGTGATATTCGCCATCGCGTTGTCCCCTTGGTTGATTAGCCGTGCCGCGGCCTGGCACTGGCAGCGGCGAAAAACACTAGGCGATCACGCCTTCCATGATCTGCCGCCACTGCTTCGCCCACAGCTCGGCGGGGTCGCGTTTAAAGCCGCTCTTGGCAAACTGATGCCAGCGACCAATGACGAAGCACATGAGGAGGTTCGCCTGTGCGGCGATGTCCACCTCGGCCGCGATCTCGTTCTGGGTGACGCCAAAGCGCAGCGCCTGCTTGAGCACCGCCTCAAGGCGATCGTGCAGCTGGTTGATGCGCGCCTGCAGACGCTCGTCCTCGTTGACCAGAGCATCGCCAATCAGCACGCGTGTCATGCCGCGGTTCTTCTGCGCAAACCCGAGCAGCACCGCGATGATCGCTTCCAGCTGACGCAGTCCGCTCTTTTCCTCCGCCGTGATCTTGTTCACCAGCGCAAACAACGTCTGTTCGACGAACTCGATCAGTCCCTCGAACATCTGGGCCTTGCCCTTGAAGTGCCGGTAGAGCGCCGCCTCCGACACGCGCAGCCGCGCCGCCAGCGCCGCCGTGGTGACCTTCTCGCCCGCGGGACGCTCCAGCATCTCCGCCAGCGTCTGTAGGATCTGGTCCTTGCGCTCGCCCGTTCTCGCCGCCATGTTCCCGTCCGCGCCGGTGTCCGGACACCTATTGTAAACAGGCCAGTCTACGGGGCAACTGCATGAGGCTCGGCACGCTCACGTCCACGAAATCCCGTGCCTTGGCCGACCGCGTGACCCACACCGTTTTCATGCCGAGCCGGCTTGCTGTACGCAGGTTCTCGATTGAATCCTCCACCATGATACAGCGATGCGGCTTGAGGTGGTTGGTGCGGCACAGGCGCAGGAAACCGTAGCTGTCCGGCTTGGGGCGGTAGCGCGTGTGTTCGATCGAGAACACGTCGTGAAACAGGTCGGCGATCGAGAGCGCCCGCAGCACGGCGCGCGAATAATGCACCGGAGAATTCGAGAAGACATACTTGCGCCCCGGCAGCCTCCGGACGATTGTGCGCAGCTGCGGCTCGCGCACCAGCATGCGCTCGAGCGCCGGGAACTGGTGCGTGTGCCAGAGAAAGTGCTTCGGATCGGTGGCGTGATGGCGCATCAGCCCGAGAAGTGTGGCCCCGTAGCGGTGCCAGTAATGGCGCCGCAACTCACCCGCGGCGGCCTCGTCGAGCCCGAGGTGCGCCTGCAGATAGGCGGTCATCGCGCGGTTGATGTGCGGAAAGATGTGCGGTACGGCGTTGTGCAGCGTGTTGTCGAGATCGAAGATCCAAGCGCGCCGCCACATCGGTTACCCCCTAAGAACGGCCTCGAGGGCGGCGCGCATAACACGCCGACCTGTCGTGCGGCTCGTTTCTTCGATGTCTGACCTTATGAATCTAGTCGTCAATAAGGATTTTGCGGCGCTTCTTCGCCGCACAATCCTAGCGGCGGCGGATCAGCGTGCCGACGCCCTCGTCGGTAAGAACCTCAAGCAGCAGCGCGTGCTCGACCCGTCCGTCGATGATGTGGCAGCTGTTGACGCCGTTCTTCACGGCCTCGAGCGCGGAGCCGATCTTGGGGAGCATGCCGCCGGAGATCGTGCCGTTAGCGAACAGTTCGTCGATCTTGCGCGCGCTCAACCCGGTGAGCAGCTTGCCGTTCTTGTCGAGTACGCCCGGCGTGTTGGTGAGAACGATCAGCTTCTCGGCCTTGAGCACTTCGGCGATCTTGCCGGCGACGAGATCGGCGTTGATATTGTAGGTCTCGCCCTTCGCACCGAAGCCGAGCGGCGCGATCACCGGGATGAAGTTGTGAGCGTAGAGCTGATGCACGATCGCGGGGTCGATGCTCTCGACCTCGCCGACCTGGCCGATGTCGAGCAGGGCGTCGGTATCGGCGCCACCCCGCACCAGCATTTTCTTCGCGCGGATCAACCCGCCATCTTTCCCGGTGAGGCCCACCGCGCGCCCCCCGTGCTGGTTCATCAGATTGACGATTTCCTTGTTGACCTGGCCGCCCAGCACCATTTCGACGACGTCCATCGTCTCCGCATCGGTCACCCGCATGCCCTGGACGAACTCGCCCTTCTTGCCGACGCGCTTGAGCAGGTCGTCGATCTGCGGGCCGCCACCGTGCACGACTACCGGGTTCATGCCGACGAGCTTCAGCAGGACAACATCGCGCGCGAAGCTGTGCTTGAGCGTCTCGTCGGTCATCGCGTTGCCGCCGTACTTGATGACGATGGTCCTGCCGTGGAAGCGCTGGATGTACGGCAGCGCTTCGGCGAGGATCTTCGCTCTGTCTGCGGCAGAGGTACCGGTCAGGGCCATGGGTGGCGGGCAGCACGTGGTGGTTGGTTTGGCGGCGGCTGCCTATTCTACGGCAAAAAAATGCGGCAGGCCTTCCAGCCTGCCGCATTTTTTAAAACGTCCGAATTTGTTTCGTAACGAATCGTACGGTAGAGAAAACGGCGGCTAACGCCGCCGTTTTCTTATTGGATGGTGATTCGCTTCGCCTGAACCGCCGCCTTCTTCGGCAGTGTCAACTCGAGCACGCCATCGGCGTATTTCGCCGTCGCCGAAGCTTCATCCATCGTCTGCCCGAGGGTAAATGCACGATACAGCTTGCCCGCATAACGCTCGGAACGCAGGACACGCTCATCGTTCTTCACGTCCCTTTCGTGCTTCACTTCGGCGCCGACCGCGACGGTATCGCCGTCGATCGTAACGTTGATATCTTCCTTTTTCACGCCGGGAAGCTCCGCGCGCAGCGTATAAGCCTTGTCGTTCTCGGATACGTCAACGCGAAATGTTCCGGTGCCGCTCGGATGACCCTCGAAGCTCACCGGGCGCACGAAAAAACCACGGAACAGATCATCCAGCGTGTCGTCAAAAGGGCTGAAACGGGTGAGATTAGCCATAACCATTCTCCGTTAAAAAAAGGATGGCGCGTTGCGCCGACAGAAGCCATATAGGAGCCGCCGCGCGGTTTTCAAGGGTGCCGCAGCCGGGAACGCGGCCGGCCGGCGCAACCAATTGATTTTACGTCGCTTGCCGAAGGCGGTCCGCTGCCACCTAGGGCCAGGCGCCGCGGTGCCGAGTGCGGTCATGACAGACCGAGATCACCCCGGCGCATTGGTAAGGCCGAGCGGGCGCACGCGTGTCTTGGCGCGTCGCGCGGTGCCTCACGGGATCGGCTGCGGGAACGGCGTTACCGGCGCGGAAGCCGTCGCCTCCGTTCAAGATCGCCGGAGAAGCAACTCCGTTTTGCTATAATTTCCCCTCGCGAGACATCATGCACCTGATCATCGCCTCACTGCTGCTGGCACTCGCCTCGTCCCACGCCCAGACAGCTCCGCTTCCGGTCCCGCCCGTCCCGGCG
>JAOTVX010000055.1 GCA_029863175.1 Betaproteobacteria bacterium | reverse complement strand
CACCCGTCCACCGCGCATCGCATCCTCTCGGTGATGGTCGACAACCGGCTCGTCGATCGCATCGAGCCCGGGACCTACCGGCTCGGCATCCGCCTCCTCGAACTGGGCAGCCTGGTCAAGTCGCGCATCAGCGTGCGGCAGGAAGCCCTGCCCCACATGCAAGTGCTTCATCAGGCGCTCGGCGAAACGATCAATCTCTCGGTACGCCACGACGACGAGGTCGTCTACATCGAGCGCACCGCAGGCAGCAGCTCGATGATGCGGGTAGTCCAGATTATCGGTGCGCGCGCGCCCCTTCACATTACGGCCGTCGGAAAGCTCTTCCTCGCAGAGGACAGCGGAGAGAAGTGGCTCGAATATGCGCGGCGTACCGGCCTCCCTCGCTATACCGAAAACACCCTGACGGAGGCCGAGCAGCTCGCCAAGGAGCTCGACAAGATCCGCCGTCAGGGCTACGCGTTCGACAACGAGGAGGCCGAGAAAGGCGTGTCCTGCATCGGGGCGGGAATCCACAATGACGAGAATCGGCTCGTGGCCGGGCTTTCGGTGTCGGCGCCATCCGACCGTCTCGACCGGGCGTGGGCCGCCCAGGTGCAGCAAACCGCTCAGAACATCTCCCGCGCCATCGGCTACCAAGGGCAGTGAACGGTGACTGGTTGAAAGCCCTCCACCTTCACGCCCTTTCCTGGTCGCAGGTCACGGGTCACGGGTCACGGTCTTGGTAGTGCTCGACCAGCCCCTCGTCTTACTGGACGTCGAAACCACAGGCGCCCATCCTGCTTACGATCGCATCACCGAAGTCGGCCTCGTCGAGGTCGACCGTGGGCGCGTGCTGGGCGAGTGGTCCACCCTCCTCAATCCGGGTGTGAGCATCCCCCCCGCAATCCAGTCACTTACCGGCATCACCAATGACATGGTGGCGCTCGCTCCAAGCTTCGACGAGGTCGCGCGCGAGCTCTACCGGCGGCTCGAGGGCCGACTTCTGGTCGCGCACAATGCCCGCTTCGATTACGGCTTTTTGCGCAACGAGTTCCAGCGCGTGGGTCTGCGCTACACGAGCCGCGTGCTGTGCACGGTGAAGCTCTCGCGCAAGCTCTATCCGCACGAGGCGCGCCACAACCTCGACGCCCTGATGACGAGGCACGGCATCGCCTGCGAGCAGCGGCACCGTGCGCTCGGCGACGCGCGCGCGCTTTGGCACCTGGCAAGCCACTGGCAGCGCGAGTTCGAGCCCGATGTCATCGCCGCTGCCGTGAATCGCCTTGTCAAGGCCCCAACCGTACCCGCGGGCCTTCCCGAGGGCGCCCTGGACGACATTCCGGAAGGGTCAGGCGTATACCTTTTCTACGGCGACAACGATGTCGTTCTCTACGTCGGCAAGAGCGTGAACCTGCGCGCACGTGTCATGTCGCATTTTTCCAGCGACCACCGGGACGGCCGCGACATGAAGATCGTGCAACAGGTGCGGCGCGTGGATTGGATCGAGACGGCCAGCGAGCTCGGCGCATTGATTGAGGAAGCGCGACTCGTCAAGCAGCTTGCGCCAGTCCATAACCGTCGGCTGCGCCGCACCAATGAACTTTGCGCCTGGCACTGGCGGGCGCAGGCGCCGGACGCCCCCCCACAACTAGTGAGCGCACGCGATCTCGATCCGTCCCAGTTCGCCGACCTTCATGGCCTGTTCCGATCGCGCCGCGCGGCGCTCGAGGAGTTGCGCGCGCTGGCAACCGAGCACGGGCTATGCCTCATCCTGCTCGGGCTCGAGAAGGGCCGCGGGCCGTGCTTTGCCCATCAGATCCGGCGCTGCCGTGGCGCCTGCGTCGGAAAGGAAAGCCCCGCCGTTCACGGGTTGCGGCTCGGGCAGGCACTCGCGCGGCTCAGGATGCGCCCGTGGCCATTTGCGGGACGCGTCGGCATACGCGAGTCCGGCAGCGCAGCTGACCCCCTGATCGTGCTTGACCGTTGGTGCTACCTCGGCACCGTGCGTTCCGAGACGGACCTGCAAGAACTGTCGGAGCGTAGCCCGCAGCCCGTGTTCGACCTCGACACCTATCGCATTTTGACGCGCTTCTTCAGCTCGGCGCGCCCGCGTTGCGCGGTAGTCCCCCTGCCGGCATAACGGCACGGGCATAATGGGCCGCCAACTGGTTGAACCCGCAAAAGCTTGCAAAAACCTTCCACAACGAGCTCGATTGCGGACGCGGCGCTCCCGCACGGAATCGTGCGCGTCAGGCAGCTGCCCCAGGGCCTCGAGTTCTATTTCCCGCCGTTGCGCAACCTCGGGGCTGCCGCCGGGTTCGGCGCCTTCGGTGCGTTAAGCATCGCGCTACCCGTTGCCGCTGCAGCCGGCCTTGGACTCACGGGCGGCCCGGGCGCACAGGGGTGGCTGATGATCATTCTGGTGGGTGGATTCGCTCTCCCGATCCTGGCGTTCGGCGTCGTGTTTATCGCGTTGGCCGCCTACCTGCTCGCCAATTCGCTGAGGGTGATGGCGGAACCCGATCACATCGCAACGGTACGCCGCCTATTCGGATTGACGCTTTCCCGACGCACGCTTTCCTGCTCAGACATTGCCGCAGTGGAGCCGCTGATTCCGGCCCGCTTTCAAAACCAGTTCAGCGCCGAGCCACGCTACCAGCTCATCGCGCGCAGCCGTAATCCGACGCAGGCCAATCTGGTGATTGCGGAGAGTCTGCCGGGCCGCGCCGCGATGGAGCAGATGGCGGCGCTGATCGCGGGTGCGACGGGGATCGGCCTCACCGAAGACTAAGAGCCCGTAAAATTATCGTACGGGTTCTAAGCTTGGCAGAGGAAACGGCGCCTCAGCATTTACGGTCCACCGCTCACCCGGCAACGAGGCGCTTATGCGGGCGTCAGTGGTACACGACGGGAACATCAAGCAACACGCCGAAGTTGCCGAGGAACTCGTCGACGTGCTCGACGGTGGCCTCTCCCGCAACCGCCTCCTGCATGGACTGTGCAAAGCGCTCCGCTACGTCGCCCCGGAAAAACGTCCCGCGCTGGGTGCGCTTGTCCACCAGCTCGAAGCCATGCTGCGCGGGGTACTCCACCACGTAATAGTTGTCACTGCTGTAAATGATGTTCATATCGTCAAATTCGTCACGCAATGCCCCAATTGAACTCTATGTGGGGTATCGCGATCCCGATTTCAAGCCAATGTCCACGCCACCAGCGCGGGCGTACGATGTGGTCAAGAAACCGGTCGGAGACCGAGCGTTCTAGCACAATGGCTAGCGCAATCGGGCCGGGGCGCGGTTAACGGCGGCGCAGTTGGCTCGTCGCAATGCCGGTCAGAATAAGAAGCAATCCCGTATACGCGTTGGCGTTCGGCGCTTCCCCGAGAATCACCACGCCCAGGAACACGGCAACCACCGGGACGCAGTAGTTCACCAGCGACATGAAGGTCGGACCCGCCGAGCCGATGAGCCTGATAAACGCCAAAGTGGCGATCGCAGTGGGGCCAATACCCATCCAGATCACGGCCCAGACCGAGGTCGCACTGGGAGACAGGTTCCACGGCTGGTCGACGACGAGCGCAACCGGCAGGCTGATCGCGGCGCCGATCGCCACGATGGCAGCAGATGCCACCATCACATCACCACCCTTCAAGGTCAGGCGCACGAGCACGCTTTGGCTGGCGTAGCAGAGCGCCCCGCCCAGCACCGCCAGCTGGGCGAGAACCCGGCCCGCGGATCCACCAAGCCCCGCAAGCGCAGCCGGCCCCACCAAAACGACGATTCCAACGAAGCCCAGCACGAACCCCAACGCGCGGTTGCGCGTCAGGTGCTCACCGGTAACCCAGACGTGCGCCATGACGAGCGTCGCGAGCGGCATGATGGCCATGAGTATGCCGGCGAGGGAGCTGTCGATCGTCTGCTGGCCCCAGCTGATGAGCCAGAACGGCATGCTGTTGCCCACCACCGCCAGCAACGTGTAGGAAACCCACACCGGGCCAGGCCGCGGGAACCGGTAACCCAGCGCGCGAATCACCGCGACGAGGACCACCGCGGCGACGACGAGCCGCCCGGCGGCGAGCGTTGCCGGCGGCACGGTTGCGACGCCGAGCTTCACGAACATGAAGTTCGAGCCCCACAGCACGACCAGCGTCGCGAGCAGGCCCCAGTCCTTCAGTGTGCGGGGTTGCACGTCAGAATCCGCAAGAATTAACCGCCAAGGCGCCAAGGACGCCAACGTAAACGTTTAAGCTCATTTCGATTATTGTCTCGGTCTTTCTTGGCGGCCTTGGCGTCTTGGCGGTTCAATCAAATGGTTCTGGCCCTCGTTACAAATGCCGCGCGGTCTCCTTTTGCGCCCGACCAGGACTGCGCAAGGCGCTTATCCGTTACAGCGCAAAATCCAGCGCGCTCAGATCCGCCACCTTTTCCGCTGCCGCCAGCTGACCGAACAACCGCTCGGCCCGCGCCCGGTCGTGATGTGACGTAAGCTTAAGAAACTTTTCGAGCAGCTCTGGCCGCGTGAGCGGCATCGTGGGGGTTCCCTTGAAATCATGGCCTTCTGCGGAGAGCTCCTTGCCATTCTTGAGCCTGAGCGTTACCCGGCACGCCGGCGCATAGAAGCCCGACCCCGTCTTATCCAACTCGACCTTTGCACTCTTCGCCAGCGCGCGAATACCGGGATGACTGAGGCTAGGCTCGGAAAACGCCCGCGGGTCGGTCGGGTCGAGATAGAGCGCAAGCGAAACGCAGAACGGCACGCTGTACTGCGCCATCGCAAGATCTTTTGGCTCGTTGATGGCGTGCTGGTTCACCGTTTTCTCGTTGGCCGCAATGGTTATGCCCACGACGTCGTCGCCAGAAATTCCATGCTTCTCCTTCAACTCGAGCGCAACCGTGACCGGAACTTGTGCCGTCGAGTGGCACGCATAGCGCTTGATCTTGGTCTTCAGCACGTGCCAGTCGGCGCCCAGGTTTCGTGTCAGGCGCGCCGGATCCGCGTCGCGGCAGAAGGTGTTGAGGAGCCCGAACCTGCCCTCGAACACGCCCCCCGGTCCGGTGTAGCCGTCACGCGCGAGCACTGCAGCCATGAAGCCGCCCTCGGCGGCGCGCCCGAGATGCAAGCGCTTCACCATGCCCCCCGTACGGGAGAACTCCATCAGCCCCGAGCTGAGCGAGCCGGCGATGCCGAATGCGTTGGCCATTTGCTGCGCGTTCAGCCCGAACAGCCTGCCGACCACAACGGCGGTGCCAAACACGCCGACGATGCCGGGCGAGTGAAAACCGAGCTTCTCGATGGAGTGGCGCGCCGCATCCCCGATCCGGTAGAGCACTTCATAACCCGCAATCACGGCGGCCAGGACATCCATGCCGCTTTTCTTGCGCCCCTGGCCCACCGCCAGTCCCGGCACGGCCAGCGCAGCGCTGGGGTGAATGCCGACGCTCGGCTCGCAGAGGCAGTCGAGCTCGTAGGCGTGGGCCGTCGCACCGTTCGACAGGCAGGCAAACGGTGCCCGCAGCTTGATGCCTGTTCCCAGAACGCTGCACTGCCCGGGCGCACTGTTGCGCTCGGCATAGCCGATCACGGTCTTGCTCCAGGGCAACTCAGCCCCGAACACGCAAGCGCCCACGGTATCGATCACGCAGTCCTTTGCGCGCTCGATGACCTCGAGCGGAATGCGCTCATGGCTCAGCCCGACCGCGAATTCGGCCAGGGCCTGCGATGCGTTCGTCATGAAGGTTCCTTCGTAACGGGAGCCGGGGCAACTCACGTTTGCTAAAATAGCGCCGTGCGTTCATATTGAGTCGCCATGGCGCTGACCCCCCTCAACGCATTATCGCCGCTCGACGGCCGCTATCACAACAAACTCGCCGCCCTGCGTGACATTTTCAGCGAGCTGGGCCTGATCCGCTACCGCGTGCTAGTTGAGCTGGCGTGGCTCAAGGCGCTCGCCGCCGAGCCGAAAATCGCCGAGGTGCCCGCGTTTGCTCCGGTCACGCGCGCACAACTGGACGACGTGGTAGCACGCTTCTCGCAGGCCGATGGTGAAGCCGTGAAGGCGATCGAGGTGAAGATCAACCACGACGTCAAGGCGATCGAGTACTTCCTGCGCGACAAGCTCGGCGCGAATCGAGAAGTGATGAAGGCCGCCGAGTTCATTCATTTCGCCTGCACGTCCGAGGACATCAACAACCTGGCCTACGCGCTGATGCTGCAGCGCGCGCGCGACGAAATCCTGCTTCCAGCGCTTGACAGAATCATGGAAAGACTGAGCGCCCTCGCCCACGGGCTCGCCGAGGTGCCGATGCTGGCGCGCACCCACGGCCAGCCTGCGTCTCCGACCACGCTTGGGAAGGAAATGGCCAACGTGGCGTACCGGCTCCTCCGGGCGCGCGCGAACGTTTTGGCGACGCGTCTTACCGGCAAGATGAATGGCGCCGTGGGCAACTACAACGCGCATGTTGCCGCCTATCCCGACGTGGACTGGCCAAGACTCGTGCGCGAACTCGTCGAAAAGCTCGGGCTGGAGTTCAATCCTTATACGATCCAGATCGAGCCGCATGATGCGCTGGCGGAACTCTTCGACGCTATTGCGCGCGTCAATACCATTCTTATCGACCTCAACCGGGATATCTGGGGTTACATTTCGCTCGGTTACTTCCGGCAGAAAATCAACGTGGGCGAGGTAGGTTCGTCCACGATGCCGCACAAGGTGAACCCGATCGATTTCGAGAATTCCGAAGGCAATCTAGGGCTGGCGAACGCCTTGTTGCGTCACCTAAGTGAGAAGCTTCCAGTGTCGCGTTGGCAGCGCGATCTCACGGATTCGACCGTGTTGCGCAACATGGGCGTCGCGCTCGGCCACGCGCTGCTCGGATACGACGCGTGCCTGCGCGGCCTCGACAAGCTCGAGGCCGACCGCGAGCGCATGAGCGCTGACCTGAAGGACCGGTGGGAAGTGCTCGCCGAGCCCATCCAGACCGTGATGCGCCGCTACGCGCTGGTGGGCGCATACGAAAAGCTGAAGGACCTCACGCGGGGAAAGGAGGGCGTTACGCGCGAGGCGCTGCACGCCTTTATCACGGGTCTCGATCTTCCGGAAGCGGAAAAGACGCGACTCCTCGAGCTTACGCCCGCGACCTACATTGGCAAGGCGGCAGAGCTTGCTAGGAAGATTTGAACCGCCAAGATGGCATGGACGCCTCCCGCCCCCTCTGGGGGAGGCATCCACACCATCGTAACGAAAAGAGCCAGGACTGGCCAAGACGAAGCGGGCACCGAGAAAAACCGGAAGGAAACCGCAGATCAACGCGGATAGAACTCAAGCGTCCTGCTGCCTTGTTTTCTTCCGCCGCCGATGGACGCCGATAAGAACCAGCACTGAACCAGCGAGACGCGGAGAGAAACAGAGCCAGATTTACGCTGCAAAATACGCGATCATCCGAATCAAGCTGGCCGGCTGACGGAAACGCTGTATTCCCCCGTGACATCTCGCGCGACCGGCGGCCGATCGAAGCCGCCGGCATCCAGGGGGCTTGTCACGCCTCGGCCTCCTTTGTTCAAGACGTGCGTGTAGATCATTGTGATGCTGACATCCTTGTGGCCAAGCAGTTCTTGCACCGTTCTTATGTCGTAACCGGCCTGCAACAGGTGCGTGGCGAATGAGTGCCTCAGTGTATGGCTGCTGACCGGTTTGTAAATTCCGGCCTCACGAGCAGCGCGCTTCACCGTGCGATGCAGCGTATCGGGATAGATGTGGTGCCAGCGTATCACGCCAGTCTCCGGATCAACTGAGCGATTCTTCGATGGGAATATGAACTGCCAGCCCCACTCATATCCGGCTCGGGGATACTTCCGCCCAAGCGCGCCGGGCAACCACACCTCGCCGTAGCCTTCGGCAAGATCTCGCCTGTGAAGCCTGTTCACCTTGCCGAGATGCACGTGCAGCGGCTGAATAACCGCTTCAGGCAGCATGGTCACGCGATCCTTGCCGCCCTTGCCATCGCGCACCACAATCTGACCGTACGAGAAGTCCACGTCCTTCACGCGCAGCATCAGGCACCCCCGCAGCCGTAATCCCGCCCCGTACAGCAGACTTGCCATGAGCCACTTGGTGCCTTCAAGTTGCGCCAGCAGCGCACGCACCTCGGCTTCGGAGAGCACCACCGGCAGGCGCACGGGCCGTTTGGCTCGATCAAGCCCGTTCAGCCAGGGCAGCGCCTGACCGAGTGCTTGCCGGTAAAGAAACAGCAGCGCCGCGAGCGCTTGGTTCTGGGTCGCGGACGCGACATGGCGCTGTGCGACGAGATGGTTCAGAAACGCGGTAACCTCTGTTGCGCCCATCTCCGCGGGATGGCGCTTACCCGAAAAGTAGATGAAGCGTTTGATCCAGTGGATGTAGGTCTCTTCCGTGCGCCGGCTGTAGTGCCTGCGGCATATGGCGTCGCGCACGCGATCGAGCAGGCGCGGTCCTTTCGATTGCGCGGGTAACTCTCCTTTGGAATCAATGTGTTGTCCCAATGCTTGCCATCTAACAAAGATCCGATACGGATCACATCGTTATAACGCCTTGATCCGGAAGTGCGTTGACGCGTTGAGGCCGTTACTCGACCGTATTAGGTAGAATTTCGTCGAACCATTACAAAGTTGGGCAGCACCTGAAGCAGAGGGGAGCGTTACGCGATGACCGAGTTGCATTATGACGAAGAGGCTACGAAGCGCCTGCTCGCTCTGTATGTGACGCCAGATGTAGTCGCGCAGCGCGCGCAGTTCCTGCGCGCCCTCGAACCCCGGACCAGCGAGCGAGTTCTGGATGTCGGCTCCGGCCCGGGGTTTTTGGCGGCAGCAATCGGAGAAGCAACCGGGTCATCGGGCGCAGTGTGTGGCGTCGATATTAGCGAGCCATTGCTTTCCGCAGCGAGACGGCATTGCGCTCATCTGTCGTGGGTTCAATTCCACCAATCTGACGCGACACAGCTTCCTTTTCCGGATCAGGCCTTTGACGCTGCCATATCGACCCAGGTCCTAGAATACGTTCCCGACGTCGAAGCGGCGCTTGCCGAGATTCATCGCGTCCTTCGGCCCGGTTGACGGGCGGTCATCGTGGACACGGACTGGGATTCGATCGTATGGCATTCAACAAACCGTGAGCAGATGAACCGCATTCTGGTGGCATGGGAACAACATGCGGCAGACGCTTATCTGCCGCGGACTATGGCGAATAGACTCCGCCGCGCAGGTTTTCGAGTGGAGTCACAGCAAGCTATTCCGTTGTTCAACCCGAGCTACGATCCGAACACTTACAGCAATCGGATCATCGATCTGATTGTTTCCTTCGTAATTGGCCGCAATGGAATTACCCGTGACGAAGCGGAAGGATGGGCGAAGGGCCTAAGGCGGACCGGGGAGCAAGGGAATTACTTCTTCAGTCTCAATCGTTACCTTTTTGTCGCAGAGAAAGGTTCATGATCACCGACCCCTGGCTACACAACAAACCAACAGCGTGCTGCCCAACCGCGCCTTGCAGCCGACGCGCCGAAGCGCGCGGCTGAAGGCAACGTTAGAGGTCGCGGACCAGCTGGTCGAGGCGCCATACTTTTATATGGCTATCCGGGCGGTTTCCTGATACCATTGCCGCATGGCTGAAGCCCGCTTCGATTGGGATCAGGAGAAGGATCGGGAAAACCAATCGAAACACGGAGTTTCCTTCACCGAAGCACAGTTCGCTTTTGCCGATCCCAGGCGCGTCATCGCCGAGGACTTGTCGCACAGCTTGAGGGAGAGGCGGTATTACTGCTTTGGAGAGGTCGGGGATGGCATCCTCACAGTTCGCTTCACCTACCGTGAGGGCGTCATTCGAATTTTTGGTGCTGGTTACTGGCGACAGGGCAAGCGAATCTATGACCGAGAAAATCAGATACACCGATGAACCGCTGGGCGAACTGAAGGTCGTTCCCGACTTTCTGCCTTCCCCCGAAGAGCTCGCGTTTCGCGAGGAAGGCGTGAAAGTGACGATCGCGCTCTCGAAGCGCAGCATCGAATTCTTCAAGCGGGAGGCCGCGAAGCACGGCACACAGTACCAGCGAATGATCCGTCGATTGTTGGACACCTATGCGCGTCATCATTCGCGACCTCTAACCACCCGCTCAACCCGGACGCGCGGAAAATCCTCGCGCACCGGTTAGCGGGACACGTTAGATGGCTTTTGTCGGCGTCTTGACGTTTTAACGTTGAAGCGTCATAATGCCGCGCATGGACAGCCAAAAACGCGCCACCGTCTATTTCGAGCCCGACGTGCACCGCGCCCTGCGCCTGAAGGCTGCGGCCTCGGATCGTTCAATCTCCGATATGGTCAATGACGCGGTCAAATCCGCTCTGGTCGAGGATGCTGAGGATCTTGCGGCATTCGCCAAGAGAAAGAACGAGAAGAGCGCTTCCTTCGATACGTTCGTGCAGGGCCTGAAGCGGCGTGGCCGGATATAGGCTGCTGATCAAGGCCTCGGCTACGAAAGAGCTCGAGGCAGTTGGCACCAAGGCCGATCGTCAACGCATTGTTGGCAAGATTCAGACCCTGGCGGCGAGTCCCCGACCCCAGGGCTCGGAGAAACTCGCGGGGTACGCCGATCGCTACCGGCTACGGCAGGGGAGTTACCGGATCATCTACCTGGTTGACGACGAGCATCGCGAGGTCACGATCTTCAAGATCGGGCATCGGAAGGATGTTTACCGGTAAGCCATCTAACCGCGCGATCGACCGCGACGCCAGAAAGCGCTGCGCGCTTCCGGGCGCGCGTCATCGCGGACGTTAGGCGGCTTGAGCGAACGGCGCGGATGAGGACACTACGCCTCGTATTCTCGATTCTCGCTTGGCCGTTCCTGCTCGTCGGCGGAACGCTGTTCGCGTACCTCTGGCCGCTGGTGACCTGGCTCTTCTCAGAACGGCTTCGCTTCTCCATCTCCGAGGGCGACCTCTTTGAAGTCTCCTTGCCCCTTCGGGTGTTCGTTCTCACCCACTGGAGGGCACCCTACACCGGCGGGTTCAAGTGCACCCTGCCTGTCGGCGTCCATCTGCGTGCTGTCACGGCCGCTCCGAAGGGCTCTCGCGGCTGTCGATTCGTTCCTTCAGAGCCCTCCGAGTTTCTCATTCATTTCGTGCCTCAGGAGGAGAGAACCAGTCCGAAATTCAGCGGGGTTAGCGTTCCGTTGTCAACTCGCAAGATCCGACGGCACCTTCAACGGTGGGGAGCCGCCTAACAAGGCGCCGCAGGGGACCAGGCCACGCGGTGCCGTAATCGATCGTGGTAGGCTTCTGGCGTCGGTGATCGGGAGCCTTCCGCTGGTGGTCAGTGGGCCCGGCTGCTGAGCTCACTATTAGGCATCACCAGAGGGAGGTATTTCTGTGCGGCGCTTGGCAACTGGCGTTGCTGCTGTCGTTTTGCTCTTAGGAGTAGGCGTCGTTGTTGTCAACGAGTGTGAGAGCGGTGGTGCCATGGCCGGTCGTCATCAAACCTGCAACTGCAAGGGTGTTGAGTGGCTCGTTTCAGATCAAACCGCGGCCGATGGACCGCGCCGAAGTGTATGTATCGGCTGGGTTGCGTCTCATACGTGCTTTCAGAATCGTGGTGGAGGCCAGATTCCATGTTAATCCCGGCGACAGTGATGCCTAACTCTATGTCGAACGGACGGGCCTTCGGCGGTGTTCCGCGTGCCAGCAGCACGTGGGCCCGCCGTTCACAACGACGTTATGTGCCATTCACCCAGTGCGGGTGGCTGTGGCAGAATTGGGGCGACGCGGAGGTTTAGATCGTGTCCACGGTAAAGGAAGAACTGACTCGCCTCATTCAGGGACAGCCCGACGACAGCTCACGCGAGGAAATCGTGCGTGAGCTTGCCTTTTACGTCATGGTTGAACGCGGACTGGCCGATTCGGACACCAAGCGCGTTATCTCGAACGAGGACATGGGGCGGCGCATCCGCTCATGGCAGAAATAAGGTGGACGGCGGAAGCCCAACGCTGGCTCGAGGATATCTTCGAGTACCTCGCCGCCGAAAATCCACAAGCCGCTACCCGCACTGTCCAGGGCAGCTACGAGCGGGCCCAAGGCCTCGTTTCATCTCCCGAGATGGGGCATCGTTATCTCGCCTCTTCCCGCCACGTTCGCATCCTGCTGTACGGGCATTACCGGATTGCCTATCTCGTGAAGGGAAGGACGACGGAAACGTTGACAAGTGGCGTGGCGGCTAACACGCCCCTCAATCGCCGCATGTAGTTGAGCTCTTCCATCTGCAAATTTCTTGGCGCGCTTGGCGCCTTGGTGGTTCATTTTTTTGATTATGTTTCTCTCCACATCTCCGTGGTTCAATTATTGTTCTTGCTTCTCTCGGCGCCTTGGCGGTTCATTTTTTTATCTGCGTGTATCTGCGTTTATCTGCGGCTAATATTGTTGTTCGTTTTTCGGGTAAGTAAAAATGGCCACGACGCAACGCCCCGTCATCGTCGTTGAGGACGACCCTTTTCCGCGACTGATCCAGGTGGTACTCGATCCCGCGACGCCTGAGGCGCGGCGCGCGGCATTCGCGCACTTCTTTGCACACGAGCTGCCGGATTTCCCCGGCTGGTGCGACCGCCTGCGCGGGCGGCTCCCACGACTCTATCCGGCCACGGTCCGGCTCGTCTCCGACGAGGCTGCGCTGCTGGCCAGCATGCGCGGGGCGCATGTCGCCGTCGTGGAATCGTTCCCGATTGGCCCCCCGGCGATTGCCGCTGCGGAAGGCACGCTGCGCATCGCTCAGAAGTACGGCACGGTCCTGTCGAACATCGATCAGGAGGCGTGCCGGTCCGCGGAAGTGCGCGTGCTGACCTTGCGCCGGCGCGCGAACATTGCCTGCGCCGAGCACGCGCTGGCGATTATGCTCGCACTGGCGCGCAAAATCTTGCAGACCAACGGCCTGGTGAGCGTTGAGCAGTTGCGCGCTGCGGGCTATTCGCCCACGCAGTTTGACCGCGCGCATACCGCAAACGCCAATTGGGCACGCGTGACGGGAACTCGCACGTTGTACGGCAAGCAGCTCGGCATTTTGGGGCTGGGTGAAATCGGGCGGGAGCTCGCCATGCGCGCGGCGGCTTTCGGCATGCGCCTCGTCTACACGCAGCGGCGCGCCCTCGCACTGGCGGATGAGGCACGCTACGGGGTAACCTTTGTCGGGCTGGACGAGCTCTTGTTGACGAGCGACTTCGTGTCCATCCATCTGCCCGCCAGCGATGCGACACGGGGCATCATCGGCAAACGCGAGCTCGCCTTGCTCAAGTCCGGCGCAATCCTGGTCAACGTCTCACGCCCCCAACTGATCGACCGGGCTGCGCTGCTCGAGACATTGCGCGCGGGTCGGCTTGGCGGGTTCGGCCTCGACCCGCACTACGATACCCCGGGTCGGCCGGACGACCCCCTGCTCGCGCTGGACAACGTGATCGTGACGCCTCATCTCGCAGCCGCTCCGCGCTTCAACTCCCTCGAGGACTTCGAGGAGCTACTGGTTGGCGTCGACCAGACCTTGAGTCAAATGGCGTGACTTATCGCGATTGCGCGCGGTGGCGCAGATATTCGATCACACCTGGGCTGATGGAGATGAGGATGATGACGATGATGATGATGATGACCAAAGAAAGATTCTGCTTCACCACCGGGACGTTGCCGAAGAAAAAACCGACGTAGGTCAGCAAACCCACCCAGACAATACTGCCCGAGAAGCTGTAGAACACGAACCTTTGATAGCGCATGCGGCCGATGCCCGCTACGAATGGGGCAAAGGTGCGGACGATCGGCACGAAGCGCGCGAGGAAAACAGTCTTGGCACCGTAGCGGTCGTAAAAGCGCTGTGTGCGGGTCAGGTGCTCGGGATTGAAGAGCAGCGACTTCTCGCGCCTGAACACGCGCGGGCCGATGAAACGGCCAATCCAGTAGTTCGTATTGTCACCCAGGAAAGAGGCAGCCGCCAGCGCCGCGAACAGGCCGTGCACGTACATATCGCCGGCTGCGGCAACGGTCCCCGCCACGAAGAGCAGCGAGTCCCCGGGCAGAAAGGGGGTCAGGACCAGCCCTGTCTCGCAAAAAATAATGAGAAAGAGGATCCCGTAAATCCAGGACCCGTAGTTCGCGACCAGCAACTGAAGATGACGGTCGAGGTGCAGGACGACGTCGAGGAGAGTAGTAAGGAGCTCCACGAGCGGCCCGTGCTAGACGACCGCTCCATCCTCGCCGGGCTTTCTTTCCACCTCGGGCCGGGCCAGGTCCTCGCGTGACACGCCGAGGTACATGACGATGGGGCTTGCGACCAGGACCGAGGAGTAAATGCCGAAGAGAATGCCGATTGTGAGCGCAAGCGCAAAGTGAAACAGGGTCTCTCCTCCGAAGATCAGCATTGAGCACACCATGATCTGCGTCGACCCGTGCGTGATGATGGTGCGCGACATCGTACGCGTGATCGCATGATCGATGATCTTCGGAACGGTAAGGTTGCGCATCCTGCGGTTGCGGAACGTCTCGCGCACGCGGTCGAACACGACCACCGACTCGTTGACCGAGTAGCCGAGGACCGCCAGCACTGCGGCGAGGACCGGCAGCGAAAACTCCCACTGGAAAAGCGAAAATATGCCGATAATGATGATCACGTCGTGGAGGTTGGCAATGACGGCAGCAACCCCGAACTTCCATTCAAAACGCAGCCACAGGTAAAGCACGATCCCGATCGAGACGAACAACAGCGCGAGCGCCCCGTTCTCGAACAGCTCCTGGCCCACCTGGGGCCCGACAAACTCGACTCGGCGCATCTCGACCTTGGGATCGTCTTTTCGCAGTTCGTCCATGACGCGCTCGG
The DNA here is from genome assembly GCA_029863175.1 of Betaproteobacteria bacterium. The sequence goes on along the minus strand of JAOTVX010000055.1, from coordinate 4,603 downwards.
AGAGCTGGGCGCTCGTAAGGCCCTGCTTCACCGGTAACCGGATAAGGACGTCGCGCGAGGTCCCGAAGTTCTGCACCGATGCATCGGTGAACCCGAGGCGAGCAACGGAATCGCGGATCTTGCCCAGATCAGCCGCCTCGACATAAGCCACCTCCACTACCGTGCCGCCCGTGAAATCGACGCCGAGATTGAGTCCACGCGTCGCAAGCGAGCCGACCGCGATGAGAAAAGTGACGATCGAGATCACGTTGAAGAGCAGCGCATGGCGCATGAACGGGATGTCGCGCGAGATGCGGAACCATTCCATTGCGCTCTCCTACTTCCCCTGGGCCGCCGGCTTCCACACCTGGCCGATCGAGACGCGATCGAGCCGGCGGCGGCCGCCATAATAGAGATTAACGATGCCGCGGGACACCACCACGGCGCTGAAAATCGAGGTCAGGATCCCGAGACACAACACCACCGCGAATCCCTTGACCGGCCCGCTGCCGAACGCGAACAGGGCGAGCCCGGCGATGAGCGTCGTGACATTTGAATCGAGAATCGTGCCCCAGGCGCGCTCGTAGCCCGCGTGGATTGCGGCCTGGGGCGTGTTGCCCGCACGCAGCTCCTCACGGATGCGCTCGTTGATCAGCACGTTGGCATCGATCGCCATGCCGAGGGTAAGTGCGATACCTGCCATACCCGGCAGCGTCAGTGTCGCCTGAAGCAACGACAGCAGCGCGACCAGGAAAAGCACGTTGGACGTAAGCGCAATGATCGAGACCACGCCGAACAGCATGTAGTACGCGATCATGAACACGGTCAGGACGCCGAACCCGTACCAGGTGGACTGGAAGCCGATGCGGATATTCTCCGCGCCAAGCGAGGGACCGACCGTGCGCTCTTCGATGATCTCCATTGGCGCCGCCAGCGCGCCCGCGCGCAGAAGCAACGATACGTCTCTCGCCTCCTGCGTGTTCATCCGGCCGCTGATCTGCACCCGGCCGCCGCCGATCTCGGTGCGGATCACCGGTGCGGTAACGACCTCGCCCTTGCCCTTTTCGAAGAGCAGGATCGCCATGCGCTTGCCCACGTTTTCCCGGGTGACGAGCTGGAAGATCCGCGCACCCACGCCATCGAGGGTAATGTGCACCGCCGGCTCGCTGGTCTGTTGATCGAACCCAGGCTGGGCGTCGTTGATGCGGTCGCCGGTGAGGACGACCTGTTTTCGGACGAGGATCGGCACGCCGCCGCGCTCGTAGTAGAGCTCATCGCCAAATGGCACCTGGCCCGCGACTGCGGCCTGCAGTGTCGCCGGGTCGGAGTGTTCTTCCGCCACCATGCGCACCTCTAGCGTCGCGGTGCGGCCAAGGATGTCCTTGGCCTTGGCGGTGTCCTGCACGCCGGGCAGCTGTACCACCACGCGGTCAGCGCCTTGCTGCTGGATGATGGGCTCAGCCACGCCGAGCTCATTGACGCGGTTGCGCAGCGTGGTGATGTTCTGCTGCAGGGCGAAGTCCTGCGTGCGGCGCTGTGCTTCCGGCTTCAAGGTGGCAACGATCCGGTACCCGCTCGCCGCTTCCTCGCTCTTCAGGGCGAGATCGGGCATCGTGCGCGTAAGCTCGGCGAGCGCCCGGTCGCGCATGGCCTCATCGCGGAACCGTACCGTCAGTGTCTGACCCGTGCGCGCGATGCCGTTGTACTGAATGCGCTTCTCGCGCAGCCCGCTACGAATATCGCTGGAGAGCGATTCGACCTTCTTGGCAAGCGCCGCCCTCATATCCACCTGAAGCAGAAAATAAACCCCACCGCGCAGATCCAGGCCCAGATACATCGGCAGCGCGCCCAGGGCGGAGAGCCAGCCCGGGCTGTTCGACAGCAGATTCAACGCCACGATGTAGTCCTCACCAAGCTGGGACTGCAGCGCGTCCTTCGCGCGGATCTGGGTATCGGTGTCGGCGAAGCGCGCCTTGACGCTCTGGGGATCGAGAAAGATGGCGCCCGGTTTGAACCCGCCCTTCTCGAGAATCTGCTCGACCCGGCTCATCAGAGCGGTGTCGGCCTTGAGCGTGGCACGCAGCGGCGAGACCTGCACGGCCGGCGCCTCGCCGAAAAAATTAGGCAGCGTGTAGAAGCAGCCGAGCACGATCGCGGCCGCGATGATGATGTATTTCCAGAGGGGGTAACGATTCATCGTGATGCGGGTGAACGGTGAATGGTGAACCGTGAACGGTGGCGCCTCGGAGCCATGGACACCCGTTTAGTGTTCACTGCTTGCCGTTTACTAGTACTACTGAAGGCCCTTGATGGTGCCTTTCGGCAAAACCAGCTGCACCGACGGGCGCTGGACGTGAATCTCGACATTCTCTGCCACCTCGACCGTGAGGTAGCCCTCGCCGACTTTGCTGATGCGCCCGACCACGCCGCCGGCGGTAATGACCTCATCGCCCTTCTGCAGCGCCTCGATCAGCTGCTTGTGCTCTTTCGCGCGCTTCATCTGCGGCCGGATCATGAGGAAATAGAGCACCACGAACATCAGCACGATCAGCAGCATGCTCTCCATGCCGCCGCCCGGAGAGGCCGCTCCGGAACCCTGGGCCCATGCCGAATTGATCAACATATCGCGCGTCTCCACTTTTCAAAAAGGCGCAACGGCGCCCCGAAAAATGCCGAACTTTAACACGAATTGGCCTTCGCTTGCGCATGGCCCGCGGCAAACTCGCCCAGGGAGCCGGCCTCGATCGCGCCGCGCAGCTCCCGCATCAGCTCCTGGTAGTAGTACAGGTTGTGCAGCGTGTTGAGCCGTGCCCCGAGGATCTCGTTCACGCGCTGCAGGTGATGGAGGTAAGCGCGCGTGAAATGGCGGCATGTGTAGCACCCGCAGCCCGCGTCGAGGGGCCGGACATCCTCACGATAGGCCGCGTTCCTCAGTTTGACCACGCCGCCCCGCGTATAGACCCAGCCGTTGCGCGCGTTGCGCGTGGGCAGAACGCAGTCGAAGAGATCGATCCCTGCCTGGACTGCCGCCACGATATCCTGCGGCGTGCCGACGCCCATCAGGTAGCGCGGAGCCGCTGCCGGCAATCCGGGCGCCGTGTGCCGGAGAATGCGCATCATCTCGTGTTTCGTTTCTCCCACCGAAAGCCCGCCGATCGCGTAGCCATCGAACCCGATGCGCCCGAGCCCCGCCAGCGATTCGTTGCGCAGCGCCTCGTACATGCCGCCTTGAACGATGCCGAACAGCGCGTTTGGGTTGCCCGCGTGGGCGCGTTTGGAGCGCTCCGCCCAGCGCAGGCTGAGTTGCATCGACGCGCGCGCCGTCTCGAACTCAGCTGGGTACGGCGTGCACTCGTCGAACACCATAACGACATCCGCATTGAGCCCGCGCTGTATGCGCATGGATTCCCCCGGCGTGAGGAAACAGGAGTCGCCGTTGACCGGTGACTGGAATCTCACGCCTTCTTCGGAGATCTTGCGCAACGGCCCGAGACTGTAGACCTGATAGCCGCCCGAATCGGTGAGTATGGGCCCGTCCCACGCCATGAAGCGGTGCAGCCCGCCGTGCGCCGCGATCACGTCAAGCCCCGGCCGCAGCCAGAGATGGAACGTATTCCCGAGCACGATCTGCGCGCCGATTTCCCGCAACTCCTGTGGGCTCATCGCCTTGACCGTCCCGTAGGTGCCCACCGGCATGAAAGCGGGTGTGTCCACCGCCCCGTGGGGGAGCGTGAGGCGACCGCGTCGCGCCGCCCCATCGGTGGCTAAGACCTCAAAATGCATAGTTGGTCGTACATTCTGAATCGTGCCTTCCTTGGTGTTCTTGGCGGTTAGAGCTGTTGCCTTTCGATCAGCATCGCATCGCCGTAGCTGTAGAAGCGGTAGCGTTGCTCGATCGCATGGCGGTAAGCCTGGCGGATATTATCCATGCCGCCGAAAGCCGAGACCAGCATGAGCAACGTCGACCCCGGCAAGTGAAAATTGGTTAGCAGGCGCTCGACGACCCGGAATCGGAACCCCGGCAGGATGAACAGGCGCGTCTCGCCCAGCCCCGCCGTGAGCGTCCCGGACGCCGCGGCGCTTTCCAGCGCGCGCAACGTCGTTGTGCCTACCGCGAGCACACGCCCACCCCTCTCGTGCGCTGCGTTGATCGCCTCGACGCTTGCCTGCGGCACCTCGTACCATTCGCTATGCATGACGTGCTGCGACAGGTCTTGCGTGCGTACCGGCTGGAACGTGCCAGCGCCGACATGCAACGTGAGATAGGCGAGCTTGGCGCCGCGATCCTGCAGCAGACGCAGCATCTCGGTGCCAAAATGCAGCCCTGCGGTCGGGGCAGCGACCGCACCCGGTGCTCGTGAATATACGGTCTGGTAACGCACAGCGTCGGCTGCGTCCGCCGGGCGCGCGATGTACAGCGGCAACGGCACGCTTCCATGGCGCTCGAGCAGGGCAAACACGTCCGAGCAGTCCTCGAAGCGCAGGTGAAAAAACTCCCGCTCGCGGTCGAGCACCGTGGCCGTGATGGTGTCCGCGAGCACGAGCGTACTGCCGGCGCGGGGCGGACGGTTTGCGCCAACCTGTGCCAGCACCTCGGCGGGTCCGAGAATGCGCTCGACCATGA
>JAOTVX010000016.1 GCA_029863175.1 Betaproteobacteria bacterium | reverse complement strand
CTCTTGTAGCGCTCCGCGTCCTTCTTGACGCGCGTGTGAAATGCCGCCGGCGGCATACCGATGGTCTCGGCCGCGGCCACCGATGCGTAGCGCGCCTTCACCTCTGGAAGCTTCAACACTTCGACCGACTCCTTGTAGATCCGGTTGACGATGGACTTCGGTGTGCCCTTGGGCGCGAACAGGCCGACCCAGATAGAGGCATCGAGCTCGGGGACTCCGCCTTCCTGCGCGGTCGGGAAGTTCGGTACCTGCGGCGAGCGCTTCGCGGTAGTGACCCCGATCACCCTCACCCGCCCCGCCTGAAGGTGCGGCGTCACGCCGGGAATGGCAGCAATAGTCAGCATGACTTCGTTCGATGCAACCGCTGCAACCGCCGGCGCGCCACCCTTGTAGGGCACATGCAGCAGCTTAATGCCGGCCGCCACCGCAAGCCACTCTGTTGCGAGCCGGTTCACCGACCCGGTGCCCGGCGATCCAAAGGTGATGTGCCCCGGCTTGGCCTTGGCCATGGCGATCAGGTCTTTCAGGCTGCCGATCGGCGACTTGCTGTTCACCACGATCGCCATCGGCGCATCGCTCAGCATGGTGATCGTGTCAAAATCGCGGTCGAGGTCGAAAGGAACGCCCTTGAACACGAACGGACTCACCGCAAACTCTCCGGTGTGCGCCGAGAGCAGCGTATAGCCGTCCGCATTAGCCCTCGAGGCGATACCCACCGCGATGAAACCGTTCCCGCCCGGACGGTTGTCCACGATGATCGTCCAGCCGAGGCGCTCGACGAGCTTGTTCGTAAGGATGCGGGTGGACGTGTCCACCGCGCCGCCGGGTGAGTACGGCACCAGAACCCGTATGGGCTTAACCGGGTAGTCCGCCGCCTGCGCAGCGAACCCGAGCGCCAAAGCGACAGTGAACAGGGTTGCGATCAAGGCTCTCATGATTCCTCCTTACAAAATCCGTGAATCGTGATTGGTAATGGTAATTGGTGATTGGTGAATGGAGATCCGTTCTTCTTGGCACGCTTGGCGCCTTGGCGGTTCAGAAAAGGTCCTTCCACTTCTTCCGCACCTGCTCCTGCAGCTCTTTGCTCGCCTCGGCGACAGCAGGAAACTCGTGCAGATGATCATACGGCCGACAGGCGTCGATGATCGCCTTGGAGCTGAATGGCGCGCTATACGGGTACGCCACGAACATCGGGTCGTTCTTTGAACCCATGCCGCGCTGAATGATATCGATATCGATCGTGGGATCCGTCCGGGTCGCGACCGCCCACATCACTTCCTGGAGGTTGGACGGATCGATGTCCACGTCCACCACGACGGAGTAGCGCGACATATAGGCGCCGACGCCGCACTGATTGAGAATGTGGCCCGCCTGCTTCGCGTGCCCGGCGTAGCGCTGCTTGATCGCCACGACGTTGAACATGCGCGCCCCGCCGATCTCATGCGCCCAGACCGCCTTGACGTCGGGCACCCCAGCGGCCAATAACGCATCAAACAGCAACGCCGAGCGCATCACCGCTTTCGAGTACGAGTAGTCGTTGGGCGGCTTCGCCGGCGGGCTCCCCATCAAGATCGGATCGTTGCGGTAGTAGACCCGCTCGATCCTCACCGCCGGGGCCGTTCCCGCCTTGCCGGGGTAGTAGCCGTGGAATTCACCGAACGGCCCTTCCGTCCGCACATCGCCGGGGTGCGCCCAGCCCTCGATAACGATCTCGGATGCGGCCGGAAAAGGCAAACCCGTCAACTCGCCTTTCACGACCGACACGGGCTCTCCGAGGATTGCGCCAATGTAGTTGTATTCGCACATGCCGAACGGCACTTCGATGCCCGAGATCAGGTAGCCGAGCGGGTCGCAACCGAGAACGATCGCCACCGGAAACGGCTTGCCCGCCTTCATGTACTTGTCGTACTGGATGGCGCCATGCTTGCCCGGGATCATGTCGAGCCCGACACTGCCCTTGTCGTGCAATTGCACGCGGTACGTGCCGACGTTGACCCAGTCCGAGTCGAAATCCCGGGTCACAACGCAACAGCCCGTTCCGATGTAGCGTCCGCCGTCCTGCTCGTGCCACAAGGGAGACGGGAAAGTGAAAAGGTCCACTTTCCCGTCTTCCCTAATGTTCTCGAACACCGGCCCCTGCTCGACGTACACGGGATCGAAATTGGCCGCTTGTGCCTGCCATGAAGCGGGCTTGCCGCGAAGCTTTTGCACCAGCTCATGGTGATTCTTCTCGACGCCCAGGTGAAGAATCGATGACAGCCGTGCCGGGCTGCTGGTACTGCAAGTGAGGACCCGGAATCCTTTCGGATAGCCCGCGATTTCGTCGAACAGCAGGGCCGGGTTTGGATCCCGCCTGACGTTTACCTCGCTGATCGCGCCGAGCTCCAGCTTCCAGTCGGCGCCGATCACATCCTTCAACTCGCCGAACTTTCTGACTTGATCGAGCCACGCGCGAAGATCCAGCGGGTTGCCTTTTTCAGAGCGTGTCACGCTGAAACTCTTAATGGACAGGATTTACAAGATTTCCTGTCTAATTTGATTTCGATCTTATCCGCGTTTATCTGCGTGTATCTGCGGCTCACTGTGTTTTTCGCTTTTGCGCCGCGAGTTTAACCGCCTCGATGATTTCGGGATAGGTCGCGCACCGGCACAGGTTACCGGAGAGATAGTACCGGATTTCGTCCACGGTCGGATCTGGGTTCTCCTCGAGCAACTGCCGGGTCATGAGCACGAACCCGGGCGTGCAGAAGCCGCATTGGAAGCCGCCAGCCTCGACGAACGCTTTCTGTATCGCGTCCAGGCCATCTCCGGCCGCCGGCTGCTCGATCGTGACGACTTCCGCGCCGTCCACCAGGGCCGCGAGGTAGAGGCAGCCCGACACCGCGCGCCCGTCCACCAGCACTGTACAGCATCCGCACAGACCCTGCCCGCAGCTCTCGCGCGCGCCGAAAAGCGCGAAGTGGTTCTGCAGCAGCTCGACGAGGTTCCAGTGCGGCGGAACCTCTGCCGAGACGCGCTCACCGTTCAAAGTGAAGTGAATCGTTCGCATCGCTGCGCTCATGTCAAAAACCAAATCAGCCACAGAGGTCACAGAGTTCACAGAGGATTTCAGAGCCACCTCCATCCCAACCTTCCCCCTGAGGAGGAGGGAGACATATATCAGCAGCCATTCCACGAGAAAATCCCCTCCTCAGGGGGAGGGATAGGGTGGGGGTAATTTTCATTCTGTTTCTCTCTGTGTTCTCTGTGCTCTCTGTGGCTAATTGTCTTTCAACGGATTGCCTTCCTTCGCGCGGAGGGCGCGGTAGACCGCCTCCGCGGTCAGCGGCAGCGATGTCAGCCGCACGCCCACCGCGTCCTCGATCGCGTTCGCGATCGCCGGTGACACGCCGAACGTCCCAGTCTCGCCGACTCCCTTCGCACCGAATGGCCCGCCTTGCTCCACGGAATCCACCGCCTCGTTTTCCACTATGCCGGGGATATCGAGCAGGCCCGGAATCTTGTAGGTGGCGAGCGAAGCGTTGGTGCACTGCCCGGCTTTGAACTCCATCTTTTCGGAAAGCGTGAAGCCGAGTTGCATGATCGCGGCGCCGGAGAGCTGCGTCTCCACGATACGAGGGTTGATGGGCGCCCCCACGTCGGCGACATTCACGAGCCGCGTCACGCGCACCTGCCCCGTCTCGGTGTCCACCTCGACCTCCGCCCCGGTCGCGCCGACCATCCAGAATGGGGTCACATTGTCAGACTGGCCGGTGTCGTGATTCGTTGGCATATAGGTGGGGATGAAACTCCCGGTCCCGACGATGTTGCCGGCCTGCATTCCGTACTTCTTCCTGAACACATCGGGGATCGGCGTCGTCTCGGCCGATAAGCCAACCTCGCGCGCCATCGCTATCAACTTGTCCCGCGCGTCCTCCGCGGCGCGCCGCACGGCGTTTCCCATGTGATACGTGGAGCGCGATCCCAGGGTCGCCATGTCGTACGGTGTCACGTCGGTATCCGGATGCACGACGGTGATCGTCTCGATGGGAATGCCGAGCACCTCGGCGACAATCTGCGCCATCGCCGTGTCCGAGCCCTGCCCCATGTCCACCGTGCTGCTATAGAGCGCGCAGCTGCCATCGGCATAGAGGTTGACGATGGCGACCGATGTCGTCGGCGAAATGCTCGCCTTGAAGCCGATCGCGATGCCGCGCCCCCGCCGCACACTGCCGCTGCCCCGCTCGAAAGGCTTGCCCCAGTCCATGCGCACCGCCGCGCGCTCGAGAACCTTGTCGATTGCCGCGTCCTTCATCACCGTTCCGGTTGCCTGCGGACGGCCGTTTCGCAGGAGATTCTTGCGGCGAAACTCGACGGGGTCCATCTTCAGCGCGCGCGCAATCATGTCGGTGTGGCCCTCGTACGCCCACACCAGCTGGGGAATGCCAAAACCGCGCAGCGCCCCGGCCGGCGGGAGATTCGTATAGAGCGCGTACGAGTCGATGTGAACGTTCTCGATATCGTACGGGCCCGGGGCCGTAAAGCCCGACTTTTGCGTCACGCGCGGGCCGATGTCGGCATAGGCGCCGCCGTTCCACCACACTTCGCACCGTCGCGCCGTGATGCGCCCGTCCTTCGTGACGCCGCTCTTGATGCGGAGCGTCGCGGCGTGCTTGGTGAGCGTGTAGAACTGCTCTTCCATCGTGAGCGCGATCTTCACCGGCCGGCGCGTGATAAGCGCAAGCACGGTCACGAGCGCCTCGAGCTTGATGTAGAGCTTCGCGCCGAAGCCGCCGCCCAGGTAGGGCACCTTGACCCGCACCTTGTTTTCCGGCCAGCCGAAAAGCCGCGCGATCTCGATGCGCACGAACGATGGGCTCTGGGAAGCAGTGTGGAGGGTGAGTGTGGAATCGCCAGGATCGGCGATGGAGACGAAGGGCTCCAGCGGCACGTGCAGCACCTGCTGCGTGTGGAACGTGTGCTCGAACACCTGGTCCGCCGTCTTGAACGCCGCTTCCACGTCGCCGCGCCGCAGGTGATAGTCGAGCGCAATATTCGTATTCTTCTTTCCCTGGAGATGCTTGAGGTCGGGGAACGTTCCCGCGGGCTTGAGCGCCTCGTGCACCACCGCTTTCGAGGTCATCGCCTCGACTTCGTCGAAAACCGCGGCCAACTCCTCGTACTCGACGACGATCTGGCTCGCGGCCTCCTCAGCGACATGGGGGTCCGAAGCGAGCACGACGGCGACCGGCTCGCCGACATGGCACACCTTGTCGATCGCCAGGATCGGCTGATCGTGGAACGCGGGACCGTAATGCGGATCCGGAATGACTTTTCGGATGTCTTCCGCAGTGACGACACGGTGCACGCCCTCGACCGTCTGCGCTGCGCTCGTGTCGATGCGCCGGATGCGCCCGTGCGCGACCGTGCTGCGGAAGATCTTTCCGTAGAGCATTCCCGGCAGGCGCAGGTTGTGTACGTACTCCGCGCGCCCCGTGACCTTCGCGTTAGCCTCGAGCCGCGGGATCGAGCGTCCTACTGTTCCGCCTTGCATCGTCCTTGTTACCATCAAGCCCGTCCAAAAAAAGCAAAAAACCTATTCAGCTGCAGATAAACGCAGATAAGATCGAGATCAAAATAGACAGGATTAACAGGATTCACAAGATTCCTTGTTCAACGTTTTGTTTCGATCCTGTTAATCCTGTAAATCATGTCCATTCCTGTCTTATCGGCATCTATCGGCGTTCATCGGCGGCAAAATAATCCTGGTCTTGTTTTCTTGTTTCTTGTTTCTTGTTTCTTGTTTCTTGTATCTATGCATCTGCGTTTATCTGCGTTTATCTGCGGCTAATTCCAGGGTTTTAAACGAAGCCCGATTTACGATTCACGACCGTCGATCCGCGGCTAACCTACTTCTCGCTTAACGCCGCCCGCACAGCGCGCGCAACGTAGACGCGGACCAGCTCGCGCTTGTACGCCGCCGACCCATGCTCGTCCCCCATCACCTCTGCCATGGAAGCGGCCGCATCTCCCACCTCGCGCACCGTCTTGTCGTCCACGCGCGTGCCGGTCAGCGCTTTCTCCGCTGAGGTGAGGCGCGTAGGTACATCGGTCGCTGCGCTGATCACGATGCGGGCATCGCGCACGAGCGCGCCGTCGGTATCGAGCACGACCGCCACGCCGAGCGCCGGCCAGTCATCCGCGGACCGCGTCGTGCACTTGAGATAGGCGGCGTGCCGGCTGCCTTGCGCCGGCACAATCACTTCCGCGATGAGTTCCTCGCGGCCGAGCGTCGTCTCGAGATAGCCCGCATACAGCTTTTCGAGCGGCAGCGTCCGTCCGCCTTTCGGTTGAACGGTGGAAACAGTCGCGCCCAGTGCAATCAGCACCGGCGGCAGGTCCATGTGCGGATCGGCGTGCGCGAGGTGTCCGCCCACGGTCGCGACATTGCGCACGCGGACATTGGCAAGCGTGCGCAGGGCCCGTGCGATGACGGGCGCGCGGGTTTTCACTACTGACGAGCGCTCGAGCGCCGACAGCGTCACCATCGCACCGAAGCGCAGCTCGCCATCGCCGTCGCTGATCTCAGAGTATCGCTTCTCCACCCCATGCAGGTTGACAAGCCGGGTGGGCCGGAGCACGCCCATCTTCATCATCAGCATCACGGCGGTGCCGCCCGCCATTGGGCGCACCGAAGGATCCCCGGAGGCGAGCAACTCGGCCGCCTCGCGCAGTGTGCACGGCTCTATTAGCTCGAAAGGTGTCATCGCCCGTTCCCCGGCGGCAGCCAAAATCGCACCCGGGCGACAAACGCACGCACGCGCCGCCTACCAAGGGTGATTTGACCGCTCAGATCCGTCGAGAACATGCCGCTTCAGCAAGCTAGATCCAACGCCGTGGCAAGACCCCCGGATCGCCCGAATCGTGCTTGATGATAGATTTCTTGAATCAATCGAATTTACTGACAACCGGCAGGAAAAGCAAACAGATTTGGTGCTGGCGCGTCGAACGTCGCTTCCATTCGCACTATGGTCTTCCGGAACCAACCAGCGCAGAATGACTTCCCCCAATGACTAAGAAGTCGGCCGGTGTGCGCTACCTAACCGTTTGGCGACAAGTAACTGTCGCTGTCGGCCTCTTCGCCGCCACCGCTGGCTGTGTGACCATACAGGCCGACTTCAAGGCCACCCCTTCTTACGCGTTCGATCACCCCGAGCAGACTTCGCTTGGCCGCGCCTACTTCGCTCATCAAGCCCTCCACCCCGGAAAGTCGGGTTTCCGCCTAATCAACAGCGGCGTAAGCGCGCTCATGACGCGCGCCGCGCTCGCGGATCTGGCGGAGCACACAATCGACCTCCAATACTACATTTACGACCCGGATGAAACCGGAGCGTTCCTGCTGGAGCGGCTGATCGACGCCGCGGGGCGGGGCGTGCGCGTGCGCATTCTTCTCGACGATTTCGCGCTGGGGTTCGACGACTTGGACCTGCTCAAGATCGTGGATGTGCACCCAAACATCGAAATCCGCGTGTTTAACCCGTTTCCCCACCGCTCGCGTTGGTTGCGCCCGCTTCAGCTCGCACTCCAGCTCGACACTCTCGGAATGCGCATGCACAACAAAGTGTTTGCCGTGGACGGCGCGGTCGCCATCCTCGGTGGACGCAACATTAGCAATCACTACTTCGAGGCCCAGGCGCAGGCGAATTTCCGCGATCTGGACGTGCTTGCCGCGGGCCCGATCGTATCGCAGGTGTCCACGCAATTCGACGAGTACTGGAACAGTCTGGTATCGGTTCCAGTGGCCGCGTTTGGGACACCACCGTCCGAGCAGGCTTCATCCCGGACGCTCGACGCGTTGCACCGTCTCGCCGAAGCGCAGCACGGACCTCACGCAGAATACCTGCGCCGAAAGCCGGAGTTCCTGCAGCGGATGCTATCCGGAGCGCCGGAACTCATCTGGGCGAGCGGCAGAGTCGTCGCAGAGCGGCCGGTTCGCGAGCGACCGGAACGGCACAGATCCGCGCGGTCGCTGTCGGAGATTTCCCGCACGCTGTCCGTTGTTCGGCAGTCGGTGAAAAACGACTTGGCGATGGTGATGGCCTACTACGTGCCGGGCAAGCGCGGTGTCGAGGTGCTCTCCGAGCTAACGGACCGGGGCGTACGCGTGCGGGTTCTGACCAACTCACTGGCATCCACCGATGTCCTCGCGGTATATGTTGGCTATTCCCGCCATCGGGTGGCACTGCTTGAGGCTGGCGTCGAACTCTACGAGTACCGCGCCGACGCGCAACGCCCCGCTCGAGCGGGACACGTAATGCGGCCTGGCAGCACTGACTCAGCATTGCACGCGAAGGTGATCGTGTACGACCGGCGGGTCGTATGGATCGGAAGCGCCAACTCCGACCCGCGCTCCCGCCGCCTCAACACAGAAGTGGGCTTCCTCATCGAGAGCGAGCCGCTGGCGGAACGAGTTCTAAAAGGCCTCGAACGTGATTTCTCACCCGTTCACAGCTGGCGGCTGGCCATGGACCTCGATCCCGGATCGGGTGAATCGCAAATCGTGTGGATGGGCGAAAGGGATGGCGAGCACTTGAGACTGCATCAAGAACCCGGTGGCAGGCTCCTGCGCCAGCTCGGCGTCCTGTTCTACTCGCTTCTGCCGGGTCTTGAAGATCATCTTTAGCGCGGCATCCGGGGGGGGCGATCGGGGACTGCCTTCTTTTCGGATCGGGCCTGCGCCTGCAGGAGGGGCTCATGCCCCGGGTGAAGGACATCGATTTCGCGCACCGGCAGATCGTCGTGCGCGAGGGTAAGGGATCCAAAGACTGTGTCACGATGCTCCTCGAGAACCTAGTGCAGCCGCTGGCGCATCTAGGCTGACCGGCCCTGCTCTTTTTGTTATGCGAGAGAAAACACACACCCTGCTTCGGCGGGGTTCTTGTCCTATCGCGCTAGTCAACCTGTCCAATGTCCGCTCTCGGCAAGAGCGGACGCTCGCCCGTAGCAAGTACTGGTCTCGATTTAGTATGACTTGAGCGTAAGCCCTCTACCGCATTAGGTGGTTCTATGGTACCTACCACATCGCCAAAATGTTGGAAGCTGGCCTCGATAACTCGATTAAAAATAAACCGAATCAACAGAGGAAAAGCACGCCGTGCTGCCATACCGTAGGTCAATGCTGCGCACCCTGCTGTTTGCAATCACCCTCCCGCTGGCCCACCTTACCGCTGCCGGGCCAACGCCGGTTATCAAGGCGCCCCAGGTCGACACGCCCACCCGCATCCTGTTTGTCGGCAACAGCTACCTGTATTACGGGGACAGCCTGCACAACCATGTACGCCGGATGGCGATAGCCGCTGATCCCAGTCTGGCAAAGAAAATGGCCTACAAGTCAGCCACAATCGGTGGTGCCGCCCTGGCACATCACAACGTCGACCACCTCACGCAGCCGGGGCGGATCGGCGTGAAAGAGCCGTTTCAGCTGGTCATTCTTCAGGGCGGCAGCTTTGCACCGCTGTCGGAGCAAAGGCGGGCACAGTTTCGCGCGAAGGTGATCGAGTTCAACAAGGTAATCACCGAGCGTGGCGGAAAGACCGCCCTCTACCTTGCCCATGCATATGTCAAGCCGCACAAACGGGCCAAGCCAGAGAATATTCAGCTAACGGAGGACCTTTACGTCTCTGTGGGCAACGAGGTGGGCGCCCTTGTCATCCCCGTGGGGCTCGCATTCGAAGAGGCCTACCGTCGCAGGCCAGATATGAGGCTGCACAAGGAATACGATGGTTCACACCCCGACCTCATCGGCACCTACCTGGCAGCTTGCACCGTCTACGCGAGCGTCTACGGCAAGTCGCCAGTCGGAAACAGCTACGATTACTTCGGCAAGATCGACAAAGAGACTGCAACGTTCCTGCAGCAGGTGGCTGAAGACACCGTGAAGCAGTTCTACGGACGCTAGGCCGGCGCTGACTCATGCCTAGCGTTAAGTGTCCGCTTTAGGCCAAGAGCGGACGTCGACCACTTGGGGGGAATGGCTTGTTAATCCCTCAATAATTCTAGGCATGAGTTTTTTGAAGGTATGGTTGCTAACCTTTTAACCATCTTGAGGAATGATTGATGCACGCGCACAATGCCGATTTGCAAACCGGCGTTTAGGCCGACACCTTCGTTAGGCGGCATCAAGGAGCAGTCTCATGACATCTCCAGATCTAGTAAGCAAGGAAGAAGTTGCGCGTGCCTGTAAGACGCTTGGCATCCGCAACTGGAGCGCTTTGACCGAACTTGAAGTGTCCGTCGAGGAAGCACGGTCAATTCTTGATGAGATCGATGGCGAAGCCCGCCAGATTGTGCTCGAGCATTTCCGAGAAGGTCTGCAGGTCGAACTCGAGCATGGAACCCGCTTCCCGGATGCCAACGTCACAAACAACCATCCCAACCTCACAGGGAAGATTGTTCTGGCTCATCTGAAAGAGTCGCTGCTCTACTACAAACGAATCGCTATTGCTGAACTCGAGGGCGACCTTCTCAAGGCGACCAAAGCGCGCGATGCAGACAAGATACGGTCGCTCTACGAGCGCATTGTGCTGGCGCGGCTCTCGCTGAATCAAGCAGAGGTCAGTTTCCTCGCAGGGACATGAGATCAGGCCGCCTAACAACGGCTTGCAACGGAGCCGCATCAGCAAGCGTCATCATTGAACATGCGATTGTCTGGCACCGTCCGCGTTGTTGCGCTTCTTGAAGCTGCCAAGGGTGCACTTGTCCTGTTGGCCGGAATTGGTGCACTGTCTTTTATTCACCATGATGCACAACGGCTCGCCGAGCGGCTTGTGGGGCATTTACACCTCAATTTGGCCAACGACTACCCGCGCATTTTCGTCGAGTTCGCAGCAAAGCTCACGGATGCTCGATTAGGAACGCTGGCTGCATTGGCTGCAGGGTATGCGTGTGTACGGTTTATCGAGGCTTATGGCTTATGGCGAGGACGACGCTGGGCCGAGTGGTTTGCAGCCGTCAGCGGCGGCATCTATATCCCCTTCGAGATTTACGAGTTGTTTCGTGGTGTTGCGTGGCTCTCGCTCGGGGCGCTCTTGGTCAACGTTCTCGTCGTCGGATTAATGATCAATGCGTTGTTCCGTGGACACCCAGCGGAGAATAGACGAAAAGCGGAGACGACCCATCGATAGGGACAGCCCCATTGCAAAGGCGTTAAATGATTCGCCGAGGTACCGCGTTAGGGTAGAGCATAGTAAGGTATTGAACGAGGAAGCCGGATACCCAACGACGATCCGAGCAGTGTGTTCCATCCCCACGTGACGACGCAAATGACGGGCTCCCATGAATGGCGTGCAGGAAGCGCATGACGCGGGCGAGGCGCCCGGGGCGCCTGGGCTCCCTCCTTGCTGGTCGAGTAGTATAAAAGAGATAGTCGGCTGTGCGCTGGGACCATCACGGCTCTGGTTCACGATGGGACAGGGCATCATCCATGAAGTCTATTACCCGCGTGTCGACATCCCGCAAGTCCGCGACTTGGGTTTCATCGTGGCTGACGCGCAGGGCTTCTGGATCGAGGTCAAGTCCCTGGGGGAACATGAGTTGGAGTTGCCGAGCCCTGGCGTGCCCGCGGTCACGGTAAGGCATCGGCACGCACGATTTGTATTGACGCTGCGCGTCACACCCGACCCACAGCGCGACGCGCTGCTCGTCGAAGTGGCGCTCGACGGCGAACCCGGTCTACGTCCCTACGTGCTGCTCGCGCCTCACCTCGGAGGCAGCGGGAACGATAACCACGCCTGGACAGGACGCCATCGCGGCCGGCGGGTTCTGTGGGCCGAACAGGGTCCGTTCGGCCTGGCGTTGGCCGCGGTCGACGCGCAGCAGCGAGACGCTTTTGATCAGGTCAGTGCAGGCTGCGTCGGCATCAGCGACGGCTGGCAAGACTTCGCGCGAAACCACACCATGGAATGGTCGTATAGCCACGCGGGACCGGGCAACGTCGCCCTCATGGGGCAGCTACCGCGGCATTCGGTACTCGCCCTGGGTCTTGGCAGCAGCAAAGAATCTGCCGCGACATTGGCGGTGTCGGCATTGGCGCGGCCATTTGAGGACCCGTGGCAACGGCAGATCACGGCGTGGAAAGCGTGGCACGGGACCTGCCGGGGCCCTGGGCTCGCTGATGATTTCCCCCAACAGCTGTGCGACCAGCTACTGACCTCGGCGATGGTGTTGCACGTACACGGGGACCAGACCTACCCGGGCGCCATGGTCGCCAGCCTGAGCATTCCGTGGGGTGATACTCGCGACCAACGGGGCGGTTACCATCTGGTGTGGCCGCGCGATCTGGGCGAGTGCGCTGGCGCGCTCTTAGCACTGGGCGCTGAGGACAAAGCGCAAGAGACGCTGCGCTATCTCATTGCGACTCAACATGAGGACGGCCACTGGTATCAGAACCAGTGGCTCGGCGGCAAGAGCTACTGGCAGGGCATTCAGCTTGACGAGGGCGCCTTTCCCGTATTGCTCGCCGCCGCCCTAGCGGAACGTGACGACCTTGGCGACATCAACGTCCAAGACATGGTGCGACGGGCGCTGACGTTTATCGCCCATCGCGGCCCTGCCAGTGACCAGGATCGGTGGGAAGAGAATGCTGGCGTCAACACCTTCACACTCGCGGTGTGCATTTCTGCCCTCGTAGCGGGCGCCCAGTTCTTGTTGCCACCTGAGCGTGATACGGCACTCGCCATCGCGGATTACTGGAACAGTCGCATCGAAAGCTGGACCGCTGTGCAGGGAACGACTCTCGCTCAGCGCTGTGGTGTCGCCGGCTATTACGTTCGTATCGCGCCGCCGCGATACATCATTGACGAAGAGGCGATCAGCGGCGCGATGCCGGTCAAAAACCGCCTGCAGGATCCAGGCCTCCGGTTCGAGGAGCAGGTGGGCACTGAGTTCCTGCAATTGGTGCGATTCGGGCTGCGCGAACCGGACGACCCCTTGATTCGCGATAGCATCAAGGTGGTTGACGCGCTGTTGCGCGTCACGACACCGAGCGGTCCGGCATGGCGCCGCTATAACGGCGACGGCTACGGCGAGCACGAAGATGGTTCCCCTTTCGACGGTACCGGAATCGGAAGGGCGTGGCCTTTGCTGTGTGGTGAGCGGGGCCACTACGAGATCATGGTTGGTAACTCGCCATTGCCCTATCTGCAGGCGATGGCGAGTATGGCGGGCCCGGGAGGAATGATCCCCGAGCAGGTTTGGGACAGCGACCCCATCCCGCAACGAAACCTCTATCCCGGACGCCCAACGGGCTCGGCGATGCCTCTTGCCTGGGCGCACGCCGAATTCGTGAAGCTTGCGTATTCGTCGAAATTAAAGCGGCCTTTTGATTGTCCCGTCTCGGTTTGGGAACGCTACCGGGGGCGACGAGCAAACTGCCAGGTCAGCATCTGGTCCCCCGGAGCGGCGCTGAACAGATTGCCGGCGGGCCAGATACTGCGCATATATCTTCCAGAGCCCGCTACCGTAAAATGGCACACCACAAACCGACAAACGGCCGGCAAGGTCGTTACCGATCCGGCCGGCCTCGGGCTCCACCGCGCCGAAATCGATACCAGTCAACTCGAAATGGGGCAACGTCTTCATCTGAGCATAAGCGATGAAGCATTGGTGAGGGCACCCTCCATCACGGAACTTTTGATTACTGAACCGCCGCGGTCTTAACAAACAATAATTGGAGACAGAAGCCGTTAAGAATCGACCCCATTAAGGGCGTTGTCTTAGCAGGGCCTTGTAGGAATGTGGAAGATTCCACGACATCGTACCTCGCTTGAACGGTCGCTTTGGGTCGGAAGTCGACGTTCACGGATGTCGGCTTTAGGCCAGGAGCCGCCGTTGCAATGGGCGCTGAAAGCCGGCTCCGACCCCGCCAAGATTGGACGCCTCTGCGCTCGGCACCAACGAGTTCGATAAATTCGGGCAGATTCCCAAACCGGGACAGCCGCCCTGCTTTGATGCATGTTTTCTTTAGCCTTGCTATGGAATCCGACTCTGTGATCGTTGTCTGCGAAGATGCTAAGTCTGTGCAAGTGAATGATCCCGGTGGGCACGGTCGGCGACGGCGCGTCGCACCCGCTACAGTTTTCGCACACCAGGATTGTGCGGTGCATCCATCCGGCGCAGCGGGTCGAGCGGGCCACGTAACTGCCGGCTCGCTCATTTGTCGATTTTAAGGGAGGCTGCGATGGCCAAATTGATGAAGCGCTACCATCCACCTGGCACGCCCCCGGGCACGCTGGCCCGGCGCGAACGCCACAGGCTCGAGCCGCCGCGTATCGCGCTCGTCAACTACGACGAGGCCCGGCTCGACGAGATCAAGGACGCGACGCCAGCGCAGTGCGCGCAGTACCGCGACCGCCCTTCCACGACTTGGGTTCACGTATCCGGCCACGCCGAGGTCGAGCAGCTGCGCGAACTCGGCAAGCTACTCGGCCTGCATGCGCTCGCCCTAGAAGACGTGCTGAATACCGGTCAGCGCCCGAAGATCGAGCGGTTCGATGGCCAACTGTTCGTGATCGTAAGCCTGCCGGTCGCGGCGGGCAGCGCGATCCCTACGGAGCAGATCAGCCTGTTTCTCACCGACAACCTCGTCGTGAGTTTTCACGAAGGCACATCCGACGCCTTTGAGCCGGTGCGTAAGCGCCTGGACGACGGTGTTGGCTGGCTTCGTGGCCGCAAGGCGGACGCCTTGCTCTACGCGCTGCTGGATCTCGTCGTCGACCACGGCTTTCCTGTCCTTGAGCAGCTTGGCGAGCAGATCGAGGACCTGGAATCCGACATTCTGCGCGCTGCGGACCGCAAGAGCCTACACGCGCTGCACCGCGTGAAGCGCGACCTCCTTACCCTTCGACGCATGCTTTGGCCGCAGCGTGAGGTCCTGAACAGGTTGCTGGCTGAAGGCCAGGGGCTGATCGCTGAATCGACGAAACTCTATTTGCGCGATTGCTACGACCATACGATCCAGATCATGGATCTCATCGAGACCTATCGCGACATGACCGCAAGCATGCTCGACATCTACCTCTCCAGCGTCAGCAATCGCTTAAATGAAACGATGCGAGTGCTCACCGTGATCGCGACCATCTTCATCCCACCGACCTTCTTCGCCAGCGTCTACGGCATGAATTTTGACCGCAACGCGAGCCCGTGGAGTATGCCGGAGCTCGGCTGGGCCTACGGCTATCCTGCCCTGTGGTCGGTGATGCTGATCACGGTCCTCGGGATGCTGTTCTATTTCAAGCGCAGGAAGTGGTTCTGACCTAGGAGAAGGTGTCAGGAACCTTTTCATTCGCAAGTGCTAGCAAGAAGGGGGGAAAGGTGTCGGGAATCATCTGATCCACAAGGAATTGAAACATCAACATGTGTTCATGTGTGCGGCCCTAAAGGTTCCTGACACCTTTTTCCTGACTCTTGAATTGATCTTCCTTGGCGGCCTTGGCGGTTCAATTGTGGTCCTGCTTCTCTCCGCGTCTCCGCGGTTCAGTTTAAGAACCTGTACTGACCGCAACGTGACGCGAGTGAGCGGCGGATCAACCTGCCGTCTTAACGAGCGCCGCTTCGACCGCGCGCTGCGCCATGACCGTAATGAGGTGCGAGCGGTACTCGGCACTGGCATGGAGGTCGGAGTTGAGCTTTTCCGGCAGAACGCGCACCCTGGCTATCGCATCGGGAGTAAATTTTTCCGCAAGCTTCTTTTCCATTTGCTTGACGCGGAACACGCAGTTTGCCGCGCCGGTCACCGCGACCCGCACGTTGCCCGCCGACGCGCTCACGAAAACGCCGACGATGGCGAAGCGCGAGGCCGGGTTCCTGAACTTCGCGTAGGCGGCGCGCTCGGGAAGCGGAAAGGCGACCGACGTGATGATCTCTCCGGGCTTCAGTGCGGTTTCGTACAAGCCGGTGAAAAACCGGTCGGCCGCGATCGCGCGCTTGTTGGTGTTGACGATAGCGCCCAGCCCAAGCACTGCGGCAGGGTAATCGGCGGCCGGATCGTTGTTGGCGATGGATCCGCCGAGCGTACCGGCGTTGCGCACCTGGCGATCGCCGATGCCTTCGGCGAGCCGCGCCAGCGCCGGGATGCCGATCGCGACGTCCCTGGAGGAAGCGACTTCGGCATGGCGCACCATGGCGCCGATGCTGAGGGTGGCGCCGTCCACCCTGATGCCCCGCAATTCCTCGATGCCGCCAAGATCGACCAGCGCAGCAGGGCTCGCCAGACGCAGCTTCAGGGCCGGGATCAAGCTTTGCCCTCCGGAGAGCGCCATCGCGTTTTCCACCTTGCGCAGGAGCGAGACGGCTTCCTTCAGCGTGGCCGGACGGTGATATTCAAAGGCATGCATGATCGTCTCCTAGCACCCTGTCGGACTTAAGCGTCCGTACAGGCTGCTAAACGGATTTCCTCTTCTTGGCTCCCTGTATCGCGCGCCACACGCGCTCGGACGTGGCCGGCATTTCGATGTCGCGAATTCCGAATGGTGCCAGCGCATCCACGATAGCGTTGATCACAGCGCCCGGCGCGCCGATGGCGCCGGCCTCGCCGCAACCTTTGACGCCCAGCGGGTTGTGGGTGCAGGGCGTCTCCTTGGTGCCGACCTTGAAGAAGAGCAGGTCGTCCGCGCGCGGCAGCGCGTAGTCCATGTAGGTGCCGGTCAAGAGCTGCCCACTCTCGGGGTCGTAGACGCAACCCTCGAGCAGCGCCTGGCCGATGCCCTGGGCGAGGCCGCCGTGCACCTGGCCCTCGACGACCATGGGATTAATCACTTTCCCGAAATCGTCCACCGCGGTGAAGTTGACGATCCTCGTGTGCCCGGTATCCGGGTCGATCTCCACCTCGCAGATGTGGCTGCCCGCGGGGTAGGTGAAATTGGTCGGATCGTAGAACGCGGTCTCGTCCAACCCCGGCTCGAGCGTGTCGAGCGGGTAATGGTGCGGCACATAGGCGGCGAACGCCACTTCGGCCATCGTTTTCCTGCGATCTCTGCCGGGCACCTCGAACGCGCCATCCTTGAATTCGATATCGGCCTCGGAGGCTTCGAGCAGGTACGCCGCGATCTTCTTGCCCTTCCCGATCACTTTGTCGAGCGCCTTCACGATGGCGGTGCCGCCGACCGCGATGGAGCGCGAGCCGTACGTGCCCATGCCAAACAGGATCCGTCCAGTGTCACCGTGCACGATGTCCACGTTCTCGAACGGGATGCCGAGTCGGTCGGCGACCACCTGCGCGAAAGTCGTCTCGTGGCCCTGGCCGTGGCTGTGCGAACCGGTGAAGACCGTGACCGTCCCGGCGGGATGGACCCGGATCTCGGCGGCTTCGAACAGCCCGGCGCGCGCGCCGAGCGAGCCGGCGATGTTGGACGGTGCGAGCCCGCACGCCTCGATGTAGGTCGAGTAGCCCAGCCCGCGTAGCTTGCCGCGCTTCTCCGCCTCCTTGCGGCGCGCTTCGAACCCGCCGACGTCGGCGAGCGTCATCGCCTCAATGAGCGTTGCGTCGTAATCACCGGTGTCGTAGCAAAGCGCCACCGGAGTCTGGTACGGGAATTCCTTGATGAAGTTGCGCCGCCGGATCTCGGCGCGGTCGACACCCAGCTCGCGCGCCGCGGTATCGACGAGCCGCTCCACCACGTAGGTGGCCTCGGGCCGCCCGGCGCCGCGGTAAGCGTCCACCGGCGCGGTGTTGGTGAATACCGCCGTCACCTCGCAGTAGATCGCCGGCGTGGTGTATTGCCCCGCAAGCAGCGTGGCGTAAAGGATGGTGGGGATGCACGACGCGAAGGTTGAGAGGTAGGCGCCCATGTTCGCCGTGGTGGCGACGCGCATCGCGAGGAACTTGCCGTCCTTGTCGAGCGCGAGCTCGGCCCGTGTCAAGTGGTCGCGCCCGTGCGCGTCCGACAGGAACGACTCCGAGCGCTCGGCGGTCCACTTGATCGGGCGGTTCACCTGCTTCGAGGCCCAGGTGATCACCGTCTCCTCGGCGTAGAGGAAGATCTTGGAGCCGAAACCACCGCCCACATCGGGCGCGATCACCCGCACCTTATTCTCGGGCAGCCCGAGCACGAAGGCGGTCATCAGCAGCCGCGCGACGTGGGGATTCTGGCTGGTGACGTAGAGCGTGTAGGAGTCCTCGCCGCGCGAGTAGCTCGCCACGGCCGCGCGCGGCTCGATCGCGTTGGGGATGAGGCGGTTGTTGATGAATTCGAGCGTGGTCACGTGGTGCGCCGAGGCGAACGCCTTTTCCATCGCGGCCTTGTCACCCAGCGCCCAGATGTAACAGGTGTTGTCCGGCGCGATATCGTGCACCACCGGCGCGGCGCGCTTGCGCGCGTCCGCGACGCGCACCGCTGCGGGAAGCACTTCGTAATCCACTTCGACCAGGTCCGCCGCGTCCTTCGCCTGGTTGAGCGTCTCGGCGATGACCACCGCGACCGGGTCGCCGACATAGCGCACCTTTTCTTGCGCGAGCGGCGGATGGGGCGGCTCTTTCATCGGCTGACCATTGACGTCAGTGATGAGCCAGCCGCAGGGCAGCCCCCCGACTTTGGACTTGGCGAGATCGTTGCCAGTGAACACGGCAATCACGCCTGGTGCCGACCGTGCTTTTTCCGTGTCCATGCTGCGGATTCCGGCGTGCGCGTGCGGCGAGCGCAGGAAATAGGCATGAGTCTGGCCCGGCAGCGTCACGTCGTCGGTAAATTGACCGCTGCCGGTGAGGAAGCGGTAATCCTCCTTGCGCTTGATCGATTGACCGATGATCGATGTGCTCATGAGCGCCCTCTCTTTATCGTTTCATAGCAGCCGCGCCCGCCAGCACCGCTTTCACGATGTTGTGATAGCCGGTGCAGCGGCAGAGGTTGCCGTCGAGTTCGGCGCGGACCGTCTCTTCAGTGGGATCCGCGTGGCGCTCAACCAGCTCGATCGCATTCATCACCATGCCCGGCGTGCAGAACCCGCATTGCAGGCCGTGATGGTCGCGGAACGCGGCCTGCATCGGGTGCAGCTCTCCGTTCGCACCGCCGACGCCTTCGATCGTCGTCACCGCGGCGCCCCTAATCTGGGCGGCAAAGAGGTTGCATGCCTTCACCGCACGCCCGTCGATGTGGACGGTGCACGCGCCGCATTGGCCGGTGTCGCAGCCGACATGCGCGCCGGTAAGCCGCAGATGCTCACGCAGAAACTGCACCAGCAGGGTCCGGGGATCGAGATCGGCGGTGACTGCTCGGCCGTTGACGGTCATTGAGACAGTTACAACCATGGGGTCCTCCAGGTGGCTTCGTGACCAGGTTTGTGGCCCCATAATGCGGGACGCGCTCGTTCCGCGAACAGAGGGGGTCGCGAAGGATGCTAGCGCATGAGATTGCCGCACGCAACCGCGTATTCAGGAACCTTTTTTATCCGCAAGGAGCTGGAAAACTGCAGGGCGTTCAGTCGGCAGCCTTAAAGGTTCCCGACACCCTTTTCCGTCTATCTGCGGTTAACACCCGTTCTTGTTTCTCTTGGCGGCCTTGGCGGTTCAATTATATCTTGCTTCTCTCGGCGCCTTGACGGTAAGAATCCAAAAGTGATGGAAAAGGGTGATGAGTACTGGTGATGAGTACTGGTGATGAGTACTGGTGATGGAAAATCGCCCCGGCGTGAACCGCGGTTCTTCGTCACCATTTTTCATCACCATTAAACATCACTCTCTTCCGTCACTTCTTACGGCGTAGCAGGTCGCGATGGCCATCCTCAAAATTTGTCATCGTTTGGATCCAAGCAACGTCCCACGGCAGCGTTTCGCTCCGCAAAGGCACGGGTTCTCCTTCTTGGCGGCGGGCGTGTGGCGTTCTTCGAGCACAAGGTTGTAGTCGTAGCTCAACTCCTCACCCTTCCGAATGTCGCGCGTTGCCTCGATGTACATGCGCTTGTCCTCGTCGACGGACTCGCAGTTCGGCCGGCAGGAGTGGTTGATCCAGCGCGCTGAATTGCCCACGCGGGTGGCGTCGATCACGATCTTTTTGTCCACGATGAAAAGCATCGTGTGGGACGAGTCGTCATTGGGGTAGCGGCGATCGGCCTCGCGATGGGTGATGCGCTCGCCGGTGTACTCGATGATGCGCTCGCCTTTGCGGATCTTCTTCAACGCAAAAACGCCGCGGCCGTGGATGGGCGAGCGGCGTACCGAAATGCGGCGGCCGCCCTTTGACTGCGTTCGGGCCATATCTCTCCTTGAAAACGGTGAATAGTGAATGGAGCGTGACGGGTGATGGGTGATGGGCCTAACACCGGTGAACGGTGAACGGTGAACGGTGAACGGTGAACGGTGAACGGAGATTCGTTCCTCTTGGCGCCTTGGCGGTTCAATCATATCTTGCTTCTCTCGGCGCTTTGGCGGTTCAATAATTATCTGCGTGTATCTGCGTTTATCTGCGTTTATCTGCGGTTAATTATTTTTTGGATTTCAGGCGCGGGACGCGCACGGTCGCCTCAGGCACGCAAAAATCGAAATCGCAGCCGCGGTCGGCCTGCGTAACCGTCTCCAGGAACAGCTTGCGGTAGCCGCGGCGGTCTTCCTTCGACCCCGCCGGCGCCTTCCAGGACTTCCGGCGCCGCTCCAGCTCCGCCTTGGCAACCCGCAGCTCGAGCCGGCGCGCCGGAACGTCAAGCCGGATACGGTCGCCGTTCTTCACCAGCGCGAGCGGCCCGCCGAGCGCCGATTCCGGCGTCACGTGCAGGATGATGGAGCCAAACGCCGTTCCGCTCATGCGCGCATCCGAGATCCGCACCATGTCCTTCACGCCCTTTTGTGCGAGCTTCCTCGGGATCGGGATGTAGCCCGCTTCCGGCATGCCAGGCGCGCCCTTGGGACCCGCGTTCTTCAGCACCAGCACGTCCTGCGCCGAGACATCGAGCTTCGGGCGGTCGATCCGGTTCGCGAGATCCTCAAGCGACTCGAACACCACCGCCCTGCCTTCATGCCGCATGAATTTCGGGTCCATCGCAGACTGTTTGATGATGGCACCATCCGGCGCGAGATTACCGCGCAGGAATGCAATTCCGCCCTCCTTGAACACCGGATTTCTGAACGACCGCACGACGTCCTGTTTCCATGCCGGCGGCGCGGCAGCGATGTTCTGACCGAGCGTTTTTCCGGTCACCGTGAGAGCATCCAGGTTCAATAACCTAGTGATTTGTCTCAGAATCTGTACGAGCCCTCCAGCCTTGTAGAGATCCTCCATGTAGTGCTGGCCGCTGGGCTTGAGATCCACCAGCACCGGCGTCGCGCGTCCCATCCGATCGAAGGCATCGAGATCAACCGCGATGCCAAGGCGGCCAGCGATCGCCGCCAGGTGAACGATGCCGTTGGTCGACCCACCGATTGCCAGCAGCATGCGCAGCGCGTTCTCGAACGCGGCAGGCGTCATGATCTTGTCGGGTGTCAGCCCCTCTTTCGATAAACCAACCGCCCGCGCGCCCGTTGCCTCGGCGTTTCGCAGGCGCTCGGCAAGCACGGCAGGAATGCACGCGCCGCCGGGCAGCATCATGCCAAGCGCTTCCGAGCAGCAGGCCATCGTGCTAGCCGTTCCCATCACCATGCAAGTGCCTGCCGAAGGACAGAGCTTCGCGTTGATCTCGCCGATCTCCTCCTCATCGATCTCTTTCGCGCGGAATTGCGCCCAGAAACGCCGGCAGTCGGTGCAAGCGCCGAGCCGCTGGCCCTTGTAGTCGCCAGTGATCATGGGTCCGGTCACCATCAGGATCGCAGGGACGTTCGCGCTCGCGGCGCCCATGAGGAGCGCCGGCACTGTCTTGTCGCAACCGCCGATCAACACGACCGCATCCACCGGCTGCGCACGGATCATCTCTTCGGCGTCGATCGCCATGAGGTTGCGCAAGTACATGCTGGTCGGGTGCGCGAAGGATTCGTGCAGTGTGATGGTCGGGAACTCAACCGGCAATCCGCCGGCCAGCATGACGCCGCGCTTTACCGCCTCGATCAGCTCGGGCACCGTGCGGTGACAGGCATTGAATCCGCTATAGGTGTTCGTAATTCCGACGATGGGGCGTTCCAGCGCATCGTCGGAATAGCCCATCGCCTTGATGAAGGCCTTGCGCAAAAAGAGCGAGAACGCCTCGTCGCCATAGGCGGTAAGGTTCTTGCGCATTCCACGCTTTTTGGGGATCGCCATTTTCTAAGTTGACGCGTATTGGCTCGACAGAACTTTGGACCTGCTCACCGGGATTCCGGAGTTGGTGATGTGTACTGGTGATGAGAGATGGTGATGATTAATGGTGATACGCCAGGTTGCAAGGGTTCTTCATCACCAGTTCGCGTCACCATTATTCATCACCATTATTCATCATGTGGTTCATAATATCTGCGTTTGTCTGCGGCTAAATTACCGGGTTTTGAACCGACTTCCAGTGACGGACGATAGCGTAATGACCTGGTTGACGCAACACGAAGCGCGTCCCTAGAATCCACGATCCCTCAGCGGCACGGCTCACCGACTTCAAGCGAGAAACCTATGGCCAAGACACCACTCGGCAGGCTGCCCCGCGAGGCGATTCGGATGATCGAGCTGCCGCGCCTGCCGGCGCAGATACTGGAAGGCTACCGGGTGCTCGTCGATCTAACCGGCACGGTTTCGGACGCAATGGACGAGCTGGGTATCGTGGGTGTGGTGCCCGCGTACGTGTTGCCCCCGGTCGTGACCGGTAATCGTGTGGTCGGACAAGCGCTCACCGTGCGCAACATCCAGCGCACTGCGCAAATTCACCGGGCCGCGCTCGAAAAGACCAACACGCAGGGCGAGAGCGAAGCGCACAACCTCGCCGAGCCGGGCGACGTGCTCGTCATCGAGGGCGTCGTGGGCTGCTCGAACATGGGCGGGCAGTCTGCAACCGTCGCCCGGCGGCAGGGCTTCATCGGCGCCGTCGTGGACGGCACTGTGCGCGATCCGCAGCAATACCGCGAGATGGGCTGGCCCGTGTGGTGCCGTGGCTTCACGCCGATCACGGGCAAGTGGCGCATGCAAACGGTGGAGATCAACGGCACGGTGCAAATCGCAGGCGTCCAGGTGAGTCCGGGAGATCTTGTCTGCGCCGATGAGGCCGGCGTTGCGTTCGTCCCGCGCGAGCGCGCCGTGGAGGTCCTGGACGCCGCGCTCGAGATCGATGCCGGCGACACGAAGCGAAAGGCCGATATCGACGAGGGCGCTTCGGTGACTGAACTCATGACCCGCAAGTACAAGTGATGCGTGATGGGTGATGGGTGATGGGTGACAAGTGACGACTGACGACTGACGACTCTAAAATCTGGTGATGAGTACTGGTGATGGGAGATGGTGATGATTACTGGTGATGCGCCATTTAGTGTGTTTTTCCATCACCATTATCTTCATCACCACTTTTCATCACCATCATCCATCACTTGTTTCCCGGAAGAAGCCGCGGAGTCCCGAATCTTGAATCGTGTGGCAGCATGGAACCAGCAAACCTGATCTTTTTCCTTTCGGACAACCACAACCGGCAGGTGCTCGGCTGTTATGGGCACCCGGTGGTCAAAACGCCGAATCTTGACCGCATCGCGGCGCGCGGCGTGCGCTTCGCCAATAGTTACTGCGCGAGCCCGTTGTGCTGTCCGGCGCGCGCGAGCATCGCGACGGGGCGCTATCCTCACCAGACGGGCCACTGGGACAATGCGATCGCCTACGACGGGCGCATACCAAGCTGGCATCACCGGTTGCGCGACGCGGGGCACACGGTCGTCGCCGTCGGCAAGCTCCATTTCCGCAGCCACGACGACGACAACGGCTTCACCGAAGAGATCGAGACCCTGCATCTGCACGAGGGCAAGGGCGCGATCAAGAACCTGCTCCGCGGACACGATGACGAGCAGCCCCGCGGCCGCGCGCTGTGGGACCTCTATACGTTGCGCTCAGGCGCCGGCGACACGCATTATCATGACTACGATCGAAAGATCACCGCGAAGGCGGTCGAGTGGCTCGAGCGAAACGCGCGCACGGACGGCAAGCCCTGGGTCCTCCTTGTGTCCTATCCCAGTCCGCATCCGCCGTTCACGGCACCAAAACGCATTTACGATCTTTATCCCGAACGCGATATGCCCCTGCCGGTGCGCCATGGTCCGGTCGAGCGTTCCGGGCACCCTGCGCTCGAGTACCTGCGGCGCATCGAAGGAATCGAGGACCTGACCGACGAGCGAATGCTGCGCCGGGTTGCTGCGGGCTACTTCGGCCTTATCACGCATCTCGACGAGCAGATTGGCGCAGTGATGAAGGCCGTTGAACGGCTGGGCCTGCTCGGCACGACACGCATCGCCTACACGAGCGACCATGGCGAGCTTTTCGGTGCCCAGGGCATCTTCGGCAAGAAGAATCTATACGAGGGCGCCATTGGCGTGCCGCTGCTGCTCGCAGGGCCGGAGCTGCCGCCGGGACACGTTACGCGCCAGATCGTCTCGCATGTCGACCTCTTCCCCACGCTCATCGAGGGTGCGGGCATCGGGCCCCTGCGCGAAGATCACGAACTACCCGGCGTGTCGCTGTGGCCGGCAGCGACCGGCCAGGACATCGAGCGGACGGGCTTCGCCGAGTATCACGCACAGGGCTCGAAAGCCGGTGTATTCGCGGTGCGCGATGGAGACATGAAGCTCATCTACCACGTCGGCATGCCCGCCCAGCTTTTCGATCTCGCTGCCGATCCGGACGAGAGCCGGGACCTCGCCGGAGACGACCGGTATGCCGCGACGATCGCTGGGCTTGAAGCGCGCCTGCGATCGATTCTCGATCCCGAGGCGGTGGATTCACGCGCGAAAGCCGATCAGCGCGCCATGATCGAGCGCTGCGGCGGAGTGGCGAAAGTGAAGGAGGCGACCTCTGTCCTCTTTACGCCGCCACCCGGCGTATCCGAGGAAGAAGCGTGGGCGATCCCGTCAAAACCGTAGATTTAGCCGCAGATACACGCAGATACACGCAGATTTTTCAATAATTGAACCGCCAAGACGCCACGACGCCACGACGCCAAGAGAAACAAACTACGATTCACGATTCACGATTTACGATTCACGATTTAGGATTCACGGATCTATGTGGCACTTGATGCCCCCCGCGACCCGCGCGTTGATCACGACGATCGGAGCCGTGTTCCTCCTGCAGCTCGTGCTAGGCGACGTGCTCCTCGCATGGTTCGCGCTCTGGCCGCTCGGCGGGGCCGTGCAGGTTCCCGGCCCGACCACCACCGGTTTCCTGCCCTGGCAGCTCGTCACCTATAGCTTCCTGCATGGGAATTTCATGCACCTCCTCTTCAATCTGTTCGGCTTGTTCATGTTCGGGTCGGATGTCGAGCGCCTGTTCGGGCGGCAGCGCTTCCTCATGTATTACTTCGTTTCCGTCGTGACCGCCGGCATCGCGCAGCTCGTAATGTCAGCGGTATCGGGAGCGCCGCCTTATCCGACCATCGGCGCATCCGGCGGTGTGTTCGGCGTGCTACTCGCCTTCGGCCTCTACTTTCCGCGGCGCACGATCCTCCTCATCTTTCCGCCCATCCCGATGCCCGCGCGCGTTTTTGTCTTCGTCTACGCCGCGATCGAGCTCTACCTGGGTGTTACGGGAACGCAGGAGGGCGTCGCCCACTTCGCGCACCTCGGAGGAATGGTGGGAGGCTTCATCATGATCCTCTATTGGCGCCGCCGTCCGCCCCGGCGCTGGTGACGACTGACGACTGACGACTGACGACTGACGACTGACGACTGACGACTGACGACTGACAGCAGGTAGACCTGATTTTCGATCATTCGTCATTCATAATTCAAAATTAATCATACGTCCTTGGCCCAGGTCGCCAAGACGATATCCTTAAGCCAGGCTTCGTCCGCGCTGAACGTCGAGTGCTCGAGCGGTTTGCCTGCTCCCGCTTCAGTGCGAAGCTGATGCAAACGCGCTGAACGCAGGTTCGCGTCCGCGGTTTCGTAGCCGTAGCGGGCGTAGCGCTCCCGCTCGATCGCGATCTCCTGCTCGGGTGCGTCGGCAAACCAGAGCCACGCTTGCGCAAAGCCTCGCGCCATCCGATCCAGATCTTGAAAAATTGAATCCGCGATGGCAACCGGCTCCTGCCCCTCCTGAAAATCAAATTGCCGGGCTAAGAGGTTACCCGTCCAGACGGCCGCCCACTCCGGGGCGCCTTCCGTTGCGTAGAGGGTCAACTCGTCCCGTCCCGGTTCACGCAAGATCCGGAGCAGCGCGTCGCGCGTCGCGGTGACGCCGTAGCCAAGCCACTCGTTGCTCGCTACCCGCTCCAGCGTCAACGCCAGCGTCAGCGTTCCATCTGTTGCCACGGCAACGTATACCGGATGATCGGTCGCAGAGGCGGTGCCAATGCGCTCCGAGGTCTGCGCGGCGAGATGACCTCCGACAAAGCGCGCGCTGCCGCGCTCGCCCGCAGCGACGTTCACCCAATCGATCGCGAACTCAAGCGTCGGAAACTCTTCGGAGGCTCTTGCGAAAACGGGGAACGGTATTCCACCCTCGACCTTGAGGTCGTAACAAAGGGCATCCTTGCCGCTATGCTCCGTGACATCATCGCGGCGCAGCTGGCCCGCGAGCGCGCGCCGAAGCTGCGCTTCGCACGCTTCGCGCTCTTCAGGCGCTCCGGTGATGGTGACTGTTGCGTGAATTAACATTTCCCGAAATGGTGATGAAAGATGGTGATGAGAAATGGTGGTGAAAATTGGTGATGACAAACCGTCACCCGCGGTGTACATCACTAGTACTCATCACCAGTTTCCATCACCAGTAATCATCACTATTTAAGGGTCTGGATAATCTTCGAGGCTTGGCCCATCCGGTGGCGTGTGCCTTAGCGAACGATCGATTGCCAGAGCTTGTCCAGGCGCTTGAAGGATACCGGATAAGGCGTGCGCAGCTCCTGCGCAAAAAGCGATACGCGCAACTCCTCGATACGCCAGCGGAAGTCCTCGAGCCGCGGGTCGGACTCGTGCGCCCGGCGCAGCTTCGCCGCCCGCTCTTCGTACCGGCTCCAGAGCTCCCCGATGTGGGAGGCATGGCGCTCATCGCGCTCGGAGTCTTTCGCGTACTTGTCCAGTCGCGCCTGCATCGCCTTCAAATACCGCGGCAGGTCCTGCAGCCGCTCCCACGGCGTCGCGGCCATGAACCCTTTGAATACCAGCCGGGCCAGCTGGGCGCGCACGTCGGCGACCGGGCGTGGTGCCGTCTTTCCCGCTCCAGCGAGGCGCTGCTGCGCGCGCGGGTACTCCTCGGCGATCGTGCCGAACAGCCGGCACCCCCCGTCGGCGACTGCAGGAAGCCGCGTGCGGGCACGCGCCCGTAACGCCTCGAACGCCTTTGCCGTGCGCGGCAGCTCGTCCTCGCCGATAAATGCGCGATCGGCGATCGCCGTCAAGAGATCCTCTCTAAGGTCGTCCGCCGAGGCGAGCGTGCGCAAAGCAAGCGCAGCCTGGGTGAACCCAGGCAGGGTTTTCTCGCGCTGGCGCATCTGCTCTTTGAGCGAGAGCCAAATCATGCGCCGCACGCCCGCGCGCATCGCCGCATCCGCCGCCGGGCGCGTGTCGAACAACCGAATCGCGACGCTCTCGCCCTCGTCGGCGAGCGCGGGGTAACCCGTGAGCCGCCGGCCGCCGCGCGTAAACGAAATCTCCGCGGGCAGGTCGCCGAAATCCCAGACACGGATTCCGGTCTTCTCGATTCCCGGCTCGTCCGCACTGAACGTAAGACTCGCAGCCTGTCCGAGCTGCGTCTTCAGCGCCGCGAGATCCCGCCCGGTGGCGAGCTCACGCCCCACCTCGTCCACGACGCGAAAGTTCATGCATAAATGCGGCGGCGGCTCAACGTCATCCCATACGTCGGCCGCTACCGGCGCGCCAGCTGCGCGCTGGACATAGCGCCCCAGCGCCGCGGCCAGGCGTGGCCGGCTCTCCCCGGAATCCTGCTCTTCGAGGAAGGCCGTAACGTGCTGCGGTACGGGCACGAGATGCCGGCGCAGCTGCTTTGGCAGCGCTTTGAAGAGATGCGCTATTTTCTCGCGCACGAGCCCCGGCACTAACCACTCGAAATGCGCCGGCTCGAGGCGGTTCAGCAATTCGAGCGGAACAGTCACGGTCACGCCGTCGAGGGGATGGCCGGGCTCGAATCGATAGCCGAGCTTGAGATCGACGTCACCCGCGCGAAGGCGCTCCGGGAACTGCGCCTCGGTAATTTCCGCGGCGGCATGACGCATCAAGTACTCGCGCGTCAGATAGAGCAGCCGCGGGTTGGCGTGCTCGGCCTCCGCCCGCCACCGCTCGAAGCCCGCGCCATTGACGAGATCGAGCGCGACGATCCCGTCGTAGAAGTTGAAGATCACCTCCTCGTTCACGAGCACGTCACGCCGGCGCGCTTTGTGCTCCAACGCCTCGATCTCTTTTACCAGCCGACGGTTGTGTTCGAAAAACGGCGCCCGTGTGTCGAATTCGCCCGCCACCAGCGCCCGGCGGATAAATACCTCACGCGCCTCTTTCGGATTGATCGGCCCGTAGTTGACGCGCCGCCGTGGCACGAGCGTCAGCCCGTAGAGCGTCACGCGCTCGTAGGCGGACACCATCGCGCGCTCGCGCTGCCAGTGCGGGTCGAAGTAATGCCTCTTCACGAGCTCGCCCGCGGCCGCCTCCACCCATTCCGGCTCGATCCGCGCAACGCACCGGGCATAGAGCCGCGTGGTCTCGACCAGCTCTGCGGCGACGACCCATCGCGGCTGTTTCTTGCGCAGCCCGGATCCGGGGAAGATGGCGAACCGCACGCCCCGCGCGCCGAGGTACTCTCCGGCCTCCTCGCCCTTGCAGCCGATATTGCCCAGCAGCCCCGCGATGAGTGCGCGGTGCACCTGCTCGTCGGTTGCCGGCTTCTCGTTCGCGCGCATTCCCATCTGAGCGACGAGCGCCGCGAGCTGGTGGTGGACATCGCGCCACTCCCGCAGCCGCCGTTGCGAGAGAAACTGCTCGCGCAATTCCAGCGCCAGCTTGCGGTTCGACTTCCTGTGCTCAATCGCCTCCTGGAAGTGGTGCCAGACCTTGAGCAACACGAGGAAGTCCGACTGCTCGTCATGAAACCGGGCGTGTGCCCGGTCTGCCGCATCAGCCCGCTCGAAGGGGCGCTCACGCGGATCGTTCACTTCGAGCACGGCGGCGATGACGAGCATTTCGGCAAGGCATTGCTCGTGCTCGGCCGCGAGGATCATGCGTGCGACGCGCGGATCGATCTGGAAGCGCGCGAGCCGCCGCCCCAGCGGAGTAAGGGCATACGAATCATCCACCGCCCCCAGCTCGGCGAGAAGCTGGTAGCCGTCCGCAATCATGCGCGGCGCGGGCGGGTCGAGGAAGGGAAAGCGCTCGACATCGCCCAATCCCAGTGCCTTCATTCGCAGGATCACCGACGCGAGCGACGAGCGCAGGATCTCGGGATCGGTGTATTGCGGCCGGGCATCGTAATCTTCGCCGGAGTAGAGGCGGATGCAGATTCCGGCGGCAACCCGCCCGCAGCGGCCGGCGCGCTGATTGGCCGAGGCCTGGGACACCGGCTCCACCTGCAGCTGCTCCACCTTGTTGCGGTAGCCGTAGCGGTTGATGCGCACGAGCCCCGTATCCACTACGAAACGGATGCCGGGCACGGTCAGCGAGGTCTCGGCGACGTTGGTGGCGAGCACGATGCGGCGCGCGCCACCCGGGCGGAACACGCGCTCTTGCTCTTCGAAGGAAAGCCGCGCGTAGAGCGGCAGGATCTCCGCCCCTTTCGGATGGTGCTGACGCAGGGCGTCCGCCGTCTCGCGGATCTCGCGCTCTCCCGGCAAGAAGACCAGGACGTCACCGCCGCCCGGCGCGCGCGCGAGCTCGTCCACCGCATCGAGCGTCGCCTGCACCATGTCCTGCTCATCGTCGCGCTCCCCGCGCCCGGCGAGCGGCCGGTAGCGCATCTCGACCGGATAGAGCCGGCCCGACACCTCGATTACCGGCGCATCGCCAAAGTGGCGCGAGAAACGCTCTGCATCGATCGTCGCCGAAGTGACGATGAGCTTGAGGTCTGGTCGCTGTGGCAGCAGTTGCCTGACGTAGCCGATAAGGAAGTCGATATTGAGGCTGCGCTCGTGCGCTTCGTCGATGATGATCGTGTCGTAGGCGCGGAGCTGGCGGTCGCTTTGTGTTTCCGCGAGCAGTATCCCATCGGTCATGACCTTGAGGTAGGTTTCCGGGGAAACGCGGTCGGAAAAACGTACCTTATAGCCGACGGCGTGCCCGAGCGGGCTCGTGAGCTCCGAGGCGATGCGCGCGGCGACCGTGCGCGCGGCGATGCGGCGCGGCTGGGTATGGCCGATCATGCCCGCGACACCGCGCCCGAGCTCCAGGCAGATCTTGGGCAACTGCGTCGTCTTGCCCGATCCGGTCTCGCCACAGACGATCACTACCTGGTGGGCGTCGATCGCGCGCGCGATCTCCTCGCGCTTCGCGACGACCGGAAGCTCCTCGGGATAACGCGGCTGCGGCAGATTCGCGCGCCGCTGCTCGATGTCAGTGCTGGAGTGTTGTCTCACAAGTTCAGGATCAAACTGCCACAGAGAACACAGAGATCACAGAGAACAAAAAAGGCCGGCTGTGACCGGCCTTTCCGGACGACGGATGCTATCACTCACTGCCGACACGCCCTAGCGCAAAGCCTCTGCCTGCGTCTGCGGCAACGCCGTCCGCAATGCATCGGCCCGCTGGTCCTTTGGCAAGCTCGCCAGCATTTTTACCCGCGCGTAGAACCGGCCAAGGTCACCGCCCTCGCGCTCGAGCAACGACTGGAACGCCGGCACGAGCTGCGTGTAAATCACGACCGAAGCGATCTGCGCGTTGTTGGGCCTCTGCGCGAACCAGTGGTCATAGCCCGCAAAACCGGAGCTGTCCCTGAACACGCGGTATTCCTGGTCCATCTGCTCGAGTATCGCAGCCTTGCGGATACGCATCGCGTCTGGTGCGACGCCCGAGCGATAGAGCGCGTCGAGCCGCTGTCGGGAGCGCTCGACGATGCGCTTGAACTCGTCGCGCGCGTACTGCCGGCGCTCGAAATCGGCTCGCGCCGCCTGGTTACCGGTGCGGGTGAGCCAGCGCTTCATGCCTTCAGCTTCGACGGCGGTTGCAAACGACTCGTTGAAAACCGTGTCGTCGGGCGCATAGGCGACCTGGTGCGCAAGCTCGTGGAACAGGAGACGCGCGATCTCGACGTCGGGGAACTGCATGAACGTATTGAGCAAGGGATCGGCAAAATAGCCGAGCGTGGAATAAGCTGGCACCCCGCCCACGTAAACGTCATGCCCCTGTGCCGCCACGCCCGCGGAGAAGCGCTCGGCCGCCGCGCGATCGAAATAGCCCCGGTAGGCGACACAGCCCACAACCAGGAAGCACCACTGTATGGGTGAGACAGAGAACTCCGGCGCCGCAAAAACATTCCACACCGCGAACGGCCGTTCCAGGTCGGCGTAGCGCCGGTAACTGGCATTGTCTGGAAGCTTGAGCTCGTCGCTCGCAAAATCGCGGATTTTCTCCACACGGGCAAGCTTGCGCCGCAGCGTCGCGTCAGTGTCGGGGTCACCGATTACCTCCGGCACCGGCCGTTCGCGACCCCACATATCGAGCTGCCCGCTTACCGACTGCCAGTAGTAGCCGACGCTATTACAACCGCCCATCAACACCAGCAGGCCCGCAATCGCCAATGGTCGAATGAGAAGCATTGTTCCTACCATTTCATACTGCGTGAATCGTAAATCGTGAATCGTGGATGGTGGTTCGAGGGCGTTGCCCGATGCTCAATTCACGAACATGTGCGCTTATCCGTGTATCAATCTTGTGTTTCTTGGCGTGCTTGGCGCCTTGGCGGTTCGATTGTAATCCTGCATCTCTCCTTCCCTCTTGGCTCGTGCCTCCGCCCTATCGGGCAAAGGCACCATTGCGAAGAAAGGCGCAAATCTGGCGCACGACGTGGCGCGAAACCAGCATCCCCGAATGACTCACGGGCAGGACGATATGATCGCGCATCCCGGGCAGCCGTGTCTCCTTGACGCTCACGACCCCATCGTTGGGCCGAGGCAATTCCGGCGCGACGAGACGCCCGAGCCCGAAGGGCGAGCTGCCCGCGATCACGCCGATCTCACGGTCTGGCGCCGGCCTGGAGTGCGCGATCTCGAGCCATTCGGGCAGGCTGCGCCCGAGCGCTGTGCGCCCGCCCGGCAGGCGCTCCAACCTCCGCGCCGCGTAGCTCTCCCCAAAGGGCGTCCCCGCCAACACGACCCGGCCCGGGGGCAGCGCCGTTGCCTGCTCGATAGTCTTCAGTACGATCAACCCGCCAAGACTGTGGCCGACCAGATGCAGCCGTGAAGCAGGCAACTCGCGCAAATAACGCGCGAGCCGCCCGGCGTTCTCGTTGAGCGTCAGCCGCATGGATGGGTAGGAGTACGCCAGCGCCTGATATCCCGCGCGCGCCACGCGGCGGCGCATCAATTCCATCGCGATACCATGGACCCACAGCCCGTGAACTAAGACAACGGTATCCATTCCTCACGGCGACCCGCGACCAAGAACTGGTGACGCGTACTGGTGATGAGAAATGGTGATGATTACTGGTGATGGACGAAGGGACAGCTTTTCTTCATCACCATTTCGTATCACCATTATCCATCACTTCTTCTGCATTATCGGCGTGCATCGGCGGCTAAGCAGGTCTGTTCCTGTTTTGGTTCTCTCTCTTGTATATCTCAATCTGTGTTTATCTGCGTTTATCTGCGGCTAATTCTTGGGTTTTAACTGAGCCCGATTCACGTTTCACGATTCACGTTTCACGATTCACGTTTCACGATTCACGACTCACGAATCACGACTCACGGATTCAACCGGCGCTGCCCCGGTAAACCGTGATCTCGTCCTCGGCGAGGTGCGTCACGTCACCCCACTCCACCATGCGCCAGATGCTCGAGCCGTATCCGAAAAGATTCACGCTCGCGTTGATGAGGGGCACCGGGCGCTGCACGCCGTGGTCGAGTCCGTGCGCTGCCCGGTAAAGCGAGTCGAGCACGAGTCCGTGCGTGACCACTACGACGTCCTCGCCTGGGTGGCGGTTGGCGATCTCGGCCAGGCAACCCAGGCAACGCTGCGTGAATCCGCGGGCGCTCTCGCCGCCGGGTACTTCATAGTCAGGGTCGCGGCTCGCGAAGCGGGCGTACTCCTCCGGATAGCGCGCCCGGATCTCGTCCGCGATAAGCCCCTCGAAGATACCGAATGCACGCTCCCGTAGTCGCGGCTCGAGCAGGAGTTCGCGCCGCGTTTGTTGCGCGATGGCATGCGCCGTGTCCCGCGCGCGGCTCAGGTCACTGCTATAGAGCGCCGAGAACGCCTGACGAGCAAGCCGGCGGGAAAGCGCCTGCGCCTGGGCGCGGCCGACATCAGACAGCGTCGTATCGGTCGTGCCCTGCATTCGCTTCTCGCGATTCCAGGTGGTTTCGGCGTGGCGGACCACGATGAGCGTGGTTTCCTTCATGAGCTAAAACTCGTGACTCGTGACATGTGACTATTGTAGCCGCTGGCGCGCACTATAATAGGTGCGCCATTTATGGACGACGCGCCCGACAGCCTGCTGGAGAACGACGAGCGCCGCCTGCGCGAAGACCGGCGGCTCCTGGGACGTCTGCTCGGAGACGTGATACGGGAGCAGGTCGGCGCGGCGACTCTGGAGCGCATCGAACGCATTCGGCAGACAGCAGTCGGCTTTCGCCGCGCGAAAACCGACGAGGATGCCCAGGCGCCCGCCGTCGAGGCCGACCTCGAGCAACAACTCGACGCCCTCGACATCGAGCAAACGCTGCACGTCGTGCGCGCGTTCAGCTACTTCTCGTATCTGATCAACATCGCCGAGGACGCGGAGCGGAACCGTCGCGAGCGCGGGGATGCCATGGATGGCCGGGCGCCCTCGGGTAGCGTCGCGTTTGCGCTCGAACGTGCGCTCGAAGCGGGCGCTACGGGCGAGGCGATCGTCCAATGGTTCAGCCGCGCGCACGTGAGCCCCGTGCTGACAGCCCATCCCACCGAAGTGCAGCGCCAGAGCATACTCGAATGCGAGCGCGGAATCGCGCGGCTGGTCGATGCCCCGCCGACTCCTGAACGCGACGAGGCGTTGCGACGCGAGGTGCTGCGTTTGTGGCTGACCTCGATGCTGCGGCTGGCGAAGCTCGCCGTCGCTGACGAAATCGAGAACGGCCTGGCGTACTTCAGGCTGACCTTCCTTGCGGAGCTGCCCCGGCTTTATTCCGGGATAGAGACCAGGCTCCAGAAGCGCCTCGGCCTCGAGCGCACGCCCTGGCTGCCGCCCTTTCTCACCGTCGGCACGTGGATTGGCGGCGATCGAGACGGCAATCCTCACGTCAACCCCGAGGTGCTCGCGTTTGCACTGCGCGAACAGACGCGACTCATCCTCGGCCACTACCTCGAGGAGGTCAACGCGCTCGGCCGCGAGCTGTCGCTCTCGACTCGCATCAAGCCTGAGCCGGCGGAGATTCGTGCACTGGTCGAGGCCTCCGAGGACGATTCGCCTTACCGCGTAGACGAGCCCTACCGCCGCGCGCTGACGGGAATCTACGCCCGGCTGGCGGCGAGCGCCGGTGCGCTCGCCGGCTTGCGCCCGGTCCGCGCGCCGCGTTCTGCCCGCGAGCCGTATGCCGACGCAGAAGGTTTCGCGGCGGACCTCGATACCATCGAGCGCAGCCTCGCTGCGCAGGGTGCAGAGCGGCTCGCGGGGGGGCGGCTGCGCGAGCTACGGCGAAAAGTGAGTGTATTCGGATTTCATCTGGCGCCAATCGACCTGCGGCAGAGCTCCGCGAGGCATGAGGCTGCCGTGGCCGAGCTGCTGGCGCGCGCCGGGGTCGAGGCTGGCTACACCAGTCTCGATGAGGGCTCGCGCACAACGCTGCTCGCGCGCGAGCTTGCGGGACCGCGGCTGTTGCGCAATCCGCACCTTCCCTATTCGACCTCGGTGCTGGAGGAACTGGCAATTCTCACGGAGGCGGCTGAGGGACGGCGGCGACTGGGCCCGCGCGCGGTGCCCCACTACGTGATCTCGCACTGCCAATCGGTCTCGGATTTTCTCGAGGTCGGCGTCCTCCTGCGCGAAGTGGGCCTCTACCGGCCCGCTGGCGGCGGAGCGACACCGATGCTCGAAATGGACGTCATCCCGCTGTTTGAGTCGATCGCCGATCTCGAGCGTTGCGGCGCCATCCTGGATGCGGCGCTAAGCCTGCCGCTCTACCGCGCATGGGTGGATGCGCGTGGCAGCGTCCAGGAAGTGATGCTCGGCTACTCGGACAGCAATAAGGACGGCGGGTACCTCACTTCGAACTGGTCGCTATACAAGGCCGCATCGGCGCTGCTCGCGGTATGCCGCAAGAACGGTGTCCGGCTGCGCCTTTTCCACGGCCGCGGCGGCACCGTCGGCCGCGGTGGCGGCCCGAGCTATGACGCTATTCTCGCGCAGCCGGCGGGAACCGTGGACGGTGCGCTGCGCCTCACCGAGCAGGGTGAGGTGATCGCCGGCAAGTACGCCGATCCGGAGAATGGACACCGCAACCTCGAGACACTGGCGGCCGCAGCGCTCGAGGCCAGCCTGGGCCGGCGTCCGCCGCATTCACGGCGCCAGCGACATGCCGAAATCATGGATGCGCTCTCCGCTTCGGCGTTGCGCGCCTATCGCAAGTTGACCGTCGGAACAGCCGGCTTCACCGACTACTTCCGAGCGTCGACGCCGATTGCCGAAATTGCCGACCTCAACATCGGCAGCCGCCCCCCCAGCCGCCACGGCACCCAACGCGTCGAGGATCTGCGCGCGATCCCGTGGGTGTTCAGCTGGAGCCAGTGCCGGCTGATGCTGCCCGGTTGGTACGGGTTCGGCACCGCGGCAGAGGAATGCATCGCGCAGAAGCTCGGTACGCTCGACGAGCTGCGCGAAATGCATTCGGAGTGGCCCTTCTTCCGCAGCGTGCTGTCGAACATGGACATGGTGCTTGCCAAGACCGACCTCGCGATTGCCTCGCGCTACGCCGAGCTCGTTCCGGATGTCGACTTGCGGCGGGAGATCTTTGGCCGCATCGCCGCGGAATGGCACCGTGGCCGCAAGTGGCTCGCGGAAATCACACAGCAAGAGGAACTGCTGGCAGACAACCCGGTGCTCGCGCGGTCGATACGCAATCGCTTTCCGTATCTCGATCCCCTCAACCACCTCCAGGTCGATTTGCTCAAGCGCTACCGTGGCGGCGACACGGACGAACGCACGCGGCGCGCGCTTCACCTCACGATAAACGGAATCGCCGCCGGCTTGCGCAACTCGGGTTGAGCCGCGATCGGCCGTATGCCCTCGATTGTCATCATCGTCGTCGCGCCGCTGACGGTCCTGGGGGCGTACGTGATCTTCGGCATCTCCGGCTTCGGCTCCACGCTGATCGCAATTCCGCTGCTGGCACACGTTTTTCCACTGAAGTTTGCCGTGCCGGTGGTCGTCCTGCTCGACGCGACCGCCTCGTACTCACAAGGGTTCCGGCTGCGTGAAGGGGTGAACAAGCGCGACGTCCTGCCGATGCTCCCTTTTCTCGTCGCGGGAATGCTGATCGGCGTTTCCATACTGGTGAGCGTGCCGGGCGAGTTCCTGCTCCCAACCCTGGGCGCGTTCATCACTGCCTATGGCATCTACTATGCGGTGAAGCGAGAATCGGCCTTTCGATTCGGGCGTTGGATGGCGGCGCCATTCGGGCTCCTCGGCGGAACGACGTCGTCGGTTTTTGGCGTCGGCGGACCATTCTACGTCATGTACCTCGTGGGCCGCGGCTCGACGCCCGAGCAGATCCGGGCCACGATGCCGGTGGTCTTCATGGTCACCACGGTCGGCCGAATCCTCCTCTTCTCCCTCGCGGGCCTCATGACCAAGGATGTCCTCGTCACCGCGGCGCTGCTCTTACCCGTCATGGCCATCGGCCTGTGGTGCGGCAACCGCCTGCACCTGAATATCTCGCGCGATCACGCGGCGCGCGTGATCGGCACCTTGCTCACGCTGAGCGGCGTGTCATTGCTGCTTCGATCACTCTGATCTTTGGTAAGAGGTGATGAATAATGGTGATAAAAGATGGTGACGGAAAAGCGCATTGCACTTCATCACCAGTATCTCCGTCACCAGTTCCCATCACCCGTTCACATCACCAGGTTCGAGGCGCATCATCCCGCATTCATCGCGCCGACGGTCGACTAGGGCGCGATGAAGGGCCCCGGCCGTGGCGCTCGGCGTTGGGGCACGGGCCTGTCATCGCACGAGGAACCTTCCGAGCGTGCGGCCCGTTTCGCGTCAAAGACTTTCTCGTACAACAGGGTGACGCGCTGCACATCGTTGTCCGGGCGGTCCTTCCAATCGGTGCCCGCGGAAGTATAGCGAATGGCGAGCGTAATCACTTCGCGGTTATCTTCCGTCACCCAGTGTCGAACCATCTGATGAACGAACTTCGGTGTCTGCGTGGACGCATCGGGGCCGGCCTCCCATGGCGTGCCGCGGCCGCGGCACTCGATGAATCTCGAGAAATAGCCGCGGTAATGATCAATTACGGCGGCCGACGGAAACGCGAGCTTGATCGAGAAATGGTCCTGCTCGGTGCGGCCGGGTCGAATCGCTGCGTGCCCGACGTTGAACGCACTCTCAGGCACGGGATACGTCGTAGCCGCGGCAAGCACCGCGGGACACTGCAGCAACGCAAAAAGAAAAATTAGCCGCAGATGAACGCGGATAAACACAGATTTATATCTACAAGAAAGAGAAGACCAAAAACAAGAGTAGAACCGTTGAGCCGCTGATAAACGCCGATACACGCCGGCAAAAATATAATTTACAAGATTAACAAGATCGAAACCAAAACGTTGAAAAAGGAATCTTGTGAATCCTGTTAATCCTGTCTATTTCGATTTTGATCTGATCCACGTTCATCTGCGTTTATCTGCGGCTAAAGTCTTAACAACTACGGTAACGCGGGGCTCCGCCGTCCGTCACCGCCTCGCCGTAAAAGATACGCTCGATTCCGGCCCAATACGCGGCAGTTTCGCACATCTGGCATGGCTGGAATGTCGTGTAGAGCTCGCAACCTGCCAGCTTCGCGGAACCGAGCCGGCGCGCGGCGTCGCGAATCGCCTGCATCTCACCATGGGCGGTCGGGTCGGGCGTCGTCAGCACCGCGCTCACGCCTTCGCCAACGACCTGGCCGTTCTTCACGACCACCGCGCCGAATGCCTGGTCGCCGCTTGCGATCGCGCGTCGGCGCATCTCATACGCATGCGCCATGAAACGCTGTCGCTCAGCGTCGGGAG
The DNA here is from genome assembly GCA_029863175.1 of Betaproteobacteria bacterium. Next base: position 27,826 of record JAOTVX010000016.1, on the reverse strand, counting down.
CGGCGGCGCGGACAGCACTCAGCGAGACGCCGGTTAACGCAAGCGCCGCGCCACCAAGCCGCGTAATCCTGTAGAGCACTCGACGACGGGCGGGAGATTGGAGAGCCATAAGCGTTCAAGGTTCAAGGTTCAAGGTTCAAGGTTCAAGGTTCAAGGTTCAAGGTTCAAGGTTCAAGGTTCAAGGTTCAAGGTTCAAGGTTCAAGGTTCAAGGTTCAAGGTTCAAGGTTGGACGAACGTCGCACGCGAAGTTCCCCGCTTTGAACATTGAACTTGGAACATGGAACTTTAAACATGGAACCTGGGACTTCGTTAGTTCTTCTCGTCCTTGAATCCGACCTGCCAATGACTCCCATCGCAAAAAGGCTTGTTTTTGGAGGCCCCGCAACGGCATAACGTGTAACGCTCCTTCAAGGCCCCTTGGCCCCATGACTCACCCATTAGCTGGACGTCTCCGACAACTTGGTATGGTCCGTCTTTCGTGACAGTGATTGACGGTTTCAACGCCGCGACCTGACTCTTATCGCCGCCAAGCGAGTAGCTCAGCGCACCGGAGGGACATTTTTGAATAACCTCGATAATGGCCTCGACATTGGCCCCATCCGGATCAATCCAGGGTTCCTTCCCGTACTTGAACACCGCGGCAAGCCCGTCGGTGCAATGCCCCGCGTGCGCGCAAATAGCCCGATTGTCGTGAATAGTGATCTTCTGACCCCGGTAGCTGTCCTGCTTGTCCGCGCTACCGTCAGCCAGCTTCGCGCCGGAGAACCCATTGTTCCGGTGCGTGCCATCGCAGAACGGCTTGTTAGCAGACCCCCCGCACCGGCACAGCGCGATGACGGGCTTGGTCGGAATACGGTCTGACCTCGAGTTCCGAAAATCTTCAAGGTCCTTGACGAGATAGGGACCGTCCGGTTTGCACTCGATACTGGGAACGCCACTCATTTCGATCTCCTCCAGGTTACTTCATCACTCATCACTCATCACTCGTCACTCGTCACTCGTCACCCGTCACCCGTCACTCATCGCGCCCTAAGGAAGCGGGCAATGCGGCGCACACCCTCCTTGAGCCGCTCGATCGAGTTCGTGTAGGCAAAACGCACGTATTTCTCAGATTGATTAGAGCCGAAGTCGTTCCCCGGCGCAATCGCGACGCCTGCCCGCTCCAGCAAGTCGCGCACAAACACGAAGCTGTCGCCCGTGTGCTTCGCGCAGCCCGCGTAAATGTAGAACGCGCCCTGCGGCGTCACCGGGATGTCGAAGCCAAGGCGGCGCAACTCGGGGAGCAGGTAGTCGCGCCGCGCCTTGAACTCCTTCACTCGACCATCGAGGATGGCAAGCGTCTCCGGCTCGAATGCGGCAAGCCCTGCGTACTGGGCTGTCGTGGGCGCCGCAAGATACAGATTCTGCGAGAGCCGATCGATGCTGGTGATATAGCTCTCCGGGACCACCATCCAGCCCAGCCGCCACCCTGTCATGTTGAAGTACTTGGAGAAACTGTTGATCACGAAGACGTCGTCGGCAAGCGCGAGCACCGTGGTGGGGTCGCCCTCGTAGACGAGCCCGTGATAGATCTCGTCCACGATCAGTGTTCCCTCTTTTGCGCGCGCGATCTCCACCATTGCCGCGAGGCGCTCCGTCGAGATCAGCGTGCCCGTGGGATTGGATGGCGTAGCGACGAGTGCAGCGGCAGTACGCTCTCCCCATGCGCGCTCGAGGTGATCGGGGGCGAGTTGGTAGGCACTCGACGCGTCCACCGGCACAGACTTCGGCACGCCCCCCATCGCGCGCACGAACTGGCGATTGGCCGGATAGCCGGGATCGGCAAGGATCACCTCATCGCCCGCATCGACGAGCGCAGCGCACGCGAGCATGAGCGCGCCGGATGCCCCGGTCGTGACGATGACGCGCGCAGGTGAGACCGTGACCCCGTAGCGCTGGCCGTAGAAGCGCGCGATCGTTTGCCGCAACTCGGAGAGTCCGAGCGCCGGCGTGTAATAGAGCTCTCCTTTCTCGAGCGCCGCGATGCCGGCCCGGCGCACCGGCTCCGGCGTCGGGAAATCCGGCTCGCCCACCTCCATGTGCACGATATCGTGCCCTTGCGCTTCCAGCTCCCGCGCGCGCGCAAGGATCGCCATGACGTGGAACGGCTCGATCTCCTGTGCCCGCTGCGCGAGGCGCGGGGTACTTTGCCGCGGTCTGATCACGAACCGGGCTGCTCCCGCGACTTCTCCAGGCTGAGCGGACCCGGGCCCATGCCTATCACGAAGATCAGCGCGCCAACGATGGAGAGGTTTTTCATGAAGTGATTCAACTGGCCCCGGTATTGCGCTGCCTCCATGTTCCAGAAATCGTGGTAGAAGAGCGTCGCGGGAATCGTGAAGAGGACGAGAAGCAATGCTCCCCAGCGCGCTTTCCAGCCAAACAGCACCATCAGGCTGCCAACGATCTCGAACGCGATCGCGCCCACGAGCAAGAATTCGGCAAAGGGCATGCCCTTCTTTGCCATTCCAGCTGCCACCACTGAAAATCCGGTGATTTTGCCGAAAGCCGACCGCAGGAAGATGACCGTAATCAGAATCCGCCCGAGCAGCGGGCCGTACGTCTTGACCAGGGTGCATAGTGCGTTCATGAGTCGCCCCTCCCTAAAAAGCCGATGCCATGCTGCGCCAACGACGGTAAAGAAACAATCGGTGAAGCCACTCCTGCCGGGTGATGGGTGATGGGTGATAAGAGTCACGAGCGCGATCGCTTCCCTTCCTTACCAGCCGGCGACACTGGCAGGGGCAGTGCGGTCTGGTACTTCACCTGTTTCAGCGCGAAGCTCGAGCGGATGTTCGACACGGCGGGGATCCGTGCAAGGTAGTCCACGATGAAGCGCTCGAGTGACGGCATGTCCGGCACTACGACTCGCAGAAGATAATCCGCGTCGCCCGTCATCAGGTAGCACTCCATCACCTCCCCGCGCGCCAGCACCGAGCTCTCGAACGCATCCAGCGCATTTCGCATCTGCTTTTCCAGGCTAACCTGAATGAAAACGCTCACCGTGAGACCGAGCTTGAGCGGATCGAGCAGCGTCACGTGGCGGCTGACGATTCCTTCGGCCTCCAGCCGGCGCACCCGGTTCAGGCATGGCGAGGGGGACAGATTGACTGCGCGCGCAAGATCGACATTGGCGATGCGCGCGTCCTGCTGCAGCCGGTCCAGGATCTTCCAATCTATCGTATCCAGTTCTGGTAATGGCATAAAATGCTGTAAGTTGTGCTGCTAACAGAATAATATGCCACTTTCAGTTAGATGAACAGCTCCGATCGCAACCCCGTGCCGCCCCGCCCGCAGTACCATGAGTGAGGTGACGGTGCGAATCAGCCGCGCCGTCCACTCACGACTCACCACTCACCGTTCACGGAAGTTTGAAATGACAGATCTCTCCGATTTCACCGCCGCCTTTTGGCGCGTAATGCCCGCCGACCCCGATCCCGTCGAGACACGGGATTGGATGGACGCCTTCGAATCGCTGGTGAAAAGCGAAGGCGGCGAGCGCGCGACCTTCATCCTGCGGAAGCTGCTCGACCAGGCGCGTGCCGCGCGCGTGCCGCTGCCCCCAGTTTTCAATACGCCCTACTGCAACACGATCCCGCTCGCGGACCAGCCGCAGTTTCCGGGAAATCTCGAGACCGAGCAGCGCATCGGTTCGATCGTGCGCTGGAACGCACTCGCAATGGTGGTGCGCGCGAACCGCGACCACCCCGAGCTAGGCGGCCACATCGCGACCTACGCCTCCATCGCCGATCTCTTCGAGGTGGGACTCAATCATTTCTTCCGCGCGGGGCAGTCGGGCGATCTCGTGTGGTTTCAGCCCCATGCGTCTCCGGGTGTCTACGCCCGCGCGTATCTGGAGGGCCGGCTAACCGAAACGCAACTCGAGAACTACCGACGCGAGACGGGCGGGCACGGATTGTCGTCGTACTGCCATCCCTACCTTATGCCGGAGTTCTGGCAGTTTCCCAACGCCGCGATGGGGCTTGGACCGGTGAACGCGATCTACCAGGCGCGCTTCATGCGCTACCTCCAGCACCGCGGTGTTCTCGACACGGCAGGTCGCAAGGTCTGGTCCTTTGTCGGCGACGGCGAAATGGATGAGCCGGAGTCGCTGGCCGGTCTTTCGCTCGCCGCGCGCGAGGGTCTCGACAACCTGATCTTCGTCGTCAACTGCAATCTGCAGCGCCTGGACGGCCCGGTGCGGGGCAACGGCTCGATCATCCAGGAGTTCGAAGGGCTCTTTGCCGGTGCCGGCTGGAATGTGATCAAACTGCTTTGGGGCTCGGACTGGGATCCCCTTTTCGCCCGTGATACCGAGAATGTGATCCTGAAACGCCTTCACGAAACCGTGGATGGCGAGTTCCAGAAATACGCTGCCACGGACGGACGCTTCAATCGGGAGCACTTCTTTAACAAATATCCTGAACTGCAGGCCATCGTTGCGCACCTGTCCGACGATGACATCGACCGTCTGCGCCGCGGCGGTCACGATCCGGTGAAGATCTACGCCGCCTATCTGGCGGCGGCGCAGCACAAAGGGCAGCCCACTGTGATCCTTGCCCAGACGAAGAAAGGCTACGGCATGGGCCACTGGGGTCAGGGCAAGATGGGCGCGCACCAGCAAAAGAAGCTCGAGGACGAGGCGCTGCTCGCCTTCCGAGACCGCTTCGCGGTGCCACTTTCCGACGAGGACGTGAGAGCGCTTCGCTATTACAAGCCCTCCGCTGACAGCCAGGAGATGCGCTACCTGCACGCGCGACGGCGGGGGCTCGGCGGCTATCTTCCCGCTCGCACGCGCACTGCGTCGAGGCTGCCCGTGCCGGCACTCGCCAGCTTCAAGCGCCTGCTCGACGGCTCGGGCGAGCGCGAGGAATCCACGACGATGGTCTTCGTTAAATTGCTCGCGCAATTGCTCAAGGACGCCGGCATCGGCAAACGCATCGTGCCGATCGTCGCCGACGAAGCACGCACCTTCGGCATGCAGTCGTTGTTCCGGCAGGTCGCGATCTACTCGGCGGTCGGCCAGCTCTACGAGCCCGAGGACCGCGATGAGCTGCTCTATTACAAGGAGGCGCAGGAAGGGCAGATCCTCGAGGAGGGCATCACTGAAGCAGGCGCCATTTCTTCATGGACCGCCGCCGCGACCGCGTACAGCGTGCACGGCACCCCGATGCTGCCGTTCTACATCTTCTACTCGATTTTCGGCTTCCAGCGCGTTGGCGATCTCATCTGGCAGGCGGGCGATTGCCGCTCTCGCGGCTTTCTCCTGGGTGCAACCGCTGGGCGAACGACGCTCTCGGGCGAAGGCCTGCAGCACCAGGACGGAACGAGCCATCTCATCGCCTCCACGGTGCCGAACTGCCGAGCCTACGATCCCTGCTTCGGCTACGAGCTGACGGTGATCGTGCGCGACGGCATGCGGCGCATGCTCGAAGAGCAGGAGGATGTTTTCTATTACCTCACGGTGATGAACGAGAACTACCCGCAACCCGCGCTGCCGGCGGACACGGAAAAAGGCATCCTGAGCGGCATGTATCGGCTCAAGGAACGCAAGGATGCGCGCACCCAACTCCTGGGCAGCGGCACCATCCTGCGCGAAGCAATCGCTGCCGCCGACCTGCTTGAAAAAGACTGGGGCATCGCGGCGAATGTCTGGAGCGTCACGAGCTTCACGGAGCTCAGGCGCGAGGCGATGGGAATCGAGCGCCGCAACCGGTTAAATCCCGGGACAAAGGAAAAAAGCCATCTCGAGTCCTGCCTGGACAGCACAGCCGGCCCGATCGTAGCCGCGAGCGACTACGTGCGCGCGGTCGCCGACCTCATCCGACCGTGGGTACCGCGGCGCTATGTCGCGCTGGGCACCGATGGCTACGGCCGCAGCGACACCCGCGCGGCGCTTCGCGATTTCTTCGAAGTAAGCCGGACCCACATCGCAATCGCCGCGCTGAAGGCGCTTGCCGACGAGGGCGCGATCAAGCCTGCCATAGTCGAGCAGGCGATCGCTCGCTACGGCGTCAAGCCGGACGCACCCGATCCCTGGGCCGCATGAGTTTTTCCGAGTATTGCCCCCTGCCCCGGACAGAGGCAAAATTCAGCCCTTGACCGGCGCAGCTTGGAAGCGCCGCGCCTTATCCCGCGACGTAACAGGAGATTTCCATGAAGTTTGAGGGTTTCTTGCATTTCAATATTCGCTGCTCGGTAAGCGATTTGCCCGCGATCGAGAAGTTCTACGGGGAGCTGCTGGGGTGGAAAAAAGGCGACCGCCCTACATTTCAGAACCCGGGGATCTGGCTCTATGACGGCGACAATCCGATCCTTCACGTGTCGGCGCGCTTCGCCGACGGCTCGCTCGCCAAGAGCGAAAAACACACCGGCGCGGTCGACCACATCGCGTTCAAGGCATCGGGCGCGGCCGACTTCCGCAAGCGCCTGACAAAGGTGGGTGTTGCGTTCGAGGAGCAGAACGTCCCGGACGCCGGCTACCAGGTGTTCCTGCAGGACCCCGTTGGAACGAAGCTCGAGTTCAACTTCCTGAACGAGAAAGTCGCGGACGGGGTGCCGTCCGGCACGTTCGCGCGGATCAACATGAATACGGCAACCGCCTAGAATTTTGTCGGGCTTAGCCCCGACAAAATCCTTAGGAAAAAGCCGTGCCTGGAAATTTGCCCGCCCGCTGGCGGGCATTGTTTTTTGATTACTCCGCATGACCGCATTTCAACGAGCGGGCCACGAGCGTCCGATCATTGGGGTATTCACCAAGAACCGCATGAATCCGGCGTACGCCGCGGCGCGTGCTGGCGCCGAGCGGACCGCGGCGCGCTGCGGCGCGCAAGTCGTGCATTACGTGCCGGACAAGCCGGATGACATCGAGGAACAGATCGCGCTCGTCGATCGCGCCATCGCCGAGCGGCCAGACGCGGTCGTGTTCGTGCCCGTGCACGACACCGCGATGAACGTATCGGTCAAAAAACTCGGCGCGGCCCGCATCCCGATCGTCAACTACCTCAACCGGCTCGATGAGGGTGATTTCATCGCATTTATCGGCTCGGACGATTACCGGCTCGGCTGCGACATCGCCGAGTACCTGTTCCGCCACATTGACGGTCGGGGTGACCTGGTCATCATCGAAGGCGTGGCCGGCGCGGTCACGAACCGGGAGCGGATGCGTGGCTTCCACGACACGCTCCGCCACTGGCCCGATGTGCGTGTCGTCGCATCGCGACCGGGCAATTATCAGCGCGAACCGGTGCTCCAGTTCATGCGCGAGCTGCTGCCCGCCCTGCCCCGTATCGACGCTGTCCTGGCCGCCAACGATCTCATGGCGCTAGCGGCCATCGAGGCCCTCGAGATCGCAGGCCGATGCGCGTCGGTCGTCGGCGTAAACGCGGTACCGGAAGCGATTACGGCGATCAAGGACCGTAAGCTCCTCGCAACCGCGGACTTCGACGCGATGAAGATCGCCTGCGTTGCCACTGAAGCCGCGCTCCGCCACTTGCGTGGTGAGCGCGTACCGCGCGAAATTTTGCTGCCGGTGCAGATCGTGGATGCTTCGAACTGCGCGGCCTGGGATCTGCCGTTTGCGGAGCGGCCGTGTCCGGAGTGGGAAAATGTGACCTACTAACGCCGGTTGCTCTGGGCACTCGAGCACCGTGCCGCGGCGCTCATGTGGATATAGGGACCCGATGATCGGAGAATCAGAAACCCGCTCGCAGGCGGCTGAAGGGTCGGTCCGGCCGGCGCATGGAGTCACGCTTTTTCTCTGCGGCGACGTGATGACCGGCCGCGGCATCGACCAGATCCTGCCGCATCCGAGCAAGCCGCACCTCTTCGAGCCGTACATGCGCTCGGCGCAGGGCTACGTCGAGCTGGCCGAGGAGGCTCATGGGCTAATCCGAAAACCGGTGGATTACGCATACATCTGGGGCGACGCCTTGGCCGAACTCAAGCGCGCGGCGCCCCAGGCGCGCATCATCAATCTCGAGACGTCCGTGACCGCGGCTGAGGATGCGTGGCCCGGAAAGGGCATCAACTACCGCATGCATCCGGCCAATGTCCTCTGCCTGACTACGGCGAGCATCGACTGTTGCGTGCTCGCCAATAATCACGTACTCGACTGGGGCTACGCGGGCCTGCGGGAGACGCTTGCGGCGCTGAGAGCGGCCGGTATCGGCACGGCCGGCGCCGGGAACGACGAAGCCGAGGCGACTGCGCCGGGCGTCATCGATCTCCACGGCGGCGCGCGCGCGCTCGTCTTCGCCTTCAGCCTGGAGAGCTCCGGCGTTCCGGCCGACTGGGCGGCGCGCAAGGAGCGCTCCGGCGTCAGTTTTCTGGCCGATCTTGCGCCGCGCACGGCCGACGCGATATCAGAGCGCGTTGTCGCAGGCAAGCGAGCGGGCGATGTCGCGATCGCTTCCGTCCACTGGGGCGGCAACTGGGGTTACGACATCCCGGGCGAGCACCAGGTATTCGCGCATCGCCTCATTGATGCAGGAGGCGTCGATCTTGTTCATGGGCACTCGTCGCATCACCCGCTCGCGATTGAGGCCTACCGGGGCAAGCTGATTTTGTATGGCTGCGGGGATTTCATGAACGACTATGAGGGAATCCGGGGACACGAATCGTTCCGTCCCGACCTCTCCCTGATGTATTTTCCGACGATTGCCCCGGCAAGCGGCGAACTGTTGAGCTGCGCCCTATTACCAATGAAGATTCGCGGCTTTCGCCTGAACCGCGCGTCCCGGGAGGACACCGCATGGCTGCAACGTCTGCTGTCGAACGAAGGCGTGCGGTTCAACACCCGCGCTGCGCTCGGGACTGACGGTGCCCTGCATCTTCAATGGGACTAGATTGTTGAGCCCGTGAATCGTAGATCGTGAAATGAAGCTTTCTTGGCGTGCTTGGCGCCTCAGCGGTTCAGGTTGGAACTTGCTTTTCTCGGCGTCTCGGCGGTTCAAATGTTGATCTTATCTGCGTTTATCTGCGTTTATCTGCGCTTATCTGCGGTCGAGAAGTCCAACCCCGCGTAGTGCTCCTTGCACTCGGGCTCGCGCCCGCGCACGACACGCCGGCCGGCGAGCGGACCGCGAGTTTCTGTCACGACTGTATGCTGCCCTTCGGCGTGATCGTGATCGTAGAAATAGATCACGACCCAGTCCCGCACTTTTCCGAGGCGGTGCGCCTGCGCCGTATTGGAGTACAGGGCGGTGAAGTGCCAGCCGTCGCGGTGCGCGTGCAGCACCGGCAGCCACCATTTGCCCTCCGGGTTCAGGCGCCGCGGCGCGATCGTGGCAAGCTTTCCGGCCTCCGCCTTGTCGCGGTACTCGCGGTCCACCTCGAGCAGCAAAGCACTCTGAGGACCGCGTGCCGGTGTCGGCGCGATGGGCCCCCGCACCCGTCTCCGCCGCAGCATGTTTTCGAGCGCGGCGCGGATCGCGGCAGCGCGCCGCGGCCCCACGCCCGCAACGGCCTCGAGGCGCCCGTCGTGGGCGGCGACTTCGAGCGCCTCCAGCGTATCGACGTGCAGCTCGTCGTGGATGCGCTCGGCGAGGCCGGGGCCGATACCGGGCACGGTCCGGAACAGTTGCACCGCGTCGACTGTGCCCCGCAGGCGCTCGAGCTGGCTCCAGCGGCCCGTGATCAGCATCTCCGCAATGGCGGCGGCTATCCCGCGCCCGATGTGCGGCAATGCTTCAAGGCCGGCCACGCCTTTCTCGTCGAATATCGCCCGCACGCTCTCCGGCAGCCGTGCAATTTCCGCCGCGGCGTTGCGGTAAGCGTTCACGCGGAACGGATTCGCGCCCTGTGCCTCCAGCAGCTGCGCGGTCTCCCGCAGCAGGTCGGCGATCTGCGCGTTCTCTTCGGGCGCGGCCACGCGCGTCTCGTTCATACCCCACCGCCATTGGCCGTGACCGCGGGCTCACGCGCGCGCATACTAAAAGTCAGAACTGGACGCCTTTGCCCCAGCCCCCTTCGAAGAAGCGCTCGGCGAGCGGCTTGCGCGTGCGCGGGCGCAGCTCCTTGGCCTTGGTCTCCTCATCGAGAACGTCTGGCGACGCGGCCTGGTAGCCGACTGCGATCATCGCCATGGGGGTGTAGTCGGCGGGAATGTTGAAAGCGGCGCGTATTTTGTCAACATCGTATCCGCCCATTTGATGGATGACGAGGCCGAGCGCGGTGGCCTGCAGCGCCATCGATACGCTCGCGGCGCCGGTGTCGTGCTGGGTCCAGCGGTTGGGCTTGCCGGTGGCCTGGAAGTCGCTGCCGGCGCACGAAAGCATGAGCAGCGGCACGGTCTTCACCCACTTCTTGTTGTTCTCCGAGAGGCACTCAAAAGCCTTGTTGAACCCCTCCGGGTCGCGAGCGCGGTCCCAGATGAGATAGCGCCACGGCTCATCGCCGTTGCAGGACGGCGCCCAGCGCCCCGCTTCGAGCAGGGTCGCGAGCTGTTCGCGTGAGACTGGCCTCGATATGTCGAAGGCGCGCGGGCTCCAGCGCCGCGCCATGGGATCGTGAATGGGGACACTTGTTTCGGCTTTCCTGTCTGACATGAGCACTCCCGTCTGCTGCGTTGAAGAAAGGATTGAAAGCGGGCCGCCGCAAGTTTACCAAGCGACGACCACGGCGCGTGCTCTCAGGTTATCACAGGCAATGGCGGTGATGGGGGTTGGGGCTTCGCGCGCAAAGCCTAGACACGAAGGAAGACTTTACAACGAAAGTCTCAACGCCAAGATCGCGAAGGAAAATAACAGCCTTACCGCGAAGGCCGCAGAGGACGCAAAGGACAATAAAAGCCTCAACGCCAAGGACGCGAAGGGAATAATGATGAACGCGTAGCGAAAGGGTCAGGCTTGCGTAGTCGTATATCATTGTGGCCGTCAGTCGGAACGCGCGGGTCGTCGGTTATGCAATTAACCAAGCCTGACCCCGCGAAGTAGCGTGACCTTCTCGTTTCAGTAGCCCGATTCAAAACCCTCGACCGCACCGCCGGCGGCGATCCACGCTTCCAACCCGCCCTCCAGCGGCCGTACCCGTTTGTAGCCCTTGCTCATGAGCAACCGGGCGACACGCGCCGCGCTGGCCTCGTTCGGTCAGGTACAGTAGACGATGATCTCGCGGTCTTCGGGCAGCGCGGGCAACGCCCCGCCCGGATCATCGATATCCACCGCAATCGCGCCAGGGACAACGCGGGGATCCAGTTTGCGCGCCAGTGCCGAGCGCGCATCGAGGATCACGGGCTGCTTCTCACGCTGCAGTATCTCTCGCAACTCCTCGACCGAGATTCTTACCGAGCGCAGAAAACGGATGAGCAGATAGCGCTGGCCAGCTTTGATCCCGATATAAATCGTGAGCACGGCAAGAATTAGCGCTATAGCCCCCGCGCCCATTTGCTCAAGTTGCTGCAGTGCCCAATCGATCTCGTCGTGAAACCACGCGCCTGCGGCAATCGGTGCCACAGCCCAGAGCAATGCGCCCACGGCGCTCAGGAACACAAACCGCGGGAAGGGGATCTTCATCGTTCCCGCGAGCGGTGGCGCGACTGTGGCGAAACCCGGGATGTACTTGGCTACGACGAGCGCAGCCGAGCCCCATCGCAAAAACACGTTCTCCGTCTGCTTGACGCACGAATCGGGCTCGATCGCGATCCGACACAACGTCCTCAGGATCGAATAGCCGTGGCGCCGGCCGGCGAGATACCATAGCGTATCGCCAAGCAACGATGCGACCGTCGTCACCATCAGCAATGGCGCCAAGGCCAGATTGCCCTGCGCGACGAAAGCACCGGCGAGGACCAACAGCGGCACTGCGGGCAACGGCACGCCCAACTGCGCCAGCATGACGTTAGCAAAAACCAGCGCGAGTCCGTGCTGCGCGAGCAGGCCGGTCACTTCTTCCATCGGTATATCTTACTGTGTGATGAGCATTTCAGTTTGGCACAGATCCTAGGGCCGCCCAGAACGTTCCCGTCATTCAGCACCTGCAGCCCGTCGTGCACTGGCCTGGGCACGGCAACGGGCGGGTTCGCCGGTCGGGGACCCTCGCACGCGGAGAGCCTGCCCCACTGCCGCCGGGTATCGGATGCACATGTGCCGTCCGCTGCCGGTAGAATTGGCCTTTTTCACCACAGGAGATTACCGTGATCGAGTTGCATTCGTCCCCCACGCCCAACGGCCAGAAAGTCATGATCATGCTCGAGGAGACCGGCCTCGAATGGAAGCACGTGGACGTTTTGATCCGCGTGGGCGAGCAGTTCACGCCGGGATTCCTGAAGCTGAGCCCCAACAACAAGATTCCGGCCATCGTCGACACCGACGGGCCGGGTGGCGGGCGTTACACGATGATGGAGTCGGGCGCGATTCTCTGGTACCTGGGGGAGAAAACCGGCAAGTTCCTGCCGAAGGACGCGCGCAAGCGCTACGACACGCTGCAGTGGCTCATGTTCCAGATGGGCCACATCGGCCCGATGTTCGGACAGGCCAACCACTTCAACAACTATGCGAAGGACACCATCCAGTACGCGAAGGACCGCTACAACAACGAGTCAGTGCGCCTCTATCGCGTGCTCGACAACCGGCTGCGCGATAGCGCGTGGATCGCGGGCGACGAGTACACCATCGCCGACATGGCGATCTATCCCTGGACCAAGGGGCACGCGGACCGCGGCATCGAAAAGGCCGGATATCCGAATTTCATGCGCTGGTTCGCGGCGATGCAGGCGCGCCCCGCCGTTCAGCGCAGCGACAAGATGGCGGTCGAGATCCGCGCGCGCATGACGAAGGCGGCCGAGGGCAAGACGCCGATCAGCATGTTCGACACGAAGGACAACGCCGCGCGGCTCGCGCAGGCGACGGGGCGGTGATGGCGCCTTGGATGGGCGTAAAGCGCAGACACGAAGGAAGAATTTACGAAGAAAGCTTTATCAAAGGCCGTGGAGGACGCAAGGGAAGGGAAACGCCCCACCGCCAAGGTCGCGGACGACGCCGAGGAAAAGAAAAGCTTTACCGCCAGGGCCACGAAGGCCGCGAAGGATTCCTACTCAAAAAACCAGAACCGAAGGGCGCGGAGGTAACGCCAATCGTGGCTTGCAGGAAACGCCCTTGGTCTTATTTTCGCCATCCGCCTTGTTTTTTCGCCACCGATGAACGCCAATGAACGCCGATTTAACCTACAATTACTTCTGACTTCTGCCTTCTGACTTAGGGTTCCACCCTCATCCCTGTTCTTGACGGCGGCATGCCGCGAGGTTTGGCGCGATAATTTATCAAAACTCCGGAAAACATCAGTTTTGCCAATAGCAAGCCTAATATGCAGTGACGGATAGGTACGGGACATTGCAAGGCCTTGGTTCCATGGTGAATCGACGCGGTCAGACAAAGGGCGCGTCACAATATCCAGTGCTTTCGCCAATTATTGGAAGTTAGGCGCAGGCCCAATGCCGCAAATCGCGCTCACTACGCAACTGACCCGCTAGGCACCAATGAGCCACGAATACCACCCCAGCTACTATCAACAACCACGCGGAATGAGCGCGGCGCTTCTTGCCGAACTGACCAAGCCGTTTCATCAAAAGCTTCTTGACGAAGCACGGCACACACTATCGTCGAATCTGAACGAAATGGCCGTTGTTTTGTCCCAGGCCGCGTCCGAGATGTGTACAGAATGGGCAATCACTGCGTTGTTCGCATTGCGTGACGACAAGGACCTAGCCGAACCAATACTCGGGCTGTTCGTGGTCAAGGACATTTGCAGTGAGAGGGTGCAGCGAGTCTATTCGGCTCTGTCGGGCGACAGCCCAAACCAACAACCGTTCTGGGCCCGACTCAAGAGTCACCGAGATCGACGCAATGCTGTTGTCCGTCGCGGAGAGAAAGCGTCCCCCAATGAGGCCGCGGAGTCTGTTGCGGTTGTGGATGAGTACCTTCTCCATGTTGAGGCGGTGCTAGCCAGTCTTCAGGCGAGGCAATCTCCGAAGCCGTAGCTCGCGCACATCACCTTCGCCACCGTGTATGTTTTCCGAACTATCCGCGCCTAACCCTTCGCTCCAGCGGACGTGCGCCGGCAAGCCGGCGCCCGCCGCTGAGCTCAAACGTTAGGCATCAGCATGTCAGGCCGGATCCTCAATCTCCTCGGCGCAAGGCAGCAATCGCTAGGATGCATCGTGCCTAGAGCACCGAAAGATTTCACACTGGGAAGGGAGACCCCAATGGGTAATCGTGACAGACAACGCAGGGAACCGAAAAAACCGAAGCAGCCAAAGAAGCCTCGTCCGGCAGTTCGTGTATAGAGATTCCACTGCTTCCATGATCGACACGCGCATCATTGGGACCTGGCGGCTCAAAAGCACGAAGGGCGTCGACGATGGCGGCAAGGTCCTGCCGCCGCCCTATGGACCGGCTCCCAACGGCGTTGTGTGCTTTCAGGCCGACGGGCGCATGTACTGCGTTCTCTGCGACGGCCGCGCGGAACTGCCGGCCGGCGAGCCACGGCAGTTCATGTCCTACGCCGGCAACTACACGTTCGAGGGCACCACGCTCTCGACTCGCGTCGATGCCTCGTCGGACGCAAGCCGCATTGGCGGCGACCAAGTACGCAACGTGCGCTTCGAGAACAGCGGCATGGTGCTTGCGCCGCCGCGCCGCTCCTACGCCAGTGTGATGCAACATCAGGAGCTGTTCTGGGAGCGCGTCGCCTAGCGCGTCATAACAGCAGACCCGGCCGAGCCCAGACGCATCGCGCGCACGCCCGGATACATGAGCCAAAGCACACCTAACCGGCGGTTCGAGAGCGACGCGATTCGGCGCGGCGCGCCTCAACCGCAACGTTAAGAACATTGACCGGTGACGGGCCTCAAGCGGTTCCTGGGTTCTTATTATGGTTCCCTTTGCGCCCTTTGCGCCCTTTGCGGCCTTGGCGGTAAAGCTTTTCTCCCCCTCCGCGGCCTCAGCGCTCTTAGCGGTGAAGCTTTAAAGCGTGCTGAGGTGGAGTCGCATCACTTCCGTAGTTAGTCGAAGCGGTAAGCGTCCATACTAATCACGCCTGATGCAATGCTGGAGTGCAGGCGCTGCGTGGTGCCCCCGGGATCGCCAGCACCAAGTGCGACGAACAGCGGAATGAGATGGTCGTCGGTCGGATGGTTGCGCACCGCGAACGGCGCTCTGTCGCGATAACCGACAAGATCGTCCATGCGCCGCGCGAGCACGGCATCGGCCAGCCATTCGTTGAATTCCACCGTCCACGGCTGCGGCACGGGATTGCCCCGCTGCCAGGAGAGCTCGCGCAAGTTGTGGGTGGCGCCACCGGACGCGAATATTAGCACGCCCTCGTCGCGCAGCGGCCGCAATGCCTCGCCCAGTCGCACGTGGTGCGCGGTCCCCTCGCTCCACTGGATCGATAGCTGCGTGACTGGCACGTTCGCTTCAGGGTACATGTGGAAGAGCGGCGTCCAGGCGCCGTGGTCGAGGCCGCGTCCAGGATCAATGTCCGTCTCCATCCCGTTCGCCGCGAGCAGTCCGGCGACACGTTGCGCAAGCTGTGGCGCGCCGGGAGCGGCGTAACGTATCCGGTAGAGGTCGCGGGGAAAGCCGTGGAAGTCGTAAATGGTCTCGGGCTTTGCTGCTGCGCTAATGGCGGGACGCGCAGTATCCCAATGAGCCGAGACGATGAGGATGGCCTCGGGCCGATCGAGAAGGCCGCCCAGCCCTTTAAGAAAATCTACAGCTGGGCTCTGCTCGAGCGGCAGCGTCGGCGAGCCGTGCGAAACAAAGATCGCCGGCATTCGTTTCGTTGTCATGCAAAACCCCATTTGGCCACAGAGTTAAGAGCCGTGACCGGTGACCAGTGACCAATGACCAATAGCTGGCCCTGGTCGGCATTCCCAAAGTGACTCGTAATCCTTCGCGTCCTTCGCGTCCTTCGCGTCCTTGGCGTCCTTGGCGTCCTTCGCGATCTTGGCGGTAAGGCTTTTTCTTCGTTCGTGTCCTTTGTGTCCTTAGTGCCTATGCTGTGCGCACCGAGGCGAACTTCCGTCCCCGGTCGTGCGGCGCCATGAAATCCAGCTCCGGCCCCGCCGGCACGATGCCGGTCGGGTTCATATGCAAATGGCTCGCGTAGTAATGGCGCTTGATATGGTCCATGTCTACCGTGGTGGCAACCCCGGGCACTTGGTAAAGATCGCGCAGATAGTTGGAGAGATTGGGGTAGTCCACGATGCGCCGCAGATTGCACTTGAAGTGGCCGTGGTACACGGCATCGAAGCGCACCAGCGTCGGGAAGAGACGCCAGTCAGCCTCGGTAATCCGCTCGCCAGCTACGTAACGCGAACGCCCAAGGCGCGACTCGAGTTGCTCGAGCGCGCTGAAGAGCGCGTTGAACGCACGCTCGTAGGCCTCCTGCGTCGTCGCGAAGCCGGCCCGATACACGCCGTTGTTCACGTTCGCATAGACGAGCTCGTTCACGGCATCGATCTCCGTGCGCAGTGCCTGTGGATAGTAGTCCTCGTGCGAGTTGGCAAAGGCCTCGAACTCGCCTCCCAGCATCCGGATGATCTCGGACGATTCGTTGTTCACGATCGCGCCAGTCGCTTTGTCCCACAGCGCCGGCACGGTCACGCGGCCGCTGTACTTGGGCTCGACCTGGGTGTAGACCTCGCGCAAATAGCGCGCGCCGTTGATGGTGTCGGGTACGCAGCCCGGTCCGTCGGTGAATTCCCAGCCGTCCTCGAGCATCAGGGGCCCGACGATGGAGACCGAGATGATGTCCTCCAGCCCCTTCAGCTTGCGATAAATGACCGCGCGGTGCGCCCAGGGGCAGGCGAGCGATGCGTAAAGATGGTAGCGGCCGGGCTCGGCCCGGTAGCCGCTCGAGCCGTCCGCCGTTACGCGGGCGCGAAACTGGCTGTCCCGGCGGACGAATTCCCCGCGCGGGTCGTGCCGCCCCGACCAGCCCTTGTGCCACACGCCGTTTTCCAGATAACCCATCGCTTCGCGCCTTCCTCGCTACAACCAATCAGCCACAGAGAGCACAGAGAACACAGAGAACACAGAGAACACAGAGAAGAAAAAGATTGGACAGGATTTACAGGATTAACAAGATCAGAAAGACTCAAATGTCAAATCGTTCTGGCTCTAATCCTGTTCATCCTGTTAATCCTGTCTATTTTCCGGCTTAATTTCTCTGTGCTCTCTATGTTCTCTGTGGCCAATGCAGTTTACGCCAGGTCGAACAGCAGGACCTCGGCGTTCTTTGCCTCGCTCAGGGCCAGCTCGCGTTCGCCGGTGATCTTTGCGCCGTCGCCCCCCTTGAGCGGGTTCCCGTTCAGCTCGACCGAGCCGCGCGCGACGTGAACGTACGCGCGGCGGCCCGGCGCGAGCGCGTGGATGACGCGCTCAGCGTCATCGAGCAGTGCGGCATAAACGAATGCATCCTGGTGAATCGTGACCGAGCCGTCGCGGCCATCGGGGGAAGCTATCAGGCACAACTGTCCGCGCTTCGCGGCTGCGCCAAATTGCTTTTCCTCGTAGCTCGGCGCAACGCCGGTGAGCTTGGGCTCGATCCAGATCTGCAGGAGATGGCCGCGCTCATCGCGCGAGGGGTTGAACTCGCTGTGACGCACGCCCGTACCCGCGCTCATGCGTTGCACGTTGCCCGGCCGGATGATCGAGCCGTTGCCCATGCTGTCCTTGTGCTCGAGCGCACCCTCCAACACGTAAGTGATAATCTCCATGTCGCGATGGCCGTGCGTGCCGAAGCCCTGCCCCGGCTCCACGGTGTCATCATTGATGACCCGCAATGGCCCGAATCCCATCTCGCGCGGATCGTGGTAGTCCGCGAACGAGAAGGTGTGCCACGTGTCGAGCCAGCCGTGATTGGCATGGCCTCGCTCATGCGCTTTTCTCAGCGTAATCATTCCTGCTCCACTGTTAACGATCGACAGAACCTGCCCAATGATAAAACACGTTTCAAAGAGTCCCCTTCTGCACCCTGCACCCTGAACCCTGAACCCTGAACACTGAACACTGAACTTTGAACTTGGAACTTGGAACTCGGCACTCAGGCCCGGCTCGCGGGCGCGCCGGCGGGTGGAACCGCAGCGCCGCCGGCGCCCTCCTCGATGATGCGTTCGCGCTCGCCTGCGATAAAGGTGTAGGCGACGGGTATGACGAATAGCGTAAAGAGCGTGCCGATCGAGACGCCGCCCACGATCACCCAGCCGATCGCCGAGCGCGACTCCGCGCCCGCTCCTGCCGCAATCGCGAGCGGCACCGCGCCGAGTACCGTCGCCGCGCTCGTCATCAGGATCGGTCGCAGCCGGAGAGCGGAGGCTTCGGCGAGGGCCTGCAGCTTCTCCATTCCGCGATCGCGCAACTGGTTCGTGAAATCCACGATTAGGATGCCGTTCTTCGTAATGAGGCCGATCAGCATCACGAGCCCGATCTGGCTGTAGACATTGAGGGAGACGCCGGTCAACTTCATGGTCGCCAGGGCGCCCGTGATCGCAAGCGGCACGGTCAGCATGATGACGAGCGGGCCACGGAAGCTCTCGAACTGGGCGGCCAGCACGAGATAGATGAACGCGAGCGCGAGCGCGAAGACCACCCAAAGTTCTTGTCCAGACTCGCGGAATTCCCGTGACTGGCCGTCGAGCGCCGTTTGGAACTGCGGCGGCAGGACCTCCGCCGCCGCCTTTTCGAGGAAATCCAGTGCCTCCTCCAGCGTATAGGGGGCGTTGACGCTAGCAGAGATGATCGTAGCGCGCAGCCGGTTGAAGTGATTGAGCTCCTTGGGAGCGACCGTCTCCCTGACCGTCACCAGGTTCGCAAGCTGGTTGAGACGTCCATCATTGCCGCGAACGTAGATTGAAGTAAGATCGTTCGGCTGGCGACGGTCCTTGTCCTCTAGTTTCACGATCACATCGTATTGCTTGCCCTCGCGCTTGAAGCGCGTGACCTGCCGGCCACCCAGCAGCGTCTCCAGCGTGCGCCCGATGTTCTCGACCTGGACGCCGACCGCGGCCGCCTTGTCGCGCTTGATGTCGACCGAAAGCTGCGGCTTGTTGAGCTTGAGATCGGAATCAACATTCGCCAGCCCCGGAAAAGCCCGGGCCTTCGCCATCAGCGCATTTACCATCCGGTCGAGCTCGGCATACGACGTGCCCTGCACGACGAACTGCACCGACGGATTGCGAAAACTCTGCCCGAGCGAAGGCGGGTTGATCGGGAACGCCATCACGCCGGGCATCGTCGCGAACATCTTCGGCGCAAGTGACGCCGTGATCTCCTGCGTGGAGCGGCTGCGCTCGCTCCAATCCTTGACGCGCACGAAGGACAGCGCAAAGTTGACCGGATTGGGACGCTGGAGGCCCGGCGCAACGACTACGAAATACGACGTGATCTCCGGTACCTGGCTGTAGATCTCCTCCCAGATCTTCGCATAGCCATCGGTGTAGTCCAGGGTCGCCCCTTCGGGCGCGACCATCACGCCGATGAAGAACCCGCGGTCCTCGAGAGGCGAAAGCTCGGACTTGAGCGCCTTGAACAGAATGCCACCCCCGATCGCTACCGCGGCAAATGCGGCAACGATCACGAGGCGGTGTCCAAGGCTCCACGAGAGCGCACGGCGGTAACCCGACGACAACCCGTTGAAGAAGCTCTCCAGTACGTTGTACACCCGCCCGTGCGATGGCACACGACGCAGGAGCTTCGAGCACATCATGGGCGTGAGCGTCAGCGCGACGAATCCCGATACTACGACGGCCGACGCCACCGTCAGCGCGAACTCCGTGAGCAACTTTCCGGTGTTGCCGGTCGAGAACGCGAGCGGCGCGAATACGGCTGCCAGCGTGACGGTCATCGCCACGACGGCGAAAGAGATCTCGCGCGCGCCGCGAAAGGCAGCCTGCAACGGCTTCACGCCCTCCTCGATGTGACGGTAGATGTTCTCCAGCACCACGATGGCGTCGTCCACGACCAGCCCGATCGCGAGCACGATGCCAAGCAGCGTCAGCACATTGATCGTGAACCCCATCAGCCAGATCAGGAAGAACGCCCCAATCAGCGATACGGGGATGGTCACGAACGGGATCAGCGTCGCGCGCGCAGATCGCAGAAAGAAGAAGATGACCAGCACCACCAGCGTGAGTGACTCGCCCATCACGGTGTAGACCGACTCGATGGACTGCTGAATGAAGACGGACACGTCGAACGCCACCCCGATGTCCATCCCCGGCGGCAGCGACTCCCGGATCTTCGGTAGCTCGTTCTTGACCGCCTGCGCGACCGCGAGGGTGTTCGCCGTGGACTGCTTGACGATGCCGAGACCGACCGCGGGCTTCCCGTCGACGCGCACGATGTTGCGCTCGTCCTGGGGTCCCAGCTCCGCGCGCCCGACGTCCTTCAGGCGCACGGGGTAGCCCTTTACCTCGCGAATGATGATCGCATCGAACTGCTCAGACGTGCGCAGATCGCTCTCCGAGAGCACTGTGAATTCGCGGTTGCGGCTCTCGATACGGCCGGCCGGCACCTCCACGTTCTGGCGCCGCAGCGCATCCTCCACGTCTTGGGGTGTCAGCGCGTACGCCGCCAGCCGCTCGCGGTCGAGCCAGATGCGCATCGCGTAGCGACGCTCGCCGCCGATGATCACGCTCGCGACGCCGGTCAGCGTTTTCAGGCGATCGGCGACGTAGCGGTCCGCATAGTCCGAAATTTCCAGCGCGCTGGCCCGGTCCGAAAAAAACCGCAGCCACATGATTGCTTGGGCATCCGCCTCGACCTTCGCGATGACCGGCTCCTCGACTTCATCCGGCAGCCTGCCTCGCGCGCGGGAGACGCGGTCGCGCACGTCGTTCGCAGCAGCGTCCGGGTCGCGGTCGGAGACAAACTCGACCGTGACCTGGCTCACCTCCTCGCGGCTCACCGATTTCAGCGTCTTCACACCCTCGATGCCGGAGATGCTGTCCTCGAGCGGCTGCGTCACCTGGCTTTCGATCACCTGTGGGCTCGCACCCTTGTACACGGTGCGCACCGACACCACTGGCGAGTCGATCTTGGGATATTCGCGCACCGTGAGGCGCAGGAACGAGATCACGCCCACCAGCACGATGAGCAGGCTCATCACCGTGGCCAGCACCGGGCGCTTGATACAAAGCTCTGGTAAGAACACTTAACCGCCGAGACTAGACAAAATGAAACACGAAAACCCTATCGAACCGCCAAGACGCCGAGAGAAACAAGACATAATTGAACCGCCAAGGCGCCAAGACCGCCAACAAGAACAAAACTTCATTCACGATTCACGGAATTTCGGGAACTGCCGAGCCGCCGAGAGCTGCCAAGTCACAACTGAAAACAAGAATCGATTTAAAATCGGTTTAATCGTTATTCCGCCCCTCTTGGCGTCTTGGCGGTGGAGATTCTTGTGGTTTTTCCGCGAGTACCTTCACCGGCACGCCGGGCCGGAGCTTAAGCTGCCCGTCGACCACGATCTGCTCGCCGGCCGTGAGGCCCTTCGTGATCTCTACCTGGCCGGGCCGGCGCAGGCCGAGCTCGACCTTGGACAGCACCGCCTTGTTGTCGACGATACGGAACACGAAGTTGTCGTTGCCGCGCGGGACCAGCGCCTGTTCGGGCACCAGCAGCGCGTTCTTGCGCGTGCCCAGAACGAGCAAAACGCGCGCGAACATCCCGGGCTTCAGTCGCACATCGGGATTGGGAACATGGGCGCGCAGCAGGACGGTTCGCGACTGCTCGTCCACTGCGGGCTCGAGCGCATAGATCGCGCCGCGGAAGGTATCTCCGGAGAATGCGTCCACGCGTACCTCCACCTCCTGCTCCGGCCGGATCCGACCGAGGTAGAGCTCCGGAACGCGGAAGTCGAGCTTGAGCGTGCCAATGCCCTCGAGCCGCGCGATGTCCTGGCCCGCCCTGACGTACGCACCGGGGCTCACCTGGCGCAGACCCGCCACACCGTCGAACGGCGCCAGGATCGTCATCTTCTCCAGCCGCGACTTCACCTCGGCTCGTCGCGCCACCGACTGGTTCAGCGTCTCGCGCGCGACGTCCAGCGCCTCCGCGCTGATAAAGCTCTTCTCCTTCAGTTCTTCTGCGCGCTTGAGCCGGCTGCGGTTCAGCTTGGCTTCCGCGCTGATTGCGGCGAGCTGCGCCTCGGTCTCCGATGCGTCGAGCGATACGAGCTTCACCCCCCGCTTCACCAGCTGGCCCTCAGCGAAGTGTATTTGCGCGATGCGCCCGTCGCGCTCGGGGCGGATCATCACGGATTCGTTCGCGAGCAGCGTGCCGACAGCGCTCACTTCTTCGACGATCGTGCCCGTGCGCACGGTCCCCGCCTTCACCGGCAGGCCCATCGGCCCCCTATTGGCGGGCGCGGCGGCCTTCAGCCCAGCCGAGGGCAAGGTCGAGCGCTTCCAGTACAAGCCAACCGCGGTGAGCAAACCCACCACAACGAGGAGCAGAACCAAGCGCTTCATAAGTCGGTCAGCACGCGCCAAGGCACGGAAAAGACTGGAATTTTACCTTCTCTCAGACCGCGCTGTCAGGAAAAGATTCGCCAGCGGCCGTGGTTCGCGGCTCGCCTGCTGCCTACGAACCACCAACGTTGAATGATGAATAATGAATGGATATTGATGTGTGAGGCGTGAGAAGCGAGAGGTGGCGATGTAACTCAGAAGGCAGAAAGGTTCTTGAATTGTATCGGCGTTAATCGGCGTCCATCGGCGGCTAATTACCGGTTCGTGACATTTCGGTTCACCGGTCACTGGTCACTGTTTATCCGTAGCAGCTCGCTGCTCGGCGACTTCCTTGTGGATTTGCGCCATGTCGAGCGCGCGGGCCTGCTGGATGACGCTCTCCAAGCCCTCGGCCGGGATCGCGCCCGCCTGCGCGAACAAGATGACGTTCTCCCGCAGCAGCATGACGTACGGAATCGAGCGGATACTGAATGCCGCCGCGAGGTCCTGCTGTTCATCGGCATCGACCTTGCCGAAAACGACGTCACCGTGCTGCTCCGATACAGCCTCGAACACGGGCGCGAAACCCTTGCATGGCCCGCACCATTCAGCCCAGAAGTCAACGATCACCATGGCGTTCTTGGTGACCGTTTCCTCGAAATTGTCCATGGTCAGCTCGACGGTAGCCATCAAACACCTCCAAACCAAACAGCCACAGAGGGCACAGAGATCACAGAGATCACAGAGAAATTCTCTTTATTCCGTCAATGAGACGGCTTACTCTAAAGTTTATCAGCAATGCGCGCTTGAAACCGGTGGCCTTCAGGTACGACAACACCTGGGCTATTGCGACTTCCGGTACCTCGCGCAGCGATTTGATCTCGACGACGACCTGCTCAAAGGCGATCAGATCAATTCTTTGACCATGAATGACCTTGTCCTTGTAGACCACGTCTACCGCGACCTGCCGCTTATGTGGAACGCCGCGCAGATCAAGTTCATGGGAAAGCGCCTCCTCGTCGATGGACTCGAGGAGTCCGGACCCCAGGACACGGTGCACCTCGATTGCCGCCCCGATAATCTGTTCTGTGTAATCGTCGGACATACCGGTGATGCTAAACCTCTGTGTTCTCTGTGATCTCTGTGGCTAACGGCTTTAGGCCTCCCGCGGCGTCGCCGCGCTTTGCTGCAGGAGCTTCAGCATCGCCGCGGCCTTGTCGAAGGTCTCCTGGTATTCGTCCTCGAGCCGCGAGTCGGCGACGACGCCCCCGCCCGCCCAGCAGCGGATGACACCGCCCGAGTAAACGAGCGTGCGGATCGCGATGTTGAGATCCATGTTGCCGTCGAAGCCAACGTAGCCGATCGCCCCACAATAGATGCCGCGCCGGTGTGGCTCGAGCTCCTCGATAATCTGCATCGCGCGCAGCTTCGGCGCCCCGGTGATCGAGCCGCCGGGAAAGCAGCCGCGCAGCAGATCGAGCGCGTCTCGTCCTTCCCGCAACTCGCCCGTCACGGTGCTCACCAAATGGTGGACCGTAGGGAAGCTCTCGACTTCGAACAGCCGCGGCACCCTGATCGTCCCGGGCGCGCAGTTCTTGGAAAGATCGTTGCGCAGCAGGTCGACGATCATCACGTTCTCGGCGCGGTCTTTTTCCGAGAGCCGCAGCTCCTCGGAGAGCTCGGCGTCGAGCCGGGCGTGACCCGCGCGGGGGCGCGTCCCCTTGATCGGGCGGGTCTCGACGCGGCCGTCCTCGAGCTTGAGGAACCGTTCCGGCGACGCGCAAAGAATTTGCGCGTACGGGGTGGTCAGATAGGCCGAGAACGGCGCGGGGTTGATCACGCGCAGCGCCTGGTACGCGAGCCAGAGGTCACCGCTCGCCGACGCGGAGAAGCGCTGCGCCAGGTTCACCTGGTAGCAATCGCCGTCGTGAATATAGCCACGTATACGGCGGAACGCGCGGGCGTACTGCTCGTGCGACAGGTTGGATGCGACGGGCGACGAGATGCGAAATGGCGCGCGCGACTTCTCGCGCGGCGGTGTGCTGAAGCGCTCGATCAGCCCGTTCCACTTGAGATCGGTCTCCGGGTCCCGCCCCTGCCCGACCAGCCACGTCCTGCGCTCGAGATGATCAACCACCACGGCCCAGTCGTAGATCCCGATCGCCATCTCCGGGATGCGCTCGGCGTCCTCCGCAACGGCGGGCAGGCGCTCGATGCGGCGCGCGAGATCGTAGCCAAAAAAACCCATCGCGCCGCCGCAAAACGGCAACGCACCGCCACAGGACGGATCGATATCGAGCACGCGCCTCACCAACGCGAACGGATCCTCGCGCGAAAGCTCGATCGTGTCGGCGTAAACCTCGGTCAGCGGCCCGCGTGTCACCAGACGCACGTAGGGCTCGGCGGACAGGATGTCGTAGCGGGACTGCGCGGGATAGTGACGACCACTGTCGAGAAATACCGCCCACGGCAGGTCGGCGATCGCCTCGAAGAGGCGCGCGCTGTCTGGCTGGTACGGAAGCTCAGCGAGGAGCGAGGCGGACATGGCGCGATTTTACTCTCAACAGGTAGGGGTGATGAGTACTAGCGATGGGAACTGGTGATGATTAATGGTGATGGGTGATGGGTGATGGGTGATGGGTGATGGGTGATGGGTGATGGGTGACGGGTGACGGCGATCGGTAAAGCGTTACAAAGCGTTTTGATCGTTTTTCATCACCATTTCTCATCACCATTTTTCATCACCATCATCCATCACTTCTTCCGAGCACGCGCCTGCGCCGCTGAGGGAGTTATAGTAACGCGTGGGAGGGACATAACGTGGCCAAGACGATTAGACGACGACGGCGCGCGCGCGCGGTGCGAGACCTCGTAAGTGCGGAGGAGTGGCAGTTGCGGTGCGAGCTGGCGGCCGCACACCGGTTGATCGCGCATTTTGTCTTCGTCGACATGACCTACAACCACATCTCGGCGCGGGTGCCCGGCGAACCGGGTCACTTCCTGGTCAAGGCCGACAATCAGTTCATGGAGCAAGTAACGGCCTCGAGCCTCGTGAAATACGACGTCAATGGACAACAGGTCATAGACTCGCCGCGCAAGGCAAGCCCAGCGGCCTACAACCTTCACGCGGCGATAATGAAGGCCCGCCCCGACATTCAGGCCGCGGCCCACACGCACTCGCCGGCGAACCTCGCGGTGTCCGCGCAAAAGCGCGGGCTGATTCCCATCACGCAGCAAGCGATGCGCTTCTACAACCGCATTGCCTATTACCCTAACGAAGTCGATGACACGACGCGTGAAGGCAGCGACCGGGCGGCGCAGGCGCTCGGCGACAAGTGGGTGATGATGCTCGAGAACCACGGCGCGCTGGTGTGCGGCACGACGCTGCCCGAAGCGTACATCTACCATCACTTCTTCGAGCTCGCCTGCCGGGCGCAGGTCGGCGCGCTCGCTGGCGGCGCCGAGCTCATCGTACCCGCGCCGGAAATCTGCGAGGAGCGCGCGCGGAATTTCGGACGCAGCGGCGCCTACGACTCGAAGAGCCGCGACTGGGTTGCAGCGATGGCGCTGGTGGAAAGACTTTATCCCGACTACAAGCGTTAAACCCGGATGCGATGCGCCGGTTTAACTCCGCGTGTTCGAACGGACGATATCATCGCCGTTCAACACGCGGGCGTCGAGCGGACTCGTTACCCCGCGCCCGCCCTTGTTCAGCACGTGGGTGTAAATCATCGTCGTGGTTACTTCCTTGTGACCCAAGAGCTCCTGCACGGTACGGATGTCGTATCCGCTCTCCAGCGGGTGGGTGGCAAACGAATGCCGTAGCGTGTGGCAACTCACCGGTTTCGAGATCCCGGCGTCACGGGCTGCTTGCTTGACGGCACGTTGTAATACCGTTTCATAAACGTGGTGTCGCCGTATCACCGCGGTGCGCGGGTCTACCGAGCGTTTACGGGATGGGAAAACATACTGCCAAGTCCACTCACGGCCGGCATTTGGATACTTGCGCGAAAGCGCGTGCGGCATTTCGACTTCGCCATATCCCTCGGTCAGATCGCGCCCATGCAGGCTTTTAACGCGTACAAGGTGCTGCGTCAGCGGCTCGACTACCGTGCGCGGCAACATCGTCACTCGGTCCTTCCCGCCTTTGCCATCCCTCACCAAAACTTGACCGTATCCGAAATCCACGTCTTTCACGCGCAGCCGCAGACATTCCATGAGTCGTAGCCCGGCCCCATACAGCAGGCTCGCCATGAGCCAGGCGGTCCCTTCAAGTTGCGAGATCAGTCTTGCGGCTTCGTTCTGGGTCAAAACCGTGGGAACCCGGACGGGTCGTTTTGCCCGATCGAGCCCCTCGAGCCAGCCCAACGGTGTTCCCAGGACCTCCCGGTAGAGGAACAGGATCGCGTTGAGTCCCTGGTTCTGAGTGGCGGACGCAACGCGGCGCTCGCGCGCAAGATGATTGAGAAACGCGGTGGCCTCGGCGGCGCCCATGTCGCGCGGATGACGTTTACCGTGGAACAGGATGAAGCGTTTTATCCAGTGGACGTAGGTCTGCTCGGTGCGCAGGCTGAAATGCTTGCGCCGGACGGTATCCCGGACCTGATCTAGCAGCCGAGGCGGTTTAGCTGCTGGAGTTGCGAGCGGCTGTTGAGGGTGGTTGGTGTAACCCATTTCGCCATCCGAAAGACAGGTCCCAGTAATGCCTCTGGTATTACAACGCTTTGACTCACTTGAAGGTGTACATCCTGCGGCGCACAATGCCGCCTTATAAGGCGGCTTTTCGGCCGTCCACTTCAAAGTTAGCCATCAATAGTATATGGCTCGCGCAAAGTTCGACGAGATAATGGCCGCCTTCGAATTCGTAAGCCTCGGCCCACCGATGGAGCACGCGGCGTATCTCTCGAAGGAAACGGGAACGATCTACTGGCACTCGGAGTTCGGAGACAACTTTGAGGAATTGCCTGCGGATATCGACGAAGAAGACAAATACCTTTCCATTCCACACAAGAACGATTTTGGCCTTGGAAAGCGCCTCGCAATTCAGTTCGCCGAGGCCTTCCTAGCCGACGACGTGCGGAAAGTCCGCGAAATTTTCAGGCGCCAAGGTGCCTATGCACGGTTCAAGGATCTTCTCGAACACCGTGAAATGCTTAACCGGTGGTACGAATTCGAGGCATCCGCCCAGAAGGAGGCGCTGCTCACATGGTGCCAGGACAACGGGGTGGAAATTGATGGCTAACAACGCGTTCCAAGAGCCGACGCTGGCAAGCGTCGCTTGCCCACGCGCGGTTGAACGCGGACGTTAGGGTGCAAAGTCGTGCAGCGCT
>JAOTVX010000053.1 GCA_029863175.1 Betaproteobacteria bacterium | reverse complement strand
AGCGGACAACGGCCAAAAAAGCGTTGCGCGTCATGGCAGCCGATCGCTTCACTGGGGCCGAGCTGCTGCGCGATTTTATTCTCGCAACCGGCGCGCGCGCTGCTGCTCGATTGCACCGAGGGCGAGGTATTCGCTAATCCGCGTCGTCGACCGCGGCTCGAGCACTTCGAGGCGGGAGGATCCTGTGTGTTCTTCGAAGCCGAGAGCGCCGTCCTGAAGTGCTCGGTCACGCTGCTGCAATCGATCGACGCACGCGTCGCCGCAGCGTGGATCCGACGCGCGCTCGCGGGCGAAGCGTCACGGCCGTTGCCAGTCGCGAATCAGATCGCACGCTGCCTCGACGGGGCAGGCTGCGCCCAAGATATGAACCAGGCAGGGCGGTTGTGGCCGTTGAAACCGGGGGCTTGGCAACTGGCGATCTGCGGCGCCGCGCTGATACGGCTCGAAAATCACGGGGGGGAATAGGTGAGCAATCTTATCAACCATTGCTGGGGTAAGTGGAAGGCACTAGAATAGCGCCCGGGTAGCTGTCAAAACGACGTTATCAGCCGTAGGAGTGAAAATGAAAAATCCGCTCGATACGCTGTGGGGAACGGTCATTAGTGGCCTCATTCTCACGTTTGTCCTGTTCTACATCGTCAAGTTTGCCATGCAGTAACGAGGAGACCGGCCATGGAATTTATTCAACTTGGAATCGGACGCTGGCTGCATGTGATTGCCGGCGTGATGTGGATCGGCCTGCTCTACTACTTTAATTTCGTGCAAGTGCCCGCGCTGGCGGCGGCGGCCAAGGACGGCACCGGCGCCGGCATCACCAAGCATGTCGCGCCGCGCGCCTTGTTCTGGTTCCGCTGGGGTGCGCTTGCGACGTGGGTCATGGGCGCGATGCTGCTCGGCAAGGCTTTCTTCGACGCGTTCCTGTTTCTCAAGCCGGCCTACTATCCGATCGGCGTGGGCGCCTGGTTGGGCACCATCATGTTCTTCAACGTGTGGGTGTTGATCTGGCCCAACCAGAAGAAGATCCTGGGCATGGTCCAGGCGAGTGACGAAGAAAAGGGCAGGGCGCGTCGCATTGCTTTCCTGGCCTCGCGCACCAATACGTTGCTCTCCTTCCCGCTGCTGTTCTTCATGACGGCCTCGGGCGGTTTGTTCCGAACCGCGGTCTGGAGCTGAGCCCGCTCGCTTGCAAAAAAACGCCCGAGAGTTCCTCGGGCGTTTTCTTTTGCGCGTTCCAGGTTCCATGTTCAAACTTCAAAGCGGGGAACTTCGTATTCGAAACCCGTCCAATCTTGCTTGAACCTTGAACCGCCCGCGCGCTAGAGCGCGGGGGGCGCCCGCTCAATGCCCTCGACGCGCGCGCCCGGCTTGATACCGTGTTTGGCAAACCAGCCGAGATTCACTTCCAGCGCGTATTTCGCGGGCCGAGCCGCAGAGTGCGTGGTGCGCGCATGCGGCTCCATGTCTGCAATGTTGATGATGACGCCCTGCCCGTCGAGGAAGGCGACGGAAAGCGGCACGTAGGTATTCATCATCCACATGCCATGGAGCGCCGGCTCTCGAAATACGAAGAGCATTCCGCGGCTCTCCGGCAGCATGCGCCGGTGCATGAGTCCTTGCGTGCGGGCCGTTTCGGTGTGAGCGACTTCGACCATGAGGCGCTGGTCATTGACCGTCAACGTGATCTCGGGCTGTTGGGCCGAGGCACCCGCTACCGACAGCGCCAGCACTGCTCCGATCAACGCGTGCCTTGCCGGTCGCAGCACTTTTCGATGATTATTTCCTGGCGCGCTTAACATCATGGCGGTTCTATGATCCATTAGCGCGGTGTGCTGTTGACGAGCCAGTCGGAGATCGCGTTCAACAACTCGGTAACTTCGCCGATCGCGGGGAGGACGGTGATCTCGATCGAAGGATGCTGGGCGCTGAAACCCGCGACCAGCCGGGGCAGGTCTTTCTTGAGGTGACCTCCCTGCGCCAGAAACAACGGCGCGATGGTAATGGTGGCGTGACCGGTCCGCACCAGTTCTGAAACGCGTTCACCCAAAGCGGGCCGCATCAGCTCCAGGAACGCGAGCTCGACCGTCAGGTCCGGCCGCCGCTCGGCAACCGTCTGCCGGATCGCGCGGAAGGGCTCGCTCCACTGGGCATCGCGGGCGCCGTGCGCGAACAACACGAGCGCTGAGGTTTTCTTGTCAGCCATTGCTGGTGGCGGATGCCACGGGCCTGCATTTGAACAGGAGTGACCGGTGACCGGTGACCGGTGACCGGAACAAAGCGAAAAGTGGGAAGTTACTGGTCACGGGTCACGGGTCACCGGTCACTGGTCACTGGTCACGTTGTTCTAGTGGCCTGTGCTGCCAAACCCGCCGGCGCCGCGGTGGCTGGCATCGAAGTCATCCACTACGTTGAAGCCGACCTGCAGTATTGGGACGACGACGAGCTGGGCAAGCCGTTCCATCGGGTTGACCGTGAATGGCGCGCCGCCACGATTCCACGTCGAAACAAAGATCGGCCCCTGGTAATCCGAGTCGATGAGGCCGACGAGGTTTCCCAGCACGATGCCGTGCTTGTGCCCGAGGCCGGAGCGCGGGAGGATCAGGGCTGCCAGCCCCGCATCGGCGAGATGAATGGCGATCCCGGCGGGAATCAACTCGCTCTGGCCCGGGTGGAGGACGAGCGGAGCATCGATGCACGCGCGAAGGTCGAGTCCGGCCGATCCGGGTGTCGCGTAATGCGGCAACTGGCCGCGCAGGCGCTCGTCGAGGATCTTCACGTCGATGGTCTTCATGCCGATTTCAAATGCAAGAGCATTGACCGCAAAGGTGCAAAGACGCGAAGGGCGCGCAAAGGGATACCCGGCAGGACTCCGTTTCTCTGCGCGTCCCCGGCGTCCGCGCGTCTTTGCGGTTCAGCTTTTCCGTCTGGTTCTCGTGCGGTAGAGCTGCGCGATGTGAGCCACGAGCTGACGGGCGATCACGTCTTTGGGCGCGCGCTCGAAACGGTGCTTGCCCTGATCGTCCAGTACCGTCACTTCGTTGTCATCGGACCCGATGGCATCCTGGGCGAGATTGGCAACCATCATTTCCACCTTTTTTCTGCGCCGCTTTGCGTCGGCGTACGCATCCAGGTTGCGGCTCTCGGCGGCAAAGCCCACGCAGAATGGCGGTTTCGGCCGGCCCGCGACCCAACCGAGAATATCCGGATTCGGCACGAGCCGCAGCAGCAACTGGCGCTCGTCGGTCTTCTTGATTTTGTGCGTGCGTGGTTTGTCGACCCGGTAGTCTGCGACGGCGGCAACCCCAATGTAGATGTCGGCGCGCCCCACCTGCCGCTTCACGGCATCGAACATCCGTGCGGCCGTCTCGACGTGCGCGATCTCGGCACCCGACGGGGCGGGCAGGCTTACGGGCCCTGAGATCAGACTCACCTTCGCGCCCGCATCCAGCGCGGCACGCGCAACGGCGTAACCCATTTTCCCGGAGCTGCGGTTGGTGATGCCGCGGACCGCGTCGATCGGCTCGAAGGTCGGACCCGCCGTGATCAGGACGCGCACCCCGCGCAGGAGCCTGGGTGAGAGCTGCATCAGGAGGGCCTCGGCGATCTCCTGCGGCTCCAGCATGCGGCCCAGCCCTACCTCGCCACAGGCCTGATCGCCGCTCGCCGGTCCCAGAATCGTCACGCCGTCGCGCAGCAGCCGCTCCACGTTGCGGCGCGTTGCCGTGTTGTCCCACATCTGACGGTTCATCGCGGGTGCCACCAGGAGCGGGCACTCCCGCGCGAGGCACAGGGTGGACAGCAGATCATCGGCCATCCCGTTCGCGATCTTTGCGATGAAATCCGCGCTCGCGGGTGCTACCACGATCGCATCCTTGCCGCGCGAGAGCTCGATGTGCCCCATATTGTCGGCAATACGGGGGTCCCACAGGTCGGAGAACACCGGGTTGCCCGATAGCGCCTGGAAAGTGGCAGGGGCAACGAGGCTGCCGGCAGCCTTGGTCATAACGACCTGTACGTCGATACCTTTCCGCTGCAGCTCACGCGTCAGCTCCGCCGCCTTGTACGCGGCGATGCCGCCGGTAATGCCAAGCACGACCTGCTTGCGAGCGATGTCTGCCACGTCTTTGTTTTTCAGGGAATAAGTTGCAAGAGTTTAACCGCAAACGCCCTGAAGGGTAAACGGTGAGCGGAGGAAAACACCGGCTGCCGGTAAACCGCGGAGGGCGCTGGGCCGTTCTTGAGGTTACTGTTGACCGTTTACGGTTCACTGGTCATCGATTACCGGGTCATGGCAATCACCGACTGGCCACACGACGATCGGCCACGCGAGAAAGTGCTGCGGAAGGGTGTCGAAGCCCTGTCCGATGCGGAGCTCGTGGCGATATTCCTGCGCACCGGTATCAAGGGCAAGAGCGCGGTGGACCTCGCGCGCGAGACTCTCGCGCGGTTCGGCTCGCTTTCGGCCCTCCTGGCGGCCGATGTGGCTGCGCTGACCGCGTCGCCTGGCCTGGGTGCGGCGAAATACGTCCAGCTCCAGGCGGTGCTGGAGATAGCCCGGCGCGCGTTGCGCGAGAGGCTGGACCGCGGCTCCGCGTTGAGCTCACCGCAGGCCGTGCGTGATTATCTGCGCCTCAAGCTGCAGGACCGGCCCCACGAGGTGTTCGGGGTCGTTTTCCTGGACGCTCAGAATCGGGTGCTGGCCGTGGAGGAGCTTTTTCGCGGGACCCTTACGCAGACGAGCGTTTACCCGCGCGAGGTCGTCAAACGCGCCCTGGCACACAATGCGGCCGCCGCCATCTTCGCCCACAACCACCCCTCGGGCGTCGCCGAACCCAGCCGCTCCGATGAGACGCTCACGATCGCTTTGCGACAGGCTCTCGCCCTCGTGGACGTCAGGGTGCTGGACCACTTCGTGATCGGCGGCGAAATGGTGATGTCGTTCGCCGAGCGCGGGCTGCTCTGACGAGCAGTTCCAGGCTCCCGCATGCGGCTTGAGCGGGAGCCAGAAAGGCTGTAAAATCCGCCGCTTTCGGAAATCCGGAGCGCGCCATGTCACGCGTATGCCAAGTTACCGGCAAGAGGCCGGTCCTCGGAAACAATGTGTCCCACGCCAACAACAAGACGCGGCGGCGTTTCCTGCCGAACCTTCACTATCGCCGGTTCTGGGTGGAAAGCGAGAACCGCTGGGTGAGGCTGCGGGTATCCCAGGCAGGCCTGCGCACCATCGACAAGAAAGGCATCGATGTCGTGCTCGTCGACCTGCGGGCGCGCGGCGAGAAAGTGTAAATCGCCAATTCTCATCGGCGGTTGCTTGTTTGATTTTCAAGGAGCTGAACCATGCGTGAAAAGATCAAGCTCGAATCCACGGCCGGCACCGGCCACTTTTATACGACCACCAAGAACAAGCGCACGACACCGAACAAGATGGAGCTCAAGAAATTCGATCCTGTGGTGCGCAAGCACGTGATCTACAAGGAAGGAAAAATAAAATAGCCGGTTCACCGGCTATTTTATTTTTCAGGGAATCGAGAATAAACGGCGGGATGTTTCCGCGGTTTTGCAGTTTGAAGGGGATCTCGATTAAAAAAAGCCCGCCGTGAGGCGGGCTTTTTTATGCGTAGCAACGCAGTCTGCGTGAGAACTGTTCCAGCGCTTCGATTCCACTTTGTTCGGCGCGTGCGCACCAGTCTTCGAGCTGGTGCACCAATTGTTCTTTGGATACATTCGACCGTTGCCAGAGGGCGGCCAGCTCCTGGCGCATTTGGTAGATCGTTTCCAGCACCTTGCTGTTGCGTAGGGCTTCGTGCACGGCGTCCTGCTCGGACGATGGCAGCGTGCTCGCGTCTCTGTGCAACATGCGGCTGATCGCGTTACGGTCGATACGCACCGCTCGCGCCCGCAAAGCCTGCATCTCGGCGGCGCACGTCCGACGCAGCGACTTCGCGTACCTCGCGAGGACGTCGTAGCGGTGCGTGATGACAGCCTGCACGGTTTCCAGATCGCAGGAAGTCTTGCCCTTGTCGAGCCTCAGCTCAGGCGCCACTTTCTTCACCTGCGCAAGCCCCACCGACTGCAGCAGCCGGATATAGAGCCAACCGATGTCAAATTCGTACCAGCGGTTGGAAAGCCGGGCGGAACTGGCGTAGGCGTGGTGGTTGTTGTGCAATTCCTCGCCACCGATGAGGATGCCCCAAGGCACGATATTCGTGCTGGCATCTTCCGGCTGGAAAGTGCGATAACCCCAGTAGTGGCCCAGTCCGTTGATGACACCCGCGGCAAAAACTGGTATCCACATCATCTGCACGGCCCAGATCGTGAGGCCGATGGGGCCGAGCAGCACAAGGTTGATCGCCATCATTGAATAGATGCCCAGTGTCGAGCGCCTTTTGTAGAGGTTGCGCTCGATCCAGTCATCGGGCGTGCCGCGGCCGTAGCGCTCGAGGGTCTCCTGATTGCGCGATTCCTTGCGATAGAGCTCGGCGCCCTCCAGGAGCACTTTACGGATACCATAGATCTGGGGGCTGTGCGGGTCCTCCACGGTCTCGCACTTTGCATGATGCTTGCGGTGGATCGCGGTCCACTCCTTCGTCACCATGCCGGTGGTGAGCCACAGCCAGAAGCGGAAAAAGTGGCTGACAATCGGGTGCAGGTCGAGCGCGCGGTGCGCCTGACAGCGGTGCAGGAAGATGGTGACGGCAGCAATCGTGATGTGGGTGACGACTAACGCATAAACGACCAAGCCCCACCATGGCAGATCCCAAACCCCTGTAAGCAGATCCAAAACCCCTGTAAGCATCAGTTTCCTCGAGTGCGAAGGCTAACGTTGTCGCAGTGTATCGAAATTCCCCCACCGGGCATAGTGATTTCGCCCTTGAACGGAACGGGGAACGGCGACGAATAAGGCGTTCAGTATATTGATTATGTTGCTAATTCTACCTCGGTGGGCACCGCGCCGCCCGGGTACCGAGCCAACTTGGATTGGACCCGTATTGAGCGCGAATGTTCACTCTTTTGGCCCAGCGTCGGCGATTGCCTAGCAGCCTGTCGGACTTTGCATCCCGACAGGCTGCTGAAGTCTGACAAACTCCTAGG
Organism: Betaproteobacteria bacterium; assembly: GCA_029863175.1. Next base: position 13,273 of record JAOTVX010000053.1, on the reverse strand, counting down.
GGCTAGCGCGTTCGAGCACGGCCGCGAAGAACCCGTCAGTCGCGTGGATGTGGGGGCGCAGCTGCAGGAACTCTCCCGCGTCCAGCGCAATGCGCTGCTGCGCGAGCAGGGCACTGCATGCCACGGACCTGAACTCAGTGTGCTCTTCGAGGAACCGGCCGACGATATTCTCATTCTCCTCCCGGAGGACGCTGCAGGTGGCGTAGATCAAACGCCCGCCGGGTTTTACCAGACGGGCGGCCGCGTGCACGATGGCCGCCTGTTTCACGGTGAGTTCCGCTACCGACTGCGGCGACTGGCGCCACTTCAGGTCCGGGTTTCGGCGCAATGTCCCAAGGCCGCTGCAGGGCGCATCGACCAGCACCCGGTCGATCTTGCCCGCGAGGCGTTTGACGCGGGCGTCGTTCTCGTTGCCAATGACTTGCGGATGGACGTTCGAGAGGCCAGAGCGCTTGAGCCGGGGCTTTAACCGGGCGAGGCGCGTCGCGGAAACGTCAAAGGCATAGATGCGGCCGTGCGAGTGCGTGAGCGCGCCCAGCAGCAGCGTCTTGCCGCCGGCCCCTGCGCAGAAATCGACGACAAGATCGTGCCGGCGTGGCGCGACCAGGAATCCGAGCAGCTGGCTGCTCTCGTCCTGGACTTCCACCGCTCCACGAGCGAAAAGCGGATGGCGCTTGATCGGTGGCCTGCCGCGGACGCGCACGCCGATCGGCGAATAGGGCGTTGGCACGGCGGGGATTGCGCTCGCAGCAAGCTCCCTCAGCACTTCCTCCCGCTTGGCCAGCAGCGTGTTTACGCGCAGATCGAGCGACGCAGGCTCGTTCAGGCCGCGCACGAGCGCGACGAGGTCGGATTCGGTGAGCGTCGCTCTCAGCTTCTCAACGACCCAATCAGGCAGCTCCAGCCTGGCGGCGAGCGGCAACTCGCCCAACGACACGGCCTTGACCCCTGCAAGCCACGTCGCTTCGTCCGCGCTCAGCACGTGCGCGAGGTCCCGCACGCTGGCGCCCGCGCAGCGTGCAAGCCATGCGATCACCATGCGCCGCGGCCCACGTCCCGGTGCCAGATGGTCAACGGTGCGCATACGCCGCAGTACGCCATATACGGCGTCGGCGACGAATGCCCGATCATCAGGCCCCAGTGCCCGATGCGCGCGGAAGAAATCGTGCAGCACGGAATCGGCCGGGCGATCGAACGCCAGTACGAGATCGAGCGCCTTCGTTGCAGCCTCGAGTTGCGGGCGCGAGAAGGGCATCTGCCGGTCGTTAGCGTGGCGGTTGGATGGCGCGGTGGGTCGGATTGCGGCGAGAGCTGCCCTTTATTGAGGCTGTCTCAAGAACCCGAAATGCAGCCGCCGATGGACGCCGATAATCGCCGACACGATCGAAAGAGGTGGATTTTCCTGGTTTTTCTATCCGCGTTCATCTGCGTTTATCTGCGGCTAATTATCTTTTTGGATTCTTGAGACACGCTCTACCGATACTCGCCTACCGGCTCGCCATCTCCTTGGCATCGCCCACGCGAATCTCGACTGCAATTTGCTCGCCGGAGTAGGCGCCCTTGCGGTCGTAGTGACGGATCCGCACCGGCAGATAGTTGTATTGAACGGCGAGCCACATCTCGAAGTGCTCTTTACCGGGACGCGCCAATTGCTTCATGGGCACGGCCCACAACTGGCCGATGGGCGTGTCGATGACCTCCTCGGGAAAGACTTCGACCTCGTAGGTCTCGAAACGCTTACCGCTCGTCACTGGAACCCGCAAGCGCCCCGGTTTGGGCGGCGCGAGTGTGAAGTGGTAGTGGTAGACAAGGCTCATCAGGTCCTGGGTGCCCGCAGTCAGCGCCGCCGCCTTCTGCTCGCGCGCATAGCCATAGAGGATTTGCCCGTTGTTCCAGTCAAAGCGCGCGCGAGCCTCCTCGGTCTTGCCGCGGCGCGTACGGGTTATAAGAAACGAGTCCGGCCGCAAGCCCTCCGACGTGATCCTGCCCTGGCTGACGTATCGCAACTGCTGCGGGACGAAGACATCGACCAGCCCCGTGGTTTCAGCATCACTTGCGAGCACGTATCGGCCGTCTTGCATTTCCCACGACTGCACGGCCCTGCCAACCGGCAAGCCGTCGCCGCTGCCGTAGAGGATCGCGTACTCGATGCGTCCTTTTCGCGGCTGTGGATCCACGGGGACTGCCGAAACCGACTCCGGCGCAAGGGCTAGACGCTCGGTCGGAAGCGGCTCCGCGCCGGCAACGGGCGCCTCTTCCAGTTCCGGCGTCACCTCATAGTCCAACTCCGGGGGTACGAATAGGGGGGTCGATGTGGCGACCACAGGGATGGGCGGCGCGGGAAGCTTTGCAGCAGCATGCCGCGTACGGGGCTTGCGTGCCGGGGCGGTTGCCGGCAATGGCTTTACCGCGGGCGGTGGCGTGGGCACAAGCCGCGCCTCGAGCGGTGCTTCGGGCTGGGGCGGGGGCGCCATCTCGAGGCGGGCGCTCGATATCACCAGCGCATGAAGCGCCAATGAACCGACGATGGCGAGCGTCAGGCGCGTCGTTGTGGCATGGATTCTCACGGCACTATCCAGCGGAGATGGCCTTGTTTCCCTTGCGTTTCTTCATCCTTCGACCGCGGGGCACAGCAAAGCGTTCACGGGCGCGCGCGCGCCCTGCACGGTCACCGTGCCGTCGGCGGCAAGAGTTAGCTTGCCCTCGCAGAACCACCGGATCGCCTGCGGGTAAATACGATGCTCCTCGCGCAGCACGCGCGCGGCCAACGCTTCCTCGCTGTCGCCGGGCAGCACCGGCACCGCGGCCTGCACTATGATCGGCCCGCGATCAAGCGCGGGCGTCACGAGGTGGACGGTGCAGCCGTGGATGCGCACGCCTGCTGCCAGGGCGTGGCGGTGCGTGTCCAGTCCGGGAAATGCAGGCAGCAGCGACGGATGGATATTCATGAGCCGGCCCGCGTAGCGGGCGATGAAATCCCCGGTGAGGATGCGCATGAAGCCGGCCAGCACCACCAAATCGGGTTGATGGACGTCTATCGCCGCCGCCAGGGCCGCGTCGAACGCGGCCCGATCCGAGAACTCGCGGTGCGGCACGACGGCGGTTGCGATGCCCTTCGCGCGCGCGGTCGTGAGGCCCCTTGCCTCCGGCTCGTTGCTGATTACCGCAGCAATGCGGGCAGGCAGACGTGCCCCCAGGATTGCCTCCATGTTGCTGCCGCGGCCGGAGATGAGGACGACGATCGTTTTTTCAGCCATTGAAGATCAGTGATGAGTGACGAGTGACGGATTTTTAATCCATTCACTATTCACCATTCACCATTCACCATTCACGCAGTTAGACAATGATAGTCTGCAGCCCACCCGGCGCGCGCGGCTCGATGCGCCCGATTTGCCATGCGGTTTCGCCCGCCGCGCGCAATGCCCGCAGCGCCCGTTGCGCATCTCCCGGTCCCACCACGACCGCCATTCCGATCCCGCAGTTGAAAACGCGAAAGAGCTCTTTCTCCGCGATGTGGCCCTGGTCCCGGAGCCAGGCGAACAACGGAGGCATTGTCCAGGCCGCGCGCTCGATTCGCGCGGCGAGCGCATCAGCAAGCATGCGCGGCACGTTATCCACTAGGCCGCCGCCGGTAATATGAGCGAGCCCCTTCACCTCGATCGCCGTGGCGAGCTTGAGGACCGGTTTCACGTAAATCCGTGTCGGTTCCAGTATCAGCTCGCCTAACGTCCGCCCGGCGAGCCGGGCCGAGAGGTCGAGGCCCCTGACCGCGATGATTTTGCGAATGAGGGAATAGCCGTTGGAATGGGCACCGCTCGAAGCGAGCCCCAGCACCACGTCGCCCGCGGCGATACCCGAGCCGTCGATGATGCGGCTTTTCTCCACGATCCCGACGGCAAAACCCGCAAGGTCGTACTCGCCCGTCGGGTACATCCCCGGCATCTCGGCCGTCTCGCCGCCGATCAGTGCGCAGCCGGCCTGCTCGCAGCCGGCCGCGATGCCCCTGATCACCTCGGTTGCGGTCGCCACGTCGAGCGTGCCGCAGGCGAAGTAATCGAGGAAGAAGAGCGGCTCCGCGCCGTGCGTCAGGATGTCGTTCACGCTCATCGCGACCAGGTCGATACCGATCGTGCCGTGGCGATTGAGCTCGAACGCGAGCTTCAGCTTGGTGCCCACGCCGTCGGTGCCCGAGACCAGTACCGGCTCGCGGTAGCGGTCGCGGGCGATCTGGAACAGCGCGCCAAAGCCGCCGATGCCCGCCAGGACACCCTCGCGCAGCGTCTTCTTCGCGAACGGCTTGATGTTCTCGACCAGCTGTTCGCCGGCGTCGATGTCGACTCCGGCGTCGCGGTAGGTGAGCGTGCGCGGCTGCCGCGGTTTCCGGGCACGTGGCGCGCGGGAGCCGGCGCGTCGGGCGCCGCGTTGCGAGGTCGGCTTGCGTTTAGAGGGCGGCACGGGGATTTGAGCTAAGATATGCGCGCAGCCCGCCGTGACAACAGGCACGTGCTGGCGCTCTATGTCCTCGGCGCTGTCCGGGGTCAGCCGGATTTTACCGTAAATGGAACCGCTGCGTTCGCTCCCGCCTCACACGTGAGACAGCTCGCGCTTGATTTCGCTGCGCCACCCACGCCTACCCTCGACAATTTCGTCCCGGGCCGGAACGCGGAGTTGCTGGTGAACCTCGGACGGCTCGCCGCCGGCGCCTCGCAAGAGCGCATTTTCTATTTGTGGGGGGAGAGTGGCAGCGGCCGCACGCATCTGCTCAGGGCCACGGTTGCCGCGCTACACAGCGCGGGGACCAGCGCTGCCTATGTCGCGTGCGGACCGACGACGGGATTGCGGGACGGACTGGACTGCATGGATTGCGTGGCATTGGACGATTTGGACCAGCTTGGCGCGGAAGGGCAGGAGACCGCGTTTCATCTCTACAATGCTCTGCGCGAGCGCGGTGGGGCGCTTGTTGCCAGCGGTGCCGCGCCGCCGGTCCAGCTGACCCTGCGCGGCGACCTGGTGACGCGACTTGGCTGGGGGCTGGTCTACCGGGTGCACGGCCTGAGCGATGCGGAGAAGGTGAGGGCGCTCACCGACCACGCCGCGGCCCGCGGCTTCCCGCTATTGCCCGAGGTCGGCGAATATCTGCTCGCGCACGTGCGTCGCGATCTGCCATCATTGCTTGCGGTGCTCGACGCGCTGGACCGGTACTCGAGGGAGACGAAGCGGCCGGTCACGGTGACGTTGGTGCGCGAACTGGTCCACGCGGCGGGCGCGCAGGCAGCGGGATCCAGGATTCAGGGAACTTAGATTGAATAACCGATTGGCCTTGTTCGATCTGGACAATACGCTGCTCGCTGGCGACAGCGATTTCGAGTGGGCGCAGTTCCTGATCGAGCAGGGCGTGCTGGACCGTGAGGTGTACGAAGCACGCAACCAGGCGTTCTACGAACAGTACAAGGCGGGCACGCTCGACATCCACGCCTTTCTGGACTTTCAGTTGAAGCCACTCTCGCGGCACTCGCGCGCCCAGCTCGACGCCTGGCACCGCGAGTTCATGGAACGCAAGATCCGTCCGATCATGCGACAGAAGGCGCACGCGCTTCTCGAGGGACACAGCGGCGACCTGCGCGCTGTGATCACGGCGACCAACAGTTTCGTGACGGCACCCATCGCACACGAGCTCGGAATCGGGAACCTGATTGCCACCGACCCCGAGCAGGTGAACGGCGAGTTCACCGGCGCCGTGCGCGGTACCCCGTGCTTTCGCGACGGCAAGGTCGCGCGGCTCGAAGAATGGCTGGCGTCCCGAGACGCGTCACTGGGGACGTTCGAGGAGTCGTGGTTCTACAGCGACTCGTTGAACGACCTGCCGCTGCTCGAGCGCGTGACGCACCCCGTCGCCGTCGATCCGGACGATACGCTGCGCGCGCACGCGGCGAGCCGCGGCTGGCCCGTCATCAGTCTTGACTGAAAGCGGTGACCAGTGAGGCGTGGCGACTGACGGAAGTCTTCCGTCGATGTTCCGAGTCCAAAGTTCAATGTTCCGGGTTCAACGGTCAAAGTTTTAAGTTTCAAGTTAAAAGCGGGGAACTTCGTATTCGTGATTCGTCCGGTTTTGCTTGAACCTTGAACCTTGAACCTTGAACCTTGAACCTTGAACCTTGAACAGCTATTCATGCCTCCGCCTCATCCCTCATCCTTCATCCTTTGGTTATGTCCCGCCCGCTAGCGCTCGGCACAGCGTTGGTCGTTGCTGCCGTGGCGAGCGTTTTCCTTGCGCTGGTTGCCGGACCGTTCCCGATCTCGGCGCGCCAGGTGCTCGACAGCGTTCTGTTTCCCATACCGGGGCTGGTGCACGACATCATCTGGCAGTTGCGCGCGCCGCGCGCCCTGGCCGCATTCGCTTGCGGCGGCCTGCTCGCGCTCGCCGGTGCCTTGCTGCAGGCATTGCTGAGGAACGCGCTGGCAGACCCATACGTGCTGGGAGTTTCGAGCGGCGCTGCGCTGGGTGCGCTGCTTGCGCTGGTCGCAGGGGCGGGAGTCGCACTCATGAGCATGGCGGCTCTGGCCGGCGCCGCATGCGCGATCGCGATCGTGTTTGGGCTGAGTTTCCGCAGCGGCGAGTGGGACATATATCGCCTGCTGCTCACCGGTGTCGTGCTTGCTGCAGGATTTTCGGCTCTCGTGAGCCTGACGTTGGTGACGGCCTCACACATGCAGGTGAAGGGAATGCTGTTCTGGCTCATGGGGGACCTGTCCTATGCGGACAGTCCGCTGGCGGCGTGGATCGTACTCTTGTTCGGCACGGCCCTCGCTACCAGCGGCGCACGCGGGCTCGACCTGCTTGCGCTCGGGGAGACCAAGGCTCGCTCGCTCGGACTGCCGGTGAAGGCATTGCAGGTCGGGATTTTCGCCGTGGCTGCCGCCGCGACAGTCGCAGCGGTCATGCTGGCCGGCAGCGTGGGTTTCGTCGGTCTGATGGTGCCGCATGCGGTGAGATTGATGGGAGTGGCCGCCTATCGTTGGCTACTTCCGCTCTCCGTCCTGCTCGGCGGTGTCTTTCTCACGGTGGCCGATACCGTGGCGCGAACGCTCGTCGCGCCGCAACAGCTGCCCGTCGGCGTGTTAACGGCGATCATCGGGGTACCGCTGATGTTATGGCTGCTCGGCAGAAGGCGTTTGACGACATGATCGGCGCACGTACGACGGCCCTGGAGATGGGCTCCTGTGCTCAAGTGTGAAGGGCTGACGCTCGCAGTACCCGGTCGCGTGCTCGCGCATGATGTCGACTTCGAGGTAAAGCGCGGCGACACCTGGGCCGTGCTGGGCGCAAACGGCAGCGGCAAGACGACGCTGGTGCACGCGCTCGCGGGGCTGACGCCGCCGATGCGCGCTGAGATATCCGTGGACGGGGCGCCGCTCGATGCGCGCCGGGTGAGCGCGCGCGCAGCGCTGGTCGGGATCCTGCTGCAGCAGGAGGACACGGCGTTCTGGGGCGACGTGCTCGATTACGTATTGCTCGGCCGCTTCCCGCGCGCGCGCGCGGTGTTCGGCTGGAGCCGTGAGGACGAGGACGCGGCGCGCGCGGCGCTCGTTGCCGTCGGGCTGGCCGGCTTAGAGCGACGTAGCTACCGGACGCTCTCCGGCGGAGAGCGTCAACGCGCGCGGATCGCCCAGCTGCTCGCGCAGGACCCTCAGTTATTCCTGCTCGACGAGCCGCTCCAGCACCTCGACTTGCGTCACCAAGTGGCTGTGCTGCGGTTGTTCGGGTCGCTCGCGCGCGAGCGCGGCAAAGCTGTGATCATGGTGCTCCACGATACGCTCTGGCTGGCGCAAGCATGCAGCCACGCCTTGCTGCTGCACGAGAACGGCGTGGTCGAGGCCGGCACGGCAACGGCCATGCTTACACGGGACCGGCTCGAGCGCCTTTACGGGTGCCAGCTGCGCGAAATTGCGGTGGACGGCATCTCGTTCTTCGCTCCCGTATAATTAACCCCGCCGCAAATTCGAGCGGACCCGCCGTTGCCGCGCGCCGCTCAATTTGTTATCAGGAACAAATGATTAAGAGATTCCTCGGGCGCGTCTTTTCGGGGCAGCTGTTCAAGCCGCGGCAGCCAAAGATCATCCGGCTCAGCGCCCACGGCATCGCTCGTGATTCCATCAGCGCGTGCGCGCTGCGCGTGACGCAAACGCTGCAGCGTCACGAATTTTCCGCGTTTGTCGTGGGCGGTGCCGTGCGCGATCTGCTGCTCGGCGGACGACCCAAGGACTACGACGTGGCGACCGATGCCACGCCGGAAGAGGTGCGTGCGCTCTTTCGCCGCTCGCGCATAATCGGGCGCCGCTTCCGTATCGTGCATGTCATGTGCGGTTCCGAGACCGTGGAAGTATCGACTTTCCGTGGCGCCAGCTCGACGGAGGAAAACGACGGAAGAGTGGCGGACGAGCACGGTCGCATTCTGCGCGATAACGTGTTCGGCTCGCAGGAGCAGGACGCCACCCGCCGCGATTTCAGCATCAACGCTCTCTTCTACGACCCGGCCACGCAGGAGATCTGGGATTACCACGATGGCGTTGCCGACTTGCGACGGCGGCGCCTGCGTATGATCGGTGCGCCCGAGGCGCGCTATCGCGAGGATCCGGTGCGGATGCTGCGCGCGGTGCGACTGGCGGCAAGCACCGGTCTCGAAATCGACCCGCGCGCGCGCAAACCGATACGCCGGCTTGCGCCGCTGCTCGCCAACGTTCCGGCCGCGCGCCTGATGGACGAGCTGTTGAAGCTCCTGCTGTCGGGCCATACGGCGGAGGGCATCGCGCAATTGCGCCGGGAAGGTTTGCAGCATGGCGTGTTGCCGCTGCTCGATCACGTAATGGCACAGCGCTCCGGTGAGCGCCTGGTGGCGGCCGCGCTCAAGGCGACCGACGAGCGCGTGCTGGCGGGCAAATCGGTGTCGCCCGGATTCCTGTTCGCGTCGCTGCTGTGGCAAGAAGCGCTCGCGGCCTGGAAGCGCTTCGAGGAAAAAGGCGAACCCACCGTGCCGGCTTTATATCGTGCAATGGATTACGTCCTCAAGCGGCAGGCGGAGAAGCTCCCAATCCATAACCGCTTCAGCGCGGACATGAAGGACATCTGGGCACTGCAGCCACGCTTCTTGCAGCGCTCTGGGAAACGGCCATATCGGCTCCTTGAGCATCCGCGCTTCAGGGCTGGCTACGATTTCCTGCGGTTGCGCTGCGAGAGCGGTGAAGTGGATTCCGCGATTGGCGAGTGGTGGGAACGCTTCCAGCATGCCGGGGAGGCGGCGCGGGCCGAGATGCTGGTGCGCGGCGAGGAGCCGGGGCGCCGGCGCCGCCGTCGCAGAAGGCGCGGGCCGGAGAATGAGGGCGGAAGGATGAACCGGCAGCGTGGAACGATGAGCGATGAACGATGAACGAGTAGCGAGCTTTGACACTCATCACCCATCACTCATCACTCATCACCGCGTTTGTTGCGTTGGGCAGCAATCTGGGGGATCCGGTCGCGCAGGTGCGCGCAGGCCTGCGCGCGCTGACCGGATTGCCGCGGACACGGCTGATCGGCGCATCATCGTTCTATAGAAATCCGCCCGCAGGCTACCGCGATCAGCCCGATTTCGTGAATGCGGTGGCGCAGATCGAAACGCGTCTTGCGCCACGCGCGCTGCTGGACGCGTTGCTCACGATAGAGCGCTCGCACGGCCGGGTGCGCGATTTCCCCAACGCGCCGCGCACGCTCGACCTGGACGTCCTGCTCTACGGCGAACAGGTGGTCTTTGAGGCCGGTCTGACGATTCCGCACCCGCGGATGCTCGAGCGCGCGTTCGTGCTCGTGCCACTCGCCGAGATCGCGCCGACGGCGGTGATCCCGGGTGCGGGGCCAGTGGCCCGCCTTGCCGCCCGGCTGGATGCCGCCGGCATGGTGAAGCTTTCCGACGAGCGTGTCACATGAAGCGCCTGCCGGAAAAGTATCGTTACATCGTTGTCGAGGGGCCGATCGGCGTAGGCAAGACCAGCCTGGCGCGGGTGATGGGCGAGCGCAGCGGGAGCTCGGTGTTGCTCGAGGAGCCGGACGCCAATCCGTTTCTTCCCGGTTTCTACCAGGATCGCGCCCGCTATGCGCTGCCCGCTCAGCTTTACTTTTTGTTCCACCGCGCCAAACAGGTGCGCGCGCTTAACCAGAGCGACTTGTTCACAAGCGTCACGATCGCCGACTTCATGCTGGAAAAGGATCCGCTGTTCGCGCGTCTGACGCTGAGCGATGATGAGCTCACGCTCTATGACCAGGTCTATGCCAGCCTGAAGCCCCGGGCCCCCACGCCGGATCTCGTGATTTATCTGCAGGCGTCGCCCGAGACGCTGGTCGAGCGCGTGCGACAGCGCGGCGTTGCCTACGAGCGCGGCATTCCCGACGAGTATCTGGTGCGGCTCGCCGAGACCTATGCGCGGTTCTTCTATCAATACGAGGCGGCGCCGGTACTCATCGTCAACTCGGAGAATCTCAATTTTGTTGATCAGCCCGGCGATTTTGATTTATTGTTGGAGCGCGTCAACGCCATGCGCGGTCCGCGCGAATTCTTCAACCTCGGAAACTAGCCTCAACCACAGAGACACAGAGCCACGGAGGAGTCGAAGGTCATCAGAACGAGAAGAACGCTGAATATCAAAGTAGTCGTTTATACTTTTGCTCGCTTGTGTTCTTCGGTTTAATGATTCATCCTCGTTCTCGGCGCCTCTGTGTCTCTGCGGTAGAAAGGGGTCATCATGCGAATCACGCTCAGCACGTTGCACAGGATGGCGCACGAGGGCAATCGGATCGCGATGCTGACCTGCTACGACGCCAGCTTTGCCGTGCTGCTCGAATCGGCCGGGGTCGAGTGCGTGCTGGTCGGCGATTCGCTGGGCAACGTGTTGCAGGGCCACGAGACGACGCTTCCGGTGACCTTGCGAGACATGGTGTACCACACGCAGTGCGTCGCGCGCGGCTCCAAGCGCGCCTTTATCATCGGCGACATGCCGTTTGGCACGTTTCAGATAGGACCGCAGGACACGTTTCGAAATGCCGCCGAGCTCATGGCAGCGGGCGCGCACATGGTGAAGGTCGAGGGCGGCGCTCCCATGCTGGAGACGACGGAGTATCTCGCGATGCGCGGCGTGCCGGTATGCGGCCATCTCGGGCTCACGCCGCAGTCGGTTCATCAATTTGGCGGATACAAGGTCCAGGGGCGGAGCGAGGACGCGGCCGAGCGCCTGCTCGAAGACGCGAAGCTGCTGGAGCGCGCGGGAGCGGGCATGATCGTGTTGGAGGCGGTTCCGGCCGCACTGGCGCGCGAGATCACTGCGTCGGTGACCGTGCCGACAATCGGGATCGGTGCGGGCGTGGATTGTCACGGGCAAGTGCTCGTGCTGCACGATATGCTCGACGTCTATCCGGGCCGCAAGGCAAAGTTCGTCAAGAACTACATGCGTGCCGCCGGCTCTATCCAGGGTGCTGTCGAGCTCTACGTGAAGGAAGTGAAGGCCCGGACGTTCCCCGGTCCCGAGCACTCGTTCTAGGGAGGAATTTGCCGGGCACCCCGGCCGGCAAATTCCTTATTTCAACAACCGAAGACTCAGGGTTCAATATTAAGGATTCGGGTCTTCGACGCCAGTGAGCAACCCGGGGGCTCGTTTCTCGTTGCGCATATAGAATTCCTCGCCCCGAATCCGATCCTATGGACATCATCTACTCTGTCGCGGAACTGCGCGAGCGCTTGCGGCGCGAGCCGGAGAACGTCTTCGTGCCAACAATGGGCAACTTGCACGACGGGCATATCGATCTCATCCGCATTGCCAAGCCACGTGGGTCTTGCACCGTTGTTAGTATTTTCGTAAACCGCCTGCAGTTCGGGCCCCGGGAGGACTTCGAGCGTTATCCGCGCACGCTCGAGGCTGATTGCGCGCGGCTGATGCAGGCAGGGGTAGACGTGGTTTTTACCCCGGACGAGCGGGAAATCTATCCCGAGCCGCAGACATTCGTAGTCGAGCCTTCGGATCTGCAGCATATCCTGGAAGGCGCCCACCGTCCGGGCCATTTTCGCGGCGTCGCGACCGTGGTGCTCAAGCTTTTCAATCTGGTCATGCCGCATTCCGCGATCTTCGGCAAGAAGGACTATCAGCAGTACCTGGTTTTGCGCGACATGGTGCGGCAGTTCGCGCTGCCGATCGAAATCATTCCGGCGGACACAGTAAGGGCTTCGGATGGTCTGGCGCTGTCCACGCGCAACGCCTATCTCTCTCCCGGGGAGCGGGGCGAGGCGCCACGGCTCTACCGGGTGCTGCGCGAAGCAATCAACGACATCTCGGGCGGCGCGCGCGATTTCCAGCGTATCGAGCTGAACGGCATGTCGGAGCTCGCCGACCACGGCTGGAAGCCCGACTACGTGGCTGTCCGCCGGCAGGCGGACCTTCAACCGCCCGGGCCCGGCGACCGCGCGCTGGTTTTGCTGGCCGCGGCGCGGCTTGGCCGCACGCGGCTTATCGACAACGTTGAAGTAAATCTGCCGCGCTAGCGGCAGATTTACTCTTCCGTGTTCAACGTTCCAAGTTCAAAGTTGGAACCCGAGAACCTCAACGTAATCGCACTTGGAACCTGGAACCTGGAACCTGGAACCTGGAACCGTCTTAGTGGTGCCGGGAGCGAGAGTCGAACTCGCACGCCTTTTGAGGGCGCGGGATTTTGAGTCCCGTGCGTCTACCAATTCCGCCATCCCGGCAGGAATGCGCGATTATCGCGCATTCCTTACGATACGAACAACAAAACGGCCGACGGCGGCAAGGCAATCGGAAACCATTCTGATATCGCGCAACGAGGACCCATCACTAGCCACTAGTCACGCCTTTTATAATGAGGCGATGCATCTCGGCGATTTCGACTACGAGCTTCCGCAGGAACTGATTGCCCAGGCACCGCCGGTGGAACGCGGGACGGGTCGTCTGCTGCACCTCGATGGCAGGACCGGGGTTTTCACCGATCGGCGGTTTCGGGAGATCCTCGAGTTGGTCGGGCCCGGCGACCTGCTGGTCTTCAACGACACTCGCGTGATCAAGGCGCGGCTCAAGGGGCACAAGAAGACGGGCGGGCGCATCGAGGTCATGGTCGAGCGCATTCTCGGACCCGCCGAGGTGCTGGCACAGGTTGGCGCAAACCGTCCGCCCCGCGCCGGCAGTACGCTCGTGCTCGCGGACACCATCACGGCCACGGTGCTCGACCGCGAGCACGAGC
>JAOTVX010000052.1 GCA_029863175.1 Betaproteobacteria bacterium | reverse complement strand
CGGCAGTTCCGTAAACTGGTCGATCAGTTTATGCGCCGGATTGAACGAGGCCGCAGCGCTTTGCGCCACGTAGGCAATACGAGAACCGCGTAACTTTCGCCTCTCCTCTTCGCTCGCCGCCATCAAATCCATACCGTCGAAAACGATGGAGCCGCCGGAGATGCGACAGCCGGGCCGGGCGAATCCCATGGCCGCGAGCCCCGCGGTGGATTTACCGGCGCCCGATTCGCCTATGAGTCCCAGCACCTCGCCCCGGTGCAAAACGATGTCGATGCCCTTGATGATCGGCTGCCACGTTTCATCGGCCTGCCCCTCGATGCGCAGACCGCGCATTTCAAGCAGGATGTCGCCCTTGGAGCCGCCGCTGGTGTTATTTTTCATCGCGCAATCCGCTGGTTTTATGCAGGAACCAGTCGACGACGAAATTGACGCCGACGGTCAACAGCGCGATGGCGCCCGCTGGAAGCAGCGGCGTCACGTCGCCGTAGGTGATCAGAGTTGCGTTGTCGCGCACCATGCTGCCCCAATCTGCGGTGGGCGGCTGAATACCCAGGCCGAGAAAGCTGAGCGCCGCGATGGTAAGGAACACGAAACAGAAGCGAAGTCCGAACTCGGCCACCAGCGGCGGCATGATGTTGGGCAGAACCTCCCGGATTGTGATCCAGCCGATGCCTTCACCGCGGAGCCGGGCCGCTTCAACGAAATCCATCACCACTACGTTCAGACTCACGGCGCGCGCAAGCCGGAACACACGGGTGGAGTCCAGCACCGCGATGATCACGATCAGTGTGGGTATCGAGGTGCCGAAAATCGTGAGCAACAGCAGTGAAAAGATCAGCGCCGGGATCGCCATCAGGACATCGACGAGCCGGCTCAGCGCCTGGTCCACCCAGCCGGCGAGAGCTGCCGCGAGGATGCCTGCAACGCCACCGATCAAAAATGCAAGACAGGTGGTGACGAAGGCGATGCCGATGGTGTTTCGCGCGCCGTAAATAAGCCGGGTCAGCATATCGCGGCCGAGATTATCGGTGCCGAGAACGAACGGTCCTCCCCAGGGCTCGAACTCGGATCCGACGATTTCGGACTCGCCATAAGGCGTCAACACCGGCGCAAACAGCGCCACGAAGACATAGCCAACAATGACCAGCAGTCCGAACTTGGCGCTCAACGGCGCTTTTTTTAATTCGCGCCAGGCGACCGACAGCCCGCGCTGTCTGGGCGGCGGCGGCAGCGCATCCGCCGTCTGTTCCACGGTGGTGTCGACGGAATCGCTCATCTCGGGTGCAGCAGCCGAGGATTGGTGATGATAGACAAGATGTCCGCCGTCAAGTTGAGGAGCACGTAGGTGGCGGCGAAAATCAGACTGCAGGCCTGCACCACCGGGATGTCGCGCTTTTGCACCGAATCGACAATCAGCTGGCCGAGTCCCGGATAAACGAACACCACCTCCACCACCACCACGCCGACAATCAGGTAGGCGAGGTTAATGACGATGACGTTGACGATGGGCGCCCAGGCGTTGGGCAGCGCGTGATGCAAAATAATATGGGACCGGCTCATGCCCTTGAGATTAGCCATTTCGATATAGGGGCTCGCCAGCAGATTGATAATCGACGCCCGGGTCATGCGCATCATGTGGGCAACGACCACCAGGGTCAGGGTTGTTGCCGGAAGTATGACCCGGTAGACGCGATCCCAGAATTCCGTATCGGGACTGACGTTGGAAAGGCTGGGAAACCAGCCGAACTTCACTGAAAAAAACAGGATCAGAATGTAGGCAACGAAAAACTCGGGCGTCGATATGGACGTCAGCGTGACCACGTTGACCATGCGATCGTAGATCGTGTTTCGGTACAGCGCCGCCAGGATTCCCAGGGTAAGCGCCAGCGGCACCGAGATGGCGGCGGCCACCAGGGCAAGGAACAGCGTATTGCTCAAGCGCACGCCGATGAGTTCGGAAATTTCCCGCTGGTTGGCCAGCGAGACACCGAAATCACCCTGCGCGATTCCGGCCAGCCAGGAGAGGTAGCGGGTGTGAGGGGGCAGGTCGAGACCCAGCTCCTTGCGACAGGCGGCGACGGTCTCCTTCGTCGCCCCCTGTCCCTGGATTTCCTGACAGAGATCTCCCGGCAGCAGCTCGACGCCGAGGAATATGATGAGGGAAACCGCGAACAACACGAGGAGGCCCAGCCCCAGTCGCTGGGCCACCAGTGTAACGAGCTTCAGCACGGCCTCTTATACCTTTAATTCAAGGTACGACGCGGCCTTATTACACAAACCACCAGCGTTCCAGCGCCTTGAGACCGTCCATGGTCCAGTTGCCGGCAATCTTGCCGTGTCCGACCTTCTTGTTGAGCCCCTCGACGTAGTTGTTGAACAAGGGCACGACCACTCCACCCTGTTCGCTGCAGATGAGCTGCATTTCGCGGTACATCTCGCGGCGTTGGTCCTCGTTGAGCTCAGCCCGCGCGAGCACCAGCAGCTGGTTGAACTTTTCGTTCTTCCAGTGGCTGTCGTTCCACGGCGCACCCTCGGCATAAGCGGTGGAGAACATCCAGTCTTCGGTGGGACGGCCGCCCCAGTACACCGCGCACCAGGGCTTTTTCAGCCACACGTTTGACCAGTAGCCGTCGTTGGGCTCGCGCACCACGTTGATATCGATCCCGGCCTTTGCCGCGTGCTCCTTGTACAGTACCGCGGCGTCCACCGCGCCACCGAAGGCGGCGTCGGCCGCGCTCAGGTCCACCGTCAGCTTGCTCAGTCCCGCCTGCTTGAGGTGGAACTTCGCCTTGTCGGGATCCAGCTCGTGCTGCGGCAAATCCTTGGCCAGATACCGATTGGCGCGCCCGATGGGGTGATCGTTGCCGATATAGCCGTGGCCCCGCAGGATGGTCTGAAGCAGCGCCTTACGGTCGAGACCATATTTGAGCGCGAGACGCACGTGGTTGTTGTCGAAGGGCGCGACGTCGGTGAGCATGGCAAAGGTGTAGTGGGCGTTGCCGCTCGACTCTACGATCTCTATGTTCTTGTTTCGCTTTAACAGGTGCAGGGTTTTGATGTCCAGGCGATCCATGGCGTCAATTTCACCGGTGGTTAGCGCGTTGGTCCGCGCCGCCACGTCCGCGATGGTGATCATCTCAGCGGAATCGAAGTGCCCGCGGCCCTGTTTCCAGTAGTTGGGATTGCGCTTCATCTTGATGCTGACGCCGGGCTCATAGCTTTCCAGCACGAAGCCGCCGGTGCCGACACCGGATTTCCAATCCACCTTGCCATCTTTCGCCGGCATGACGACGATATGGTAGTCGCTCATGATGTAGGGAAAATCGGCGTTGCCTTCCTTTAGGCTGACCTCGACCATGTTTTTGCCATCGGCTTTTAAATCCACGATAGACTCGAGGATTGCCTTGGCCGCGGACTTCGAGTCCTCGCCGCGGTGGTGCTGCACCGAGGCGACGACGTCGCTGGCATCCATGGTCTTGCCGTTATGGAACTCGACGCCTTGGCGCAGCTTGAAGCGCCAGGTCTTGGCGTCCGGGGTCGCTTCCCAGCTCTCCGCAAGCTCCCCGATCAGCTCGTTGTCGGCGTTCACCTCGGTCAGGTTATTGCGAAGCCCGTAGCCCATGGTCTGGCTGTAGGCGTTCTCAAAAGTACCCGGGTCGAGACTGTCGGTGGTGGAGCCATGGCCGAGTCCGAGACGGAAGTGCCCGCCCTGCTTCGGCGTCGCGGCCAGAGCGGATCCGCTTATCAGGGCTCCGGGTACCGCGGCGGCGAGTCCGAGTGCGGACATCTGCTTGGCGAAGTCACGGCGGGAAATGCGGCCTTCGGCGAGGGCCCGCTCCAGGTGTTTTTGCTTAGGCATTATTCTCTCCTCCAGTTGGCGTGCCCGGTTGCGCCCCTCATGGGGCCATCAGGCTTTGTCGTTCTTTCGGGACAGGCGGGGAGCCGGACCCGAGGGATAGGTATTTGCCTATTCTGCCCTGAATTGCCCCGGATACGAAGCCCTTGCTTTAGACGTTGGATTCCCGGCAATTCTCCCCGTCGGGTCTGTAGGCGAAAAGTGCAGAAAATCAGAATCAAAGATCTTTTATCAGCCCTTTTTGCTCGATAATCCGACACTGGCGAGTCTGTAATATGAGTAGCCCCGAGGAATAGGGTCCCAGCGGCTGAATTCTTTAGACTCGGTCCAATGGGCCGATATCGACTTCGGAACTAGTGTGCCGTCCCACCAGTAAGTTGCGATATATCGGCGAGCTAGCGGGTCGCCGGGCAAGGCGCGCCGAGGAGGAATAGCCGTAGCTATTGCGACGAGGTGCAACGCCGACCAGCGGCTTGGGAGCCGTCGAGATATGTAAGTTACTGGTGGGACGGCACACTAGATGCTTCCCGAGTTCGCAACCAACCGTTTTTCAGGTTTCGCCAGCCATTGAGCACGACGTCGACCAAAACCGTCTCCGAATCTCAGGAACAGAAGCGGATCCGGGTGTGGGACCCGCTTGTCCGCGCCGTCCACTGGACACTGTTGCTTGCCTTCTTCGTCGCCTACTTCACCGAGGACGACTTCCTGACCCTGCATGTATGGGCCGGCTATACGGTGGGCGCGCTGGTGGTGATGCGGGTGCTCTGGGGTTTCGTCGGTCCGCGGCACGCGCGCTTCAGTGACTTTCTCTACGGCCCGCGGGAGGTCTGGCGCTACCTCGTCGACCTGATCGCGTTTCGCGCCAGGCGCTATCTTGGCCACAGCCCCGCCGGCGGCGCGATGGTCCTCGCGCTCCTCCTGGGGCTGGCGGCCACCGTGTGGAGCGGACTCGAGCTTTATGCCGTAGAAGAGAACGCGGGACCGCTCGCCGGCCTGTCCGCAGACGCCTTGCCGCTGAACGTCCTCGCAAACGAAAGCAAGCGGGAGCGGGAAGGAGAGCGCGAGCAAGCGGAAGGGCGCGAGGATGCGCAAAGCCAGGGCGGAGAGTTCTGGGAGGCGATCCACGAGATGCTCGCAAATCTCATGCTCGCTCTCATTGTGCTGCACATCGCAGGGGTGCTTTTTGCCAGCGTGGTGCACCGGGAAAATCTCGTTCGCTCGATGGTGACCGGCTACAAGCGCGTGGACTAGACTGCGTCGCAGGCCGTCCAACTTCCGCAACACACAAAAACTGGCCTGCGAGCACGGCAATGCTGTCTAACGTTACGTCCTGCGGGCTCCGATTCAATAGAAGAGAAACCCACGGTGCTTGCTTATTTTACCGAAGCGATCCGCACGCTTTGATTCAAATCAATGCCTTATGCACCCCAAAATGGCTTGATTGCCCAATGCAGCGCAGCGCGGCAATCCTTCCCGGGGGTATAACCATGAGCGCGCGCCGCGCCTGGCATGAGGTTTTACGTGCGCTCGCGGTCGCCGCCATCGCGCTGATGTGGACTATGCCGGTCGCGGGACAATCCGCTTTGGACGACCGGGCGCGGGCCATGTTTCCGGACGCCGACCACGTTGGCGCCTTCACCGGCACTCCGCCGACCGCCGAGGTCGGGCGCGAAGGCCAGCTGCTTGGCTACGTGTTGCTGACCGATCAGGTGGCGCCTATCCCGGCTTATTCGGGGAAACCCATCAGCGTGCTGGTCGGCATCGACACCGCGGGCGTGATCCGTGGGGCCGAAATTATCGCTCACGAGGAGCCCATCCTGGTCATCGGCGTCACCGACGACGCGCTTGCGCGCTTCACCGCCCAGTACACAGGCCGCAGCGTTGATGACACGTTCAAGATTGGCGGACGGGAGCGTCCCGGAACGGTCAGACTCGACGGCATCAGCGGCGCGACTATAACGATGATGGTGCTGAATGCATCGATCTTGCGCTCGGTGAAGGCCGTGGCCGAAGCGCGCGGCCTGCCGCTCGCGCCCGGCGCGGAAGCTCAAATCTCCGCCGCCACGGAGCGGATGGCTGCGGCGCAGCCGACCAATACGGCGCAGCCCGACGCGGCGACGTTCGAACCCATCTGGAAAGAGGTCTGGGCCGAACGCACGCTGCGAGTATGGATTCTCGGCGCGGGACTTTTGCTGCTGACCGTGATCCTTTTCCTGCAGGACTGGCTCACGCGCTACCGGCGCCTGATCAGCACACTTCGCATCGCCTTCCTGGTCTATACACTGCTGTTTATCGGCGTTTATGCTCTCGCCCAGCTCTCCGTCGTCAACGTGCTGACTTTCGTGCACTCGGCGGTGCGCGATTTCCGTTGGGAAACGTTTCTTATCGAGCCGCTGATCTTCGTGCTCTGGTCATTTGTCGCGGTGTCTCTGCTGCTTTGGGGACGCGGCGTCTACTGCGGCTGGCTTTGCCCTTACGGAGCGCTGCAGGAGCTGGTCAACAAGGCCGCGCAGAAACTGCGCGTGCCGCAGCTTAATCTGCCGTCGCTGGTGCACGAGCGCCTGGTCGCGATCAAATACGTCATCCTGGTCGCGCTGTTCGGCCTGTCGATGCAGTCGCTGCCCGATGCGGTGCGTTACGCCGAGGTGGAGCCTTTCAAGACCGTGTTCGCCCTTCGCCTGGACCGAACATGGCCGTTCGTTGCCTATGCCCTCGGGCTGGTCGCCATCTCGGCGTTTAACGGCAAGTTCTTCTGTAAGTACCTGTGTCCGCTGGGCGCGGCGCTGACCATTCCGAGCCACTTTCGCATCTTCGATTGGCTGCGCCGGCGCAAAGAGTGCGGGCGTCCCTGTCAGACCTGCGCCACTGAGTGCCCCTCTCAGGCGATCCGCCCGACTGGCGAGATCGACGCCAACGAGTGCCACTACTGCCTCGACTGCCAGGTCACATTCTGGGATCCGTACAAGTGCCCGCCGCTGGTGGAGCATCGCAAGCGCGCCGAAAAGCACGGTCGCACGCTGGATCGGCTGCCGCTGCGCTGATCCGGAGCGCGCGCGGCTTGACCGGGGTCAATTACACCCAGCACGGCGTGCTTTACCGTACAGGGCGATCCAGCTTCCAACCCGAGATACAGGAGATCAGGCCATGATCCTTTCCGCTCGTCTGAAGTCCACCGCAATGATCCGCGTCGCGGCGCTGTTGCTGGCGCTGCCGGCCGCCGCCATCGCACAGGAGACCTCAGACCATCCGCAGACGACGCCTGGGGAGAAGGCCTACATGGGCGCTCCGACCCCGGGCAAGGAGGTCGAGCAGGTGATCACCCCCGGGGCGCCGAATCTGACGCGGCCGGAGTTCGAACGCGCGCAGCAGATCTACTTCGAGCGTTGCGCCGGCTGTCACGGCGTGCTGCGCAAGGGCGCCACCGGCAAGCCGCTGACCCCGGATATCACGCAACAGCGCGGCAGCGATTATCTGAAGGTGTTCATCAACTTCGGCTCGCCAGCGGGCATGCCGAACTGGGGCTCGTCCGGAGAAATGACCCCCGAAGACGTGGACATCATGGCCCGCTACCTGCAGCACGATCCGCCGAAGCCGCCGGAGTTCGGTATGGCCGACATGCGCGCGACCTGGAAGGTGCTGGTGCCGCCGGAACAGCGCCCGAAGAAGAAGATGAACGCCTATGACATCGAGAACATCTTCTCGCTCACGCTTCGCGACTCCGGTGAGGTGGCGCTCATCGACGGTGCCAGCAAGAAAATTATCAATATCGTCAGGACCGGCTACGCCGTGCACATATCGCGCACGTCGGCGTCGGGCCGTTACATCTACGTGATCGGGCGCGATGCGCAGATAAATCTTATCGATCTGTGGATGGAGAAACCCGACAACGTTGCCGTGATTAAAATAGGTCTCGAGGCGCGCTCGGTGGAGACATCGAAGTACAAGGGCTATGAGGATAAGTACGCCATAGCCGGAGCGTACTGGCCGCCGCAATACGTGATCATGAAGGGCGACACGCTGGAGCCGATAAAGATCGTGTCCACCCGAGGAATGACGGTCGACACACAGGAGTATCACCCGGAGCCCCGCGTCGCCGCGATCGTCGCTTCCCATGAGCATCCCGACTTCATCGTCAACGTCAAGGAGACGGGCAAAATCCTGCTGATCAACTATGAGGACATTGACAACCTCAGCGTCACCACCATCGGCGCCGCGCGGTTCCTGCACGACGGCGGCTGGGATCGCACCAAGCGTTACTTCCTCACCGCGGCCAACCAGTCGGACAAGATTGCCATCGTCGACTCGAAGGAACGCAGGCTTACGGCGCTGGTGGACGTGGACAAGATCCCGCACCCGGGGCGCGGCGCGAACCTCATCGATCCAGAGCACGGACCGGTGTGGGTCACGAGCGCGCTCGGCAACGAGAAGGTGACCTTCATCGGCACCGATCCCAAAGGTCACAAGGACAAGGCGTGGAAGGTGGTGCGCGTGCTTAAGGGACAGGGCGGCGGATCGCTGTTTGTGAAGTCGCACCCGAAGTCGAAGAACCTTTGGGTGGACACGCCGCTCAACCCGGACCCGAAGATCAGCCAGTCGATTGCGGTTTTCGACGTCAACAATCTGGACAAGGGATTCGAAGTGCTGCCCATCGCAGACTGGGCAGATCTCGGCGAAGGACCGAAGCGCATCGTTCAGCCGGAGTACAACAAAGCCGGCGACGAGGTCTGGTTCTCGGTCTGGAGCGGTAAAGATCAGCAGTCCGCGGTCGTCGTCGTCGATGATAAAACCCGGAAGCTGAAAGCCGTGATCAAAGACAAGCGGCTGATCACGCCGACCGGCAAGTTCAACATCTACAACACCGTGCACGACGTCTACTGAGTTCAAGCACGCTTGCCCGTGCCGGCGCAAACGCGTCGACACGGGCGCTTGCCAAAAGGAGGTAGACAGCATGGACAGTGTGGGTCGCGTGTATCTGGTCGGGGCTGGCCCCGGCGATCCCGATCTGTTGACGGTGAAAGCGCTGCGACTCCTGAGCGAGGCCGACGTGGTTGTCTACGACCGGCTGGTGTCGGAAGAGATCCTGGCCCTGGTACCCGACGGCGTCTCGCGCATTTTCGTCGGCAAGGCTGCCGGCAATCACGTTTTGCCTCAGGACGAGATCAACCACATCATTGTTAAGCTCGCACTCGGCGGCCATGTCGTTGTGCGGCTTAAAGGCGGTGATCCTTTCATCTTCGGCCGCGGCGGCGAGGAGGCGCTGCACCTCGCCGAACACGGTATCGAGTTCGAGGTGGTGCCCGGGATCACGGCCGCGGTGGCCTGCGCGGCTTATGCCGGAATTCCGGTCACGCATCGCGGGCTGGCGAGCGGCGTGCAGCTGGTCGCAGGGCACTGCCGCGGCAAGACCCCGCTGGAGCTCGACTGGCGTGCGCTCGCCCATCGCGAGCTGACGCTGATCTTCTATATGGGCCTTGCGAATCTCAGCGAAATCCGCGCCGGCCTGATGGGCGCCGGACGCCCCGGCGCTACGCCGGTCGCGGTGGTCGCAGACGGCACGAAACCCAGCCAGCGCCGTCTGATCACGACCTTGGACCGAGCTCCCGAGGACGTCGCCGCCTGCGGAATCGCCCCGCCCGCCGTGGTGATCATTGGCGACGTCGTTATGCTGTCGGCGAAGCTCGACTGGTTCGTGCCCAACGCCGAGATCGCCGCGCCGATTGCGCGCTATGGGCATGGTTGAACGAGTACGGGAGGCCTTTTTACTCGCTCCGCGCGCGGACCTGCCCGTTTGGTTTGAGCGGCCTATCTGTTGGCCCAAACTGCGGCGTGCTGCGGCGTTGGCCCTGCTTGCGTTTAGCGCCGCGTCAGTCGCCAGCGACCTTCCAAAGGAGCGCCAGGACGCGCTCGTTCACCTGCTTCGTCACGACTGCGGCTCCTGCCACGGCATGACCCTGCGCGGCGGGCTCGGACCACCGCTGACCCCGGCGGCACTCGATGGCAAAGCGCAAGCCGCGCTCGAGGCGACGATTCTTTACGGGCGAGCGGGCACGCCAATGCCCCCGTGGCAAAACATGCTCAGCGAGGCTGAGGTCCGCTGGCTTGTCGAGGCTCTGAAATCCGGGAGCTTGCAATGACGCCGCCCAGGACGGCGAAACCGACGAAGCGGCGCCCGCGCCGCATCGCGGTGCTCGCCACCGCGCTGGCGGCGACGCTGCTGCTCGGCTTCGGCGAGCCGCGCGGCACCGGCGATCTCGGGCTTATCGTCGAGCGCGCGACCGGCCGTGTGCAGGTGGTCGATACCACCGCACGCACGAGCCTGGGCACGGTGGAGGGTTTGGGCGATCTTTCCCACGCGTCCATCGTCTACTCGCGCGATCAGCGATACGGGTACGTGTTCGGTCGTGACGGCGGGCTGACCAAAGTCGATTTGCTCAAGGGAAGCATCGTGCGGCGGGTGATCCAGGCGGGAAACAGCATCGGCGGCGCCATCTCCACTGACGGCACGCTAATTGCCGTGTCGAACTACGAGCCGGGGGGCGTGCGCGTGTTTGACGCGGCGACGCTGGAACCGGTGGCCGAAATCCCGGCCACCTATGGCAGCGACGGCAAACGCTCGAAGGTCGTGGGCCTTACCGACGCGCCGGGCCAGCGCTTCGTCTTCAGCCTCTACGACGCCGGCGAAATCTGGGTTGCGGACTTGAGCGATCCAGAGAACCCCGAGGTGCAGCGATTTCGCGATGTCGGCCTCCAGCCCTACGACGCGCTTGTGACCGACGACGGCCGCTACTACGTCGCCGGACTGTTCGGCGAGGACGGGCTCGCCCTGCTGGACCTGTGGCACCCCGAGCGCGGCGTCAAGCGTATCCTCGACGGCTATGGCCGCGGCGAGCGCCCGCTGCCCGTGTACAAGATGCCGCATCTGGAGGGCTGGGCCATGGCCGGCGACCGCGCCTTCTTGCCGGCGGTTGGACGTCACGAGGTGCTGGTGGTCAGCCGCGAGGACTGGACCGAGGTGGGCCGCGTTGCCGTGCACGGCCAGCCGGTGTTCGTGATGGCGCGGCCTGACGGGCGCCACGTCTGGGTCAACTTCGCCCATCCCGACAACGACACGCTGCAGGTCATCGATACCGAAACACTGAAGATTGTGCGCACGCTCAAGCCCGGAAAGGCCGTGCTGCACATGGAATTTACCCCGCGCGGCGAAAACGTCTGGGTCTCGGTGCGCGACGAAGACCGCGTGGAGATTTACGATACGCGCACATTCAGCAGGCTGGAGACGCTCAATGCCGACAAGCCCAGTGGCATCTTTTTCACCGCCCGCGCCCACCGCATCGGACTGTAAGGACCGCGTGGAGCCGGCAGCGGAGCGCGCCGACGCGCTGTGCGCGCTGGAGCGTCATTTGCTCGACGACTTCCAGCGAAATTTTCCGCTGACGCCGGCGCCGTTCGCTGAGATCGGCGCGCGTCTGGGTGTGGACGAGTCCAAGGTCATCGAAACTCTCGCGGGTCTCCAGACCCGCGGCTACGTCAGCCGCGTAGGACCGGTGTTTGCGCCGCGTCGCGCGGGCTACAGCCTGCTCGCCGCTCTCGCGGTTCCGGCCGCTCGCGTCGACCAGGTGGCAGCGCTGGTTAACGAGTACCCTGAGGTCAACCACAACTATGAGCGCGAGCACAGCTTTAACCTCTGGTTTGTGGTCACCGGCGACAACGAGGAGCGGGTGGCACGCACCCTGGACGAGATCGAGGGACGCACCGGCCTGGAGTCGCTGCGTCTGCCCCTCGAGCATGCTTACCATATCGATCTAGGATTTCCGCTGTGGCCATGAATCACCCAAACCAGGTACTGATCGGCGCGGTGCAGGAGGGATTGCCGCTTACGCCGCGCCCGTACCTGGAGATCGGCCAGCGCATTGGCATGAGCGAAGCCGAGACAATTCGTTTAATCGACGATCATCTGCGCGACGGCGTGATCAAGCGCATCGGCGTCATCGTGCGCCATCACGAGCTCGGCTTCTGCGAAAACGCCATGGTCGTCTGGGACGTGCCGGACGCGCGAGTCGACCAGGTTGGCGAGTGGCTCGGCGACCAGCCGGGCGTGACGCTTTGCTACCGCCGGCCCCGCCGCCCGCCGCACTGGCCGTACAACCTTTTCTGCATGATCCACGGCCGCAGCCGCGATGCCGTGAGCCATCGCATTCACGCGCTGAAGCAGGCGCCTGCGCTCGCGGGAATCCCCCACGCGGTGCTGTTCAGCAGGCGCCGCTTCAAACAGCGCGGCGCACGCTACGCCTTCGATGACGCGGAAGGGGGGAACTCCGATGCTTGACGCCACCGATCGAGCACTGGTCAATCTGCTGCAGGACGGCATCGCCGTCTGCGAGCGCCCCTTTGCCGACGCCGGCGCAGAGATCGGGCTCGACGAAGAGGAGGTCATTGCCCGCGTCCGCGCAATGCTAGACTGCGGCGTGCTGACGCGCTTCGGCCCTATGTTCGACGCCGAGCGCCTCGGCGGCGCGTTCACCCTGTGCGCGATGCGCGTGCCGCGCGAGCGCTTTGAAGAGATCACCCACATCGTTAATGCGTTCGACGAGGTCGCGCACAACTACGAGCGCGAATACGAGCTCAACATGTGGTTCGTTATCGGCGCCGAGTCACACGAGCACGTCACCGAGACCATCGACGCCATTGAGCTGGCCACCGGTCTCGACGTGGTTAATCTGCCGAAGCTTGAGGAGTTCTACGTCGGCCTGAAGCTGGAGGTATGATCGCCTCGAACCACTTGGCCAAACACAGCGATAAGGAGTCAATACATGAAGAACTTTGAAATTGGAAAATTAGCACTGGGACTTGCCGCGGCCGTTGCGGTCGGCGCCATGACCGCCACCGCGCACGCCGGCGATGCCGAGGCTGGCAAGGCCAAGATCGGCGCCTGCGCGGCGTGTCATGGCAACGACGGCAAGGCGACCGCGCCTATCTACCCGAACATCGGCGGCCAGAACGAGCAGTATCTTGTCGAGGCCATCAAAGCGTACAAGAGCGGCGCGCGCAACAATCCGATCATGAAGCCGATGGCCTCGATGCTTTCCGACACCGACGTCGAGAATGTTGCCGCCTATTACGCCTCGCAGAACCCGTGCAAGTGACAACGTCCCCGGCCCGCAGTGAAACAGGAGCGGCCTGCGCTGCGGAACCCGACTTGCGTCCGCTCGACGAGAAGTCCGAGGTTTATCGCGCCATGGTCCTGGCGACTCAAAAGGGTCTGCCCTTAGCGCGGCGCCCATACCACGAGGTTGCCGAGCGGCTCGGAATTTCGCCTGACGAGGTCATGGCCCGCTTTCGCCAGATGCTCGCCTCGGGCGCGGTGCGCCGCATCGCGGCGGTGCCGAATCACTACGCCCTGGGTTACCGTGCAAACGGTATGTCGGTCTGGGATGTCGAAGACGACCGGGTCAGCTTTCTCGGAGGTGAGGTCGGCGCGCTGGAGTTCGTCAGCCACTGCTACCTTCGCCCTCGCCGACCGCCGCACTGGCGCTACAACTTGTTCGCCATGGTGCACGGTCGCGATCGCGACGCGGTGGAGCAGAAGGTCGCCCACATCGCGAAGCTGCTGGCGCCTCATGCGCGCGCTCACGACGTGCTCTACAGCACGCGAATCCTCAAGAAGACAGGCCTTCGTCTCGCCTGAAGGAGCAGCGAATGTTTCGTGTCTCTCAGTACATGCGCGTGCTCGCATCTCCCGAGCCACCAGGGCCGCTAGGGCCGGCGCGCACACCGCCTGGTCCGGTTGTGATCTGGAACCTGATCCGGCGCTGCAACCTGACCTGCAAGCACTGCTACTCGGTGTCGGCCGACCGCGACTTCCCAAACGAGCTGAGCTTCGATGAGATCGAAAGCGTGATGGACGATCTCAAGCGTTACGGCGTGCCGGTGCTTATCCTGTCCGGCGGCGAGCCGCTGATGCACCCGCATATTTTCGCTATCTCGCGCCGCGCAAAGGCGATGGGCTTCTACGTCGGGCTGTCCACAAACGGCACCCGCATCGACGAAAGCAATATCGGCGAAATCGCCGACGTCGACTACGACTACGTCGGCATCAGCATCGACGGCCTGTGCGATACGCACGATCGCTTTCGGCGCATGGAGGGCGCGTTCGACCTGGCGCTGCGCGGCGTACGGCTTTGCCGGAATGCGGGCATCAAGGTGGGTCTGCGCTTCACCCTGACCGAGGACAACGCCGCCGAGCTCCCCGATCTGCTTCGGCTCATGGACGACGAGGACGTCGACAAGTTTTATCTTTCACATCTTAACTACGCCGGTCGCGGAAACCGCAACCGCCGCTCCGACGCGCGCCACGCGATCACGCGCCGCGCCATGGATCTGCTGTTTGACGCCTGCCTTCGCGACGTGAACGAAGGCCGCAAGCGGGAGTACGTGACCGGCAACAACGACGCCGACGCGGTCTATCTGCTGGAGTGGGCGAAATCGCGTTTTCCCGATCGCCTGCCGGCGCTGCGCGAACGCCTCGTTCGCTGGGGCGGCAACGCGTCCGGGATCTGGATCGCGAACATCGACAACGAGGGGCGCGTGCATCCGGACACCTTCTGGTGGCACCACACGCTGGGTAACGTGCGCAAGCGCCCCTTCTCCGAGATCTGGGAGGATCTTTCGGATCCGGTGATGGCCGGGCTCAAGCACCGGCCGCGCCCGGTTGAGGGCCGCTGTGGCGCCTGCGCGCACCTGGACGTTTGCGGCGGCAACACTCGGGTGCGCGCCTACCAGACCAGCGGCAACCTGTGGGCGGAGGACCCCGGTTGTTATCTGACCGATCAGGAGATTGGTGTCGTAGCGGAGGCTGACGGGAGCGTCGAAAGCGGCGCCTCGCGTCGAGTCACTTTGCGCTCAAGCTCCGCGAAGGAGCGCTCCCGCCGGGCGCGAGCCGAAGCTTCGTGATGGCGATCGACGCCAACGCCGCTTGGCGCGTGCCGAGCGGCGGCCTGCGGTGACCGCCGGGTCGGTGACTACGCGCTTCGCTGGCGCCTTCATTGCGCTCCTGTCGCTTGCGCATCCAGCCGTCGCTTCGGCGCAAACAAAGGCTGAACATCCCGCCCACGATGCCGCGACGCTCTATCGCCAGCACTGCGCAGCGTGCCACGGCCCCGATCGCTTAGGCGGCATTGGCCCCGCTTTGCTGCCGGAAAATCTGAAGCGGCTGCGCCCGAAGCAGGCCGCGGCCGCAATTGCCAACGGCCTGCCGGCGACACAGATGGCGGCCTTCGGCGATCGCCTTAACGCCACCGAAATCGACGCGCTGGTCACGCTGATCTATACGCCGCTTGCCGAAACGCCCAATTGGGACGCTCAGCAGATCGAGGCGAGCCGCATCGTCCTTCGGCAGCCGATAGACGATCCCGGCGAGCGCCCGACCTTCGACGCCGACCCGCTGAATCTTTTTCTGGTCGTCGAATCGGGCGACCATCACGTGACGGTGCTCGACGGCGATCGCCTCGAACCGATCCATCGCTTCAAGTCACGACACGCGCTCCACGGTGGGCCGAAGTTCTCGCCCGACGGACGCTATGCGTACCTCGCATCGCGCGACGGCTGGGTATCGAAGTTCGACATGTACCGTCTCGAGACCGTCGTCGAAACGCGCGCCGGCATCAATACGCGAAACCTAGCGGCGTCCGGGGACGGGCGCTACCTCATGGTCGCGAACTACCTGCCGCACACCCTGGTGGTGCTGCGGGCCACCGATCTCACGCTGGAGAAGGTGATCCTGGTCAGCGACGGCAAGGGCAACACCTCGCGGGTCAGCGCCGTCTACGACGCGCCGCCGCGAAAGAGCTTTATCGCGGCGCTGAAAGACATCGAGGAAGTATGGGAAATTCAGTACGCTGACGAACCCGTCTATTATGGCCGCGTCCACGACTACCGCGTCGAGGGTCCGCCGAAGATCACCGAGCGCTTTCCGGTGCGCCGGATTGAGCTCGACGACTATCTCGACGATTTCTTCTTCGATCCTAAATACGAGAACCTGATTGGCGCCGCACGCAACGCGAAAAACGGCCAGGTGGTGAGCCTACTAGTCGGACGCAAGATCGCTGACATCGATATGACGGGTCTTCCGCACCTGGGCTCCGGCATCAGCTGGGATTACCAGGGAAAGCCTGTTGTCGCGACACCGAACCTGAAGAAGTCCGAGCTCACCGTCATCGATATGGGCAGCTGGAAAGTTGTCAAGCGGATCCCGACGCTCGGCCCTGGTTTCTTCATGCGCAGTCATAAGAACAGCCGTTACGCCTGGGCCGACGTGTTCTTTGGCCCCAATCGGGATGCCGTGCATGTGATCGATAAGGCAACGCTGGAGATCGCAAGGACGCTGCGTCCCGCGCCGGGCAAGACCGCAGCCCACGTAGAGTTCACCCGCGACGGGCGCTACGCCTTGCTCAGCATCTGGGAAATGAACGGCGCCATCGTCGTGTACGACGCCGAAACCCTGGAGGAGGTCAAACGGCTGCCCATGGTCAAGCCGTCAGGGAAGTACAACGTGTATAACAAGATCACCCGGGATCCGGGAACGAGTCACTAGAACCTATCTCTAAAATTGCTGTGCTTAGCCTAACGGCGTTAAAAACAGGCTCAAAATGCTCATTTACTCGCGTGTAAACTGCGCTTTTTCGCCTGTTTTTGCCTTGTCTCGGGGATTGTCTAGCCTGGGGCTCGCTAATTCTGAGATAGGTTCTAGGCAAGAACGGATCGCGACTCTCGGCCATGGAATACCTGCCCCTGTTTTTTGACCTTCGCGGGCGCACCTGCGCCGTTGTCGGCGGGGACGCCACCGCGGCGCGTAAAACGGAACTGCTGCTGCGCGCCGGCGCCCGGGTGCGCGTCATCGCCGACGCGCTGGGCGAGGGGCTCGCCGACCACTTGCGCGCCGGCCGAGTCGAGCATTCTTTCCAGGCGCTCGGGAGCGACAGCTTCGCCGGCTGCGTTCTTGCCGTGATCACCCTGGAGGACGCCACGCAGGCCACGCGCGCGGCCGAGTTCGCTTCCAAGCGCGGTATTCCGGTCAACGTCGTCGATCGGCCGGAGCTGTGCAGCTGCATCATGCCGGCCATCGTGGATCGATCTCCGGTGGTCGTCGCTATCTCCACCGCCGGTGCGGCGCCGGTGCTGGGCCGCTTCCTACGCGCGCGGCTGGAGGCGCTTCTGCCGGCGCGGTTCGGCGAGCTGGCGCGGATAGCCAGGGAGTTACGCCCGGAAGTCGCCGAGCGTCTGGCGCCGTCGCGGCGGCGCTACTTCTGGGAGTCGGTGCTGCAGGGCCCCGCCGCCGAGCTCGTTTTTTCTGGTCGAGACGAGGAGGCCCGTGCGCTCATGCGTACGCGCCTAAAAGATGAGCCGGAGAATCACGCCGGCGAGGTCTATCTGGTCTCGACGCCGCCGGCAGGGGATCCGGAGTCTTTTACCCTGCGCGCCCTGCGCCTGCTGCAACAGGCCGACGTGGTGATCCACGACGCGGGCCTCGCCCAGCCCGTACTCGATCTGATCCGCAGGGACGCCGAACGTAGATCTGCCGCCGGACGTCCGCCGACCGACGTGATCGAAGAATTGGTCGGGCTTGCCCGGGAAGGGCGCCGGGCCGGCTGGCTGACCGATGCGCGCAATCTGAGCGCAGCGGCAACGGAAAGGTTGCGAACAGCAGGGATTGCGCTCTACCTGTCGAATTAAGCGGTAGCCGAATGCACTGCGCGATGAGTGAGTCGCGTGACTAGAACCTATCTCAGAATTTGCGAGCGCAGGCGAGACAAGGCAAAACAGGCGAAAAAGCGCAGTTTACACGCGAGTAAATGAGTATTTTGAGCCTGTTTTTAACGCCGTATCGGCAAGCACAGCAATTCTGAGATAGGTTCTAATGCCTGTGAAACTATGCTGACTGTCTGACCGACCCGGTGGTTTCAATCTTTTCGCTGCTTGCCGCGGACCTGCCTTCTACCCCAGGGTCCAACCGCTTTTCCGACCCGTCGCCCCGAGCCGCCTCCAGGCTTGCGCGGGCAGCCCCGGAGTCCAGAGCCTCCCGCGCCCGCGCGGTCGCCGCGCGCAAGGAGGTTTCGGCACCGACGTGACGAAGGCACAGCGCGGCGGTGTACACCAGGGTGTCACGAGCAGGGCCCGGCTCCCCCTCCAGCGCGGAGATGCCGGTGCGCGCCGCCGCGACTGAAGCCTGCGCCGGGGCATCCGTCTCTTCGGGTAGCGGCACGGCCCGCGCATCTTGCTCAATTCCGGCCTCGGCCGGCGTGAATTCAAAGTGCGTGAGGCCACCGCCGCCGGAATAGCCCCAGGCCTGTCCGGGCCGGCGCAGCGACGGCGCCACCGCGCCCTCGACGCCGCGGATTAAAATCGCCGAATCGAATCCAACTTCGCGCGCGAGCAGCGCGTAGACCTTCGGATAGGCCGTGTGCACGTATCCGGCCAGCAGGTGGGTGCGCCGTCGCGCCCGCAAAGGACCCGCGATCCGCTCCAGGGTCGAGAGTGCCGTGCGCTTGACCATGAGCCGCCTGAGCTCCGCCAGCCGGTGCAACGCTGGGCAGTAGCGCGACTGATCGAGATAAGCCCAACCCACCGCCGGATCCGCCAGGCGAGACGCGGCCTCGGCGGGCGAGAGTTCGACCGGCACGCTGGCCGCGCGCAGCACCTGGGCGTGGGTCAGGCCGAACTTCGGCGCCATACGCTCGACGCCGTGGGACACCGCGGGCAGACCGCACGCCGAGAGCACCGCGGGCAGAAACGGCGTCACCGGCAACTGGCTGGCGAAGCCATCGTAGGGATCGGAAACGTCAATGAGCTCGGGTACGTCCACTGACTCGCGCACCGTGGCCTTCGCGATTGCATCGAGCAGTCCCAAGTTCTCCTCGTCGCTCTCGCGTTTCATGCGCAAGGCGATGAGAAATATTGCTGCCTGCACCGGATGCACGCTGCCGTCGAGCACGCCGAGCATGCCGGCGCGCGCTTGTTCGCGGGAGAGGTCCTTGCTGAGCTTCGGGCCGGTGGCGATACGCTGGATCAGTGAGACCATTTCCGTCTGCTCGTGCAGATTTTCGTTCATCTTCGCTCCATACGTCTGCGCCGCCAATGTAAGGATGTCTTCCCCTGCCCAAGTAGCTTCGGGCAACTGGGGCAAAGATCTTGACCTCCACGCCTATGCCCAGGCGCAGCTTAGCACTTGAAGCACGCCGCCAAAGCGTGAACGAATAGCCACCTTTGCCCTTCTCTCGGCACGCGGTTGAAGAATCGCAAATCCCTGAAAAGTTTGGCTTGATCTTGGTCAAGCGCCGTTTGAGAGGCACTCGCTCAACCACGAGACCCCAGGCCTGACCGGTCACGGCACCGGGTCTGAGCCTGTGTTCCTGCAACTTAAGCCCCTGTCCGCTCTTCCGCCACCGGCAACCTCTCAGCTCCCCGATGCTTTCTCGCCCCCCGTGTTTTTCCGAATTTTCAGCTGAGATACATGCTCACAACTCCTTATCTATACTGTCTACTGAGTCAACGCTCCGTTCCCGAGACGGAACCCTGCCAGGGCTCCGCCGCTCTCATTAAACGGAGGACACGGCGTGAACACTAAAGCGACCGCCCGTGAGACGGGCCACACCGATCTCTTCGAGAACCCGCTGGGTCTGTGCGGGTTCGAATTCGTCGAGTTCGCCGCACCGGACTCTTCGATCCTGGAAAAGGTCTTCTCAGCCCTCGGCTTCATCCGAGTCGCGCATCATCGCTCCAAGGATGTCGACCTCTACCGCCAGGGACAGATCAATTTCCTTATCAACCGCCAGCCGCGCAGCCTCGCCGACTATTTTGCAGATGAGCACGGACCCTCAGCGTGCGGCCTGGCGTTTCGGGTCCGGGACTCACACGCGGCCTATCAGAAAGCGCTGGAACTCGGGGCGCAGCCCATCGACATCCCAACCGGGCCGATGGAGCTCAAGCTGCCCGCTATCAGCGGCATCGGCGGCGCGCCCATTTACTTGATCGACCGTTTCGAGGACGGTCTCTCCATCTACGACATCGACTTCCAGTGGCTCGACGGCGTCGATCTGCACCCGGAGGGCTGTAGACTCGAGCTCATTGACCACCTTACCCACAACGTCTACCGCGGGCGCATGGCGCACTGGGCGAAGTACTACGAAAAGATTTTCAACTTCCGAGAGATCCGCTTTTTCGACATCAAAGGCGAGTACACGGGCCTGACGAGCAAAGCGCTAACCGCGCCGGATGGACTCATTCGGATCCCGCTGAACGAAGAGTCTCAGAAGGGCGGCGGCCAGATCGAGGAATTCCTGCTTGAGTTCAACGGCGAGGGGATCCAGCACATCGCGCTGTCGACGGAGGACATCTTCGA
The DNA here is from genome assembly GCA_029863175.1 of Betaproteobacteria bacterium. The sequence continues at coordinate 242 of JAOTVX010000052.1, read as the reverse complement.
CACTGTCGACCGGCTGCGCGAAAACGGGCTGGACTTCATGCCCAAGCCTCCGGATACCTACTACCAGATGCTGGAGAAACGCCTACCCGGACACGGCGAGCAGGTGGAGGAACTGAAACAACGCGGAATTCTCATTGACGGCACCACCGGAGCGGACGGAAACCGGCTGCTGCTGCAGATCTTCTCCAAGACCCTGCTGGGGCCGGTGTTCTTCGAGATCATTCAGCGCAAGGGTGACGATG
>JAOTVX010000015.1 GCA_029863175.1 Betaproteobacteria bacterium | reverse complement strand
TTCACCAGGCTTGCGCGGCGTCCCGAGCTCGTCGGCTTGCGCGTTCCCTTCGGCTGTCTCCAGCCGGTCCTGAGAGGATGGGGCGGCCTCATCGGCGGCCTGCTCTTCCGGCTCCGTGGCCGCCTGCTCCACCCTGGGCGTCTCGGCATGTTCGCGCTCTTCGGGCCCCGGCCCATGGAGCGTGCGGCGAGCGTGCTGCAACTTGTCTACCACTGCCTTCGACAAATCCTCGAGGACCGAGAAGTCCTCGGCATAGTCGTCGAGGCCGTCGGTCACGTTGAAGCGCGGATCGCTGAACAGCTTTTTCAAGGCAATCCGGCGCAAGCCTGCATCCACACGCTTGTCCATGAATGCTTTGAAATCCGAATCGTAGTTGAGCTGGTCAACCGGCGGCAGCTCGGGAGCGGGCTGCGCATCGTCCGCCTTCGCTGGCACGTTTTGCGCTGGCTTCTCGCGCACCTCCTGCTTAAGGCGCAACCAGCGCGACAGGAACGGCTCCCCGTCATCCTTTATCGTCATAACGCTTTACCGCCCCGGGCGCCGTTAGCCCCCGCGTCGCGAGGCAACCCCTTTGTCCTTGCTGCTCGCGTAGCGCGGCTTCTTCTCCGGCTCGGGCCGGTAGTTCGCGCCAGCGTACTCGGCAATCCAGGGAACGAGATCCTCTGGTAACGACACGCTGTCGACAGTCTCATCACTATCGGCCCACCGGGCACCTTCGTGGTAGCTCACAGTGAGCCGTTCCGGGCGCGCAACCTCGCCGTCCATCCGCCAGAGCACGAACACCTTGGGCTGCGGCGAGGTGAGGTTGAGCAAATAGCCTTCGGCCTCCGCCGCGACGAGACGCAGGATCGCGCCGGGAAACAGTATCTGCGTCGTTTGCCCGTCGTCCAAGATGATCCGCTCGGCGCTTCCCGGTGGCGAAGTGTCCGGCAGGATCCCCTTCGCCTCCCACTTCTCGGTGGCCCAGCGGTCCGCGAGGCGCACCCGCTCCATGATGACGGCAAGCGGATACGGCGCGGCACGGGGATTCGTCGGGGCATCGACCATGGCGGCATTGTGCGCCAGGCACGACGGCCGTGCAACTTGAAACGAGTCCAAATACTTGATTTGAAAAAAGTGTTTTCCTTGCCTGGAGGCCGGCTGCTTTGGGATAATCGCACTCAACGGGAGCCGGCGCGCAGCCGGCCTTGGCGTTACTTATATGGACACACCTCAAGAACGGGATACAGCGCAGAACGGGCCGCGCGATCGGTTGAGACGGCCACTGCGCGATCTGCGCGTGTCGGTCACCGACCGCTGCAACTTTCGCTGCGTCTACTGCATGCCCAAGGAGGTGTTCGGAAAGGACTATCAGTTCCTCGAGCGCAAAGAGATCCTGAGCTTCGAGGAGATTGCCCGGGTCGCGCGGATCTTTCGCGCACTCGGCGTCGAGAAGATTCGCCTGACCGGCGGTGAGCCGCTCGTGCGCCGCAATATCGAGCAGCTGATCGAGATGCTAGCGGCCATTCCCGGGCTCGATCTCACGCTCACCACCAACGGCTCCCTGCTCAAGCAGAAAGCCCGGGCGCTCAAGAACGCGGGCCTGAAGCGTGTGACGGTCAGCCTCGACGCGCTCGACGATCCCGTATTCCGCCGTATGAACGATGTGGATTTTCCCGTGACTCGCGTGCTCGAGGGCATCGAAGCCGCCGCTGCCGCGGGACTGGCACCCGTCAAGATCAACATGGTGGTGAAGCGCGGGGGCAACGAGGACAGCATCCTGCCGATGGCGCGCCAATTCCACGGCACCGGCCATATTTTGCGGTTTATCGAATACATGGACGTCGGCCATACCAATGGATGGCGCATGGATGACGTCGTCACCGCACGTGAGATCGTCGGCATGATCCACGCGGAGATGCCGCTCGCGCCGTTGGACGCGAATTACCCCGGAGAGGTGGCCCAGCGCTGGCGCTACCGGGACGGCAGCGGCGAGATCGGCGTTATCGCCTCGGTCACGCAGGCGTTCTGCCGCGACTGCACCCGCATTCGACTCTCGACCGACGGCAAACTCTACACCTGCCTTTTTGCAACGGCCGGCCATGATGTGCGGGCCCTCTTGCGCGCGGGCGCCACCGACGGCGATATCGGGTCGTCGGTCTCGGAGCTCTGGACCCGGCGTGCGGACCGCTACTCCGAGATCCGTACCGCAAACACCGCGAAGCTGCAGAAAATCGAGATGTCGTACATCGGCGGCTGAACTTGAAGGCAGAAGTTAGAAGGATGAAGACACCATTCGTCGTAACCCCGCTTGCGGGCGGTCGCGCGATTTTTCATTTTCGCCTTCTCGTTTCCGCCTTCTGACTTCTGACTTCTGACTTCTGACTTCTGACTTTGAAATGCGCCGTCCGAAGCTCACCAACGCGGCCCGTCCGTTGACCTTCGAAGTCGAAGCCGTGAACGAGCGCGGCGAGCGGCTGGCGACGCCAATCGCGGGAGAACACCCGCTGACGCTCTATCTCGACAAGCGCGAGATCGTTACCCTGATGACGCTCGGGCAAGCGCCGGAGGCGCTCACGATCGGTTACCTCCGCAACCAACGGCTGGTGGGCTCGATCGACGAGATCACCGCGGTGCAGGTCGACTGGGAAAGCGATTCGGTCGCGGTTACCACACGCAGGGGCGTCAAGGGGCTCCGCGCGCGCCTCGGGAAACGCACCGTGACGACCGGCTGCGGTCAGGGTACGGTATTTGGCGATTTGATGGAGGAAATCGACTCGATCAAACTGCGTGACGACGTGCGTCTAGCGGAAGAAACGCTCTATGCCCTGCTCGACACGGTGCGTCGCCACGAGACCATCTACAAGAGCGCGGGCGCAGTGCACGGCTGCGCGCTGGCGGCGGGTGACAATATCCTTTATTTCGTCGAGGACGTCGGGCGCCACAACGCCGTGGATGCGATCGCCGGTCTCATGTGGCTCGACCGCGTGGACGGCTCCGACAAGATCTTCTACACCACCGGCCGGCTCACCTCGGAGATGGTGATCAAGGCGGCGCAGATGCAAATACCGTTTTTGGTCTCGCGCTCGGGCCTGACCGAGATGGGACACGAGATCGCCTCCAAGGTCGGCATTACCATGCTCGGGCGCACTGTCGGCAAGCACTACCTGCTCTTTACCGGGACGCACCGCTTCGTCAAGCAAATCATGCCAACCATGTTGGCTTGATTTTCTGTTCCAGGTTCCGGGTTCAAGGTTCAAGGTTAGATATCAAGCAACCGTGCTGAAGTCGGCGCATCGAGGCGGAATCGCGAACTCGGAACTTGGAACTTGGAACTTGGAACTTGGAACTTGGAACTTGGAACGTTGGCCCCGGAACGGACAAAATCACGGGAGTGATTTTGGCGGGCGGGCGGGGCCAGCGCATGGGCAGCGTGGACAAGGGTCTCAAACTCCTGCGCGGCAAACCGATGGTGGCGTGGGTCATCGAGCGGTTCGCGCCACAGGTGGATGAACTGCTCGTCAACGCGAACCAGAATCTCGACCGCTATGCGCAACTGGGCCATCGCGTCATCCCCGACGCGATCGAGGGCTTTGCGGGACCACTCGCCGGTCTGGAGCGCGCGCTGGCCGAAGCGCGGCACGAACTCGTCGCCACGGTGCCGTGCGATTCGCCGCACTTGGCGCTCGACCTAATCGAGCGCCTGCGAGGCGCGCTGCAACGCCATGAGGCTGACCTCGCGGTCGCCAAAACGGGCGCACAGGCGCATCCGGTATTTTGCCTCTGTCGCAAGAGCGTATCGTCCAGCTTGACAGAATTTCTGGCCGGTGGAGGCCGCAAGATCGATGCGTGGTATTCGCGGCTCAAGGTGATCGAGGTCGCGTTCGACGACGAACCCGGGGCTTTCAGCAACGTCAATACGAAAGCGGATCTGGAAGCGCTCGAGAACGAGCCGCCGCCTTAGAGCCCGTAACACAATGAAAGTCAGTCCAGCATCCGCTGCGCCTCGATCATGGCGCCGAGCAGCCCCACCTGCGGGTTCATGATGATGTGCACCGGAATGGTCGACAGGAGGTCCGCGAAGCGCCCCTTGCTGTTGAAAGCCCGCATGAAGGTGCCGTCCTTGAGCTTCGGCGCTAGTTTTGGCGCGATACCGCCTGCCAAGTAGACGCCACCTCGGGCAAGGGTCGCAAGCGCCATATTGCCGGCAAAAGCGCCGTAGGCGCTCGCAAACAAGTCCAGAGCGCGCGCCGCGAGTGGGTCACGTTTCTCGAGGCCGAACCCGCCGATGACGCTAGCCGTGTCCGTGTTGTTGCGCGCCGCTTCCTGCAACTGCTTCGAGGGAATGCCCACGCCGGATTCTTGCAGGAAACTGAAGATGCGCATCAGCCCCGGGCCAGACACCACGCGCTCGTACGAAACCCGCCCGAACGTGCGGCGCAGGTAGACGAGCAATTTGTCCTGGAGCTCGTCCACGGGCGCGAAGTCAGCATGACCCGCCTCGGAAGCATGCGCCACGTAGCCCCCGCCATGCGCCGTCAGGAGCCCCGTGCCAAGACCGGTCCCAGCACCGATGATGAGCCGCGTGCCCTGGGCGACGGGATAGCCAGCCTGCAGCGTCTCGAGGTCCGTGGGCGCAAGGCGCGGAATGCCCAGGCCCGCCGCCGCGAAGTCGTTGACGAGCTTCATCTCGGTCAACCCAAGCTCCGCGGCCAATGCATCACCCCTCACCTTCCAGCCCAGATTGGTCAGCGTCACGCTGTTCAACGCAACCGGCCCCGCGACTGAGAAGCACGCCGCACGCACGGCCCTGCGGTGCGGCGCCACACCGGGCTTCGTCAGAAAATCCTCGATGATGGCCTTCAAACTCTCGAAATGCTGGCTCTCGTAAACGGCCTGGGTGGCGACGCTGGGCCACGGCCTGCCCTCGAGCGCCAGGGCAACCATGCTACGCGTGCCGCCAACGTCGGCGGCCAGAAGGTAACGCCCGCTCACGCAGCCGCCCGCTACGCCGAGAGGATGGTGCGCTCGTGGTCGGGCTCGGCGCCGAGCGCCTCCGGCTCGGCGATGAAGAAGCCCTGCGCGTAGTCCACACCCATCTCCTTTAACCGCGAAAGTGTCGCCGCGTCCTCCACTGACTCGGCCACCGTCTGCATGCCAAGAATATGGCCAATTCGGTTCACCGAATCCGCGATCGCGTGGTCCATGGGGTCGGTCTCCATGTCCTTGATGAACATGCCCGCAATCTTGAGGTAGTCCACCGGCAGATATTTGAGATAGGCGAAGGACGACATGCCTGTGCCGAAATCATCGAGCGCGAAGCGGCAGCCCATGCCCTTCAACTCGTGCATCAGCTCGGCCGCCTTGGTGAGGTTCGAGATGGCGGTGGTCTCGGTGATCTCGAAGCACAGCAGCCCGTGCGGCAGCTCATAGCGCGTCAGCAGGTTGCGAAGAAAATCCGGGAAGCTCTTGTCGTTGATGCTCGCGCCAGAGATATTGACCGAGTAGTTACCCCGCTCGCCACGCGCGTCCGGCTCGCGCGGAATGCTCCCGCTCAGCCATTGCCGGTGCAGATACTCGACCAGCGTGCTCACCACCCAGCGCTCGATCGACGTGAGCAGGTTGTAGCGCTCAGCCGCCGGCATGAACCCGGTCGGCGGAATGAGATTGCCCGCGCGGTCGAGCATGCGCACGAGCACCTCGTGATGCGGCGGCATTCCCCGCGCCGGATTGACCGGCATGATGAACTGGCGGTACAGCCGGAACTGGCCCAGCTCGAACGCGCGGTTGATCTGCGACACCACCTGGAGATCGCTGTGCCGGCCGGTGTAGTCGCGATCCTGCGGGCGGTAGACCTGCACGCGATCGCGCCCCCGGTTCTTTGCCTCGTAGCAGCACACGTCGGCAAGCGTGAGCACGCTGTTTGCATCCCGGCTCTCCACATTGAGCGGCACCAGCCCGATGCTCACCCCGACGCTGAAGGTCTTGTCCTGCCACACGAAGCGGAATTCGCGGATGGTTTCACGCAGGCCGTTCGCGACGCGTACCGCCTGTTCGGTAAGGCACGACTCCAGCAGCGCCCCGAACTCGTCGCCGCCGAGCCGCGCGAGCGTATCGCTGCCGCGCATACGTGTCTGCATCACCGACGTCAGTTGCCGCAGCAGCTCGTCGCCGGCGGCATGCCCGCAGGTGTCGTTTACCGCCTTGAAATTGTCCAGGTCGAGGAACAGCAGCGCGTGCTCCTTGCCCTGGGTCTTGGCCGTGTCGATGAGATCCGACAGGCGCCGCTCGAATTCGCGCCGGTTGACGAGCCCCGTGAGCGCGTCGTGGCTCGCCTGCCAGATCAGCTGCTGGGCCATCGCGCGGACCTGGCTTACGTCGTGGAACACCACGATTATTCCGTGCACCGTGCCATCGCGCCCGCGTATCGGTGCGTGCGAGTAGCGGATCGGGCACTCGCGCCCCTTGCGGTCAACTAGGCGCACAGCAATGGGCTCGTCGCCAGGCGCCGCATCCGGCCCGCCGGTAAGCGGATCGACGACGCTCCCGCTGCGCTCGCCGATGACGCGGTAGACCTCGCCGAGCGGCTTTCCGTGCGCATCCTGGGTGGTCCATCCCAGATAGCGCTCGGCGACCGGATTGAGGTAATCAACGCGCCCCGAAGTGTCGGTCGTGATTACCCCGTCCACGATCGAGTGCAGCGTCACCTCCGCGAGCTCTATCTCGCGCTCGAGGTTCGCCTCGGTGCTGGCGACCACCCGGATCACCAGCAGCGCAATCACTGCGCCCGCCAGCAGCGCGAACAGCCCTCCGGCGCCAATCAGCAAAAAGCCGTTTCGCATGCCCTGGTTCGCAATGGCCACCGCCTGCGCCGTGGCGCTGTGGTTGGCCTCGAGCAGCCGGTAGAGGGTCTCCTGCAACCGGCTGTCCGTCAGTACCGCCTGCGTAAGATTGAGCTCGGAGGCGGGTGCGATCTGGCCTCTAAGCAGGAACTGGGCAACTTCCTCTCCGACATTTTGCGCACGCGCGGCTGCCTTGATCGCATCGTCGCGCGCCGCGCGGCTCGCAGCGGAAACCGGCAGCTCGCGCAGCCTCGCGACCGCATGGTTATAAATTTCAATCGTCACGCGATACTGGGCATGGACTGCCGCGCGTTCCTCCGGGGTCGTGGCCGCGAACATGCCGTCTATGGCCGCGACGCGCCGACCATTGCTGAGGAAGAGCTCGGAAATGGTCCCGATGTCGCGGCTCTGCGAGTCCGTCACCTCGTTCAGCTGGCTGTTGAACGACTCGATCCGCGTCATTCCCAGCGCCATCAGCACAGTCAGCACCAACAGCAGCAGTCCAAAACTGAACACCAGCAGGTACTGCGATCGAGGCTTCGGCGGATTCATGGGTGGGGCCGGATGGCCGTTTCTTGAGACTGCAATGCCCGTGACAGGCGCAGCGCCGGATCCTGGCGGTAGAACGAGGCGAGCTCGCCATAGACCGCCGGGTACGCGCCTTGCACCGCGTCCGGGGTCTCGAAAAAAGCCTCGCTCAGCACCGCAAAGAATTCCGCCGGGTTTTCTGCGGCATAGGGATCAATCACGGTCTCCTCACGCCGTTCTATTCGTCTGCAAAAATCCTCGTAGGCTGCACCGAAAGTATCCGACCAGCGCGCCCGGTTCATCTCGGCGTGCAGCGGCGGAAAGCCGTTCGCGTTCCCGTTGAGCATGTCGAGCTTGTGTGCGAACTCGTGAATCACGACGTTGTAGCCGTCGCCGCCCCGCTCGGCATCCGCCCAGGAGAGGATCACCGGCCCCTCCAGCCACGATTCACCCGACGTCGGGGCTCTGACGCGGTGCGCGATGCCGTCTTCGTCAACGTACTCGTAATCGACAAGGAACTCGTCCGGATAAACGATCACCTCCACCCACCCCCGGAAAAACTCGAGATCCAGGTTGAGCAGGAGCATACAGGCCTGCGCGGCAACACACATGCGTATTTCGTCACGCACTACGAGCCCGCCCGCGCCGGTAATGGATTTCTCGTCCAGAAACAGGATCGCAGACTCGCGCAGCCGCTCGCGCTCCGCTGCCGAAAGCACGCGCGTGAACGGATAACGGGCGAGAACCGAGTGCCACAGCCTCTCGTCGAGCGTGGCATGCCTGAGTATCCGCTTGCGGCACCAGTTTTTTATCCACTGCATTCTTCTTCGCGCAAGAGCTCACCTAGAGCCCTAACATAATGAAACACACGCTGCGCTGTCACGAATTTGGCTCGCAACGCACGCGCGTTTCATCATGTTAGGAGTTCTTGCTACCCTTGTTTTCCTCCCGCAGCTCGACCACGTTGGGGGGCTTCGCCTCCGGCTGGTCGAGCTCGGCCGACTCGATGCGCAGGAACTGTTGCGTGATTTTCCCCCCCGTGACCTGTATCTTCTCGACGTCCTCGTTAGCCTGCCGGATGTGGCGGGCAAGCTCCTTAAGCCGGTCGTCGAAACGGTTGAACTCGACCGCCAGGCGCGTCAGCGCCTCCCGGATGACGTGAATCTGCTTGCGCGTCTCGACGTCCTTCAGGACCGCCCGCGCCGTGTTAAGGACCGCCATCAGCGTCGTCGGCGAAACGATCCACACCCGCTTGCCGTTGGCATAATCCACCACCTCTGCGTGGTAGGCATGGATTTCCGCGAATACTGCCTCCGCCGGCACGAACATGACCGCCCCGTCCGAGGTCTCGTTGGTCAGAATGTACTTCCGCGCAATGTCATCCACGTGCTTTTTCACATCAGTGCGAAACTGGCGCTGCGCTAGGGAGCGGTCGACGTCGTTCGTTCCGGGGGTAAGCATCCGGTGATAGTTTTCGAGCGGGAATTTGGAGTCCACGCACACCAGCCCGGTCGGATCCGGCAGCTTCAGCACGCAATCGACGCGCAGGCCGTTCGAGAGCGTGTACTGCATCTCGAACGCCGCCGCCGGCATCACGTTGCGCACCAGCGCCTCGAGCTGGACCTCGCCAAAGGCCCCGCGCGAGCGTTTGTCCCCGAGCAGCTCCTGCAGGCTGACGACGCTACCCGTGAGGGTCTCGATCTTCTTTTGCGCCTCATCGATGGTCGCGAGCCGCACCATCACGCTCACGAAAGTCTCGTTGGTTTTCCGGAAGCCTTCATCGAGCCGCTCGTTGACTTTGCCCGAGATCTGCTCCAGGCGTTCATCGATCTTCCCGGTAAGCGACTGGGTCGTTTCCGCCAGCCGCCCCAGCATCGCTTCGCGGTTCTCCGAGAGGCTCCGAGACAGGGCAAGCTGCAGCGTGTGGACGGACTCGCGGGTCTGCGTCAGCTCTTCCGCCACCCGTGTGCGCAGCCGCTCAGAGCTATCGCCCAGGACCGAGCCCATGCGGTCGGACTGCTTCGCGAGGCCTTCGTGCAGATCGAGGAGCATCGCCCGGTGCTTCTCCTCGAGGAGCTCGCCCTGCTGCGTCGCTTGCGTGCGCTCGAGCGCTGTAAGCTTCAGGTAGAGGGCCACCACCAGCCCCAGCAGAACCAAGAGGCCGAGCGCGATAACGATTTCAAACGCGGGTTCCAAGTTGCCCAAGTATACCCGCTTGGATGCGCTACTCGGCCTCCCGCAGTGCGGTTATCGGTGGCCGCGACAGCGCGGCTCGCGCGCCGGCCAGCGCGTTGACCGCAACGCACGCGGCGCCCAACGCCGGACCCCACAACCATAGCCAGGGACTCGGCGTGTACGGAAGATTCAACACCCGCTCGGCGATCAATGCGCCGATCGCGGCCGCGCCCCCTGCTGACAGGATTCCCGCGGCGAGGCCGATGGCGACGAACTCCACGCGCTGGGCGGCGGCCACCTGCGCGCGGCTCGCGCCGAGCGCCCGCAGCAGCGCGGCCTCGCGCACGCGCTCGTCCTCGGTCGCGAGCAAGGCAGCGTAGAGCACGAGCAGGCCCGCCGCCAGCGCAAACAGGAACACTACCTGGACCGCCTGCACCACGCGCTCGATCACGCCCAGCACCTGCCGCACGATGATGCTCATGTCCACGACCGTCAGGTTCGGGAACGTTCGCGACAGCTTGTTCATGACTGGAGCATAGGAGCCGGGCAGATGAAAGCTCGTGACGTAGCTGGTCGGGTAGCGCTCGAGCAGCGGCGGCGTCGCGATCACGAAGAAGTTGACCTGCATCGAGTCCCAATCGAGGCGCCGGATATTGGCGACCGGCGCGGTAAAAGAGCGCCCGCCCACCGACCAGGTGAGGCGGTCGCCCAGCTTGATTCCAAGGGTGCGCGCGATGCCCTCTTCCACCGAGAAGGCGCCATTAGCACGGTCCGCCGCCGCGAACCAGCGCCCAGCGCTGATGCGGTTGTGGGGAGGCAGCTGGTCCATGAATGACAGGTTGAACTCACGCTCAACCAGGCGCTTGGTGCGCAGCTCTTCGTAGCGCTCGGCACTGACCTCGGCTCCGTCGATCGCAACCAGGCGACCGCGCACCATGGGATAGACCGTCACCGGCGGCAGGCCGTGATTCTGGAAAAAGCGGGCGAGCAGCGCGCGCTGCTCGGGCTGGATGTTGAGGATGAAACGATTCGGCGCATCAGGGGGTGTTTTCGCGCGCCACGCCGCGAGCAGGTCGGCGCGCGTCACCGTCAGCAACAGGATCGCGGTCAGTCCCAGCGCGAGCGCGAGAATCTGCACCGTGCTGGCGCGTGCCCGCCGCCGCAGGTTCGCAAGCCCGTAGCGCCAGGCAATACCGCCCAGCCCGCCGGCGCTGGCCACGAGCCGCAAGCTGCCATAGCTGATGGCCGCGAACGCGATCGCCGCTCCCACGAACCCGCCGAGCACGTAGGCCCCGAGCTTCGCATCACCCGCCTGCCACAGGACGAGCGCCGTCAGCACCGCAAACCCCGCGGCGTAGGAGACCAACTGGCGCTCGCGCGGGCGCCCGATATCGCGGCGGAGCACCCGCAGCGCCGGCACATCCTTGAGCTGCATGAGCGGCGGCAGGGCGAAGCCAAGCAGCAGCACGAAGGCGAGCAGCACGCCCTGGGCCGCGGGCACCCATGACGGGGGCGGCAATACCACGGCGACGAATTCCGTAAGCCCCCCCGCGAGCAGCTGCTGCGTGGCGAAGCCGAGCGCGCAACCGAGCGCAGCGGCAATGACCCCGAGCGCGATGAACTCCCACGCAAAGAGCGCGAACAGTTGCCACTGGCTCGCGCCGAGACAACGCATCACGGCGTAGTTATCGAGATGGCGCCGGCCATAGCGGCGCGTCGCAAGCCCGATCGCGACAGCGGCCAGCATCACGGCCAGCAATGTCGTCAGCCCGAGGAACTGCTGCGCGCGCTCCAGTCCCACCCTGATTTCCGGACGCGCCGACTCGAGGCCCTGCACGCGCTCTCCGCGCCCGAGGCGGGTTTTGGCCCAGCGCTCGTACTGGTCGACGCTTTCGCGCTCGCCCGCGACGAGTAAGCCGTAGCGCACGCGGCTTCCGACTTGGATCAGTTCCGTCTGCGGCAAATTGGCCACGTTCATGATGAGCCGTGGCGCGAGATTGAAGAAACTCACGCCGCGATCGGGTTCGAGCGTGAGGATCGCAGCCACTGTCAGCTCCGCGGCACCGAGTTCGAGGCGCGCTCCCACCGGCACATCCAGCGCGCTGGCGAGCCGCTCATCGATCCACACGCTTCCGGGCGGCGGCACGCCCCGCGCCTCGGCGTCCGACGCGTTGGGCGCCGGCGCGATACGCAGCTTTCCCCGCAGCGGGTAGCCGTCCGCCACCGCCTTGACGCCGGTCAATTGGGCAGCGTCGCCGCGCCGGGACATGCTGATGAAGCGGATGCGGGAGGCCACGGCCAGGCCCCGTCGCTGGGCCTCGTCCGCAAATGCACGGTCGAGCGGATGATCCGCCGTAATCAGGAGATCGCCCCCGAGCAACTGGTTCGCGTCGCGGATCAGCGCCTGGCGCACGCGGTCCGCGAAGAAGGACACACTCGTCACGCTGGTCACGGCGACGACGAGGGCGAGGCCAAGGAGCTTCAGCTCGCCCGCCCGCCAGTCGCGCGCCAGCATGCGCAGTGCAATGGCCACGCGCCCCATCAGCGTTCTCCGTCAACGATACGCCCGCCGGCAAGGCGGATCTGGCGCGCGCAGCGGCTCGCCACCATCTCGTCGTGCGTGACTAGCACCAGCGTCGTGCCATGCTCGGAGTTCAACTCGAAGAGAAGATCGATGATCCCCTCGCCCGTCGCTCCGTCGAGATTGCCGGTCGGCTCATCGGCAAACAGCACCTTGGGCCGGATGACAAACGCGCGCGCCAGGGCAACTCGCTGCTGCTCGCCGCCGGAGAGATACCTGGGGTAATGGTTTAACCGATCGCCCAACCCAACCCGCTCGAGCATCGCGCGCGCCACGCGCTGCGCATCGCCGCGCTCGGCAAGCTCAAGTGGCAACATCACGTTCTCGAGCGCGGTCAACGGCGCCAGCAGCTGAAACGACTGGAACACGAAACCAACGAGGCGCTTGCGCAGCGCCGCGCGTCCGTCCTCGTCGAGCGCGAAGAGTTCGGTCTCATCGAGGCGAACAGAACCCAGCGACGGCGTGTCGAGCCCAGCGAGCAGTCCCAGGAGCGTGGACTTCCCGGAGCCCGAAGCACCAACGACCGCCACCGCTTCTCCAGGCATGACCGCGAGATCAATATCCTGCAAAATCGTCAGTGTGGCATCACCGTTCGGGACGATCTTCGTCAGTCCCGACGCGCGGACAATTGGCTCGTCATGGCGCTTACTCATGAAAACGCTTCTGTCTATTGCCTTGTTGTGGATTATCAGTACCGCCGGCCACGGTGCGACGCTGCTCGTCTTCGGCGACAGCCTCTCCTCCGCCTACGGCATTGGTGCACGCGAAGGCTGGGTAACCTTGTTAGAAGAGCGCCTGCAGCGAAAAAGGTTCGATTATAGCGTCGTGAACGCCAGTATTTCGGGTGAAACCACCAGTGGCGGCGCAACCCGGATCGGTGAGGCGCTCCAACGCGCGCGCCCCGCCGTGGTCATCGTCGCCCTGGGCGGCAACGATGGCCTGCGGGGTCTGTCGGCCGCCCAGATGAATGCCAACCTGTCGCGAATCATCGTAGCGGCGAAAAGCCGCGGTGCCCGTGTACTGCTGGTGGGCGTGCGGGTCCCGCCCAATTATGGGCCGCGCTACGTTGGCGAGTTCAAGGCAGTCTTCACCGAGCTTGCGGAGCGCCACCGCGTACCGCTAGTCCCCTACATGCTGGAAGGAATCGGCGAGCACCGCAAGCTGATGCAGCGGGACAACATTCATCCAACCGCCGCCGCCCAGCCGCAGATACTCGAGAATATCTGGCCGACGCTGGAGCCCCTGCTCAAACGCAGGTAAACGGTGAACGGTGGCGGCCCACCGCGCAAGACGCGCGGCTTTTCCTGCAGGTAACAGTTCACTGATCACTGTTCACTGATCACCGTCTCTAGGTGACGATGACCCGCGCCGCGCCCGCGGCCAGCGTCCCGATTTGGCTCGCGTGGCTGAATCCCTGCTTGCGGAAGATTTCCAGCACCGCCGGCGCGCTCGCGGGGTCGCAGGCGACCAGGAGCCCGCCGCTGGTTTGGGGATCGGCGAGGATGTTCCGGTGCCAGGCTGGCGCGCCCGCCGGCAGCTCGACCGATCCGCCATAGCTCGACCAGTTGCGATCAGCCGCGCCAGTGCTGTAACCCGCCTCCGCGAGATGCCGAGCCGCCGACAGCAATGGCACGGCCTCGAGATCCAGGCGTGCTTCAAGCTTAGAGCCGCGGCAGATTTCGAGCAGGTGGCCGAGCAGCCCGAAGCCCGTGATATCAGTCAGGGCATGCACGCCTTCCATCGTGGACAGATCGGGACCGGGCGTGTTGAGCTGGGTCGCCGATTCGCGCATCTGCTGGTAGGCCTTGTCCTTGAGCTCGCCCTTCTTGAGCGCGGCGCTGAGAATGCCGATGCCAAGCCCCTTGCCGAGTATCAGCACGTCGTCAGCCTGGGCCCGGTCGTTGCGCTTGACCTGGTCCGGATGCACCAGACCGAGCACGACCAGCCCGTACATGGGCTCGGGCGAATCGATCGAATGCCCGCCCGCGATCGGCACACCCACCCGGGCACAGACATCGTGACCGCCCGAGATGATGCGCTGCACCGCCTCCACGGGAAGCTTGCCGACCGGGACACCGAGCAATGCCAGCGCGAGAAAGGGCTTGCCGCCCATCGCGTAGATGTCGGAGATCGCATTGGTGGCGGCAATGCTGCCGAAATCGTAGGGATCGTCCACGATCGGCATGAAGAAATCGGTGGTCGCGACCACTGCCTGCGTATCGTTCAGGCGATACACAGCCGCGTCGTCGCTCGACTCGTTGCCGACGAGCAGGTTCGGATAAACCTTGCCGACCGGCGTTCCTGCCAGGACCTCGCTCAGCAACGCTGGCGTGAGCTTGCACCCTCACCCGCCGCCATGCGACAGTTGCGTCAGGCGGACGGGTGCGACGTCAGAAGGCTTGTTCATGGAGATTTACCTTTAATTCGACGTTGACGCACGCAAAGTGAACCACCGAGCCACCAAGCGTACCGAAAAAGCGCGATGCAACAGGAAATACCGTGCGTGGACCAGCGATCGTTACCGTAGCACAATTGCCCGAATTTGACGAGTTGATCGACGTTCGCTCCGAGTCCGAGTTCGCGGTAGACCACATTCCGGGCGCGGTGAACTGCCCGGTCCTCGATGACGCCGAGCGCGCCCGCGTCGGCACGCTCTACAAGCAGGTCTCCCCCTTCGACGCCAAGAAGATCGGCGCGGCGCTCGTCAGCGCGAACATTTCACGCCACATTCAGGCGCGTTTTCTCGACCGCCCGCGCGAGTGGCATCCCTTGCTCTATTGCTGGCGCGGCGGTGAGCGCAGCGGCGCCTTTGCGCACGTGCTTGCCCAGGTCGGCTGGCCCGTCGGCCGTCTCGATGGGGGCTACAAAGCCTATCGCCGCGCCGTGGTGAGCGAACTTGAAACCCTGCCGCGCAAGTTCGGCTGGCGCGTCGTATGCGGCCTCACGGGTACCGGCAAGAGCCGCCTGCTGCGCGCGCTGCGTGATGCGGGCTGTCAGGTGCTCGATCTGGAGGCCTTCGCTGCCCATCGCGGGTCCGTGCTGGGCAGCCTCCCCGAGGAAGCTCAACCACCGCAGAAACTCTTCGAGAGCCGCATCTGGAGCACACTCCACGGATTCGACGCCAGGCACCCCGTTTACATTGAGGCCGAGAGCAAGAAGGTCGGAAACCTGCGCGTGCCCGAGGCGCTGGTCGCGCGCATGTGGGAAAGCGAGTGCGTGGTGATCGAAGCGCCCTTGCCGGTGCGAGTTGCATTGCTCAAGGAGGAGTACGCGCATTTCCTCGAGCAACCGGAAAACCTCATCGCGAAGCTTGAAGCCCTTACCGCCTTGCACGGGCACGCCGTGATCGACCGTTGGCGCGAGCTGGCACTGGCGCGTCGCTGGGACGAGTTCACTGCCGATCTCCTGGTCAGCCATTACGATCCGGCCTACACGCGCGCGATCACCAGCCACTACCCGGCACTGCCACGCGCCAGGAAATTTGAGATCAACCAGGTCAGCGAAGCGCATTTCCAGGATCTTGCTCGGCAAGCGATGCAGGCAGAAGGTCCTCGGCCTGGAACTCGGCATTGACGGACCGTGTCGCGATCGTGGAAGAGGCGCCCCAACCGAAGTCGAGCTGGCCAATCATTCTGATTCTGTTGGTGGGAGCCGTCTGGTTCAGCAATCTCGACTACCGCAAACTTGTTCGTCCCGACGAAGGGCGTTACGCGGAGATCGCCCGCGAAATGGCTGCCACGGGAAACTGGATAACGCCGCGCCTGAATGGCACCGGCTACCAGGACATGCAGCATCGGGTTCCCAAGATCGAGGCGACGACCCGCGACTTCGGATGGCGGCCGGTCGTAGACATGCAGGTGGCCCTAAGGCGCATCTACGACGCCTAACGCCAACATATACCCGACGCCCGCCGCCTCGTATCGTGAGGCGCCGGACTTTAGTAGAATCTCGATCGATGCGCGTCACTGAACGCCCGACCTCCGCCAAGCCTGCACCGGTTATTAAGCCGACATGCCCGGTTCTTACCACGCAAATCTTCACGCGAGATCTCCCAACCATGATGGCGCCCCGCAGAAGCTTGCCGCGGCGCCCCGAAAAGCCCGAATGATATCAAGCGGCAGCATTGCTTAGGCTTGGCGTGGAGCTCGCGCTAAAAATCGACGTTGACACCTACCGCGGCACTCGCGACAGCGTGCCGCGCCTCCTCCAACTGCTCGACAGGCATGGGGTCCGGGCGACGTTCCTATTCAGCCTCGGCCCAGACCATACCGGCCGCGCCATCCGCCGTGTGTTTCGGCCCGGTTTTCTGAGCAAAGTGTCGCGCAGCTCGGTAGTTTCGAGCTATGGCATCACTACCCTTCTCTACGGCACGCTGCTTCCCGGTCCCGACATCGGCCGGCGATGCGCGGACGTCATGCGTGCGGCCCAGGCTGCGGGACATGATGTCGGTATCCACACCTACGACCACGTGAAATGGCAGGATGGTGTGGCGCGCGCCGACTACGATTGGACGCTGCGCGAAATGCGACTGGCCTGCGAACGATTCCAGGAAATCTTCGGGGAGCCGGCACGGGTGCACGGCGCCGCCGGCTGGCAGATGAACCGATACGCCTTTCGGCTTACGCAGAGGCTCGGGTTCCGTTTCTGTTCCGATACGCGGGGCACGTGCCCATTTGTGCCGATCTATGATGCGGAAATCGTTGCCTGCCCTCAGCTTCCGACGACGCTACCCACGCTGGACGAACTGATCGGAACCGACGGCGTGACCGTTGAGAACGTCGCCCGGCACCTCCTCTCCCTGACCGAAGGCCCCGTGCCAACGGGGCACGTGTACACCTTGCACGCCGAACTCGAGGGCAACAGGCTGACGGGCATCTTCGAAGAACTGCTGACGGGCTGGCAGGCCCAGGGCTACTCGCTCATAACCCTCAACGACTACGCGGATGGACTCGACATCTCGAGCTTGCCCCGCTGCGTGTTGCGCGAGGCAAGCATCCCTGGACGCACCGGAACTCTCACGGTCCAGGGCCCGGAATTTCTGGCGTGAAAGCACCCGCCTTCCCGCCGATCGTCTCTGCTTGCGAAATGCGGTTCTTTCGTTCAGTATTCCCCGTAGACGTGAGTGGTAAAGGTGTCGCCTCACCGAATGCTAGATAAGCCTGCGCCTGACTTCGAACTACCCGCCACCGGCGGCGAGACGTTCCGCCTCTCCAGCGCCAAAGGCAAGCCGCTCGTCCTCTACTTCTACCCGAAAGACCACACCCCCGGCTGCACGACCGAGGGCCAGCAGTTTCGAGACCTCCATCCCGAGTTTGTGCAGCTCGGGTGCGCGGTCTACGGGATATCACGCGACAGCCTGAAGTCGCACGAGAACTTCAAAGCCAAGATGGGCTTCCCGTTCGACCTGCTCTCCGACACTAAGGAAACCGCGTGCAAGGCGTTCGCCGTCATCAAGATGAAGAACATGTATGGCAGAAAGGTGCGCGGCATCGAGCGCAGCACATTCGTCATCGACGCTTGGGGTCTCGTGCGCCGCACATGGCGCGGGGTCAAGGTCCCGGGGCACGCGCAGGAAGTCCTTGAGTTCGTCAAGACGCTCAAGTGAGCAACAGGTTCAAGGTTGGATGACCGTGGTGCGCCAAGTTCCTCGCATGGAACAGGGAACATGGAACCTTGAACTCGGAACTTTGAACCTGAAACCTGATTAGGGAGATTCATGATTCATCGCAAAACCAGTGCCGTCGTCACCCGTCTTCCATCCGTTGCAACCCGACTCTTCGTGCTCGATACCAACGTGCTCATGCACGACCCCACGTGCCTGTTCCGCTTCCAGGAGCACGATCTCTACATCCCGATGGCCATCCTCGAGGAGCTCGACAACAACAAGAAGGGCATGTCTGAAGTCTCCCGCAACGCGCGGCAGGCCAGCCGCTTTCTCGACGAGCTGATCAGCCAGTCCGGGGCCAAGATCGCCGACGGCATCGCGCTCGCGCTCCATGGCGACAAGACCGCCACCGGGCGGGTATTCCTGCAGACCGAGGCGGTCAACAGCGAGTTGCCGGCGCGGCTAGCGAGCGGCAAGACCGACAACCAGATACTCGCCGTCGTGAGACATCTCCAGGAGACCCACCCCGCGCGCGAGGTGATCCTTGTCTCGAAGGACATCAACATGCGCATCAAGGCGCATGCGCTGGGTCTCGCGGCCGAGGATTACTTCAACGACAAGGTCCTGGAGGACACCGATCTCCTCTACTCCGGGACACGCGAGCTGCCAGGCGATTTCTGGGACCGGCACGGGCGCGACATGGAGTCCTGGCAACAAAGCGGCCAGACCTTCTATCGCGTCCGCGGGCCGTTATGCTCCAAGCTGCTCGTGAACGAGTTCGTCTACCTCGAAGGAGACCGCCCGTTCTACGCCCAGGTCAAGGAGGCGAATGGCAAGACGGCGATCCTGCAGACCCTGCGTGATTACGCGCAGCAGCGCCACAACGTGTGGGGCATCACCGCGCGCAACCGGGAGCAGATTTTCGCGTTGAACGCGCTCATGAATCCCCAGATCGATTTCGTGACCCTGCTCGGCCAGGCCGGCACGGGGAAAACGCTTCTTACCCTCGCCGCGGGCCTGATGCACACGCTGGAGCACAAGGTCTACACCGAGATCATCATGACCCGCGTGACCGTCCCGGTCGGCGAGGACATCGGCTTTCTGCCGGGAACCGAGGAAGAAAAGATGAACCCTTGGATGGGGGCGCTCGAGGACAATCTCGACGTTCTCAACAAGACCGACGACGAGGCTGGCGAATGGGGGCGGGCCGCAACGCGCGATCTCATCCGCTCGCGTATTAAGGTGAAATCGCTCAATTTCATGCGCGGGCGCACCTTCATTCACAAATACCTCATCATCGACGAGGCGCAGAACCTGACGCCCAAGCAGATGAAGACGCTGATCACGCGCGCCGGCCCGGGCACGAAGGTAGTCTGCCTCGGCAACATATCCCAGATCGATACGCCCTATCTGACCGAGGGCAGCTCGGGCCTGACCTTCGTGGTGGATCGCATGAAGGGCTGGGCTCACAGCGCGCACGTCACGCTGACGCGCGGCGAGCGCTCGCGCCTGGCGGACCACGCCGCCGAAGCCCTCTAAAAGCGGTGACCAGTCACGGCAGTTAGAAGCGGTCGCCCCCCGCGTAATTCTCGAAACGGGTGTACTTGCCAAGAAAGGTGAGGTTCAGCTTGCCCGTCGGCCCGTTGCGCTGCTTGGCGACGATGATCTCCGCCATGCCCCGATTGGGCGAATCCGCGTTGTAGACCTCGTCGCGGTAGATGAAGATGATCACGTCGGCATCTTGCTCGATCGCACCCGATTCGCGCAGGTCGGACATCATCGGCCGCTTGTCCTGGCGCGATTCGACGCTCCGGTTGAGCTGCGAGAGCGCCACGACCGGCACCTTGAGCTCCTTCGCCAGCCCCTTGAGCGAGCGCGAAATCTCGGCGATCTCGGTCGCGCGGTTCTCCTCCCGCCCGTGCGAAGACATGAGCTGGAGGTAATCGACCACGATCATTGAGAGCCCGCCACACTGGCGGTGCAGGCGGCGCGCCCGCGATCGCACCTCGAGCGCGTTGAGACCGGCGGTATCATCGATGAAGATCTGCGTCTCGTTGAGCCGGCCTACCGCATCGACCAGCCGCGACCAGTCCTCTTCCTTGAACGTTCCGGTCCGCAACTCGTGCTGATCGAAGCGCCCGACCGAGCCGATCATGCGCATGGCGAGCTGGGCGCCCGACATTTCCATGCTGAACACTGCCACCGCCTGCTTCAGGTGCAGGGCGGCATGCTCGACGACGTTCATGGCGAGCGCCGTCTTGCCCATCGAAGGCCGGGCTGCGATGATGATGAGCTCACCCTCCTGCAATCCCGACGTCATCCGGTCAAGGTCCACGAAACCGGTCGCGAGCCCGATAACGTCGTCCTTGTTCTCACGGTTGTAGAGGACGTCCACCCGCTCGACCGTCTCGGTCAGCAGCGGGTCAATCTTGACAAAGCCCTGCCGCGATTTCGAGCCAGCCTCCGCGATCCGGAAGATCTTGGTCTCGGCCTCGTCAAGGAGCGCCTTTGCGTCGCGCCCCATGGGGTTATACGCGGCGTCCGCAATCTCGGTCCCGATTCCGGCGAGGCTGCGCATCACCGAGCGCTCACGAACGATCTCCGCATAGCGCCGGATATTGGCCGCGCTGGGGGTATTGGCCGCAAGCGCACCCAGATAGGCGTGTCCGCCCACCTCATCCAGCCGCCCGCTTCGCTCGAGGCTCTCGGCCACCGTCAGCGCGTCGGCTGGCCGAGCGTTCTCGATCAGCTGACCGATATGCTCGAAAATGAGGCGATGGTCTGCCCGGTAAAAATCCGCTGCCGTGATGACGTCCGCGATCCGGTCCCAGGCCGTGTTATCGAGCAGTAGCCCGCCAAGCACCGATTGCTCGGCTTCGATCGACTGTGGCGGAACTCGGGTGGCTTCGACCTGCGCGTCTTTGACGATCGAGGTAACTAGTGCCATGACGCGTGCCGCCGTTGTCTCGCTTGTCGATCCAGTATGCTCTAAAGGGGAACGCCGCGCGCCAGAGTCGTGCGCGACCGAACAGGGAATTTACAGAAAAAAAAGGGCTGTCGCCAGCCCTTTTTTTCAAAAATATTTTTGCGTTGTTTCGATTGGTTTTATTGCTCGCCCAACACGGAGACCGTGACAGTAGCAACGACATCTGCATGCAGCGCAACCTTGATCGAGTGATCGCCGACCGTCTTGAGCGGTCCCTGCGGCATGCGAATCATCGAACGGGGAACTTCAACGCCTTGCACCTTCAGCATATCGGAAATGTCGACGTTCGTCACCGAGCCAAACAGTTTGCCGTCCACGCTGGCCTTTTGCGTGATCTGAACCATCATGCCGTCGAGCTTCGCTGATTTTTCCTGAGCTTGCGCAAGGGCTTCGGCCTGCGCGCCTTCGAGTTCGGCGCGGCGCTTTTCGAACTCGGCGAGATTGTTCGCCGTCGCGCGCTTCGCTTTGCCGTGCGGGATCAGGTAGTTGCGCGCGAACCCGTCTTTCACCTTCACGACGTCGCCGAGCTGACCAAGGTTTACGATTTTTTCGAGCAGTATGATTTGCATGCTTGCACTTCCTCGCGTAATGAAACGACTAAGTGACTGAGTCATCGAGTGATTACTTCACACCATCAGGATCTCGCCCGGTCACCTTGTCATTTCATCTTATTTTCACGGTTGTACTCGTTACCGGAACGGGTTGGTAAATTTCAGTGAAGATCGGTGTAAGGCAGCAGCGCGAGGTAGCGCGCGCGGTTGATTGCCACCGAGAGCTGTCGCTGGTACCGGGCCTTCGTGCCGGTGATGCGGGCCGGAATGATCTTGCCGTTCTCGTTGATGAAGTCCTTCAGAAGATTTACGTCCTTGTAATCAACCCACTTGATGCCCTCCGCGGTGAAGCGGCAGAACTTGCGGCGCCGGAAAAGCTGGCCGCGCCCGCGGCTGTCGCGCCCCTTGCCCTTGCTGAATTTCCCGCCTTTGCGGCCGCCTCTACCGCCGGACTTGCCCCGTCTCGCCATCGCCATGACTGTCGTCCTTTGTTGTCTCTGCTTCGGTTGCGTGCAAAATGACCTGTCTACTCATTCGGTTCCTGCGGTTGAGAAACCCGCTCACCGTGACCGTCTGCCCCGCCTTGAGCCGGGCCAGCCTGACCGCCACCTCTCCCATCGCCACGGCGCCCATCTCGCACTCGACCTGGCGTTTGAAACCGGCCTCGTTCTGTTGCGAGCGGTGTTGCAGCTTGAAGCGCAGGAGGGGAATCCCGGCCGGAGTGTGGCGGAGCGGCTCGACCTCGGTGAGTTCACCGTGGAGCGCGACCGCGTTCACATCCGCTAGCTGGCTAATTCTGTTGGCGCTGGAGCCAGAGCTGGATCCAGAACTGGCGCTGGAGCCAGAGCGGGCGGCGCTGGCGCGGGCCTGGCGCTTTCGGCAGCAGGCGCACCTAGCGACCGCGATTTCTCTTCCTTCATCATCGGCGAGGGCGCGGTCACGGCCTCATTCATTTTCACGATAAGGTGCCGCAGCACGGCGTCATTGAACTTGAATGCGTGCTGGAATTCGCTCAGCGTCTCGCCGTCGCATTCCACGTTCATGAGCACGTAGTGAGCCTTGTGCACCTTCTCCAGCGGAAACGCAAGCTGGCGGCGGCCCCAGTCTTCCAGACGGTGGATCTTGCCGTTCCGCCCGGTCACCATCTGGCGATAGCGGTCGATCATGCCCGGGACCTGCTCGCTCTGGTCCGGATGGACGATGAAAACGATCTCGTAGTGACGCATCCTGATATCTCCTTATGGGTAAAGCCTCCCGTGATGCGTGCGCGGTGAGGCAAGGGCCAAGGCCACCGACCGAACAGGGCCCCAACTACAGAAGGCGCGGATTATACAGGAGCTTTTGGCGAGGTCAAAGCCTCGCCAAAAGCTCATCAGAGAGCCGGAAACAGCGAGCGAGAATCAGTAAGCCTGCAGATAGCACGATAACGCGGACCTGGTTTCGAGCTGATTGACGAGTTATGCTGGCTAAGCTCTCAAAACCTGCAAATTCTTGTGAGCGAATTGCTCGCGACGCCCCGGAATTCTTTCTGCGAACCCGCGTGGCGCGCAAAATATATTACCGAGCGGGCAGCGCGCGCTGACGGCGCGTTTCCGCGAGACAGATGCCGGCCGAGACCGAAACGTTCAAGCTCTCGACCGTGCCGATCATCGGAATGCGCACGAGCTCGTCGCAATTCTCGCGCGTGAGCCGGCGCATGCCCTCGCCCTCCGCGCCGAGCACCCACGCCAGCGGCCCTTCAAGCTTGACCGAATAAAGCTCGTTCTCACCGTCCTGATCGGCACCCATCAGCCAGACCCCGCGTTCCTTCAGGTCACGCATCGTGCGCGCGAGGTTGGTTACGACAATAAACGGTACGGTTTCTGCCGCGCCACTGGCAACCTTCTCGACCGTCGCATTAATCCCGACAGCCCGATCCTTCGGCGTGATCACCGCGTGCACGCCCAAGGCATCAGCCACCCGCAGGCATGCGCCCAGATTGTGCGGATCGGTGACACCGTCGAGGATCAGCAACAGCGCCGGCTCCTGGAGATTCTCCAGCACGCTCTCAAGATCCCGCGCGGGACCCGCCATCTCGACGCGCGCTGCCACCCCCTGATGGCGGGCATGCTGCGTCATGCCGTCGAGCCGCGCGCTGTCCACCCGGATCATGCGCACGCCACGTTCGCCCGCGAGCCGCTCGAGCTCGCGCGCGCGGCGATCCTCGCGCCTTTGGTCGAGCAGGATTTCCTTTACGCCGGCGGCGTTCTGGCGCAGCCGGCTCGTGACGGCGTGGAAACCGTAGATGAAGCGCGCCTCAGCCATGAAGCTCCGACGCCCCGATTCGAATGAGGCCCGAGTACCTGCTCACGTCCGGAGAGGCGCGCTTAACAAGGAAACTCATGTTCTTCTCGTTCATCGATTTCACGCAAGCGTGAAATCGATCTTGCTGGTGTCCAAGTCCACCCGCACCAATGTTACCTGGACACGGTCGCCGAGCCGAAAACGCTTGCGCGTGCGCTCTCCCATGAGCTGGTGCTTGGCTGCATCGTAGTGAAAATAATCGTTGCCGAGTTCGGAGACGTGCACCAGCCCCTCGACATAGACCTCGTCGAGCGCGACGAACGCGCCGAAGGCGGTCACGCCGCTGATGGTGCCGCTGAGCGTCTCGCCAATCCGGTCCTTCATGGAATAGCACTTGAGCCATGCCACAACGTCCCGTGTCGCGTCATCCGCCCGCCGCTCGGTCATCGAGCAGTGCGCTCCGAGATCGTGCCAGTTGCCGGGATCGTAGCCCCGCTTGTGCAATACCGCCTTGATCGCCCGGTGCACCAGCAGATCGGGATAGCGCCGGATCGGCGAGGTGAAATGAGTATACGACTCGTATGCGAGCCCGAAATGGCCAACGTTGTCGGGACTGTACACTGCCTGCCGCAACGATCGCAGCATCACGGTCTGCAGCAGCTGCGCGTCCGGCCGATCCTTGACGCGCTCGAGTAGCCGGGCGTAATCATGAGCGCGGGGATCCTCACCGCCGCCAATCTGCAAACCGAAGCTGCCGAGGAACTCGCGCAGCGCGGCGAGCTTTTCCGGCGTCGGTCCCTCGTGAATACGGTAGAGCATCGCCTGCCGGTGGCTGTGCAAGAACTCGGATGTGCACACATTTGCCGCCAGCATGCACTCCTCGATCAGACGGTGCGCGTCGTTGCGCACGACTGGCACGATGCGCTCGATCTTGCCGCGATCGTCGAACATCATCTCGGTCTCGATGGTCTCGAAATCGATCGCGCCGCGTCGCGCGCGCGCCTGCGCAAGCTTCTGGTAAAGCCGGTAGAGCGCCCCGATGTGGGGCCGCAGCTCGCGGTGATGGCGCGCCGCCTCGCTGCGGTCGCTTTCCAGCATGGCTGCGACTTCCGTGTACGTCAGCCGTGCGTGCGAGCGGATCACTGCCGGGAAGAAGCGGTAGGACGCGACTTCCCCGTCGCCATCGATCTGCATGTCGCACGCCATCGCCAGGCGCGGCACTTTGGGATTGAGCGAGCACAGGCCGTTCGAGAGCTTCTCCGGCAACATCGGGATCACGCGCCGCGGAAAATAGACGGAGTTGCCCCGCAGCTTCGCCTCGTGGTCGAGGGCATCGCCGTGCTTCACGTAGTGGCTCACGTCCGCGATCGCGACGACCAGCCGGAAGCCGGCATCGGCGCCCTTCCCCAAGGGCTCACAATACACTGCGTCGTCGAAATCCTTCGCGGTTTCCCCGTCGATGGTAACCAGCGGCAGCCGCGTGAGGTCCGTGCGTCCCGCCCGGTCCTCGGTCATGACTGTATCCGGAAGTTTCGCGCACAGGCGCTCGACCTGGCGCGGGAACAGGTATGGCAGTGTGTGCTTGCGCAAGGCGATTTCGATCTCCATGCCCGGATCGGCGTAGTTACCGAGCACTTCGACGATTCTGGCCACCGGCTGCGCGTGCTTGGATGGTTGCGCGACAATTTCGGCCGTGACCACCTGGCCCGGCTCGGCGCCGCGCACCTCATGTGGCGGTACGAGAAGTTCATGGCTCAGGCGCTTGTCCTCGGCCGTCACGAACAGGATGCCGTGCTCTCGGTGCAGCCGCCCGACTACCCGCTGCTGGCCGCGCTCCAGCACCTCGACGACCTTGCCTTCCGGGCGCCCCCGCCGGTCCGTCCCGGCAATACGGCACACGGCGCGGTCGCCGTGGAGGAGCTGGTGCATCTCCTTCGGGCCGAGGAAGAGATCGGGACCGCGGTCATCTCGCAGGAGAAACCCGAAGCCGTCCGGGTGGCCCTGTACCCGTCCACGGACGAGGTCGAGCTTCGCCACCACACAGATTGCGCCGCGGCGATTGCGCATGATCTCCCCGTCTCGCTCCATCGCGGCGACGCGTCGCTCGAACCCCTCGCGCTGGTGTGGGCCGATGCGCAGCAGACGTTCAAGCTCCCGCTCCGGGACGGGCACGCCGCGCTCGGTCAGACGTTCGAGGATGAGCTCCCGGCTAGGCATCTCGTACGCATGACGCGGTGTGCGCTCGATGCGTTTTCGGGCGCGAGCAGTTTTGTTTTCTTTGCGTTGATTCATTTGATAAATGGGGCGCCTTCAGCTAGAATCGCGCGCCTAGGAGTTTGTCGGATTGTTAGCCGACAAACTCCTTAAGCAGCCTGGCGAGGGCCCACTCCGTCAGGCTGCTGAGCCCAGGTGGCGGAATTGGTAGACGCACCAGGTTCAGGACCTGGCGCCAGCAATGGTGTGGGGGTTCGAGTCCCTTCCTGGGCACCATAAACGTTCCAAGTTCCAGGTTCAGGGTTCAGGGTTTTCAAGGCGGGCGGTTCCGCGCCGGACTTGGCGCATCGAACTTTGAACATTGAACCTTGAACGTTGAACCTCATTTGAAGGGGTGGCGAAGCACGATCGTCTGGGTACGATCCGCGCCGGTGGAAATAAGGTCGATCGGAACGTCGCAGATGACCTCGATGCGCTTGAGGTAGCCCTGGGCCGCCGCGGGAAGCTCCTCGAACCGCGTGATGCCGATCGTGGTTTCCTTCCAGCCCGGCATTTCCTCGTAGATCGGCTCGCATCCGGACAGCTCTTCCGCGCCCACCGGGAGGATATCGCTGTGGCGGCCGTCGAGGCGGTAGCCCGTCGCAATCCGCACGGGATCCATGCCGTCCAGCACGTCGAGCTTGGTTACCCCCAGGCCCGTGATGCCGTTGATCTGAATCGAGCGTTTCAGTGCCGCGGCGTCCAGCCAGCCGCAGCGCCGTGGGCGTCCGGTGGTCGCGCCGAACTCCTTGCCGCGGCTCGCGAGCTGCCGCCCGATCTCGTCGTGCAGCTCCGTCGGAAACGGCCCCGAGCCCACACGGGTCGTGTAGGCCTTGGTGACGCCGAGCACGAAATGCAGATGTTGCGGCCCGATACCAGCCCCGGCGGCAGCCGCGCCCGCCACGCAATTGCTCGAAGTCACGTACGGGTACGTGCCGTGATCGATATCGAGCAGCGCGCCTTGCGCGCCCTCGAACAACAGATTGTGACCCGCTTTCTGCGCCTCGTAGAGCAACCGCGGCACGTCCGCGATCATGGGTTTGATGCGCCCAGCGAGCGCCAGCGTCTCGTCTAGAGTCTTCTGGTAATCGACTGTCTGCGCGTGGAAGTAGCTCTTCAGCACAAAGTTGTGAAACTCGAGCACGTCTTTCAGCTTGGCTGCGAATCGATCCGGGTGAAAGAGATCCTGAAGGCGTAGTCCGCGCCGCGCCACCTTGTCTTCATAGGTGGGGCCGATACCGCGGCCCGTGGTGCCGATCTTCCCCGCCCCCTTGGCCATCTCGCGCGCCTGGTCGAGCGCGACATGGTGCGGCAGGATCAGCGGGCAGGCCTCACTGATCTTCAAACGCGGACTCACGTCGACGCCCGCCTGTGCAAGCGTGTCGATCTCCTCCACCAGCGCGTGCGGAGACAGTACAACGCCATTGCCGATATAGCACGCGACACCGTCGCGCAGAATACCGGACGGGATCAGATGCAGCACGGTTTTCTTGCCGCCAATCACCAGGGTATGGCCGGCGTTGTGGCCGCCCTGAAAGCGCACCACTCCCCGGGCATGATCGGTGAGCCAATCGACGATCTTGCCCTTGCCCTCGTCGCCCCACTGGGCACCTACGACTACTACGTTCTTCGACATACCGGACAATCCTTACCGCAAAGACGCCAAAGCGCAAAGAACACGCCAAGAAACGAACCACGCACCAAGATTATGCCCCGCTTTATAGAGGAGAACGGTAGGGACTCTCACTGAGCCCTCGATCCTGGCTCCTGCGCGTCAATGGCGCACAATGAGCAGCAGAAGCAGACCGGCCAGCATCGAGGTCAGGCCCACAAAGCGGATTTGCCCGTCGGACATGGCTATCAGCTTGCGAAAGGTCTCGCGCCACAGCACAGGCAGCAGGAAGGGCAGCACCCCTTCGATGATGAGCATCAGGGCGACAGCCGTTAGCAGGATACTGCCCATCGAGATCTCCGCAACAGCAGCTCGGGTCCTGGCCCCACCCGCCCGGCGACCCGCTATTTGCCTGGGCTGCCGCGTGATTTGAGGTAGTCGAAGAACTCCGAACTTGGGTCAAGCACCAGTAGATCGTTTTTTCCCTTGAAGCTCGATTTGTACGCTTCGAGGCTGCGGTAGAACGCGTAGAACTCGGGGTTGGGCTCGTAGGCGCGCGCGTAGATCCCCGTCGCCTTCGCATCGCCTTCGCCCTTGATATTCTCCGCTGCACGGTAAGCCTCCGCCACGATCACCTCGCGCTGCCGGTCGGCGTTAGCCCGGATCTTCTCCGACTCGGCGGCACCGGTGGACCGCAACTCGTTCGCGACCCGTTTGCGCTCCGCTTCCATCCGGCGATAGACCGATTCGCTCACTTCCTGCGGCAGATCGACGCGCTTCAACCGCACGTCGTACACCTCCACGCCGATCTTGACCGCATCCTCGTTGGCCTTTTTGCGCATCAGATCCATGATCTGGTCGCGTTCCCCGGAAACCACCTCGTGGACCGTGCGATTGCCGAACTCGGCGCGCAAACCGTCGTTGATGGTCTGCAGCAGCCGCGTCTGCGCAAGGTTTTCATTTCCCTGCACGCTGACGTAGAACTGACGCACATCGATGATCCGCCACTTGATGAAGAGGTCGACCAGCACGTTCTTTTTCTCGGAGGTCAGGAATCGCTCCGGCTCGGGCGTATCGATGGTGAGAATGCGCACGTCGAATGTCCGCACGTTGTCCAACAACGGCACCTTGAAATAGAGACCTGGGTCCTTCTTTATGTCGATGACCTCACCCAGGCGGAACACGATGGCGTTTTGCCTCTGGTCGACGACGAAAAGGCTGAGGGAAGCGATGATCAGTACGACCACCGCACCGATGACCAGGGCGCCGAAATGGGCTCTCATCAGCGTCCCTCCCGCGCGCGCGAGCGGAATGCCTCGCGCGAACGCGCGGTCGACGCGTCCGGCGCCGGCGTCTGCTCCGCCGGCTTGGACGTCGTATCAGCCGCGCCACTGCGTGACAAATCCATGATCTTGTCGAGGGGCAGATAGATCAGATTGCTCCCGCTTTTCTGGTCGATCAGCACTTTGGTCGTGTTGCCCATGATTTGCTGCATCGCGTCGATGTAGAGCCGCTGACGCGTGACCCGCGGCGCCTTGTTGTACTCAACCAGGACCTGGCGGAAGCGGGCGGCGTCACCCTCCGATTGCTCGATCACGCGCTGACGATAGCCTTCGGCTTCCTGCTGCAAGCGCGCGGCCATCCCGCGCGCCCTCGGAATAACGTCGTTGGCGTAAGCCTGGCCTTCGTTCTTCTGACGCTCGCGGTCCTGCCCCGCCTTGACCGCGTCGTCGAACGCGGCCTGCACCTGCTGCGGCGGCTGCGCGTTCTGCATCGTCACCTTGCTAATGTTGATGCCGGTGCCGTAACGGTCGAGAACTTCCTGCATCAGCTTCTGTGCGCGCGCCGCAACCTCGGCCCGGCCCTCGAACACCACGAAGTCCATGCTGCTCTTGCCCACGATCTCCCGGACCGCCGTTTCCGCCGCCTGCAACACGGCCTCATCCGGCGACCGGCTGTTGAAGAGGTAGTCGGTAGGGCTCTTCAGCACGTACTGCACCGCAAACTGCACGTCGACGATGTTCTCGTCATCGGTCAGCATCAGGGATTCCTTCAGCACCTTGCTCCCGACGTTATTGCGATAGCCCACCTCGACCGTTCGCACCTGGTCGAGGTTCACGACCTCGGCCGACTCGATGGGATAGGGCAAGTGCCAGCGCGGCCCTGGCATCGTGGTTGCAACATACTTCCCGTAGCGCAGCACGACCCCGCGCTGGCCTTCGTTTACGATGTAGAAACCGCTTGCGAGCCACACGACAACGATGAGCCCCAGCAGCAGCCCCGCCCCGCCACCGAGACGTTTCACGCTACCGCCCCCGGAAGGCCCGTCGCCGCCCCCGCCGCGCCGGCCGAAGAAATCATTAAGCTTGCGGTTAAACCCGCGTAAGAGCTCATCGAGGTCCGGCGGCCCCTGGTTGGGGCGCCGGCCCCACTGCGGATCGTTCATCGACATGAGCGCGCCAAGCAGGCGCAGCGAGCGATCCCGAATGTTTCCGCCAAATGCCTTCAAATTGGCCAGCATGTTCAGAACTGATTGATCCTAAGCGACAGCTGAATGGTTGGTCTCGATGGGTGCAAGCGCAGGAGCGGCATACTCCTCGAGCGCAAGGCGCACGCCGTCGACGCCTTCACCCGTTTTCGCGCTGACCCACACGCGCGCAATTCTACCATACTGATCCCGCTCGACCCGCGCCGGGAGCCGGGTCCGATCGATCTTATTCATGACGAGCACCTGCGGAATTTCCTGCGCACCGATTTCAGCCAGCACCTCGTTTACCGCTGCAATCTGCGCTGCCCGGTCGGCGCTACTCGCGTCCACGACGTGCAGCAGCACGTCGGCTTCGGTCGTTTCTTCGAGCGTGGCCCGAAAGGCGGCGACTAGCGTGTGCGGCAGACGCCGGATGAATCCCACTGTATCCGATACCACGACGCCCGAGCCGTTTTCGGTGTATACACGGCGCGTGGTCGTGTCGAGCGTCGCGAACAAGCGGTCCATCGCGAAGACATCGGCCCGTGCGATCCGGTTGAACAGCGTGGACTTGCCGGCGTTCGTATAGCCGACGAGCGAGGCGTGCCGGAGATTCGACCGCTTGCGCGCACGGCGCTGCACTGCGCGCTGCGCCCGCACTTTGGCCAACTTCTCCTTTAGCACTTTGACACGCTTGCCGAGGAGCCGACGGTCGGTTTCGAGCTGGGTTTCACCCGGCCCTCTCAAGCCAATGCCCCCTCTCTGGCGCTCCAAGTGGGTCCATCCCCGCACCAGACGCGTCGCCAGGTGCTCGAGTTGAGCGAGCTCGACCTGAAGCTTGCCCTCATGGGTGCGCGCGCGCTGCGCGAAAATGTCCAGGATCAGGCTGACCCGGTCGACGACCCGGCAATCGAGCGCGCGCTCGAGGTTACGCTCCTGCACCGGAGAGAGCTCGTGATTGAAGATCACGAGCCGGGCGCCACTTGCTGCCACCACGCGCTTGATCTCTTCGACCTTGCCTGTGCCAGCGAAGAGAGCCGCATCCGGGCGTGCGCGCCGGCCTTTCACGAGCGCACGCGCCACCACGCTAGCACTGGTAGCCAGCAGCTGAATTTCCTCCAGGCCTTCCGCGTAATCGGCCGCGCCGAAGTCGAGGCCGACCAAGACCGCGTCGGTGCCGCTGCCGGGACGGTCAAACATCAAACAGCGGGGGGGCAATCATCAACTGTCGGAGCTCGGGTCGGTCTGAAAGTTGACGGCGCGCGCGGGCACCACGGTCGAGATCGCGTGCTTGTAGACCATCTGCGTGACCGTGTTCTTGAGCAGGACCACGTATTGGTCGAAGGCATCGATCTGCCCTTGCAGCTTGATGCCGTTGACCAGGTAGATCGATACCGGGATGTGCTCCTTGCGCAGGGTGTTCAGAAACGGGTCTTGTAGCAACTGCCCCTTATTGCTCATATCAGCCTCGTCGTTATCGTGTTTTTGCGGGTACCACTCTACTCGCTTTTATGCAATTACGCCATGGGGTTATCGCCGCGAAGCCGCTCGCCGGGCGTAGGGGTTCGCGCCACTTCTGAACTCGATCTGCAGCGGAGTACCTTGCAATTGGAAAGCCTCCCGGAAGAAACGTTCCAGGTAGCGGCGATAGGCCTCGGGCACGTGGTCGAGTGCGTTGCCGTGGACGATGACACGGGGCGGGTTGACGCCCCCCTGGTGGGCGTAGCGCGGCTTGGGCCGGATGGCCCCCGCCCGGGGCGGGGCCTGTTGCGCCACGGCTTGCGCCAGCGCACGGCTCAACCGAGGCGTGGAAAGGCACGCCATCGCGGCCGCGTATGCCTCGTCGACCGATTTAAGGAGAGACGGGATCCCTTGACCGGTCAGTGCGGAAATGAAATGCAGCCGTGCAAAAGCGAGAAAATTGAGCTTGCGCACGAGCGCGCGCTTGGTAAGTTCGCGATCCTCGTCCGGCAGCTTCTCCCACTTGTTGACCGCGACCACCACGGCGCGTCCCGCTTCCAGCACGTATCCGGCAATGTGTGCGTCGTGCTCGGCGACATCCCGGCGCGCATCGAGTACCAGGATAACGACGTTCGCGTCCTCGATGGCCTGCATCGTCTTCACCATCGAGAACTTCTCCGCCCCCTCGGTGACCCGGCCGCGCCGGCGCAACCCCGCAGTGTCGATCAGGGTATAGCGGCGGGGCCCGCGCTCGAACTCGATGTAGATCGAGTCCCGCGTGGTTCCCGGCTGATCGAAGACGATCATGCGCTCTTCGCCAATAAGCGCGTTCACCAGTGTGGACTTGCCAACGTTAGGCCGGCCCACAACCGCAATCTTGGGGTGCCTTTCATCCCGCGGGGACACCTCCTCCGCATCCGGGAGCCCGGCCAGCACGTGCTCCATAAGCGCCGTGACATTCTCGCCATGCGCGGCCGAAACTGAAACTGGCTCGCCGATGGCGAGCGCATGGAACTCGGCGCAGGCGATGGCCGGATTCATGCCCTCGGCTTTATTGACCACCAGAAATACCGGCCGGCCGCTACGGCGCAACTCGGACGCGATCGCCCGGTCCTGCCCGACCAGCCCGGCGCGCGCATCCACCACGAACAATACCGCGTCAGCCTCGTCCAGCGCCTGCCGGGTCTGACGCGCCATTTCATAGAAGATGCCCTCGCTTGCAACCGGCTCGAACCCGCCCGTATCGACCGCCAGATAAGGCTTTCCGCCGACACGGCCGCGCCCGTAATGACGATCGCGCGTCAAACCGGCCACATCCGCGACGATGGCATCGCGGCTGCGCGTGAGCCGGTTGAACAGCGTGGACTTGCCCACGTTCGGGCGGCCCATGATGACGACGATGGGAAGCATTGTAGAGCAGAGTATGAAGCATGAAGGATGAATGCAGAAGGAAGAAGCGATGGGGCGCCTCGCTGTTCGCAAAGCGCTCAAGGATTGACGCCGCCATTTGCCTTCGCGGTTACTGGACGGTGATCGCGAAAACTCCGCCGTCTTCCGTCTGCACCAGAAAGCTCGCCCGATCCAGCGCCACCGGCGGCGCCATGATGGCGCTGCCATCCGTCGGAAGACGCGCCTCGAACGCGCCACTGTCGCGCGAGAGAACGTGCACGTAACCTTCAACGTCGCCCACGACCACGTGCCTGCCGACGTTCAGCGGCGCGCTCAGCCTGCGGCCGGCGAGCTTGTCCTGGCGCCAGATGCTGGCGCCGTTCGTCTTGTCCAGCGCCAGCACCGCGCTTTTGTCGTCGGTGACGTAGAGATAGCGCGCCGCAACCGTGAGCCCGACTACGCTGGACACATCGCGTGTCCAACGCTGAGTGCCACGAATCAGGTCGAAGCAGGCGATCCGGCCCTGAAAAGCGACGGCGCACACCTGACTCCCGTCGATCGCGGGCAAGCTTGTGACATCGGTGACTCGCTCGAGCTCGGTCGTGCCACGGGGCAGCGCGACAACGCCTTCCCACCCCACGGCGCCGGTGGGGAGCGCCAGCGCAATGAGGCGCCCTCCGGCGAAACCGGCGAAGACGCCCCCGCGGTGCAGCACCAGGCCCGCGTGCGTGCGCACTGACAGGCTGGGTATCGCTCGCTGATACACCCAGCGCCGTTTGCCATCGGCAGCATTCAGGCCGTAGATTTTATTGTTACCCGCGCGCACGACCACGATGCCCTGGTCGGCTACCGGGGGAGCCAACAACTCGCCCAGGATTTGCGCTTGCCAAACGGGCCGGCCCTGGTTGTTGAAGGCCAGCACCTCCCCTTTGTCCGTCCCGACCAGTATCAAGCCGCTGCCGACGCCAACGCCGGCGGCGATGCGCTGCCCCGCCTCAAAACGGCTGACGCTATTTCCAGTCGCCGGGTCAAAACCCGCAATCTGGCCTGCTCTGCCTGCTACGTAGACCACGCCGCGAACCACGGCCGGAAAAAAGACGCTTTTCTCGGCGGCCCCGACATTGGCCTGCCACAGGATCCTCGCGGTCGCCGTCGGCTTGATCGGTGCCAGTTCCGGAATCTTCGGCTTGGAGCTGCCGAAGACGCTGTCGTACGTGTCTCCCATCCACTGGCAACCGCCTAGCAGGACGATGGCAGCCGTGACGAGCGCATTGCGCACCCGTATCACCGAGCCTCACCCAGCGAGTCGAGCTTGAGCTGAAGCGTCGCGCGATAGGGATTGTTTGCCTGGCTCTTATCGAGCGCAAATTGATAGGCACTGCGCGCCTCGGGCGTTTTGCCCTGAGCCAGGAGAATGTCGCCCCTCAAGTCCGCATAGAGGCCTGCCATGCCGTCCCCCGGCTTTGTTTCGACCAGCTTCAACGCATCTGCATAGTTTTTCTCGTCGAGCAGGACCGCTGCCAGCCGCAGCCGCGCAACGTCGCGAACTTCCTCTTCGCGCGCGTGCTCGGTGACCCATTGCAGGCGGGCCTTGGCTTCGGCCAAATCGCCACCGGCGAATGCGTGCCGCGCGGCAACAAGCGACGCGAGAACGGCATACGTGGTCGAGCCGTACGTGTCCACGATCTGTGCCGCAATTGCCCGCGCCTTCTTCCCGTCGCCGGCATGGTCGGCCTGCTCCAGCTGCCCGTAGAGCGTGACGGCAGCCACCGCCTGAGTATCGCGGTAATAGCGCCAGCCCTGAAACGCCGCAATGCTCGCAAAGAAGGCTGCAACAAGCAGTATCACGAGTTTGCCGTGCTGCTTCCACCACGCTTTCAGCTCGTCGAGCTGTTCCTGGTCTTCATGATCGTATGCCATCAGCGCGGCTCGCCAATCAGATAGGTTTTCATTTCACTGAGTCGATGACCATGTGAATGCGTAACGCTCCATTCCAGCCCGCCGCGCTGTATCGCGCCGGGCGTTCACCGGCGCGGACATGCGCAGGCACGTCAATCGACACCCCTTTCACTCCTGCACTCCTCAATGCCTTCGCCCCTTCACCTCTTGATGAGGCGCACTGCCTCATCAATCCGGACGCGCATTTGTTGCGCGGCCTCGCGCAACGGCTTCAGGCTCACGACGCCTGCGCCCGCCTCGTCGTCACCTACGATCACCGCGAAGCGCGCCTGGCTCGCGTCCGCTTTCCTCATCTGCGACTTGAAGCTTCCACCCCCACAGTGCAGGAGTACATGGAGACCCGCGTCTCGCAATGCCTCCGCCACGCGCGCGCCAAAGCGCTCCGCAAGCTCACCCTGACGCACCAAGTAGACATCCGGGGCGCGCGAGCCTACTTTAACGCCGTCCTTGACGAGCACCAGCAGCCGCTCGACTCCCATCGCAAACCCGCACGCCGGGGCCGGCTTCCCACCGATTTGCTCGACCAACCCGTCGTAGCGCCCCCCCGCGCATACTGCATTTTGCGCACCCAGCTGGCCGCTCACCCATTCGTATACGGCGCCGTTGTAATAGTCCAGCCCGCGAACCAGTCTCGGATTGATGCGGAAGCTCACGCCCGCGTCGCGCAGCAGCGCCTGCAGCTCGTCGAACGCCTTGATCGAGTTCTCGTCGAGATCGTCGGCGAGCCGGGGTGCCCCTGCAATGAGCTCCTGCAACGCCGGGTTCTTGCTATCCAGGACCCGCAAGGGATTCGAATGCAGCCTGCGCCGGGAATCACCGTCAAGATGCACATCGTGCCGCTGCAAGTATTTGACGAGGCGCGCACGATAGCGCACGCGCGCCTCGCTGTCACCAAGCGTATTGAGATCGAGCTCGATTCCGTCGAGGCCCAGCGTGCGCCACAGGCGCGCGCACATCACGAGATGCTCCGCATCGACATCCGGGCCGGCAAAGCCGAGCGCCTCCGCCCCGACCTGGAAAAACTGGCGATAGCGCCCCTTCTGGGGCCGCTCGTGGCGGAACATCGGCCCCCAATACCAAAGGCGTTGCGGACCCGAATACAGGAGGTTGTGCTCGATCACCGCGCGCACGCAGGCTGCGGTCCCCTCTGGCCGCAGCGCCAGGTTCTCGCCGTTCAGCTCATCGACGAAGGTGTACATCTCCTTCTCGACAATGTCAGTGGCCGCACCGATCGAGCGCACGAAGAGGTCGGTCTGCTCGAGAACGGGGGTGCGGATGTTGCGGTAACCGTACGCGCGCAGCCAATCGCGCACGGTCTCTTCGAAGAACTCCCACAGATGCGACTCATCCGGCAAGATGTCGTTCATCCCGCGGATGGCCTGTATGGTTCTGGCGCTCATGGCAAAAGCTGGCTGGAAACTTGCTACTCTCGACGTGCAAACCGCGAAAATGTTTTTATGGCTGGTACGTAACGCCAGCGCTTCCACTGCCGCTCACGCGTGCGCGGCGTCCTGCCGCCTCTCCTGCGATTCATCGACCGAAGCGGGGTACTTTGCAATCACGTATTCCTCGACGAGCCGCTGAAACTCGGCGGCGATATTCTCACCTTTCAGCGTAACCGTCTTGACGCCGTCCACGTAAACCGGCGCCACGGGATTCTCGCCCGAGCCCGGCAAGCTGATACCAATATTCGAATGCTTGCTTTCCCCGGGACCATTCACGACGCAGCCCATTACTGCCACATGCATGTTCTCCACGCCAGGATGACGCCCGCGCCACGACGGCATTTGCGCGCGCAGCCAGCTCTGGATGCGGTCGGCGAGCTCCTGGAAATAGGTGCTGGTCGTGCGGCCGCAGCCGGGGCAGGCAATCACGAGCGGAGCGAATGAGCGCAGGCCCATGGTCTGAAGGATCTCCTGCGCCACGACGACCTCGCGGGTACGGTCGCCTCCCGGCTCCGGCGTCAGCGAAACGCGGATGGTATCGCCGATGCCTTCTTGCAGCAGCACGGCGAGCGCGGTGGATGAGGCGACTATTCCCTTCGAGCCCATGCCCGCTTCAGTCAGACCAAGGTGCAATGCGAAGTCCTCGCATCGAGCGAGATCCCGGTAGACGGTAATCAAGTCCTGCACGCCGCTCACCTTGCAGGACAACACGATACGGTCATGCGCGAGGCCGAGGTGCTCCGCCTGGCGCGCACTTTCCAGTGCAGAGCTCACCAGCGCCTTGCGCGTGACGACCGCGGCGTCATCCGGCTGTGCCTGGCGCGCATTCTCATCCATCATGCGCGCGAGCAGCTCCGGGTCGAGGCTTCCCCAATTGACGCCAATGCGCACTGCCTTGTCGTAACGACAGGCAAACTCGATCATCGTCGCGAACTGATCGTCGCGCCGCGAGCCGCGCCCGACGTTGCCCGGATTGATACGGAGTTTAGCGAGGGCTTCGGCGCACACGGGATGCTGCGCCAGCAATCGATGCCCATTGAAATGAAAATCCCCCACCAGCGGCACATTCACGCCCATTGCGTCGAGCCGCTCGCGGATCAGGGGAACGGCCGCGGCGGCGGCAGTGTCATTGACGGTAATACGCACGATTTCCGAGCCCGCCCGCGCAAGCGCCGCCACCTGATGCACTGTGGCCGCCACATCCGCCGTGTCCGTATTTGTCATGGACTGAACGACGATAGGCGCGTCCCCACCGATCGCGACATGCGCGACCTGAACCCGGGCGCTTGTGCGCCGCGCGGCAGGGCCGTAATCGGGATAGCAATTCATTCCAGAGTCATCCGAGCGACTCCGGTCTGCGGCGGCGTGTGGCGCGTTAAATCCACTGGACGCTCGTCGTATGTAAGCCGCACACCCTGCGGGTTGCCGATGACGAACGACAGCGGCGGCGGCCCGCTCACGACTTGGCGCGTGCCCGGCAGATTGAGCTGAAACAGGATCAGTTTGCCGTCGCGATCGCGAATCTCGACCCAGGACTCATCCTCGAACACGAGCATTACCTGCCGTTTTGCCGGTTTCGACGCTTGGGCTGGTGTTTCCGGTTCTGGCGAGGGAAGCGCTGAGGTAGAAGGCGGCTGCACCGGCTCAGGTGCAGAAACTACCGCGACGGACTCCGGGGCTGCGGTAGAAGGCGGTTGCACCGGCTCCGGCGCGGAAACCACCGATACGGGCTCCGGCGCAGGAACTTCTGCTACGGGCTCCGGCGCTGCCGCTTTTTCGACAACCGGCTCGCTCGGCGCGGCGGCGGCAAGCGTCGCTGGCACCTCCTGTGACTCGGATGGAGTGGCCAGCGGCGCAGGCGTTTGCTCCTCCTTGGGTATCGCCACGGGTACCGGCGTAGGTGCGACCTCCGTCGGATGCGTAGTGATCACGGGCTCTTCACTGCTGACGAAAAATTCGTAACACGCGAGCGCGACAACGAGCACGCCCGCTATCCAGGCGTATTTCGGCCACCGGCGAGGTCGGGCTGACGGGAACGGTATGTCCTTCGACGGCGGCGTTTCGGGCCGTGATGCCTGCTGCGGCAGCCTGTTGCCCGCCGCCTGGAGCAGATCTTCCGGATCAAGTTTGACCAGCCGCGCGTAATTGCGGATGAAGCCGCGCACGAACACAGAACCGGGCAGACGCTCGAACTGGTCCGTTTCCAGCGCCTCCACCTGCCCTACCGAAAGCTTGAGCTGACGCGCGACGTCAGTCGCGCTCAGCTTGAGGTGCTCGCGTGCCTCGGCCAGGCGCGCGCCAGGCTTGACCCCAAATTCCCCGGTCGCGTCTTCCGTTGTTTGATCGTCGGTTTCGCTCATTCGAACTGGCCTGCGCTCAGGGCGCGCGCCTCCTTGGAACCGGGAAAATTCTTCTGCAGCTGTTGGGC
Source organism: Betaproteobacteria bacterium (assembly GCA_029863175.1). Next base: position 30,468 of record JAOTVX010000015.1, on the reverse strand, counting down.
GTAGCTTGCCGCTGACGCAGCATCACCCCGCTTGCGCTCGATGCGCACCGCCAGCCAAAGCGCTTCCGCATTAGGTTGAGCAACGCGCATCAGAAGATCCACGTGGTCCCTGGCTGCATCATATTTGCGTCCTTCGTACTCCAGCTCGGCAAGGTTGTATAGCGCCTGGGGCTGGTTCGGCCGCACCCGCAGCGCCTGCCGGAAATAGTTCTCCGCCGCTCCGACATCGCCCTGCCGGCGCGCGCAGATTCCCGCATTGACATACGAGCGGTCCGGCCTTTGGTAAAGCGGATTTTCCACAGCCGTCATGAAATACCGAATGCTTTCCTGCTCGCGTTTGCGCGCGCACAGGAATTCTCCGTAATTGTTGTTGGCGTCGGAGTCGAGCGCGTTGATGCTCAACGCGCGCTGGAAGCTCGCTTCGGCCTGGCTGTCCCGCTTGAGCGCGCCGTAGACCAGCCCCGCAGCGTTGTGAGCCGGACCGTAGGTCGAATCGCTCTGCAGGGCCTCCCTCACTTCCTCGAGCGCAACCCCCATGTTGCCCAGCTGGTAATAGCTGGCTGCCAGCTCCGTGTGAATACGCGCCCGAGCGCGAGCCTGGCTTTCTTCACCGCTGGTCGCCGTTCTAGGTTGCAGCTCCGTATCGGAGGCCGGCTGCGTCGCGCATCCCGCCACGAGCGCGCATACCAGGCCTAGCGCGGGCGCGAGCGATTTCACGCTCATCGCGTCAGTTCCTCCTCGTCGCGGCGTTGCCGGCGCTTCGTCCGGTCCTGGACCTGCCCCGCCAGCTGCCCGCAAGCCGCCTCGATATCGTCGCCGCGTGTCTTGCGGATCGTGGCGACCAGTCCCGCCTGCAGCAGGACGTCGCGGAAACGCGCAATGACGTCGGGCGCAGAGCGCACGTAGCTCGAGCCCGGAAAAGAATTGAACGGGATCAGGTTGAGCTTGCAAGGCACGTCCTTAACCAGCGCCGCGAGCTCGCGCGCCTGGCCCACGCTGTCGTTTACACCGCCCAGCATGACGTACTCAAACATGATGTAATTACGCGGCGCCTGGTCGATGTAGCGCACGCACGCAGCCAGCAGCTCCTTGATGGGATACTTACGGTTGATCGGCACCAGGCGATCGCGCAGCCCATCGTTGGGCGCATGCAGCGAAACCGCGAGCGCTACCGGGCACGCGTCCCGCAGCCGATCGATGCCCGGCACCAGCCCCGCCGTCGAAACCGTCACCCGCCGTCGGGAGAGGCCGTAGGCCAAGTCGTCGAGCATGATCTGCAGCGCCGCCACCACGTTATCGAAATTCGCAAGTGGCTCTCCCATGCCCATCATCACGACGTTGCTGATGGGACGATCGGCCGAGACGCCGCGGCCCAGGCACCGGTTCGCCCACCATAGTTGGCCGATGATCTCCTCGGTCGACAGGTTGCGATTGAAACCCTGCGCCCCCGTGGAGCAGAACGAGCACTCGAGCGCACACCCGGCCTGCGACGATATGCACAACGTGCCGCGGTTTTCCTCCGGGATGAAGACAGTCTCGATGGCATTACCCGTGCCGACGTCGAGCAGCCACTTGCGCGTGTCATCACCGGCCGTCGTGTCGCGTATCACGCTGGGCGCGACAATGCGCGCGCAATCCTGCAGGCGGGTGCGCAGCGCCTTTGACACATCGGTCATGGCAGCGAAATCGTCGACGCCGACCTGATGAATCCAGCGTAGCAACTGCCGGGCGCGATACGGCTTCTCGCCCAGGTCAGCGCAGAAGGCCTTCAGTCCTTCCTGATCAAGCCCGAGCAGATTCACCGTCATCACCGCCTCGCGTTCAGTGCGAATAGATTTCCTGTTTGGGGAAAAAATACGCGATTTCGGCTGCCGCCGTCTCAGGCGAGTCAGAGCCGTGCACCGCGTTGGCATCTATGTTTTGAGCAAAATCGGCGCGGATAGTGCCCTTCTCGGCTTTCCGAGGGTCGGTGGCGCCCATGAGATCGCGATTTTTCTGAATCGCGTCGTCTCCTTCCAGCACCTGGATCATCACCGGTCCCGATGTCATGAAATCCACGAGATCCTTGAAAAATGGCCGTTCTTTGTGCACCACATAGAACCCCTCGGCCTCGGCGCGCGACAACCCCTTCATTCGCGCGGCCACGATCTTGAGGCCAGCTTGCTCGAATCGGCTGTAAATGCTGCCAATGACATTCTTCGCGACGGCATCCGGCTTGATGATGGACAACGTGCGTTCCACTGCCATGAAGCTCCCCTGGTCGACTATTTTCTTCAGGTCAAGCGCGAAGGATAACACGGTAAGGCTTTGAAATAAAGAGATTTCACGCCATATTCGGCGTCAACACGACCCCCAATCCCGCGAATTTCAGGCGGGCGGGTCGAGGGGGCTTCGCCACCGGTGGGCTCTCATGCGGCCGCCGGTGTGGCCCGACGGGCGCGGTATTACGCCGCGCCCTTCCATTCGGGGCGCAGCGCCACTTCGTCAGGCCGCGCCTGGAAGGCACTATCCACCCCGACTTCAGGCACCCAGACCAGAGCATTGCCGCAATAGATCAGGGGCAAGCGATCGCGCTGCCACGGTGCGACATGCGCTTCCTGCAACAGGTTCTTGAGGCTGCGGCGTGGCCGGCTCGGGTCCGGCTGGAGCCGCTCTCCCCCCTGTCGCGAGCGAATCGTCACAGGCTGCGCCCGCAGCCGCGCCAGGCTGATGCCGTGATCGCGAGTGCGCTGAAGAAGTAGCACGCCGCCGAACTCGGGCAACTCGATCTCAAGCTCTCCGTGCCAGCGCCGCACATACCCGCGGGGCAACGGTCGGCTGACGGGGACCACGTGGAGACGGCCCGCGTAGCGCCGAAGCACGCTGTCATCCAGCGCAACGGCGACGCGGGCATCCTGCCGCGCGGTGAGGGCCTGCCGCAGCGCTTCCTCCAGGCGTTCGACGTTAGGCATGACCACGCCGCTGCGCGCCAGGAAAAAGCGCAGCAGGTTGCGGGCGCGGGCGCTAGGCAAACGACCCAGTGCCGCAACCGCGAGCGTTACGCCGTCGAATGAACCCGTTGCATCCTGTGCGGCCAGCTCATCCAGCAGCTCACCGGCCTCGGCCAGATGGCGCGCGCTCCGCGCCACTGTAGTGCGATACGACGGAAAGCGCCGGGCGATCACCGGCAGCACCTCGTGGCGCAGGAAGTTTCGGCGGAAGTCGACGCTGGCATTGCTTTCGTCCTCGATCCATTCCAGACGCCGCTTCCTGGCGTATTCGAGGATCTCGGCACGCGTCACGTCGAGCAGGGGCCGGAGAATCGAAGGATGAGAGATGAAGGATGAGGGATGATCTGTTCTTCCGCGCTTCACTTCCGCCTTCCGCCTTCCGCCTTCTACCTTGCGAAGCAGCGGCATGGCTGCGAGCCCCCTGACGCCTGCCCCGCGCAACAACTGCAGCAACAACGTCTCGACCTGATCGTCCCGATGCTGGGCAAGCACGAGGTAGTCGGTCCGCTGCCGGTCAAACACTGCGTAACGCGCAGCGCGTGCCGCAGCTTCCAGATTTCCGCCGCGGGCAATTTTCACCGTGACGCTCGAGTAGGGAATGCCTTGCGTCCGGCAAAGACGTCGGCAAAAGGCATCCCACCGCCCCGCGTTGGGACTCAGCCTATGATTGATGTGCAGGACTGCCACCCGGACGCGCAACTTGCGGGACACGCGCCGCAGGCAATCGAGCAGGACGACCGAATCGACGCCACCGCTTACGCCGGCCAAAAGACGATCGGCAGGTCGAACGACGGTCGCCAGCCGCGACGCGACGCGGGCAGCAAGGTCCGGCGGACGTAGGCTATTTCTGCTCGACTTCCTTGTATCTGCCATTATCGACGAGACGGTCGAAGCGCCGCTCAAGCAGCTCGTCGAGGGGAATGTCCTTGAGCTGCCGCCAGGTATCCTGCAGCGCCTTCTTGAGGTTCTGCATCGTCGTTTCGTAGTCGCGATGCGCGCCGCCGAGCGGCTCGTTGACGATCTTGTCCACCAGGCCCAGCGCTTTGAGCCGGGTCGACGTGATACCGAGCGTTTCCGCCGCCGCCTCTGCGTAATCGGCGCTCTTCCACAGGATCGACGCGCAGCCTTCTGGCGAGATGACTGAATACGTGGCGTACTGCAGCATGAGCAGCGCGTCCCCCACCGCGATGGCGAGCGCGCCGCCCGAACCGCCTTCCCCGATGACAGTGCAGATGATCGGGGTCCGCAACTCGGTCATGGCGTAGAGATTGCGGCCAATCGCCTCGGACTGTCCGCGCTCCTCGGCGCCAACGCCGGGGTAGGCGCCCGGCGTGTCGATGAAGCTGAACACCGGGATGCCGAACCGCTCCGCAAGCTTCATCAGTCGCATTGCCTTACGATAGCCTTCGGGCTTGGGCATGCCGAAGTTGCGGAAGATCTTGTCCTTGGTATCACGCCCTTTCTGTTGCCCGATCACCATGCACGGCTCGCCGTTCAGCCGGGCGAGCCCGCCCACGATCGCCGGGTCATCAGCAAAGCTGCGATCGCCATGCAGCTCCTCGAAACCGGTGAACAGCCCGGCGATATAGTCCAGCGTGTAGGGCCGTTGCGGGTGGCGCGCCACCTGCGCGATCTGCCAGGCGGTGAGCTTGCCGTAGATGTTCTTGGTGAGCGTCTGGCTCTTCTTCTGCAGGCGCGCGATATCCTCGGAGATATCGAGCGCCGAATCGTCCTGTACATAGCGCAACTCGTCGATCTTCGCCTCGAGCTCCGCGATAGGCTGCTCAAAATCCAGAAACGTCGTCTTCATCGAGCGCTAATAATACCGGATCAGACCCCGTGCCGGGTGACGACTGACGGGTGACGGGTGACGGGCCAAGAACGGGAGAATCGGCCACGGATCACTCATCACTCATCACTCATCACTCATCACCCATCACCCATCACGTCCCTAATACCAAGCGACACCCGCACCACGCGGATCGTTCGCTGCCTGCACGGCGCCGTCCGTCTTCGACTTGAGAACGGCCTGCATGTTGCCCCATTTACGCCCGACCATACGCAGCCGATGGCCTTTCGCTTCCAGGCTCGCACGCCAATCGGGCGTGAAGCTGTCCATCTCGATCTCGACGCGGTCAGGCCACCACTGATGGTGATAGCGCGGCGCGCTTACGATCTGCGCCAGGTCCACGGTGGTCGACCCGACATAATCCAGTACTGCGAGCAGCAGCTGGCTCACGATGCGGGACCCACCCGGCGCCCCGATGATGAGAATGCCCTTCTCGTCCTCGACGAACGCGGGTGTCATGCTCGATAGCGGCCGCTTGCCGGGGCCGACCGCGTTCGCCGCACCACCCCGCAGACGGAACGCATTCGGCAGGTCCGCTTGTAGTGAAAAATCATCCATCTCGTTATTGAGCAGCACGCCGGTACCTGCGGCGACGATGCCGGAACCGAACAACAGGTTGATGCTGAGCGTAGCAGCTACCCGGTTACCCTCCCCATCGATCACCGACAAATGGGTCGTGTTGCCGCTCGCCGGCGCAATCGACTGCTTGTTGCCCATCTCGTCGCTTTTCGTCGCCTTCATCGGATCGATATTCGCCGCGCGTCGGGCTGCATACTCCCTGCTCAGCAGCCTCCTCATCGGCACAGCGACAAAATCGTCATCGCCCAGGTAGAGCGAACGATCCTGAAACGCGCGCCGCAGGGCCTCGATCACCAGATGCGCGTCACGAGGGGCCCGGGCATCCGAGAGCTCGAAGCGCTCCAGCATCTGAAGCACCTGCGCGAGGGCAATTCCGCCTGCCGAGGGCAGCGTTACGGTGGTAATCGTCGCGCCGTGATATCGGATGCGCAGCGGTGTGCGCTCGACGACGCGGTAGCGCTCGAGATCCTCGAGCTGCCAGACCCCGCCTGCCCGGTTCACCGCCTCGACCAGGGCCTGCGCCACCGCACCGCGATAGAAGCCATCTCGACCATCGGTGGCAATACCCTGCATCGTTTGCGCCAGCGCTGGCTGGCGCAGCAGAAAACCGGGCTGCGGCACCCGGTCGTTGTCGAGAAAGGTGCGGGCGGTCGCCGGCCTTTTCTGCAGAAGCCCCTCACGTCGTTCAGCGATGCGCGCGTAACGCGACCCGACTGCGAAGCCATCGCGCGCATAGTGGATCGCCGGACCGAGCGAAACCGACAACGGCAGGTTTCCGTAATGCTCGGCAATGTGAACCAGCGCCGCGGGGACGCCGGGCACCGCCACCGATTTGCCGCCACGTCGCGTAGCACCGGGAACGGGCTTTCCCTCGGCGTCGAAGAACAGCCCGGGACTCGCAGCGCTCGGCGCAACCTCCCGGCTGTCGACCATTATCTGATGCCCATCACGCGCTCGGTGCAGCAGCCAGAACCCGCCACCGCCCAATCCTGACGAATAGGGCTCAACGACCGCCAGGGCAGCTGCAACAGCAATGGCCGCGTCGAAGGCGTTCCCGCCGCGTTTGAGAACGTCATGCCCGGCACGGGTTGCCAGCGGATGCGCCGAGGCAATCGCCGCTTGCTCTGTGGCTGCCGGCGTCTGCGCTACGGCGATCTGTGGCCAGACGAGCGCGAGCGCAAAGATGACCGCCGCACATCCTGTGCTACGGGCTCTAAGCCACCCGCTGAACTCAATCCGGAGCATGTGACTCACCACCCCTGACTTGCGGAGAATGCCTGCGCACACTGTCTGTCCGGCAAACATCGCACCCAAGCTCCGGTCAACCAACCTGCGCGCCATGGGTTTCCCAGCGCGGGAGAATCAGCTCGCGAGGCGGCGAATTTCTTTGACGACGGCCTGAGTGACCTCGGTCGTTTTCGCGCTTCCCCCGAGATCAGGCGTCTTGATCCCGGCGTTGAGCACCGCAATCATGGCTTTCAGCACCACGTCATGGGCAGCGGTGTAGCCAAGGTGCTCGAGCATCAACGCGCCGCTCCAGATCTGGCCCAGCGGATTGGCAATGCCCTTGCCGACGATGTCCGGCGCCGAGCCATGCACCGGCTCGAAGCAGGAGGGGTAACGCTTTTCGGGATTGAGATTGGCCGATGCCCCAATCCCGATCGACCCTGCGATGGCCGCGCCGAGATCGGTGAGGATATCGCCGAACAGATTGCTGCCCACCACCACGCCGAAATTGTGCGGATGGGTCACGAAGCGCGCCGCGAGCGCATCGATGTGCATCTGCTCGGCCGCAACGCCGGGATATTTCGTCGCCACCTGCCAGAACACCTCATCCCAGAACGGCATGCTGAAGTTGATGCCGTTCGATTTGGTCGCGGAGGTCACTTTCTTCTTGCGTTTCTTCCGGGCGAGCTCGAATGCATAGCGGATGATGCGCTCGGTACCGTGACGCGTGAAAACATTCAACTGCGTCGCCAGCTCGTGCGGCGTGCCAGTGTGCAGGCGCCCGCCCATATTGGAATACTCGCCTTCGTTATTTTCGCGGACGACAATGAAATCAATGTCTTCCGGCCCGCGGCCCGCGAGCGGAGAGCGCACGCCCGGCAGCAGCTTTACCGGACGCACGCACGCGTACTGCTGGAAGCCGCGGCGGATCGGGATCAGCAAACCCCAGAGCGACACATGATCCGCCACCCCCGGAAAGCCGACCGCGCCCAGAAAAATCGCATCTGAGTCGCCGATGCGCTGCAAGCCGTCATCGGGCATCATTCTGCCATGCTTGAGATAGTAGGCGCAGCTCCACGGATAAGATTTGTACCGGAACTGGAATCCGCCGTGCACCTCGCCGGTGACGTCCAGTATCTTCTGGCCAGCCGGCACCACTTCACGGCCAATGCCATCGCCCGGTATCAACGCGATATCAAAACGCTTCATTGACGCTCCCTCGCGGAACAAACGCCGTTATCATAGCATCCGGAATACGCGGGCACGCCGCAGACTGGACGCAATTCGCGTCTCTCCTGCTCTCGGACCGCCAGCTCATGCGGCGCGTGCACAGTAGCATTGGAATGATGGTCGGGCGGCGTCGCGAGCTGACCCGAGCCCCTGAATCCGAGCGCTCCACGATATCCGATTCGCGATACCGGCCGTGATCCGCTAACATGCCGCCCTGACGCCCGGGCAAAGAGACCCGCGCGAAGTGGTTGCGGCGCCCGGGCCGGGAAACAAACGGATGCGACGACTCCGGACAATTCGAAGCAGAAGGACGACGAACGCCCATGAGCAACAAGCAAACCGCCCCGAGCTCCATCGTCCACGACACGCCGATGCCCGCCCAGCGCTCTGATGAGTTCTGGGGCAGCGACGCGATTGCCGGGGTTCTGCGCGATTTGCAGACCGAGTACGTCGCGCTCAACCCCGGCGCAAGCTATCGAGGACTTCACGACAGCATCGTCAACTACCTCGGCAACCGCGCGCCCCAGATGCTGCTGACGATCCATGACGAGCACGCAGTGTCCATTGCGCACGGTTACTGGAAGGCCTCGGAACGCATGATGGCGGCGGCGCTGCACTCCAACGTCGGCCTCATGCATGCATCCATGCAGATCTTCAACTGCTGGTGCGACCGAGCGCCGGTGTTGATCATCGGCGCTACCGGCCCCTGGGACGCCGCCAAGCGCCGCCCATGGATTGACTGGATCCATACCTGCTCCGATCAGGGCGGAATGATTCGCAACTACACGAAATGGGACAACCAGCCAGGCTCCGTCCCCGCTGCGATGGAAGCCATCCTGCGCGCCGCGCAGATCGCTCAGACCGCACCGCGCGGCCCGGTATATGTCAATCTCGACTCCGCAGTCCAGGAAGCCAAGATCAGCGCGCTGCCGCCCACGCCGGAAGTCAGCCGCTACCGAGCGCCTGAGCCGGCGCAGCCTGCAAGAGAGCTCGTCGTAGCCACCGCGAAAATACTTTCTGCCGCAAAAAACCCGGTCGTGCTGGCAGGCCGTAGCTCGCGCAGCCTCGACGCGTGGAACGCACGCATCGCACTTGCGGAGAAGCTGAGCTCGCCCGTGCTCACCAACCTCAAGGTCGCAGCGGCTTTCCCAACCGACCATCGCCTGCATGTTACGCCGCCATTCGTGCGCCTGTCGTCTGAGGCCCAGAAGCTCGTCGCCGAAGCTGATGTCATTCTTTCGCTCGACTGGCTCGATCTCGGCGGCACGCTCAAGCAGGCCTTCGGAGACAAGCCCGTGACCGCCAAAGTTATTCAGGTCTCGTGCGACGCGCACTCGCATCGGGGCTGGAGCATGGATTACCAGGGCCTGCCGCCCGTGGACTTTTACCTGATGTGCGAGGCCGACACGGCGGTGCCCCTGCTGCTGGAGGCCGTGAAGGCGCGAACCGCGGCCGTTCCTTCGGTTGCGCCCGCGAAGCCGCCCGCAGCGGCAACGGACGCCGTTACACTGCGCGGCGTTGCCGATGCGCTCAACGCCGTGATCAAAGGCATCGATGTGTGTTTCACGCGGTTTCCGCTGGGCTGGCATGGCGCCTACACGCACTTCCGGCATCCGCTCGACTACATCGGCTATGACGGCGGTGGCGGTTTGGGCTCGGGTCCGGGAATCAGCGTTGGCGCGGCACTGGCGCTGAAAGGAAGCGGCCGGCTTCCGATCGGCCTGCTCGGCGACGGTGATTTCCTGATGGGAAACACCGCCGTGTGGACCGCCGTCCACTACGAGATCCCATGCCTTCTGATCATCTGCAACAACGGCTCGTTCTTCAACGATGAGATGCACCAGGAGCGTGTGGCGCGCACGCGCCACCGGCCGGTGGAGAACCGCTGGATCGGCCAGCGCATCGGCAACCCTGATGTGGATATCGCAGCAATCGCGCGCGCGCAGGGCGCGACCGGCATTGGTCCCGTAACGCACCCCGCCGAGGTGCAACCTGCGCTTGAGAAAGGCATAGAGGCAGTAGGCGCGGGCGGGGTCTGCGTGATCGATGCGCGGGTGCTGCCGGGCTACGACGCGGAGTAGGTCTCGCTCTAGCGCACCCTGGTCTTGGCCGGTGCGTGCTTCCCCGCCGCACCCGCTTCGCGGTGCATGAGCCAGCCGCCGATGCTCAGCATCAGCGCATCGAGCCAGAACACCGGCAACATGCCCAGCGCCGTGCTGAGGGTCCCGAATATGACGGGCACCAGCACTTCGGTGCCCTTGTTGACGGTCTGCCGCAATCCCATCGCCTCGCCCGATCGGCCGACTGGTGCGCGATTGTAGGCGAGCACCAGGGAAAGCGGAGCGCCGCAACCCAGCCCCAACCCCATCACGAACGAGACAGCGAGCAGCAACGTGAAGGTCTCGACGAACGGAAACGCGAGGCAGGTGAAGCCGGCGAGCAGCATCGAGCCGCTCAGTACCCTCTCCTCACTCCAGCGCCTCACGAGCGCCGGCATGAGCGCTCGGACCAGGAGCAGCGCAGAAGCGAAAGCACCAATGACCAGACCGATCTGCGAGGCCGACAGCCCGATCGAATGCCCGTAGATCGGAAGCAGAAAGTTGACCAGCTCGTTTCCCGTCTCAAGAATCCCCGCCGTCACCAGTACCCGCCTCAGCGGCACGTTGCTCAGCAGATCGATCACGCGATGGCCGGTCCGCGGTTCGTCGTGGTGCTTGGGTTGCGGGAGATAACGCCTGAGGAACATCAATACGACGATTGGAACCAGCGGAAACACGGAAAGCAGCAGATACGTCGAGCGATGTCCCACGCCGTCGATCGCAAAGCCGGCGGTGGTCGGCCCGAGTAGCGTAGTCAACCCGATGAAGACGCTGAAGATGCTGTAATTTCGCGTGCGGGCGACCCCTTCCCCGATCGAGCCGATGAGGTGCTGCACGGAAACGATGTAGAAGATGTAACACATCCCGATCAGCGTCGCCGAAAAGAACAGCGCGGTGACATTGGGCACGAAGTACGGCAGGAGCAGCCCGCACAGCAGCCCTATGGAGCCAAAAATCATGGGCAGACGGAAACCGAGACGGTCGGACACCTTGCCGGCGTAAACGGACAGAAACACCGGGAAGACCGAATACATCGCGAACAGCACTCCGATCGTCATCGGTGTCGCCCCGAGGTCGATCGCAAACAGAGTGATCAGAATCTTGCTGCCCTTGAAGCTGATGTGATTGAGCAGCGTGACCAGGAGGATGAGATAGAACGCCATGTCAGCCCCTGGCCCTGGCTCCCCGGGCATTGACAAAGCCGCCGCCGAACATCAACGCGGCGTTCGAGAAGAACACCGCAATGACGCCAAGCGCTGATCCGAGCGTGCCGAAGGCAAGCGGAATCGCCATATGCGTGAAGTTCACCACCGCGAATCGCACACCAAACGCCTCGCCGGAGCGCCCCGCCGGCGCGCGGTTGTAGGTCATGAGCATCGACAGCGGTTGGCCACAGCCCAGCCCCAGACCGAGCATGAACGCGAGCAGCATCAGCGCAGGCACCTCCTTGAACATCGGTATCAGCAGGAACGCCGCTCCGGCGAGGTACATGGAATAGCTCATGACGCGATCTTCACCGAGGCGCCGCGTGAGCCACGGGAGCAGCACGCGCACGATCAGAACCGCCAGCGAGTTCGCGCTAAAGACAACACCGATCATGGTCGCCGAAAGGCCGACCGAGTGCCCGTAGATCGGCATGTAAAAGTTGTAAAGATCGACTCCTGCCACCACCAGGCCGCTTACGACGACTGTGCGACGCAGATGCGGAAGCTTGAGCAGCTCGCGCATATCGGTCGGCGCTGCGGCCGCGCCCCGCGCATGCGAGTCAGCGACGAAACGCCGGCTAGCCAACCACCCGATGGTTGCCGCGATGGCGAGCACGGTCAGCAGGAAGTAGGCAAACACGTGCCCGTGATGGTCGATGACGTAACCCGTCAGCAGCGGTCCGAACAAGCCCGACAGCGCGAACCCGAGGCTCACGAGGCTCACGTTGCGCGCGCGCACGTCGGGGTCACGCGCTGTCGCCGAGAGGTTCTGGATCGCGAGGCTGATAAAGACAAACGAAAGCCCGATAACCGCGGCCGAGAGATAGAGCGCCGGCAGCGAGGGGAAAAGCCATGGGATTGAAAAGGCCAGAGCCGACGTCGCCGTTCCCAGCTGCGCGGGAAGGTGGCTGCCGAAGCGGTCGATGAGCTTGCCCGCGTAAACCGAGAGCAGGAACGGGAACAAGGCGAAGAGAGAAATGAGCACACCGATCGCCGCCGTGGACGCGCCCAGCTCGATCGCGAACAACGACATCAGAACGCGACAACCCATGAACGCGGTGAAATTGAGCAGCGCGAGAAACAGGATAAGATAAACTGCCATTCGGGTCGCAGTATCGTGGCGCGGGCCAGAGCAAAACGGCGTATTCTATCTTATCGATCCGGAACGTCCCCACATTCTGGGCAGCCGGAGCCGCAGCGAAAGGAGCAGACGCATGCAACTCGGGAAGATTGGCGTGGTGAGCCCTGGCGACATGGGGCAGGCAATCGCTACGCGCCTTAAGGAAAGCGGGCTGGAGGTCTATACCGCCCTGGCGGGGCGCAGCGAGCGCACACAGCGGCTCGCGCGCGAGGCGGGACTTACCGACTGCGGCTCGCTCGAAAAGTTGGTGGCAACGTGCGACATGATCATCTCGGTCCTCAATCCCGGTGAAGCCCTCTCTGTCGCCCGCGACGCCGGGGCCGCTATTAAGGCATCCGGGCGGAAGATTGCGTACGCGGATCTGAATGCCGTCTCACCGCAGACAGCGCGCGATATGGATGGCGTCATAAGCGCGGCCGGCGGCATGTTCATAGACGGGGGCATCATTGGTCCGCCCCCGCGTGGCGAGAAAGACCGCCCGCGCCTTTACGTCTCCGGTCCGCACGCCACCCTGTTCGATCAAATTCAGCATCCCAACCTGCTGGTTCGCGTGCTGTCCGAGCGGGTCGGCGATGCTTCCGGGACCAAGATGTGCTACGCCGCCATGACCAAGGGCACGACCGCCCTGGCAATTGAACTGCTCGTGGCCGCACGAAAGCTCGGGGTCGAGCAAGCGCTGGAAAAGGAATTGCGCGAGAGCCGCAACGACGTTTTCGAGTGGCAACTGAGAAACATTGCGATCATGCCACCCAAAGCCTATCGCTGGGTTCCGGAAATGCAGGAAATTGCCAAGACCTTCGGCGAGCTCGGCATGACCCGGCGCATCTTCGAAGGGGCGACCGACATGTACGAGTATGTCGCCGCAAAACCGCTCGGCAAGGAAAGTCCGGAACAGGCGCGCAAGGCCGCGCGCAACGGGCTGGAGGTGACGCGCGAGTTGGCCGAGGGATTGGACTGACCCGCCGCCATTCGCCAAAACTTATTTCAAAAACAACACGGCCACGGAAGCACACGGAAATTATTGTTCCACGTAACCGCACCTTCCGCTTCAGATCTTCGTCCGTGTAATTCCGTGTGATTCCGTGGTTAATGATCTTTCTGAGCGCGCGGGTTTTTTCAGGCCGACTGGAGACACACGGTTAGATTCTGAACATCGAGCGCCGGTCGCGCGCAAACGTAATCAGCTTGCCCGGGCGCTCGCCGCGGCTGCGCCCGACGCAGATCTGTCCCGTGCCATCGAGCGGCATTTCGCGGCGCAGCACGTGCACTTCCTCTCCGCTCTCGAGCGACACGAACGACCCATTGATGCTGTGATCGAAAAGGTAGAAATGCGTACGAACCAGCTTGATCGACAGGTGCTCGCGCGAGGCAAACCGGTCGGTCACCACAAGGTCGCACTCCTGCGAGCGCCCTATGACGATGCCAGGGCGCCATTGATCCACCCGCACGCGCTCCTCATCCAGGGTCAGCAGCAGGCTTCCCGTGTCGCCGGGAATCGTCTTGCTCGAATGCAGGTTAACGTCGGTGAGCTCCAGGTTATCGGTACGCCACAGCACCTGGTACACGGTTGACTCCTCGTCGCTGCCCTTCAGCACGGTGTGAAAAATCGGCCTTACCAGTGACCTGAGGGCTGCCGAAAGGCACTGCTCTGTTGATGCCGTGGTCAGGATCTGCTCGGCCGTTGCTACCGCAGTGAGATAGGCGGCGACGTTGACGGTGTCGCCGAAGACGTCGCCCTCATCAACCAGCACGGATCCGAAGTGAAGCCCGATATGGATTTTGACCGGGTAGTTGCCCGGCTTGGTCGATGCGACCAGGGACTGCATTTCGCTCGCCGCCAGCACGGCGAGGTCGGCGCTCGGGAATACACACATGACCTCGTCACCGATCGTTTTGACCAGCCGGCCCTCATGGCGCAACAGCACGCCACTCATCGCGCCCAGGCAGGCGTTGACGATATTGCGCGCCGCGACGTCGCCGAGTTTCTGGTAGAGGCTGGTGCTGTCGGTGATGTCGGCGAACAGCACCGCCAATGTCCGGGTATGTCTTGACACGGAAGCCGATTATACGGCCCTGATGGGTAATGAGTAATGAGCAATGAGAGCCGCTTGTGACCCGTCACGGGTCACGGGTCACCGCTCACGAGTCTGTCAAGGGGCAGGAGCTGCTTGAGGAGGCTCGACTCGCGCTTGTAGAAGCCCTCCGTGTGAAACGAGTCGTGAAGCTTGTAGCACTCATAGTCGAGGTGGTGGCAGAACTCGTGCAACAGCGTTCGTAGAAACGTCCGGAACGCGACCACCTGTTTGCGTCGGGCAGTTCGCATCCATACCGAGATGCGAACTGGCGTTCCGCGCTCCGCAGGCTCGTAGAGACCGTGCAGCTCGCCGTCCCGCAGTTCCGGCCGCTTCGCGAGCACCCAGACGCAGACTGCCGGCACGCCGAGTCGTGAGGTGAGCGCGTCCACCAATGCCTGACAGGCGGCCTGCGTCGCCAGACGGTCCGCCGCCGAAAGGGCTCGCGCGATCTGCACGGTCGCCGACACGAGCGGCGCGGCGTGCGGCAGGTTCACCGATTCGATCGCGTCGCTCTTGCGGTAGATGAGCTGTTGCCGCGCCGTCAGTCGATTGTAGTATGAGAACGGCATGAGTCAGTGACCGGTGACGGGTCACAGAAGTCAGGCGACGCCGGCCGTCTCCCCCGGATCCTCTAGCTCGGAGAAGCGAACCGGCAGGATGTCGCGCGCGGCGAGGCCGCGCGTGGCCGATTTTTCGACCAGCGTCAGTGTCTGCTTTTCGGGGATGCCGGTGGGAACGACCAGACGGCCGCCTGGTTTCAATTGCGCCAGCAGCGGCGGCGGTATCAGCTCGGTGGCAGCCGTGACCATGATCTTGTCGTACGGCCCATGCTCCGGCCAGCCGTAATAGCCATTCGTGATCTTGATCTGCACGTTCTCATAGCCCAGACGTTTGAGCCTGCGATCGGCGCCCAGCGCGAGCTCTTCGATGATATCCACGCTATAGACGCGCTGCGCAAGCTCGGCAAGTATGGCCGCCTGGTAGCCGGCGCCGGCGCCAACCTCCAAGACCACGTCGTCAGCCTGAAGATCGAGTAAATCGGTCATCAACGCCACGATGAACGGCTGCGACACCGTCTTCTCGTAACCGATCGGGAGCGGGCGGTTGAGGTAAGCGTAGGGCTGGAGCTCGACCGGGATGAACTCGTGCCGAGGCATGTTTCCAATCACGCGCATCACGCGCTCGCTGAAGACAGCGATTCCGGTGTGCTCCGCGGTGAACGCGGCCTCCGCCGCTATTTCCGCCATCATTCGGTTGCGCAGGCTCTCGAACACCTCGTCGCTCATGGGTCATAGTATCCTTGCCACCAACGGAGACCGCAAGGTCTTGGCGCCTGCAAGCCGATGGAAAAACACATTCACTCCTGGGAAATTACGCCGCGGGAAGCAATCGCCCTACAGTCGCGTCTGCGAACAAAGGTCGTCACCAGAAATCGCCTGGGCCGCGTGCACCATGTCGCCGGCACCGACGTCGGATTTGAAGGTGGGGGCCGTGTCACACGCGCCGCCGTGGCCGTGCTGACATTCCCGGCGCTCGAGCTTGCCGACTGGGCGGTGATACGGCAGCCCACCCGCTTTCCCTATGTACCGGGCCTGCTCTCATTCCGTGAAATTCCCGCGCTCCTCGTTGCTCTCTCCCGGCTGACGGTGCGCCCCGACCTCGTGCTTTGCGACGGGCAGGGTCTCGCGCACCCGCGCCGCTGCGGCCTAGCGAGCCATCTGGGTCTTGTGGCCGGTTTTCCCACGATCGGAGTCGCCAAAAGCCGGCTCATCGGCACCTCCCGCGAACCACCGCTGCGCCGGGGTTCATGGACGCCGCTCCGGGACGACGGCGAGATCATTGGCGCCGTGCTGCGCTCGCGCGCACACGTCAAGCCGATCTTCGTATCAGTCGGGCACTGCGTGAGCCTCGACACTGCGGTGGCGTGCACCCTGGCGTGCGTGACGCGCTATCGCCTGCCGGAGACCACGCGGTGGGCCCATCGCCTCGCATCCGGCCCGGAAATCGACAGATCCCCGCCGCGGCGTCACAATGCCGGGTGAAAGCAGTTGAGGCTGCGGCCGGCCATCGGGCGAGGCCCGGCCCATCTGCTCGTGCCTCATTCTTCATAACTCGTTCGCGATTACTGACGGGATAAGAAACATGGCCGCCAAACTGGATACCGAGAACATGGCGCTGTTCTGCGACTTCGAGAACGTTGCCCTCGGGGTGCGCGAGGCGCGCTACGCCGACTTCGACATCAGAAAGGTGCTCGAGCGCTTGCTGCTCAAGGGCGACATTGTGGTCAAGAAGGCCTATTGCGACTGGGACCGTTACCGTGACTTCAAGAAGGCCATGCACGAGGCTGCCTTCGAGCTCATCGAGATCCCGCACCGCCGCCTGTCGGGCAAGAACTCCGCCGACATCCGCATGGTGGTAGATGCCCTCGACCTCTGCTATACCAAATCGCACGTCGACACCTTCGTCATCATCAGCGGCGATTCCGATTTCTCCCCCCTCGTGAGCAAACTGCGCGAGAACAACAAGACGGTCATCGGCGTCGGCGTCAAGAAATCTTCCTCCGATCTGCTCGTCTCCAACTGCGACGAGTTCATCTACTACGACGACCTCGTCCGCGAGAAACCGAAGAAGCAGGCCCGCCGGAAGGAAACCGCTGGCCACGCGGAATCCGCCAAGGCCCCAGCGGGCAGCGCCGACAAGAAACAGGAGGCGCTCGACTTGGTGATGGAAACCGTGGAAGCACTATCTACAGAACGGGGCGCGGAGGACCGGATCTGGGGCTCGATGGTCAAGCAGGCGCTCAAACGCCGAAAGCCGGGCTTCAACGAGTCCTACTATGGCTTTCGATCCTTCAGCAAGCTGCTCGACGAAGCCGAGGCGCGCAAGCTGCTTACGCTCGAGCACGATGAAAAGTCGGGCGGCGTCGTCATCAAAAGCTCCGGCGTCGAATCCTGAACCCGGCTCCGGGAATCTTGTCCAACCCAGGATTTCACCCCGACACGACCTCGACATGCCCACCGTCCACTTCAACGTTCGTCAGCGCAGCCTGCTGGAGCGCATCCTTTATGCGATTTTGGCGCTCGCGCTCGTGGTGCTGGGTTTCTTCTTCCTGGCTGCCGCAGCCGTGGCGGGTGCTATCCTTGCCGGCGTGGTATTGCTGCGCTTGTGGTGGTTCAAGCGGCAGTTGAAAAAGGCAGCCGACCGTGAATTCGTGACTACCGAATACAAGGTGATCGAACGCGAGGCCCTGCCCGAGTCGCCGCCTGATGCCGATAGACGATAAATAAGCAGCGCTGAACAGCGGCGTCGCACCCTCAGCCTCGTTACCGCCGTCAGCAGATCCGAGGCCTAGCAGCCCGTCGGACTTAACAGTCCGTAGGAGTTTGTCGGGGCCAAGTCCGACAAACTCCTAGCCGCTCATCGGCTGCTCTTCGACGATCACTGCAGCGTTGCAGGGGGCTCAGGTGGACGGATTTCGCCGCGGGCTTTCTCCCCCCGCCCGCTCTCGACGCGTTGCTGCAGCTCGGAGTCGAAACGCTGCAGCTGCCGCTCGCCCTGCCGTTGCGCCCGCTGTCGCTCCAGCTCCGCTTTCGTGCGCCGCGCGCCCGCATCATCGTCGGGATGGGCCGTTGGCGGCTCGATGTTCTGCCGGTAATGGAGCTGCTGCTGCCGCTGCTGCTGGTTGATCTGCAGCCGCTCGAGCGCCTCGCCCTCTCGCGCACCAGCGGGCGGAGATTGCAGGCTGCGTTGCTGCTGCTGCATGCGAAGCTGCAGGGTGTCCTGCTGCTGCTGCCGCATCATCTGCTGCTCGTGCAGCGCCCGCGCGCCGGGCTCGTCCGCGCCCCACGCCAGCGCCACCAACGCAACGCAGCCGATTACCGCCGCCAACAGCCAATTACACCGGTCACCTGTCACTCGTCACTCGTCACGATTTTGAAAGCTTCTTCTGCATGCGCTGGTCAAAGCGCTCGACGTTGATGATGAGGCGCTCGTGATCGCCTTCCCCGATCGGCTCGCGCTCGTCCGCGGCCTGGATCCGGAACGTGAGCGTGCGCCCGTCCACCTTGACGAGCTTCGCCTCCGCCCGCACCCGGAGGCCAACGGGTGTCGCCGCAAAATGCTTCACATCCAGACGCGTCCCGACGGTCTGATAGCCCGGCGGCATGAATTTCTCGACCGCCTGCAGCGCGGCGGCCTCCATGAGATTGACCATGATCGGCGTGGCAAGCACGCCGATCTTGCCGCTGCCAACATGCGGCGCCGTGTCGCGCGTGCCCACGACAATCTCGGCGAGGCCAGTCAGACCCGGCTTCAGCTCCTCAGGCAGCTCCATAAGGTTTCACGCGGTCGCCGCCCTTGATGACCAACTCCCCCTCCGGGTTGCGCACGAGCCCCGATTTCTCAGCCATCTCACTCCTCCGTATCAAATCAGCGATCTTGCGAAAAACGCCAACGCCGGTCGCGCGGATCCATTCTATCCGGCGCGCGCTCTCTCGGGCCACGGCGTCCGCGCACGCCGGCCCTGGCCGGCAGCCACGCCTTTGACGATTGGCCTGTGACCTATCACCACCAGACACTGCGCCACGCCCGCCGGCGCCTCGGACCTGCAAATCATCCCTATGATTTAAAAAGAGTTTTTTACACCGTTCCCGGACCGCTCGCGAGCCGCGCGACGTGACGGGCTTCACTTACCAATTCCACGGGCCGTGGTATCAATACTCTCGAACGCTGCAAGAACAAGCGGGGACGTGGAGTTACGACTTTAGCTCCGGGGGCTCAAGTCACCAAAGGACATGACAATCAGAAGCGCTTCATGTGTCTCGGGCCTGCGACATCGCAGGCCCTTTTTTTGTTTCCCTGCCCGGAATTTTCCTGCGCCCTCAGGGCACGCCAGCCGCCTCACACGATGCGTTCCAGCGGCAACTGAAAAAGACGGATCTTGTCGGCATCGCGAGTGATCTCCTCGTTCGCCGCGGTGATTCCCCTGATCAACGTCGAGAGCGGCGGCTCTTCCGGGAATCCGATCATCAAAACGGCATTCATGCTGGAAAATCCTCCGCTGCCGACATGCGGTTCTGTGCCGTGGCCTTTTCCCTGCGCATGGTCCCAGCGCGTGTAGTAATCGATACCGGCATCCTTCAGCAGCCCCATTACCCTGCGCGTGAAATACTCGTTGTGAACGATAAAGGCCAGTTTCATAGGTTGGCTCCCCTTCCGTGAACGGTGATTCGTCTGCGTTTATCTGCGGCTAATAGTTGTTGGTTCTTGTTACGCGCTCTAAGGCCTAAACCGGTGGCGCAACTTGCCGGATGAATTCCAGCGTCTCCCGCGCACCGGTCGGCATCGCTTGCCGCGACGTGATAGGAGTCGCCCGGCAGCACGAGCAACCGCGTGTGGGGAATGAGCCGCTGCCATCTCCAGGTCGGAAGCGATGCAACAGGTAGCCAATTCCAGACCCCCCTGTGCGCGGCTTCCCGGTTAGCCTTGCACCGGCCGCGGCACGATCGCCACGCGGTCTTCGACGATCCGGCGATTAAGCAGCGCGGCGCAGGCGGCCACTGTCTCCAGCGTGGGCACCGGCGTTTTCGTCAGCCGGGCGATGTCGATGACCGCAGTCACGAGCGCGTCGAGCTCGAGCTCGCGACCGGTGAGCACGTCCTGCAGCGTCGAGGACGCCATGCTCACACGCTTCTGGGTGTAGTCGAGCATGCGCCCCGGCGTCATCTCCGGCACCACGCCGACCGAACCGGCAACCGCGAAGACCTCGTTCAACATATCGATCGCCACACGCCGCGTCGGCGGGTAGCACACAGCGTCCAATGCCGTTGACTGGGTAATCGCTCCAAGCGGGTTGAAGACGGCATTCGACATCTGCTTGCTCCACTTGAAGCCGCGGATATTGTCGGTCGTCACCACTGGCCAGCCCGCCGGCTCGATAATGGATGCGATTTCCTGCAAGCGCGGAGTGAGCTTGTTGTCCAGCTCGCCGATGACGAGGCGGTCGGTCGGCTGATCGGCGAAGCGGATGTGCCCCGGCCTGACCAGGTCCGCGGGCCGGTACGCGACACCGCCGACCAGAGAATCAATCGAAAACGCCTTCGCGAGTTCGCCATCGGGATCCAGGGACGGAAGCCTTGTGCCACGCAACGGATGATCGAGCTTCTCGAAATACCACCAGGGAATCCCGTTCTGCGGCAGGACGATCGTTCCACTCGACGAGCACAGCCCGGCGATGTGCTTCGCGGTGCCGGCCAGGTGGTGCGCCTTCAGCCCGACGAAGATGAGATCATAGGGCGGCTTCTCCTCGCCTTGCTTGCAGACGCGCACGCGCGCAGAAATGGAGCGCCCAGTCTTGGCACTCTCGAGCACGAGGTCCCCGCTTGCCAAAGCCTCCAACTGCGCACCGCGCGCCACGAGCGTGACGTCCGCGCGTGCGATCGTGACTATGCCGCCGAGATAGCCGCCAATCGCGCCAGCGCCAAAGATCAGAATTTTCATGGAGTTTCGTGCCTTATGATTGGTGATCCGTGACGGGTAACCGCCCGCCTCGTGTTCCGGATAAACTGCCGATCACTTGAGACACGAAGCGCATCTCGTGGTCCATGCCAGCGCCAACAGGGCAGTGATCGTAGATCATCAGGATGAGCGCCGCAACCATGCTCTCGCCGCAATCCTGTCCGATATAATGCTTTGCATAGACATGCGACTACACTAGCGCGGCGGCCCCACCGGCGCGAAGGCACGATGGCAGTGCAGTTTTGTAAAACGATCAGGTCTGAGCGCGCAAAATGGGCGCGAGTCGTCAAGGCCGCAGGAATCAAGCGGCGTTGACACGGGGACTCACGTGACATGGCTGCTGGGTATAACAAACACCAAGAACCCCTTAGCCGCATATGAACGCAGATAAGATCACAATTTGAACTGCCAAGACGCCAAGGCCGCCAAGAGAAGTAGTATCCTCGAAACAGTGGTCGATTCACGATTCACAATCATTGATCGGCGCGCATTGGCGGCTAAGGGTTCTGTTCTTGGTGTTCTGTTTCTTGTATATATGGATCTGTGTTTATCTGCGTTCATCTGCGGCTCCTATTGTGTTTTTATTTCTGAACGACCTTCGTGATTGATGAGTGAACTCACCCGTTTCGCGGAGCTCATGCGCTCGGCCCAGCGCGGCGTGGCGTTCACCGGCGCCGGCATCAGCACGGAGAGCGGCATTCCGGATTTTCGCGGACCGCAGGGCGTCTGGACCACGGAAACGCCGGTCTACTATCAGGAATTCATGGCCGACAGGGATGCACGAGTTCGAGCGTGGGAGCGCGGCGCGCGGATGTTCCGTCGCTGCGCCGATGCCCGTCCCAACGACGGACATCTCGTTATCGCCGAGCTCGAACGCCGCGGACACATCGCCACCGTCATTACGCAGAACATAGACGGCATCCACCACGACGCCGGCAGTAGCAGTGTCATCGAGCTGCATGGCACCAACCGCCGTTCAGCTTGCCAGCATTGCAGCAAGGAATGGCCGACCTCGGCCATCGTCGAGCGGGTCGAAAAAGGAGACGAGGCCCCGGAATGCGATGTGTGCCGCGGCCCCATCAAGACCAGCACCATCTCGTTCGGACAGGGAATGCCGGAGAACGAGATGCGCCTCGCGATGGAGGCAGCCCTGCACGCGGATCTCTTCGTTTCGATCGGCTCGTCGCTGGTGGTCGAGCCGGCAGCTTCGTTCCCGCGGTTCGCCAAGCAGGCGGGCGCGCCGCTGGTCATCTTGAACAATCAGGAGACGCCGCTGGATGATGTTGCCGACCTGGTCATCCGGGAAAGAATCGGAGAGACGATGATGGCGTTGCTGCGACAGCTTCCAGGCTGATAGAAGTAATGAAAGATGGTGATGATTAATGGTGATGAAAAATGGTGATGGGGCGACGCTTATTCCTCCGTGTTGCTAGCGCCTTTCATCACCATTTCCCATCACCAGTTCTCATCACCAGTTCTCATCACTCTGCATCGGGCCGGAACTTGGTCTCGGGCTTGAGACCTTTGCGCCTGAGCTTCTCGCTCGCCCGGCCGTTCTCGAGATAGCCGCCTGCGGCGGCACGCTTTGCTGCTTCCTCCCACTGCGGAAGCCAGTCGCCTTGCAACGCGCCAAACCACGGAGATTGCGCACGCAGCTTCGGCAACCCGAGCTCTTCCCATACTTTGCGGGCGCGCTCCATGTACTCCTGCCTCGGCAGCGCGAGCGGCGGCAGTTCTTCCTTCATGGTCGCGTCCATCAGCAACGTCGCATCTCCCCGCTCCGCCTCATGCTCCCGCTCGGGGCCGTGACCGGGGCTGCGATAGTCCAGCACTTGAAGGTCGTTCACCGGATTCATGCGAAAGGCGATCGCCCAGAACACGGCATCCGAGTTGTCCGGGTCAATGTCCTCGTTGATGGCGATGCAGATCTTCCCGCAATCCGCCTTGAAGCTCGCGGCACCCGTAAGAGCGCGCCAGATTTCCGTGCGCGGGGTGCCCTTTTCCACCGTGACGAGAACGATACGGCGCAGTGCGGTCATACGCTCGTGCAGCGTCACGCGTTTAACGCCCCTCACGCCCAGGGTATTGCGCAAATGGGACAGGAACATCGGCTCATATGACACCCGTTTAATGGCGCTCGACTCACTTGGTGTCACCTGGCTGATGTATGAAGCAACGATGGCGTTCTTGCGATGCGTGATCGCCGTCACGTGCATGGGCATGTTGAACTCTTCGAGCGCGATGTGGCCGTGAGATTCACCGAACGGGCCTTCGGGTTCCAGGTACTCAGTGTCGATCAGGCCTTCGATCACGATCTCCGCCTCCGCGGGCACCAGCAGATCGACGCTTTTCGCGCGCACAACGTTGATCGGCTGGCCCACGACAGCGCCCGCCACGCCGATTTCGTCGAGCCCGATCGGTAGCTTCATCGGCGCCACGAAGGCGACGCTCGGCGGCGCGCCGAGCACGATCGCGCACGGCATGGTCTTGTCGCCGCGCTTCTGATGCTTGAGGTAATACTGGTAGCCGCCCGCACCACCCACCCGGGTCGCCATGCGGATCACGCAACGGTCCGGCGCTTTCAGCCCGGCCCGGTAAGTGCCGTGATTTTGCACGCCCGTGTCAGGGTCCTTGGTAATGACGTTGGTCGCGGTCAGCGTGGGCGCACTGTCGTAGCCCGGGGTCGAGATCGGAATCGGCAGGGAATCGAGCCCGTTGCCCTCCCCCTTCAGCGCCTCGCCAACGATGACAACCTCTTGGCAAGGGGCGCTTTCAACGATTCGGGGCGGCAGCGGGTTGGCGATCGCATGATCCCATTTGTGCTGCACCTCTTCGGCCGGTGTGCGCATGCCGATGCAATAGATCTCGCGATTGCCGGCGAAAGCGCCGACCACGACCGGGAAACGGTATTGGCGTCCGCGGCCGTCCACGACGTTGGTGAAAAGAAACGCCTTGCGTTCGTGCTCCTCGACACCACCCACGTACTGCCAGCGGACGAGCGGATGCAGCTCGGCGTCCTTGTCGATCGGCCGCTCGATGGTCAAGAGCAGCCCTCGCTTCTTCAGCTCTTCGAGGTGCTCGTGCAGGTCGGGATAGCCTCGCCTCGCATCCCGCGGAGGACTTGCTTCCATTTTTTCGGTTCGCGCCGACGTTTCAGGCTTGTTATTCACCATTTACCATTCATCATTCATCCGGGTCGGCTGATCGTAGCTCATCGATTAGCGCCCGGCAATCGCACGAAAACCGATCGCCCTCGGCGGAGAATGGTCCACGGGCAGACATCGTGCATAGTGCAAGCCTGCGCTGTTGCGGTAGATTGACGCTTCCGGCGACGCGCCTGCCCGGTGTTGCGCTCCGTGGTTGCAGCGAGATGGCCGGCTCGATCGGCGTACTACAGGAATATAGAGGAGACAGGCATGAGCCATAAAACCAGAAAGCGAGCCAGAACGGTCTCGAGCATCTTTCTGCAGGGGTTAGCCATTACGTTGCCCATCACGTTGACGCTGGCGATGCTTTACTGGCTTGCCGCCACGGCGGAGAATTTCCTGGGTGGCCTTATTCAATCCGTGTTCCCGTACGGGAATTACTGGACGGGGATGGGAATCTTGCTGGCCATTGTGCTCATCTTCATCGCGGGGATCCTGATGAACGTCTGGATCACGCGGCGGCTCTTGGCCCGCATCGATGCGTTGCTCGACCGGATTCCTTTGGTCAAAAGCATCTACGGAAGCATCCGCGATATCGCCGGTTTCCTCTCCAAGAAGGATTCTGAAAAGGGCTTCCAGCAGGTCGTCGCGGTGTCGCTCACGGACCAGATCCGGCTGGTCGGGTTCGTGACGGTCACGGATGTCAGCGGCGCGTCCTTAAAGTCCGGAGCGTCCGATTCGCTCGTCGGAGTCTATCTCCCGATGAGCTACCAGATTGGCGGCTACACAATCTATCTGCCCAGGTCGCGGATCGAGCCGCTCGACATGACGATCGAGGACGCCCTGCGGTTCACGCTGACGGCCGGCATGTCCGGCAAGAGATCCCGCGCTTCCTAACAGGTCGCCGCGCGGGCAGCCGGCTCTCGCCTCCCCGACGGGACAGCCTCTGGGCGCCGCTCGCCCCAGCGCACCTCGGTTTAATCGAGGCGTCGGAGCTTGCCGTCCCAGTCCGCCGCGAATTCGGCGCGTGTCGTATCTGCGATACAGCCGCTTTTTAACCACTCTTCCGTAAACCGGTGCACCACATGCCGGCCGCGCTCGTACTGCACGAAGTGAGATGCGCCCTCAATCTTCACGAACACTTTGTGCACCGATGCCAGGCCGCCCCATGCGTCGCGCCGCTTTTCGTAGTTGTCGTGCTCGCCCAGCATGACAAGCGTCGGCGCGCTGAGACGCGCCGCGTTGGCGCGCCAACCGTAATTCATCCGGTTAGGCGCTCGCATGACGCCCACACCGTCGGGACCCCACTGCTCGCCCAGTCCATCCTCGACCATCAGCGCACGCCACATGACCTCGCGTATCTCCGGATGCTCGACCTGGCCGGCTGTGCGCACATGGTCCTGCCAGCGCTGATTCATGAGCATGTCATGACTTTGCAAGATCACCGGCGCGCCCGGCTCCGGCATCGGGTCGGGGGGTGTGTCCGACGGGAAGAACGGGCTAGGAGCGAGCAGCACGAGCTTGTCCACTTTCTCCGGATGCATAGCGGCAAATCCGCCCGCCCGTGGCGTCCCGGTGGACCAGCCGACGAGGCTGATCCTGTCCACTTGCCGCAGGGCCATGACAAATCCCACGACGCTCTCTATTTCATCCCACTCCGTGCGGCTGGAAATGAGCTTGTATGGATAGCGCGGCGCACACGCATCGTTCAGAACCCTGGGAATGAGCTGCGCTTGATATGCCGGGTCGACGTTGCAGGGATCGTCCATCATCGGCTTCGGCGAACCACCGTAGCCAGTGTGGGTCATCGCAAAGAGGTCGAAACCGGCGCGCGCGAGCTGGCCCATCCAGCTGTAGTCCCGGTAGTCGAGGTCGTAGGCCACCACCGATGGCGAATAGCCGCCGTGGATAAAGAGGACGATCGGCGCACTGGCTGCCCGCTTTCGATCGAGAGTGCTAGCGAGGACTTTTTCTCGCAAATGCAGACCCACGGCCCGTCCGCGATTCGCCGGCACCGTGGAAACATGGGGCACGAAACGGTCCATCGTGAGCAATTTCTGCCCGTCCGCCAGCGACGTGACGCACGTGAGCGCCGGCGTTGTCGTTATGCTCTCAATGGCATCCATGGCACCTACTCACCCCGCAGCGGATACGTTCGAGGCTCGTCGCTCAACCGCCCCGTCGTCACGTTCTGCCTTTCGGTTTCCTGCGAGCATGCGGGCGGCTTCTGGATTTCGCCGGGCGCGACATTGGCAAGTCGAGCCGCATCATGCCCAGGGCGTTCTCATAGTAGAGCTTGCGGGCGTCCGCCTGCTTCAGCTTCAGCGACCCGATCGCGCGGATGGTCTCGCGAATGAACATGGGGCCACCCTCCGGATCGAAGGGGCAATCGGTACCGAACAGCACCCGTTTCGCGCCGAAGAAATCCAGTCCGCAACGTATCGCCGAAGCCGATCCGTTCACAGACGTGTCGGCATAGAACATCCGAAAATAGTCGATCGGGCGCTTTGACATGCGCTTCAGGAGGCCACCATAGTCCTCATCGGAGGTGCGCGCCCCCATCTGATCCATTCCCGGCCCGAGCCGTCCCTCGAAAAACGGCGCCATCGCGCCACAGTGATGGGTAATGACCTTCATCCGCGGCAGCCGGTCGAGCATTCCGGAGAAAACGATGCGGGCCATGCACGCGCTGGTCTCGTAGGGCCAGCCGAACAGCCACCAGATCTCGTACTTAGACTTGCTCTCGGTGACGTAATCGGCGAACTTTGAAGTGCGCGTCGGGTGGAGCCAGATCGGCAAATCGTACTGCATCACGCAACGCTCGAACACCGGGAAGAACTCCGGCTCATCGAGCGGCCTGCCGTTGACATGCGTGAAGACCTGGACGCCTTTTGCCCCCAGCGTGCCGATCGCGCGGTCCATCTCCTCCAGCGCCGCTGGCACGTTGTTCATGGGCAGGGACGCGACGAATGCCGGAAACTGCTCCGGGTACGCGGCAACGATCTCGGCCATGCCGTCATTGGCGAGGCGCGCAAGCATTGGTGAGTCTTCGGGCCCGGCAAGAAATTCGATCGCCGGTAACGACAGCGTCAGGACCTGCTTGTAGCCCCTGAAGCGCCGCATCATGCGCAGCCGGGCATCGAGGTCCCAGAGCACCGGGATATCCAGCCAGCGTTTCAACACCGATGCCAGGCCGGGGTTGCCTTCGGCCTGCGCCTTCACGCGCTCGAAGAACGGCCTCGGGAAAATGTGCGGGAAAATGTCCAGCTTCAGATTGTCATGCATCTTCGTTCACCGTTAACTGTTCTGTGGTCAACGCTGGCTGCTCACCGTTTAACGTGGCCCCGCTTCGGGCGAGCGATACCTGCCATCACCGCGAGCACCTCGTGAACGGAGGCCGTGTCCGCTTGGGCATAACCCTGCGCCATCGCCGCGCTGTAAAGCGGCGCGCACGCCGTAAAAAGCGGCGTCGGACAATCCACCGACTTGGCCATGTCGCCGATGACTTGCATGTCCTTCTGCCACACCTCGACCTTCATCGTTGGCGGCCGGTAGCGGCGGCGCGCCATCATCGCTCCGCGCAGCCGGTAGACGCCGGTGCCGACGATCGGGCTGGGACCGAACAGCTCGAGGAGCTGACGGGGGTCGAGGCCCATCTTGCGCCCGAAGGCGAGCGACTCGGCCGTAGCTACGTTCAGGATCGCCACCAGGTGATTCACCGCGAACTTCATCTTGCTGCCATTTCCAAACGCGCCACAATAAGGAACCTTATCGGTGAAAACCTGGAGCACGGGCCGCACGCGATCAAAAGCAGCTTTTGGCCCGCTTCCGAAGATCGTCCAGGCCCGCTCCTTAAGCCGCACCGCCGTGCCGCTGATGGGGCAATCGAGTGCTGAGATACGCGCGGCCTGCAACCGCCGCCGCGCCTGTTCCTTGTCGGCGAGCGGAAGCGTACTGGTCTCGATCACGACAGGTCTCGCGCGACGCCGCGGCCGCCCGGCCATCGCCAGCTGTCCGATCACGTCTTCGAGCGCCTCGACCGTCGCAAGCGACGTAATCACGATGTCGGCGCTTCTCGCCACCGCCGCGCCGGACGCCAGCGGACGTCCGCCAGCCTTGCCCAGCCGCCTGCGCGCAGCCGGGACGATATCGTGGCCGACGACCTTATACCCTTTTTCGAGCAGGGCCTCGGCCATGGCACCGCCCATGATGCCCAGGCCGATCACTCCAATGACTGGTGGATTCATAACCAAAGAAAAGAAAGATGAGCTCCCGGAAGTGTAAAGCACCCCGGGACCACGTAGTGCGGAGAAAACGAACTAGCGCTGCACTTAGCCTTACTTGACTTCAACGTCGAGCGCTGCCGCTGGAACTGCAATCCGAGTCCGGGAGCGCCGGTGCCGCTACGCGTTTTCGCGCCGCCAGCCAGCCGTCCTGCGGTACGCTCAGGCCGCTCTGGGTTCGTCCAGTGATTTCACGAGGGCCCTGAACATGTCCGTCTCGGTGATGATGCCGATCAGTTGCTTGCCGCCGTCCAGGACCGGCAGCCCACCGATGCGCTTCTCGACCATCAGGGTCGCCGCCTCTGCGACTGACATCTCCGACGTCACTGTCACGACGCCCCGATGCATGATGTCTCCGACTTCGACCGCCGATTGCAGGTAATGTGTCGCTGCGAGCAGAAGATCGCGCTCGGCGGCCATCCCGACCAGTTTGCCGTCCGCATCCACGACCGGCAAGTGGTGCAATGCGTTTTCCTGCATGACTTTCAGGGCAGCCTTGTAATCCGCGTCCGACCGGACGGTCACTGCGGGCGTGCTCATATGGTTCCGTATCAACACGAGGGCACTCCTTGTCGTTTTCAGGTTAGCGTAGTGCCAACATTCGCTCCGCTTCTTGACCTAAATCAAACCTGGCGCTGCCCTTGATGCCGCTCACCGCTTTTTGCACGAGGAAATGACGGTATTGGCGAATGCCGTCGTTGATGCATTACCCCCGAGGTCGGGTGTGACCGTTCCCGCGGCAATGGCCGCCCTGACACCCCGCTCCATCAACGCTGCCGTGTCTTTGCACGCCCGGTTCCGGCTCCTCTGATAGACCCAGCGCAGCAGCAGCGCCGTGGAGAGTATCAACGCGGCGGGATTGGCTCTTTCTTTGCCGGCAATGTCCGGCGCAGTTCCGTGCACGGCTTGTGCCATGGCATGGTCACGCCCGGCGTTCAACGACGGCGCCAGACCGACGCCCCCCGCCAGGCCCGATGCCTGATCCGAAAGGATGTCGCCAAACAGATTGGTCGTGGCGACCAGACGGTAGCGGCCGGGGTCGCGAGGAAACGACGAGCTGAACGTGTCGATTCTGACCAGCTCGAGCGAAACCTTCCTGAAGCGGCCACGCAAGGCCTCGAAGGCACCGATGAACAATCCCTCCGTCTGGGGCAGAGCGGTACGCTTGTGGATCACCGCGAGGCGGCGCTCGCCCGTTGCTTGCGCATACTCGAATGCGAAGTGCGCGAATCTACGGCACGCCTCCCCGGTTATGACGCGGAGCGCAAGCGCCACGTCGTCGCGCGGCTTGAATTCCCCGTATCCCCAGGCAAGGTTACGATCGGGGTAGAAACCTTCCGTGTTCTCTCGCAACACCGTGATCCGGAGATCCTCGATCAGCGGATCGAGTTGCGGCCAGGCCTCGACGGGCCGGACGTTCGCAAACAACTTGAAATGCCTGCGGATGAAGCCGTTGGGGTGCCCCCGATAGGGGTCGTCCTTCGGGTATTCCCCGGCATAGGTCGGGCCGACGATCCAGCCGTCGCAGTTCCGCATTGCCGCCAGCGTCGCGTCGGGCAATGTCGTCTTGTAGCGCTTGTACGGAACCCAGCCGATCAGGGCAGGCTTGAGCACAATCGAAAGCCGGGCTGCTGCCGCCGCCGCCCGTAGTACCTTGGTGGTCGCCGCGGTAATCTCGGGCCCGATGCCGTCACCAGCGAGTACCGCTATCTTGATCTCTTTACCTCGTGCCATCCGAGTACCGAGGCAGGAAAAGCGGAAAGCTGTGCCAGCTTATTCTGTCAGACACAGACCGTGCTCGGGTCGGAAAGTGAGAAACACTTTCTGCGCAGGAGCGAGGCGCTCGAAGTGGTCGATCTGGATGCCCACCTCGTGCATCCCCACCTTCACCTGACAGTCGAGGAAGTTGCCGAGGTAAACCGTGTCGATCACCTCCGCTTCCATCAGATTGACGCTGGAATCGCCTTCCGGCCGCTGTAGATGCAGCGAGATATCTTCGGGGCGCAGGCTGAGGATGATTCTCTGGCCGCGCGACGCACCCTTGCCTCCTTCGGCCTTCAGATGAAGGGGGGCAAGGCCATCGCCCATAGGAATTTCCATCTCGGAGACGTCGCCGTTGCGGCTGAGA
>JAOTVX010000051.1 GCA_029863175.1 Betaproteobacteria bacterium | reverse complement strand
ACCATGAACCCGCCTGCTTCGCGCAAGATCGGCACCGTCGGCACTGCGCTCTACGGGCAGCGTGTTGCCATTTTCGCTCCCGAGACCGACGAGCCGGTAGCGACAAACGCCGACGGCGAAATCTGCATTGCGGGACCCTCCGTGATGAAAGGCTACGTTCCGGCCGACACCCATGCCGATGGGCCCAGCATACGCAACGGGTGGCTGCGCACCGGCGACCTTGGGCGGCTCGACGCCGAAGGATACCTGACCGTGACGGGAAGACTGAAAGACATCATCATCCGCGGCGGCGAGAATCTTTCGCCAGGACGGATCGAGGAGGCGCTCACTGGACATCACGCGGTACGCGCCTGCTGCGTGGTGGGGGCGCCGGATCCGGACCTGGGCGAGGTGCCCGTGGCGTTTGTCGTAACCAACAAAGGGCAGAGCGCGGGAGAGAGGGAGTTGAAGGATCAGGTCGCAGCCCGGTTGCCGCACTCCTGGGTGCCGGCACGCGTCACGGTGCTCGATGCATTGCCGGAAAACCGTGTGGGCAAGATCGACCGCCAGGCCCTCAAGAAAATTGCTGCAGGCGCCTAAGAGCTGTGCGGCACTGAGAACCGCTGAGCCTTCTCCGGATCTCTTCCGTGCGTGCTAGCATAAGTCACGATGAGCAATAGCCTGCCCACAACGATGAAGGTCGTCGCAACCGCGGCCCCCGGCGGCCCCGAGGCACTGCAGCCCGGAGAACGCCCCCTGCCAAAGGTCGAGCCCGGCGAGGTCCTGGTTAAAGTCGCCGCCGCCGGCATCAATGGTCCGGATCTGTGGCAACGCAAGGGCCTCTACCCGCCCCCCGCGGGGGCTCCCGATCTTCTGGGGCTCGAAATCTCAGGCGAGGTTGTGGCGCTGGGCGGTCCGGCCGAGCGCTGGAAAATCGGAGACAAGGTTGCCGCCCTCACGAACGGCGGTGGCTACGCGGAATATTGCGCGGTTGATGCCACGCACTGCCTGCCGATTCCGGGCGAGGTCAGCCTGCAGGACGCCGGCGGCCTGCCGGAGACTCTCTTTACGGTGTGGAGCAATATTTTCATGGGAGTCGGCCTCACCGCTGGCGAAACTCTGCTGGTGCACGGCGGCGCCGGCGGCATCGGCACGACCGCCATCCAGCTGGGCAAGGCCTTCGGCGCGAAAGTGATCGCCACCGACAGCCCGGACGAGCGCTGCGGAATCTGCCGCGAACTCGGCGCTGACCGAGTGGTCGACTACCGGCGCGAGGACTTTGTGGAAGTCGTGCGCAATGAAGGTGGCGCCAACGTCATTCTCGACATCGTGGGCGGCCCGAACATCGAGCGCAACTTCAAGGCAGCCAGCCATGATGCGCGCATCGTTCAGCTTGCGTTCGCCCTGGGCTCGAAGGTGGAGATCAACCTGATGCCGGTGATGCTGAAGCGGCTCACCTACACCGGCTCGACGCTGCGCACCCGGCCGGCCGCGTTCAAGGCAAGAATCGCCCGGGAGCTGGAGGCGAAAGTGTGGCCGCACATTGCGAGTGGCCGTATCCGCGCAGTGACCCGCCAGACATTTCCGCTCGCCGAGGCGGCGAAGGCACACGCGCTGATGGAATCGAGCCAGCACACCGGCAAGATCCTGCTGACGGTGGCATGAAAAATCAAAACAATCATTAGCCGCAGATAAACGCAAATGAACGCGGACAGAAAACCGACACAAATAAATTTACTTCTTTCTTATCCGCGTCTATTGGCGTGCATCGGCGGCTGCAGTGTGGTTTTTTCGCGATCGCGTCTAGTGACCCATCACCGGTCACGCCCTTCTAGTTAGATGAGCCGGAGCTGCGGATCGGTGTTCTCTTCGTCCTCGCCCTGCGCGGGCGGCCGCCGCCGCAGCATTGAAATGTCGCCTTCTACCGCGATCGCGCGCGCGTGGTCGATGTTCTTCTCGAGCTCGTCGAAGTAGAGATTCTGCCCGCCGAAGTGCTTCTCAATGTAGTTGTAGCAGCCGCCGAGGTCCTGCC
This sequence comes from Betaproteobacteria bacterium, assembly GCA_029863175.1. The sequence goes on along the minus strand of JAOTVX010000051.1, from coordinate 18,822 downwards.
GCAGGCGCTTGTTGGCGCCCTGGTAAAAGTGCGGCGTTTTGCAGATCAGATCGGCAGCAGAAGCGAACATGACCTGCTCGGAGCCGTCCGCGCGCCGCTTGCGCGCAATACCGCCCAGCACGAACTCGGGGTATAGCCGGTCGTAGCACTTCTCCAGATAGCACCGATCGGCCATCTGGGCCAGGATGTCGGCGCTGCCCAACAAGTTGCCAATCAGACGGAACTCGGGGGCCGGCACCCGGATCTTGTCCACCGGAACCTCGTAGCCGGTGAAATGGAGGGTGCGCGCCGCAGCCTGCGCAAGGTCTGCCATGCCGATCCTGGGCATGTATTCCCCCAGGAAACTCGCACCGCGTGAAACGTGGATCGTGGTGTATTCAGCGCCGTTCGAGTGCTTCGTATCCTTGCGATGCCGAATGTAGCCGCAATCGTGATAGAGCGCGGTGATAATGCCGAACCGAAACAGCCGTTCGCCGACGGTATCCGTGCCGGTGCTGCGCACGCAGCCGTTCAGCAGTCGGGCCATGGCCAGCGTCACATCCAGAACGTGCTGGACATCGTGGTAATCCGTCTCACACTCATGAAACCCGGGATACTTGCCCTCATAGAGCAGGCCCAGGTCGGCGAAGGCCTGGCCGAGATTCTTGGGTGCGTCCTTCTGGTAGAGGTCCTGGTAGATATTACGGACCGTGTCGGAGACGTCCGCAGGACGGGTCGTGTCGACGATGTTGGTAACGTCGTATTCGTTTCGCCGGTCACGCATCGACGACCCTCGGGATCCAAAAAACCATGTACGATAGGGCTTTAGCGCACTATTAAACTATAATGAAGCGATTATAGCAGTGACAGATATCACGCAGGATTCGAATGAGATCGCGCGGGGCGTTGCTCCGTTGATCCGATGGGCTGCAGTTTGCACAATAGGTGTCCCGATGTGTAATTGTGCTCCCTGACATTGCGCGGACTTAGAGTAAGCGAAACAATCGCGAACTATGCATCCACAAACCGTATTCACCAAGACGTCCAAGGGCGTCCTGGAAGTCAAGAACAAGACGATCAAGCTGGCGCGCGAACTTGGCGTCGTGTTTCTCGCCATTGACGGTAAGTCGACCGTTTCCAATCTGGTCAGCAAGTCGGGAATTCCGGCGAAAAAGCTCGAGGAAGCGCTCGACAAGCTCGTCGCCGACGGCTACATCAGGGTCTTTTCCTCCCCGGCTCCCACTCGAGATGAACGGACCCAACCCAGAATGGCCGTTGCCAGCGGCGCCCTTTCCCCGCCTGCCGCGACGCACGAGGTCGAGGACCTGGACTTTACCTCGCCGACTGCGATGGTAAAGCTCAATGCCGAAGCCGAGCAGCGATCGAAGACGGAAGCGCAGGCGAAAGCCAGGGCCCAGGCGGCCGCGCGGGCCGCCGCGGAAGCGAAGGTCCGGCAGGAAGCGGAAGCGCGTGCCCGGGCGATGGCAGAAGCCAAGGCCAAGGCCGAAACCGAGGCGAAGCTGAAGGCGCAAGCAGCGGCGAAAGCAGCGACTGAAGCGAAGGCCAGGGCGGAATCCGAGGCAAAAGCGGCGGCGGATGCGCAGGCCCGCACGGAAGCCGAGGCCAGGGTAAAAGCCGCGATGGAAGAGCAGGCGCGCGCCGACGCGGAGGCCACAGCGCGCGCCGAATCCGAGGCGCGAGCGAAAGCCGAGGCCGAGCAAAAAGCCTTGTCTGAGGCCAAGGCCAGGGAAGAAGCTGAGGCGGGGGCCAAGGCCGAGGAGGAAGCGCAGGCGGTGGCTGACGCCGAAACGAAGGCGAAGACGGCGGTCGAGGCTCAGCTGAAGGCACTCCAGGAGGCGCTCGCCAAGGCGGAGGCGCGCGCCAAACAGGAAGCCGAGCGGCGCATAAAGGTCGAAGGCGAAATCAGGGCCCGGGAGGAGCGCGAGCGCAAGGCGCGTGAAGAAGCCGAGGCACGCGCAAAGAATGCTGAAGACGCGGTCGCGGAAGCGCGCGCGATGGCGGAAGCCGCTGCACGCGCGAAGGCCGACGCCGAGATGCGGGTGGCAATGCAATCCGTGGAGGGGGACGCCGAAGCCCGGGCGCGCATGGATACGGCCTTGAAAGCGCTCGAGGAGGCAAAAGCCAAGGCACGGACGGAAGGCGAGGCGCGTGTAGAGGCCGAGCGTCGGGCGCGGGAGGAAGCCGAGGCGCGTCAGCGCGAAGAGGAAGAGTACAAGGCGCGCGAGGAACGCGAACACCAGGAACGCGAGGAAGCCGACCGGCGCGCGAAAGCTCAGCTGAAGGATCTGCAGGAGCAGGCACAGAGAGCCCGTGCGGAAGCCTTGTCGAGATCCGAAACGGAACGGCGCGGGCGTGAAGAGGCGGAAACCAAGCTCGCAGCCGAACGCCGCGCGCGCGAAGAAGCGGAAGCCAAAGCCGAGGCCGAGCGCCAGACGCGCGAAGCGGCGCTCGCCAAAGCCAGGGAAGAAGCAGAAGTACGCGCCCGCGCCGAAGTCCAAGGGATAATTGAAAAGGAACGCCAGGCGCGCGAGGAAGCCGAGGCCAATGCCGCAGCGGAGCGCAGGGCACGTGACGAAGCCGAACGCAATGCACAAGCCGAGCTCGCCGCCAAGGTTGCCGCCGAAAAGAATGCGCTGGAGGAAGCGTTACGACAGGCGGAAGTTGCGCACAAAGCGCGCGACGACGCCGACCGCAAGAAGCGCGAGACCGACGAATCGAACCGTGGTCGCCAGCAGCGCATGGAAGCCGAAGCCGTCGCGCGCAGGGCGGAGCAGGCGATGGCCGAGGCGCGGGCGATTGCCGACGCGGCAGCACAGGCCAAGGCTGAAGCGGAGGCGAAAGCAGAGATGGAGCGCCGGGCCCGCGCCGATGCCGAGGACCGCGCCAAGGCAGAAGCCGTCTCGCGCGTCATGCACGAACGCGAACTGCGCGAGATGGCAGAAGAGGATATTTCGGCGCGGGTCACGGCCGAGATCAAGGCACGTGAGGTCGCGGAGATGGAAGCGGACGCACGTTACCGCCAGCAAGCGGCCGAGCGCGCCAAGACTTCAGCCAAAGTGCGCAGGAAGCGGGTAGACGCGGAACGCGAGTCTGCAACCACCTACGTGCGCGCGCCCGGGGCAAAGATCAACTGGCTCAAAATGGGGGGCATCGGGCTTGTCGCCCTGATTGTCGCCATCATTGGGGCAGTGCACGTCCTGCCGCTCTCCATCTATGTTCCAGCCGCCGAACAGGCCCTTTCGCAGCGCCTGCAGGCGCCGGTCAAGGTCGGCAATGTGCGCTACACGTTCATCCCTTCACCGCGCCTGACGCTGGAACGGGTCGCCATCGGCAGGCTGGAAGAAATCAAGATCAGCACCATCGAGGTTAGCGCCTTGCCAACGCAACTGCTCGGTGGGCCCACCACGCTCGACGAAGTCGAGGTGATCGGGGTGTCGGCTGACCAAAAGGCCTTCGCCTTGGTGCCAGGCTGGCTCAAGCCCGCGGTCGAAGGGCAGGCTTTCAACGTGCGCCGTCTGAAATTCCGCGCCGTTAATATCGCGTTCCTTGGAATCGATATTCCCAGTTTCAATGGCGATGTGGTCGTGGGAGCGGACGGTACACTGCAGCGCGGGTCGCTGTCCGACGGCAGGTTGAGCATGGAGTTGGTGTCCAAGGGCCAGACGCTGGAAGCCGATTTCAGGGCTGGCAGTTGGGAGCCCCCGTTCGGACCGGCGCTGCCTCTCGACGACCTGACAGCGACAGCGGTAATCGAGGGTCGGCAGGCCCGCGTCAGCAAGATCGAAGCGAAATTGGGACGCGGCACCTTGAGAGGCTCAGCTACCGCATCTTGGGACCGCGGCTTCCAGCTCGCCGGCAACTTTAACCTGTCAAATGGCGAAGTAAAAGAATTGCTCGCGGTCTTTACCAACGCCTTTACGGCGGGCGGCACACTAAACCTAAACGGGACGTACTCGCTGCGGAGCGACACCATTGAGGGCCTGTTCGACGATCCACGCGTGCGGGTAACCTTCAGCGTCGAGAAAGGCATGCTGAACAACGTGGACATCGTGCGTGCTATCCAGTCCCCGGCCGCCGATGGCATCCGGGGAGGCAAGACCCTGTTCAACGATCTCTCCGGCACGCTGCAGGTGTCGGGGCGCCGCTACGCCTACCAGCACTTGCGGCTGGGCTCCGGTCCCATGCGCGCAAACGGCGAGATCACGATCAACCCGGGCGGCAATTTGTCCGGACGCATCAGAGCCGAGGTAGGTACCGGATCGATTGTCGTCGGACGCCGCAATCTCTCCGTGCGCGGTAATCTCACGACACCGGTGCTGCTACCCTAGAGCGCGCAAGAAAATAAGAAACATTAGCGGCAGATACACGCGGATGAGATCCGTGAGGCTTGCGCCGAATGCAGGGACAAGAAAAGCCCGCGCGACCGGGCTTTTTCATGGCGCCGGGGCTATCGGGCCTGGGCTCTTAATGCCGCGATGCGCTCGTCAAGCGGCGGATGGGACATGAAGAGATGCTTGATGCCCTTCGCGACACCGCCCGAGACGCCAAAGGCGGCAATTTGATCAGGTAGCTGCGCCGGCCGCCCGTGGTTCAGCTTCAGGCGCTCGAGCGCGGCGATCATCTTCTCACGGCCGGCGAGCGTCGCACCGCCCGCATCCGCGCGAAACTCACGCTGGCGGGAGAACCACATCACGATCGTCGAGGCAAGAATACCCAGGATGAACTGCGCGAGGATCGCGGTAATCCAGAACGCGGGGCCATGCCCGCGCTCGACCTTGAACACGACCCGGTCGACCAGATGGCCGATGATGCGCGACAGGAAGATGACGAAGGTGTTGACGACGCCCTGGATCAATGCCAGCGTCACCATGTCACCGTTCGCGACGTGGCTCACCTCGTGGCCGATGACGGCTTCGGCCTCGTCCTGCGTCATGTTCTGCAGCAATCCCGTGCTCACTGCGACCAGGGAGCTGTTGCGGTTCCAACCCGTTGCGAAGGCGTTGATCTCGGGCGCCTCGTAGATCGCCACCTCGGGCATGCCGATGCCCGCCTGGCTGGCGTGGCGCTTGACCGTGTCGAAGAGCCAGCGCTCCGCGGCGTTCGAGGGCGCCTCGATCACGTGCGCCCCGGTCATCCTCTTCGCCGACCACTTCGAGATCAGGAGCGAAATGAACGAGCCGCCGAAGCCGATCACCGCAGCCATCACCAGCAGCGCGTTCAGGTTGAGATCCACTCCCTCCCGGTCGAGGATGCCCTCTATTCCCAGCAGCCGCATCGTGATGGACAGCACCAACAACACGGCAATGTTGGTTCCCAGGAACAGAAAGATTCTTTTCATGCCTGCACAGTCTTTATGAAATGGAACGGTGTTTAGATGGGGGCGCGACGGCCGAGTTCAATGGACCGCGCTCGTTTTCATCCTATTGAATAACAAAGATATTATTCCAAAAACCCCCATCAGGCGGCGCTGCCGCCGGGACGGACCCGCAGCCAGAACGTATGGCGGCCATCATCGTGAATCTCCTCGCCTATCATAAGCGGGCCCCTGCAGATCCGCATACGACGCCGCGAGTTGATCCTCGCGGCCGGTGGCGCGACCGTGCTGGGCGCCGTGGCGCTTGTCTTGCGCTACTCGCCGCAGCACGGACGGAAAGCCGCTGCCAGAGCAGACCGCGTTTGCTGTCTGCGATCCGCGAGCACAATCCTCTCCTGTTTGACTTCGTGCTGAAGCGCCACCTGCGCTCGGCGGGCAAGCGCTTTGCACCCGGCGTATTCGAAACACGATCATTCTTCACATCGTGAATTGCGTCATCTTTTTCGGCAACCTGCTTCGGGATCTGCGTCGCCGCAGCCGTAACTCGACGCGGTGTGACCGCCGATCCTCCCACCTCGCTGGTTTTTTCGAATAACATAGCCGCAACTCCCGACTGCGGCATTCAGGGGAAATCGGACAAGGAAAAGGGTCGTGCTCCGACGCTATGGGCGCCCGCTGGATCGGCCACGCGCTTGTGACCCTCGTAGCCGTGGTGATGCGGCGGGTCAGCGACGACACAGACCGCAACCGACGTTACGCACCTAACGGCGCGATTCTGACGTGCTCGTTACCTCACCGCTGATCGGCACCGCAATGAAAACCAATGAGGTGTTCCAACCGGTTCTCACAGCAGAGGAGCTGCGTGGCTTCGCGCGCACGGTGGCGGAGATCGAATGGCTCCTGCTGATCCTGGTCCTGCTCTACCAACTGGTGCTGTCGCCCGACGAGGTCACCGCAGCGTCGCTGGCCATGGCGATGTTTTTCTTTGCTGCGTTCGTTCTGTCTTTCCACTACGCGAACTTCTACAGCAAAGAAAGCCACTGGAAGCTCGTCGCCGAGACCCTGGTCATGATCGTCTTCATTACCTGGGTGCTGTTCTATACCGGAGGTGCGGCCAGCCCCCTCAACGATCTCTACCTCTTGGTGGTCATCGTCAGCGCGCTCACGCTGGGCAAGGCTATCACGCTGCTGGAGCTGGGCCTGATCGCGGCCTGCTACGTCTGGCTCGGCTATCCCCAACGCAACACCCTGTCGCTGCCGTTCGGCACTACCCTGGTCGCGCAGATTGCCCCCATGCTGCTCGTCGCCTACATAACCACAATGCTCTCCGCCGACATCCGACGCGCCTTCGGCCATATGAAACTCCTGTCGGAGACAGATGAACTGACCGGTGTGCTCAACATGCGCGCCTTCGGCGCGGTAGCGGAGCGCGTTTTCCGTCAGGCTGAGCGTTACGCCAGGCCGTTCAGCGTGCTGATAGTCGATTCCGATCACCTAAAGACCGTGAACGATACGCTCGGCCACGAGGCGGGTGATCGCCTGCTCAAGCTCACCGTGCAGTGTATTCAGAGCCAGCTGCGCCAGACCGACGTCGTCGCGCGCTATGGCGGCGATGAATTCGTCGTGCTGCTGCCTGACACGTCGAGCAACGGCGCGGTCGGCGTAGCCGAGCGCATCCGCAAGTCAATCGAATCAAGCCCCCTCACCACCCGCGACAAGAAGGTGACAGCAACCGTCAGTATCGGCATCGCTGGCTACCCCAACCAGGGGCACGACCTCGAAACCGTGCAGGAACGGGCCGACCACGCGACGTACGCGAGCAAGAACGGCGGCAAGAATCGAATCACGCTTTTCTCCACCTAAGAGAAGTGATGAATATTGGTGATGGTAAGTAGTGATGCGAAATCAGTAGTGTCCGGTTAAACACGATTTAGGCGTTCGTAAGTGATTGACGTTACGTACAGATATCGCCATTTACGGATGTCCACGACTTCGATTGCGGATCAAGAGTCACCGATTGAAGTTTCAATCACTTACGAACGCTAAATTGACGTTTTTCGGTTTAACCGGACAGCACTGATGCGAAATGGTGATGAAGAACGCCCGTAAAATCGTATATCACCATTAATCATCACCTTTTCTCATCACCAGTTTCCATCACTATTTCCTGGCCAGTGGTCACCGTTCACGGCTTTTAGGGCGGGGACGGAAATAATTAGTATCGTCGTAGTAGGACTCGACCGTGTTCTCGGCGCACCAGCCAGGCACGCCAAGGATCGGAACCGGCGCCAGATCCCGCGTGGCCGTCAGCCGGTCCGTGGCGCCGATATGGTCCGCAACCCGAGCATCCATCTCCGCCAGCTGTACTGCCGGGGGCGCCCGCAGAAATCCCGGATCAATGTCGAAACAGAGGCCACGGCCGGTAATCCCGGCGAACGGGCGCAGCGCTTTCTCGTAGAGCGCGTGTCCGAACAGGAAGAAGCGCATATTCGCCACGACCGCTTCCCGGTTACGCCAGAACAGCTCTTTCCACGCGAATGTGCGCAACTGGTCGAGCAGCTCCCGCGAGGTAGCCGCAACAATCACGCCGCCCTCGTCGAACAGGGTCAACGCATCCTCGACCGGCCCGCGGTCGGTGACGCCGGTCGATGCCCGGCTTTCGAAGGCTGCATGATGCCTCGCATTTAAGGCCGCCTTCGCCCGTGGGAACGTGAGCCAGACCAGGAGGTTGAAGAGATCGTGCCAGTCGTTCGCCCGGACCTGCAGCTCGCCCCTGCGGTAGATTCGCTCCTCGTAACGGACCTCGGAGCGGCCGGCCTTGCTAACTTGCGGCACGACACGTAGCAGCGCGCCACCGGCTACGCGCACGGGCGGGTCTTGCCGATCGAGTAGGGATTGTAGCGCCGGCAGTCCGGGCCATTGTGCGTTGAATGAATCCGGCGCACGTGTGCGCAGCGGCTCGAACAAGGGTGAGTGCGCGAGAAAATCGGGGTCCCATTGCATACATTAGAAAGGCGTGACTGGTGATTGGTGATTGATGAGTGGTGAGTGGTGAGTGGTGAATGGATTAAACCGTGATCGCCGCCAATCCAATCCCGTTTGTCTACTCACTATTCACCATTCACCGGTTCCATCCATTGTAAACTGATGCGCTTTCATTCTCGCTCCCTGAGTTATGGCAGAACGTATTGAATGCGCGGTGATCGGCGCGGGCGTCGTGGGTCTGGCGATCGCGCGCAAGCTCGCGCTGGAAGGCCGCGAGGTCGTCGTGCTCGAGGCCGAGACCGCCTTCGGCACGCATACCAGCGCGCGCAACTCCGAAGTCATCCATGCCGGTATCTATTACGCGACGGGCTCGCTCAAGGCCCGGTTGTGCGTCGCCGGGAGGCACCTCCTCTATCGCTACTGCGAGGAGCATGACATCGGGCACCGCCGTATCGGCAAGGTGATCGTCGCCTCCGACGAGACTCAGATCCCAGGGCTGCAGAAATACCAGGCGCAGGCGGAGATAAACGGCGTTTCGGATCTGAATTGGCTCGATGCGCCAGCGTTGCGCGAGCTCGAGCCCGAAGTACGCAGCGTCGCCGGTGTGCTCTCGCCCTCGACCGGGATCATCGACAGCCATGGATTGATGCTTGCCTATCTGGGAGACGCGGAGCAGCACGGCGTCTCATTGGCGCTGGAAAGCCCTGTCGTGGGGGGAGCCATCGAGGACGACGGCATCCGTCTCGACATCGGCGGCGCGGAGCCCATGTCCATCAAATGCCGGAGCGTGATCAACAGTGCCGGCCTGAACGCGCAGGCGGTGGCGCGCTCGATTGCCGGCGTGCCCTCGCACACGATACCGCCCTCTTTTTACGCGATCGGTCATTACTACACGCTTACCGGCAGGGCACCATTCCGGCGGCTGATTTATCCCGTGGCACGGCAGGACTGGCTGGGCGTGCATGTCACGATCGATCTCGGCGGGCAGGTCAAGTTCGGCCCGGATTTCTCCTGGATCCAACGTGTCGATTACCGTTTTGACGACAGCCGCGAAGCGGCCTTTTACGAAGCCATTCGCTTTTATTACCCAGGGCTTCGTGACGGCGCGCTGCAACCGGGCTATACGGGCATCCGCCCCCGGATCACGGGACCTGGTGAACCCGCCCAGGATTTCGTAATCCAGGGCAAGGACGAGCATGGTTTAGAGGGCCTGGTCAACCTCTACGGCATCGAGTCACCCGGCTTGACCTCGTCGCTCGCCATAGCCGACCATGTGGCAAGCCTCCTGTGACCCTGATTCGTGGATTACCGCCAGGCGCGGAGCGCGCGATCATGCGATAATTCTTGCTGGTGATGGTGACAGCGTAACCCATGTCGGAAAAGGTCGTTTACACGCAGACGGCAAAGGGCCGGGACGAGATTTCTGCAACACCTGGCACCCTCGGCCCCAACCTGAAGGTCCTGCTTGGGATGTTCGACGGTCAGTCAACCGTCGAAGAACTACAGAAGAAGCTCAACAAGGTCCCGCTCGATAGGTTGCTCGCCGCGCTCGATACGCTTGTCAAGGAGGGTTACATCGAGCGGTCGGGTAGCGCGACCGCAAGTGATGACCTAGATTTCGCGGCGTACATGAACCGGCCGCCACCGACGCCCACAGCCAAACAAAGGCAGGACGCGGAGCAGACGACGCTCACCAGCATGCGCGCGCTCAAGAAGTCTGGCTTCTTCGTCAACATCATCGCCCAGTCTAGCAAGCGCATTCTGCCCCGTTCGGGTGACACGTACTCTATCCTGATCATCGATGCGGACCAGGCCAACACACTCGTGCTGGCCCGCGCGCTGATGCTCGCGAAGTACAATGTGCGGAGCGCCTGCCGAGAGGCCGAGATCTTGGCTGAGCTTAGCAAGCCGCCGCCGGACCTCATCCTGATGGACGTGGCGCTACCCGATTTGGTCGGGATTGAAATCCTGGCCAAGCTGCGCGAGCATCCGGTGTTTAAGTCCGTGCCGGTGATCGTCGTCACAACGCAGGCCCAGCACGATGACGTCGTCGCCGCGCTGGTCTACGGCGCGAACGGCTTCATGACCAAGCCCGTCGAACCCGACACCCTGCTCGACAGCGTGAAGTCCGTCCTCGGGGTGAAGTAGAAGCGGCTCCAGAAACGCTTTTTCCGCCCCAAGACCGGTGAATGGTGATTCGCGAGTCGTGAGTCGTGATTCGAATTGCCGATAAATCATTAACCACGGAATCACACGGAATTACACGGACGAAGACCTGAACGGAGACGTATGCTTAGTGAAACAAAACTTTCCGTGTGGTTCCGTGGCTATGTTTTTTTGGGATAGCCTCTAGTCGGCCACTGCGATCGCCTCAATTTCGATCAGGAAGCCGTCGCGCGGGCACGCGAAGGGCGAAGCAGGGGCCCCGTATTCGGGGATGCGACCCCGGAGCGCGTCATTGGCGCTGTGCGATGTCCCTTCTTAATCAACTCAGTCCGCCACCGCGATGGCCTCGATTTCTATCAGGAAGCCGTCGCGCGCCAACCCCTGCACACCCACCAGCGTGCTTGCCGGCGGGTTTTCCTTCGAGACGTAGCGCAACCGCACCTGGTGCAGATAATCGCGGTACTCGGGCTTGTAGTTCACCACATACACGTTGATCTTTACGAGGTCGTTGAAGGTCGCACCCGCCCCCTTGAGCGCGAGGCCGACATTGCGCCACACCTGCTCCGCCTGCGCCATCAGGTCCCCTCGCCCGATCAGCTCGCCCTTCTCGTTCAGCGACACCTGCCCCGAAATGTAGAGGGTCCTCCCACCCTGCGCGGTGACGACGGGCGTGTACGCGCCTGGCCGGGCCATGCCTTCGGGATTGATAAATTTCTTTTGTGCCATGACTCTCCTCCTTTGCAAAGCGTGATAGGTGATGGGTGACGGGTGATGGGTAATGAGTGATGAGTGATGAGTGATGAGTGATGAGTGATGAGTGATGAGTAAAGAGTGACCGAGCGCTCGGGTCTTGTCCACTCACCACTCACGCGGTTCGGGATGTCCGATTTCTGATCTGTGTCTATTTGCGGCTAAACACGTTTCACGATTTACGATTCACGAATCTGATCGGCGTGTATCGGCGTTCATCGGCGGCTAAGATACATGTTCAGTGTTCAGTGTTCGGGGTTCGAGATCCTAGGTAAGCACATCTGCGGGTATCTGCGGCTGATGATCTTGATTTTCAGCGGCTGCGAGCGCTTTCGAGGAACTCGCCAAGCTGCGCAACCCACTCCTGCCGCATGAAAATGAAGCCGTCGTTGTGCCCGCCACGCATCTCGAGAAACTGCTTGGGCTCGCGGGCCGCTTCGTAGAGCGCCTTGCCATGCGCAAAGGGGACGATATCATCGTCCCGGCTGTGCGCGATCAAGATCGGCGCCTTGACCGCCTTGACCGCCTCGCGGCTGTCGTAGGAAAAACGGCTGATCAGCCGCACGGGGAGGAAGGGATAGACCTGTGCGCCGAGGTCTGGCACCGAGGTGAAAGTCGAGGCGAGGACGAGAGCGCGCGATTTGACGCGGCTGCCGAGCCACGCGGCAACCGCGCCGCCGAGAGACTCGCCGAAAACGACGATGTCGCTGGGAGCCACGCTACGTTCATTCGTAAGCCAGCGCCACGCTGCCTCGGCATCCCGATAGGTGCCTTTCTCCGAAGGCGAGCCGGTACTATGGCCGTAGCCGCGGTAGTCGACGATGAGGCTCGAGTATCCGAGACGGTAGAACATCGTGAGGTAATCGAGGCGGTGAGAAATGTTTCCGGCGTTGCCGTGAAAGATCAGCACCGTGCCGGCGGCACGTTCGTGAGGTACCCACCACGCCGCGAGCTTTTCGCCATCGCCCGTCGCGAGCGTCACCGGCTCGAATGCCAGCCCGTACGCCTGCGGCGTTGCCGCCATTTCTCGGCCGATTTGCGGGAAATAGACCAGCTGCGTCTGAAAGAAGTACGCCAGCGCGACCAACGCGGCGTAGGCCAGCGCCAGTAGGATCAGAAAGTTCCACAGCATGCGCAGCATCGCAACCGGTGTGTGGGAAGACGACGGGTCGCCTATCACCATAGCACACCCGCTCCGCGCCCCTACCAGCGGAACGTTACGCCGAAGGGAAACGCTCTGTCGGCCTCGCCGCTGTTGGTGCTCTTTCGGAACCCGATAGCGATATCAATCTTCTCGGTAGGGGAGTAAATCGCTCCGAGCGTCGCGAAGTGGCCATTGCGCCCCGGCAGGAATGGGTCGTCCCTGGCAGGGTTGGTGCGGATCCCCGCCTCGGCGGCCAGCAACAGCTCTTTGTGCAAGCGATAGCCGAATCCGCCCGAAAGCCGCCAAAGATGCCGGTGGTCTGCGTAGTGAATCGTGAGTTACCTATCGATTTTTCTTCTTTGCCTCTTTCGAACCCGCTGTGACCTTCGTTGCTCAGGCCTCTCTACCGACGTTCACCACCCGAGGACATACGCCGGGCGACGCGGGTCCGCGCCGCCGTGCAGCACGCCGTTCTTGTGATCGGCGACGATGGTGCACACCGACCCGGCGAGCCAGGTTGCATCATCCCACCAGTAGACCTTGTGCCCGCGGCTCGCCAGCTCATCGCCCGTGTCACGATCGATGCGCGATTCGAGGTAGAGACGCCCCGGATAGTACGGGTGCGGCTCGAACGAGCCGGGATAGCTGTAATTGGAGAACCGGGGCGCCTCCACCGCGCTCTGCGGGTCCATGCCGAACACGTTGATGTTGAGAAACACCTGCAGCATCGCCTGGCATTGCACGTCTCCGCCGGGCGTCCCGAACGGCATGTAGGCGCGCCCGCCGCGCAGCGCAAGTGCCGGGTTGGGCGTGAGGCGCGGGCGCTTTCCCGGCGCGACCGAGGACGGATGCTCGGGATCGGCCCACGACTGGGTCCCGCGTCCTGAGCAGAGAATTCCAACGCCGGGAATGAGCGGTGTCTTGTCCGAGCCGTCGCTCGGTGTGCACGAGAACGCGTTGCCATGCCGGTCGATCACGCACACGTACGACGTGTCGCCGGGCCCCGGCGCGTCCTCCGGCTGCGGCGCCGGCACGCAACGATGCTTGAGCGAGGCAAGCGTGGCGGGATCGCCGGCCGGCGGCATGCCGGGCCACGCCTTCTCCACACTAATCAGCGATCGGCGATACTCCGCATAGGGCTCCGACATGAGACCCTTGATCTGGACCTCCACGAAGCGCGGATCGCCGAAATGATGATGGCGGTCGGCGAAGGCGAGCTTCAGCGCTTCCGTCACGACGTGAACGTAGTCGGGCGAGTTATGCCCCATGGACTTCAAGTCGTAGCCCTTCAGGACGTTGAGCGCCATTGGCAGCACTGGCCCCTGCGACCACGGCCCGCAGGCGTGCAGCTCAATGCCATCGAAGCGCGCACGCACTGTCGGCTCGAAGCGCACGCGGAAATCCGCGAAATCCTCGAAGCGCATCGACCCGCCCTGCTTCTCGATGAAGCGCGTGACGGTGCGTGCGATATCACCGCGGTAGAACGCCTCGCGCGCCGCCTTGAGGCCGGCCCTGCGCCCTTTCCGCCGCGCGGCCTTTTTCTCCTGGTCCGCCAGGTACTGAAGCGTCCCGCCAAGATCCGACTGGACGAAAATCTCGCCGGCCTCAGGCGGCCGGCCTTTCGGCAGGAACACCTTGGCACTGGAGGGCCAGCGCTCATACTCGCTGCGGTTTTCTTTTATGAACTCGGACATCAGCGGATACATCGGGAAGCCTTCGCGCGCAAAGCGGATGGCGGCGCCGGCTACTTCTCCGAAACTCATCGTGCCGAAATGCTCGAGCGCGGTCAGCCAGGCGTCGGGTGCGGCCGGTACTACGCAGCGCTCGACGCCCTTCGGAATCTTCCCGCCGTGCTTCTTCACGAAGTAGTCGGCAGTGACCGCCTTCGGCCACACGCCGAGCCCATCAATACAGTGCACCTTCCGGTTGCGGGCGGCATAGATGATCTGGGGCGCGACGCCGCCGAAATTGACCTTGTCCGTCTGCAGAACGCCGATCGCAATGCCGGCCGCCACTCCAGCATCAATAGCGTTGCCGCCCGCCTCCAGAATCTCGAATCCCGCGTGCGCCGCAAGATAATGCCCGGCCGAAATCACGTGCCGGGTGCCCATGATGGTCATGCGACTGGATGACATGCGCCCTCTCCTGAAAGCGGCGCGGTTACTTGTAAGCGCCGCGACGTCCTTGGTTTTTGAATTCTACTCGCCCTTCCGCCCGGGCGGCTCATTCGATGCCGCATGTGACCTTGAGCGCACGCAGTGCAGCGTGGTCTGGGCCGTGGCGAATGGTGTATTATTCCGCTCAATGGTGAATGGAGATCTTGGCTGGGATTTCCCGTACCCGTCGCAACGCATGCCGGTGTTGGCACGCAACGCGGTCGCAACCTCGCAACCGCTCGCCGCGCAAGCAGGGCTGCGCATGATGTTGAAGGGCGGCAACGCGGTCGACGCCGCACTTGCCACCGCGATCGCGCTGACAGTGCTCGAGCCCACGAGTAACGGCATCGGCAGCGACACCTTCTGCATCCTGTGGGACGGAAAACGGCTTCACGGCCTGAACGCCAACGGGCGCTCCCCCGCTGCCTGGCACCTCGACCGTTTCAAGGGGAGAACGGCGATGCCCTCGCGCGGCTGGGACGCAGTCACGGTTCCGGGTGCCGTGTCGGCCTGGGTCGCGCTCTCGGAGCGTTTCGGGAAGCTGCCGTTCACCAATTTGTTCGAGCCGGCGATCGACTACGCGGCCGGCGGCTTCCTGGTGTCGCCGACCATCGCGCGGCTGTGGGCGAAACAGGTGCCCGATCTGCGCGATGTGCCTGGGTTCGCGGAACACTTCATGCCGCGCGGGCGTGCGCCCGAGGCCGGTGAGAAATTCGTTGCGCCTGCCCACGCGAAAACGTTGAAGCGCATCGCCGAGACGAAAGGCGAAGCTTTCTACAAGGGTGATCTCGCTGAGCAGATCGCTGCGCATTCGAAGGAGCATGGCGGTGCGATGACAGTCGCGGACCTCGCGGCACACACCATCGACTGGGTGGAACCGATCGCCTATCCGTATCGCGGCTACACGCTGCACGAAATCCCGCCCGCGACACAAGGTATCGGCGCGCTGATGAGCCTCGGCATGCTCGAGGGCTTTGACCTGGCCTCGCTCCCGGCGGATTCTGCGGATAGCCTGCACTTGCAGATCGAGGCGATGAAACTCGCCTTCGCCGATCTGCACGAGCATGTCTCGGACCCGGCGACGATGCGGTTGAAAAGCGCCGATCTCCTTGACAAGGAATACCTGCGCACGCGTGCACGATTGATTGACATGAAGAAAGCTCAGGCGCCACAACACGGCGTCCCCGGCCGCGGCGGCACCGTGTATCTGACGGCCGCCGATGCGTCGGGCATGATGGTCTCCTACATCCAGTCGAACTTCATGGGCTTCGGCTCCGGCATCGTGACATCGGGCGTCAGCATGCAAAATCGGGGCTACGGCTTCGTCCTGCGGCCGGACCATGTCAACGTCGTGGCGCCGCGCAAGCGGCCTTTCCACACCATCATTCCCGCCTTCGTCACCCACAACGGCAAGCCCGTAATGAGCTTCGGGGTGATGGGCGGCTCGATGCAGGCGCAGGGCCACTCCCAGGTCATGGTCCGGTTCGCGGACTACCAGCAGAACCCGCAGGCGGCCTCCGACGCGCCGCGCTGGCGCGTCGACGAGGGTCTTGGCGTCAATATCGAGCCCGGATTTTCCGCCGCGGTGCTTGAAGACCTGCGCCGCCGGGGCCATCGCCTCGCCGAGGCCGACCGCTGGAGCACCGACTTCGGGCGCGCGCAACTCATCTACCGCATGGAGGATGGTTATCTGGCGGCATCGGAGCGTCGCACGGATGGCCAAGCCGTGGGTTATTGATACGTGAGGGCGTGAGAGCGGGAGATGGAAATTCCCCTCACGACCTCCCGATCTGACGATCTCAAAGACTTTCGATCGCCCGATCTCACGATTTCACGGCTTTTCGACCTCCCGACCTCTCGACCTCCCGATCTCACGGAATTTATGTCAGAACACAAAGCCACCATCCACTGGGCCCGCGACGGCAAGAACTTCGGTATCAAGACTTACAGCCGTGACCACGTCTGGCGCTTCGATAACGGTGTCGAGGTGCCCGCATCAGCCACGCCCGCCTACCTGGGTAATCCGGAGCGCGTAGACCCCGAGGGTGCGCTTGTCGCTGCACTCTCGAGCTGCCACATGCTGACCTTCCTCGCACTGGCTGCCAACAAAGGGTTCGTCGTCGACAGCTACGAAGACCGGGCGGTGGGAACGCTCGAGAAGAACCCCCAGGGCAAGCTTGCCGTGACCCGCGTCGAGCTGCATCCGAAAATAGTTTTCAGCGGAACCAAGACGCCCACTTCGGCCGACATGGAGTGGCTCCACGACAAGGCGCATCGCGAGTGCTTTATCGCAAATTCTGTGACGACCGAAGTTCGTGTCGTCACAGAATAGAGAAGATTAGCCGCCGATGGACGCCGATTAACGCCGATAAATTCCAAAACTAAACCGCCACGGCGCCAAGAGAAGCAGGAACAATCTTTGAACCGCGGAGGCGCGGAGAATTGCGATATTGAACCGCCAAGACGCCAAGACCGCCAAGAAGAGCAAATCTCCATTCACGATTCACGGCAGTCAGGGAGACGCGGATATGACTCGAGTCGCTTTCTTGTCGCCATTCAGGCTATGAATCCGCCCAAAACCCTTCTGGCATTGGCCATTCGGATCTAACAAGAATGGCGCCAGCGCACCGATTCGGTTGAGTCCTGTTTCCTTAGCGCGTAATATGAAAATCCGGTCTGCCTGAGGGTTTCTCGTTATGGGGGCGTTTCAGGCCACCGATAATAGTCATCCCTTTGATCACCCCTTTGGAGGATAGTTACCATGAGTACCTCGCGTATTTTGCGGCGAGCGGTTCTGCTTCTTGCGGTCGCGCCCGCTCTCTTAGGCCTGCCGACCCAAGGTCAGGCGGCAGAGGACAAGGTCATTGTCGTGACGTCGTTCCCCAAGGACCTGACCGGGAAGTTCAAGTCTGAATTCGAGAAGCGCAATCCCGGTGTGAAAGTGGAGATCTTGAGCAAGAACACCAGCTCCGGCATCAAGTATGTCCAGGAAACAGCCGCTAACAACACCTCCGATATCTTCTGGGCCTCGGCCCCGGATGCCTTCGAAGTGTTGAAGGGAGACGGTCTGCTGCAAAAGTACACGCCGAAGGTCGCGGGGATCCCGGAAAAGGTCGGCGCCTATCCGATCAATGATCCCGATGGCTATTACACCGGCTTTGCCGCCGCCGGATACGGCATCATGTGGAACACGCGCTACCTGAAAGCGAAAAAACTGAAACCGGCGAAGGAATGGGCGGACCTGGCTAAACCCGTGTATCACGGGCACGTCGGCATGTCGGCACCGTCGCGTTCGGGCACGACGCATCTGACGGTGGAGACCGTTCTGCAAGGCGAAGGCTGGGAGAAAGGCTGGGCATCGTGGAAGGAGATGGCCGGCAACTTCAAGACGGTCACCGAGCGCAGCTTCGGTGTTCCGGACGGCGTCAACAGCGGTGATTTCGGTTTCGGGATCGTGATCGATTTCTTCGGTCTGTCGTCGCAGGCTTCCGGATTCCCGGTGGAGTTCGTGTACCCGACCGTGACCACGCTGGTGCCGGCCAACGTCGCAATTCTGAAGAATTCGCCGCATCCACAGGCGGCCGCCGCCTTCATCGAGTTTTTGCTCTCCCCGGAAGGTCAGACAACGCTGCTGGATCCGAAGATTCGCCGCCTTCCGGTCAATCCCGCCACGTATGCCAAGGCGCCGCCCGGGTTTCCAAATCCGTTCAAGGACAAGTCGATCGGCGCGGTTGTGAAGTTTGACGTGGATTTGTCAAAGCGTCGTTACAATGTCGTCAACTCTTTGTTCGACGTGATGGTTACGTACCGGCTCGATGACTTGAAGGCGGCAACCCGCGCGATTCAGAAGGCGCAGGCGGCAGCAGCGAAGAGACCGAACGACGAGAAGGTTGCTGGACTGATCAAGGAGGCGCGCGCATTGGTGGCGGCAGTGCCGGTGACCGAGGCACAGGCCTCCGATCCGGGGTTTTCCAAAGTCTTCAAGAAGAAGCGCAGGAAAAAGACCGATAAACTACCGCAGCGGCAGGCCGAGGTAGAAGAACAGTGGGATGCGTTCGTCACGAAGAACTATGCAGAAGCGCTGGCGAAGGCTGAACAGGCTTTGTCGATGGCTCGGTAGTTCTCCTCCTGAACGGGTCCGGGCAATCCGGACCCGTTTATTGTTTCTGCATCACAGAACATCTCGATGAACGCGCATTGGGGACAGAGGGGTGTTGCGCTGCTGATCGCGGCCTTCCTGTTCCTGTTTCTCGTCGTCCCTGTCGCGAAGGTCATTATCGTCGCTTTTCAGGCGCCGGGCACGGGTG
>JAOTVX010000033.1 GCA_029863175.1 Betaproteobacteria bacterium | reverse complement strand
CCACCGCTCGCCATCGACTGGCACGCGCCATCGCGCGAGGGCTCCCGCAGTGCCCGTGCTGCGGGAAAGCGTACCGGCGGGCAGCGGCGCGTGATTAGCAAACACAGTACGATTAACCACGGAATCACACGGAATTACACGGACGAAGACCTGAATTTCGAAGTGGGCTGTAATGAAACAACAATTTCCGTGTGCTTCCGTGTGGTTCCGTGGCTGTGTTGTTTTTGAGATAGCTTCTAGAAATTTGAATTCTCCGGTCGCAAGACATGTCCACCGTGGGATTGAAGCTGCCTGACGCGGTGACCGGGTGACACACCGCCTCGTGCGGGTGTCTAATGGATAAGAGTCTCAAAAACCTATCACGCGTCGGGCCCGCGCCTCTTTCGCCCGGGTCATGCGCTGCGTGTCTTTCTCGAAAGGAGGCGATATGCGATTCAGTATCACTGCATTGGCCGTGACGGCCGGTCTGTTTTGGGGCGGTGCCGTCCTGATCGTTGGTTCTGCAAACGTGATCTGGCCGGGCTACGGCGAGGCCTTCCTGCAGCTCGTCGCTTCCCTTTACCCCGGCTACCATCCCGGAACGACCTTCGGGCCAGTAGTCATCGCAACGCTCTACGGGGTCGTGGACGGCGCGATCGGCGGGGCGTTGTTCGGGTGGATCTACAACGCGCTTTCCGGGTCGCGCGGCGAGTAGCCGTGCGCCGGCCCGCGCTTAACGACCGCGAGCGGACTCCACGATCGCGCGGACCAGATTCGCGTACGGCACACCGGCGAAGCAGCCGCTGCGGTTGAGCGCGTACGGATCGAGGTCCGGGTTGGGATTGGCCTCAATGAAGTAGATCGCGCCTTCGGGCGTCAGTCGGAAGTCGAGCCGCGCATAATCGCGCAGCTTCAGCGCCTGGAAGATGCGCCGGCTCACCTCGCGCACCCGGCGCATCTGCGCCGGGGAAAGTCGCGCGCGGCGATAGTGCGCGCCCCAACGCGCGCGGTAGCGCGGATCGTTCTTCAAGCGATAGGTCGCGAACTGTGGCGCCGAACGATGAGTGCTCCGCACGACGAGCTCGACCGGCGTCAACACGCGCGGCTCGTTACCCAGGAGGCCGACGTAGAGGTCGTTGCCCGGGATAAACTCCTCGCACACTGCGGGCTCCCCCAAACGCCTGCGAAGAGCGCTCACGCGCGCGCGCAGCTGCTTCTCGTTGCGTACCACCGAGTGCTTGTTGACCTCGTCCGAGCCGTCCCCGAACAGCGGTTTCACGATGAGCGGGAAGCCCAGGTCGTGCCCGCGCAGCTCCCGCGGACCGTCCGCGACGAAATAGCGCGGCACTGGCACGCCGAACTCGGCGACGATTTGTTTGGAAAGCGCCTTGTCGCGCGCCAACCGCAGCCCGTCAGGCCCGGTGCCCGTGTAGCGAAATCTCAATACATCGAGCAGTCCCGTAATCGCGGCGTCGAGCTTGCGGTCGCCCTTGACCCATTCGGTCAGGTTGAAAACGATCTTGGGACGTAGCTGGCGCAGCCATTGAATGGTCTCGACGACCTTGGGCGAGAACGGCACCACCTCCACCCGGCTGTAATTCTTGCGCAGCGCCCGCACGACCTTCTCCTCGACGTCGTCGGATTCAGGAATGAATCGCCCGGACTCCGCGTACTTGCCCGTCTCCTCGTCCACGAGCAGCGCAACGTCACAGCGTGGCGGTTTTATCTTCTTCATCCCTCCATTATCGCCGTTGAAAAGCTGAACCGCCAAGCACGCCAAGGAACGGAAAAGCTTTACCGCGAAGGACGCCAATCCGCGAAGGAAAATAAGAGCTTCATCGCCGAGGCCGCGGAGGGCGCCAAGGAAAATAACAGCCTTACCGCAAAGGCCGCGAAGGATTCGATAATAAGAACAAATACAAGGTCGCGAAGACAACGCCAAGTTGCGTTAAATCCGGATGTTACACGCCGGTTTAACTCCGCGTATTCGAACGGACAAAGCACCGCCGTTCAACACGCGGGGCGCTACCCTTCCGACTTCTGACTTCCGACTTAACCGGCCCCCTCATCCCTCAATCCTCTTGGCGCGTAGCGCTGTACTTCTTCCCTCCCTCTCAGGGGGAGGGACCAGAGGGTGGGGGTGGGTGTTCATCCCCCATCCCTGTTCTTGCGGGTGGCATACGGCGGGGTTTGGCGCGATACTGCTCCGAAAGTCGAGTCTGACCCTACTTTCACTTTCTACCCTACTTTCTCGGGAGCAATCGGCGAGCGCACTGCGGCAACGGGTGTGCTGATTTTCTTGTCACTATGGGGAGAGACTATGCATCCAAGGGAACGCGTTCCATACTCCGCGATCGAGGGCCGCACGCCGCTGAAGCTGCCCGACGGATTGCGGCTGATCGTGTGGCCCGTTCTGGCGCTCGAGGAATGGGACATGGCCAGGCCGATGGCGCGCATGGTCATCACGCCGCCGCAGGGTCAGCCGATGCTGCCTGACCATCCAAACTGGACCTGGCATGAATACGGAATGCGAGTCGGCTTCTGGCGCATCAAGCGCATGCTCGACGCTCTGAAGATCAGTCCGACCGTTACGCTGAATGCGCGCGTCTGCGAGACGTATCCGGTCGTCGCCCAGGCCTGCGTGGATGCCGGCTGGGAATTGAACGCCCACGGCTACGACCAGGTACCCATGCATAAGCTCGACGACCAGCGGGCGGTCATCGACAAGTCGGTGGCGATCATCTCCAAATTCTGGGGCAAACCACCGCGCGGCTGGTTCGGACCGGGCCTGACGCAGACGTTCGATACGCTCGATCATTTGTCCGCGGCGGGCATCGACTACATCGGCGACTGGGTGCTCGACGATGAACCGGTGAGGCTCAAAACGACGCACAAACCCATGGTCGCGCTGCCCTATAACTTCGAGCTTCACGATATCGTGCTCATGGCGCTGCAGAATCATCCCTCCGATCAGATGTACAGGCGGGTGATCGACCAGTTCGAATGCCTGTATGCGGAATCCGCCGAGCGCCCCAAGATCATGGCCGTCGCCATGCACTGCTATCTCTCGGGCATACCCCACCGGATCAACTATGTCCGGCGCGCCTTTGAAGAAGTCCTGAGCCGGCCCGGCGTCGCGGCATGGGACGGCGCGAAGATCCTCGACTGGTACAACGGACAGGCGACGTGAGCGGATCTTTCTTAACATGGCTTAGGGGTCAGACTCGAGTTTCTTGCGGACTTTCTTGCACGGCTTAGGGGGCAGACTCCGGGTAAATGGGGCCGGGTTCACTTTTTCAGCGCCGGTATAAAATGTGAACCCGGCCCCATTTACGCCCCTGCTCCGGAAGTCGAGTCTGACCCTACTTACGGACCCTACTTACGACCGATCAGCCGTTGATGGACGACGACGAACGCCGACGCCCTTGATTCACTGACATTTTCTATCTGCGTTCATCTGCGCTTATCTGCGGCCAACGTCGTTCATTGATTTTTGACCCACGTTCTATTTTAAATTCGCAGCGCCACGCGCCTCTCCCGTCAGCTCGAGGATGTGCAGGCCGAGGCTGCCCCGGTCGACAATGTAGATGTAACCTCGGTCGTCAACCTCTACGTTGTTGGTCGCCACCACGCCCCTGCTATCCGCCGCCGGAACGTAATAGGCGATTTCCCGCGGACGGTAAGGGTTCCGGATATCCACCGCGCGCACGCCGGCGTTGAAGTGCGCGATGAACATGACTCGCCCGTAGTAGATCGGCGTGAAATTCTCGTGTGACGAGTGTGAGCCGACGCGGCCGCCGCGCGCGCAGTAATCGCTACCGTTCTCATTCACTGTCCACTGCGCGACGGCAATCGGGCGCGATTCTGCGGTCACGTTCACTATCCACACCTGCTGGCGCGGACCCGCGCAGCCTTCCTGCAAGGCCTCATTGGTAACGACAACGAAGTCGCGCGTGCTCGGCTTTCCCGTCGCCGGGTCTGCCGTCTTTACGCCTATGACCGGAAAGACCGTGTGCGCCCCGTAATCAACCGGCAGCCGGAACCGGCCGACCTCGGGGTAAAGCAGGTTCTCCCGCGTAGGCTCTCTCGGTCCCCTCAGGAGCTTCTCGCGATCGACGATCCGAAGGATGCCATCACTGTTGGTGCCATGGCCGAAATAGACGCGGTTACCGCGCGGGCCGGTGGAGATTGCCCCATGCAGCCCCGTCGGCACCGGCCCCTTCGCGCCAGGCTGCTGCCCCGGCAGGCCGAAATTTCGGATGAACACCGGCTTGGCCGGATTCGCAAGATCATAGACCTGGGTCATGCGGTGCGTGCGCCATCCCCGCACGCCCGAAACGAGGTACGCGATGCCGGTGTCGCATTCCCACCAGCTTTTGTGCGTCCCATTCAGGTCCTTTGCGACTGTAACGAGAAACACGGGCTCTTGCGGCACCGTGACGTCCCAGACCTCATGACTGGAATGGCCCGAAGAGCGCAGCATGTACACCTTGCGCCCGTCGCCGTTTGGTAAGTCCTTGCCGTTGCATATGCGCACCATCTGCGCACCGCTGCCCGTTCCGACCGGAACGTGAGAAAGGTACTTCGGATTCCTCGGGTCGGTGACGTCGAGAATCGAGGTGCCATTCGGTTCCATCCCGCCGGTCTGCGGATTGAGTTGCACACCGCCGTGATGGCCGACATAGGCGATCCAGCGCCCGCTCTGCTCGTGGATCACCGGCTGATAGGCGCCGCGGCCGCTCAAGCCGTGAAAACCCACGAGCCGCATGTCGCGGCTTTCGGCCTGCGGCTGGGCGGCAGATGCAGCGCCCGCGAGCACGAGTGCCAGCAGTATCGAAACACTGCTGGCGCGGGTGATGGGCTCCCGAGGGATGAGGGATGACCCCCCCAGTACGGCCGCAAAAGATGTCTTACGATGAGTCTCTAAGGACATAAAGGACGCGAAGACAACGCCAAGGGGGTATACAGGAAACACGTTTGGAATTACAGGCTTCCAACTAGATTGTCGCTTAGACGCGCACTTTGGCGCCCGAAAATTCAGTTCTAAGCGTAAAATTCCCACGATATCAGGCATGTTGTTCTTGCGCATCAACGCATTGCGCAGGTCCGACCCGGGCCGACCCGCCGATCTGCTCAGGCTCTCGGTTCTATTGGTAATCCTTTGCGGCCTTTGCGATAAGGCTGTTATTTTCCTTGGCGCCCATCCTCACCCCCACCCCTCTCCCAAGCTGAGAGAAGGCTCGAGCTTCCCCTTCTCCATTCGGGAGAAGGGGAAGGGATGAGGGGATGGCGGCCTTGGCGGTGAAGCTTTTCTTTTCCATTGCGGCCCTCGCGTCCTTGGCGACCCGTCGTAAGAACAGGGATGAGGGTTGAGGGTTAAGGAAATTGACTCGTAATTCTCCTCCGCTCTGTGTTCTCTGTGATCTCTGTGGCTGATCGCTTTTGACTTTATCCGCGTTCAATCCCCCATCCCCGACCCTTCCCCCGAAGGGAGAAGGGTGGCAATTGCTTCCCCTCTCCCTTTTGGAGAGAGGGAAGGAGTGAGGGCTGGCGTTTATCTGCGGTTCCATTTTGCTTTTCTTGGCGGTCTTGGCGTCTTGGCGGTTCAGTATTGCTTTAGCCGACGCGAAACAACCCCCGCTTCGCCCGATGCAGCCGCTCGAAGCCGGTGCTGGTAACAATCAAAGAGACGACCCTCGAGCCTGGCCCCTTTTTCTGCTCGAGCCTGGCCCCTTTTTCAATCCTCTGCGCGCGCGAGGTGCCGGCCTGCGACATAGCCGAACGTCAACGCCGGCCCCAGCGTGATGCCCGGTCCCGGGTACCCGCCGTTCATGATCGAGCTCATGTCGTTGCCGCAGGCATAGAGCCCGGCGATCGGTGCGCCGGCGGCGTCGAGCACCTGCGCGTGCGCATTCGTGCGCAGCCCTGCCGACGTGCCGAGATCGCCGGGGTACAGGGCAACCGCGTAGAACGGGGCACGCTCGAGCGGCGCCACACAGGGATTGGGCTTGTGGTCGCCGTCACCGAGGTATTTCCCGTATGCGTTGCTGCCCTTGCGGAACACCTGGTCGACGCCCGTGCGCGCATCCTCGTTGTAGCGCATCACGGTCGCCTCCAGTGCCGCCGGGTCGATGCCGAGCGCCTCGGCCAGTGCGCGAACCGAAGATCCCCGCGCGAGGTAGCCGCTTGCCGTATACGCGCCGAGAGACGCCGTGAACGGTTTCGCCGCCCCCAGGCCGTACTTCCACAAGCTGGCCCGGTCGCAAATCAGAAAGGCCGGAATCGCATGCGCCCGGAACATGGCCTGGACGAACTCGTGGTACGAGACGGCTTCGTTGGTGAAGCGTTGCCCACGACGGTCAACCGCTATAAAGCCGGGCTTGCCGCGATCGGTGACCGTGTGGGGATAGACCGCCGGAGTCCCATCCGCGCGCTGGAAGCGCGAAACCGGTGTCCAATACGCGTTGTTCGTGTTCTCCTCGACCATGCGGCCACCCGCTGCGAGGCCAAACCGCAGCCCATCGCCCGAATTCGTCGGGCAGGCCGCGGACGACGGTCCGGTTTCGGCAGGCAGGTAGCGGGAGCGCAGCTCGGTGTCGTACGAAAATCCACCGGCCGCCAGGACGACCCCGCGCCGCGCGCGCAGGTGGGTGCCGTCGGCGAGCGTGACACCGGCAACGCGTCTTCCCTCCATCGCGAGCAACGCGACCTGCGTCGACGTGCGCAGCTTCACGTCGAGTGTCACGACCGACTTGAGCAGGCGCGCCGCCAATGCGTTGCCCAGCACGAGATGCGCGCCGCGCTCGAAGGACAGGCGATCGCGCGCATGGCGCGCTACGACGCGCGCGACCCGCAGCGCCGAAGAAAGCGAGCGCCACGCCTTGCGGAAATGCGGGATGTCGGCGCGGTCGACCATCATGCCGCCGAACAGCATGAACTCGGGCAACGGCGGGCGCAGCAGGCCGAAATGGCGCCCGAGCTCGCGTCCGTCGAACGGGACTGGTTCCAGCACCCGCCCGCCGAGGGTCGCGCCGGGCAGATCCGGGTAGTAGTCCGGATAGAACGTCACGGGCTTCAAGGCGAGCGCCGTGCGCGTTTCGAGGTACTGGATCGCCTCGGGCGCGCGTGCGAGGAAGACCTCGCGCAGCTCGCGGTTGAAGTCGCCGGGAACCGTGTGGCTCAGATAGCACCGGGCCTGCTCGAGCGAATCTGCGAGTCCCGCAGCGCGCATCTTCGCGTTGGCGGGGACCCACACCATGCCTCCCGAGACAGAAGTCGTTCCGCCGACGCGATCGGCCTTCTCGATGAGCAGCGTCGCAAGCCCCTCGGCCGCCGCGACGCACGCCGCGGTCATGCCGCCCGCGCCGGCGCCGATCACGATGACATCATGGTCCTCGGAGAAATTCATGTTCCACCTCGGTCCGCCCGCGATCCAGCGTCCTTCGCCACTTTCGCATCCTTGGCGATTTCGGACTTGAAAGAGTCTACTGAGTTTCCGGGTCGGACCTGCGCAACATATTGATGCGGAAAAATAAAGCGCTCAATACGAGGGGTATTGAGCGCTTAGAGGCATGTTTTTTGAGCAAAAAAGCGTGCGTCTAAGTGGAAGTTAATAGACGCCTGTGATCCCACGGGCACTTCGTGAATACCAGACTTGGCGTTGCCTTCGCGTCCTTCCAAGAGCAGTGACCGGTGACCTGTAACTGGTAAGTGGATCTGCTGAGGCTCTCGGTTCTTATTGGTAATCCTTCGCGGCCTTTGCGGCCTTTGCGGTAAGGCTGTTATTTTCCTTG
Organism: Betaproteobacteria bacterium; assembly: GCA_029863175.1. The sequence goes on along the minus strand of JAOTVX010000033.1, from coordinate 35,225 downwards.
GCGCCCATCCTCACCCCCCCCTCTCCCAAGCTGAGAGGGGGGGCTCGAGCTTCCCCTTCTCCATTCGGGAGAAGGGGAAGGGATGAGGAAATTGACTCGTAATTCTCCTCCGCTCTGTGTTCTCTGTGATCTCTGTGGCTGATCGCTTTTGACTTTATCCGCGTTTATCTGCGGTTCCATTTTGTTTTCTTGGCGGTCTTGGCGTCTTGGCGGTTCAGTATTGCTTTAGCCGACGCGAAACAACCCCCGCTTCGCCTTGTGCAGGCGCTCGAAGCCGGTGCGCGTCACCCGGATCAGTTCGCCGACTTGCACCCCCGCGCTCTGGTCACGAGTGATGACATTGGGCTGGACAACCACCGTCATGTTCTCTTCCAGCGTCATGTCTGGCAGCGGCCCCGCCGGCCGGCTCTTCGAGCCGATGATCGGCTGGAAGTAGCCGCCACCGAAGCCGTGCATCAGGTCGTCGCAGATCGTGAAGCCGTTTTTCTCGATCACGCCGGTTGCGTCCACAATCTCCTGCATCGTCGTGCCATGGCGCGCGACCTTCGTCACTGCGTCGAACGCCGCTTCCGCCGTCTCGTACAGGTCGCGGTAGAGCGGTGTCGCGTCCGCGCCCACCGTGAACGTGCGCAGCACCTGGCCCGCGTAGTCCCACCAATAGGCCGATAGCTCGCAGAACGCCATGTCGCCCTTTTTCACCTTGCGCGGCGAGTGGTGCTGCGGCGGCACGTAGATATGGGGCTTCTTCATGGACGTCACGCCGATGTAATGGATCATCGTCGTGCCGCCGTGCTTGATGTACGCGCTCTCGACGATCGCCCCCAGCTCGCGCTCGGTGAGCCCCGGCTTCGTGCCCGCCAGCAGCGCCGCAAGCCCCGCGTCGGACATCGCCGCGCCGATGCGAATCCAGTCGAGCTCCTCCTCCGACTTCACCATGCGCATGCGGATGTACTTCGCGCCGAGCGAGATCATCTCGAAGTGCTGCTCCAGCGCCCGGTACCGGGCAACCCGCAGCGGCCCGATCACCGCGACGCGCTTTGCGCCGCGGTGCTTCAGCTCCGCGAGCAGCTTCTCCGGCCCGCGGTGCTCGCCCCACACCACATCCATGTGGGCGCACATCTTCTCCGCCAGGGGATAGTGGTTGACCCACTCCACGGTCATCCACATCTTCTCGCCGGGCCGAAATACGACGTAGGCCTCGACCGTGCCGGGCCAGCCTGTCACCCACTGTGGCGCGTTGCCGGAGCGGTTCTCGGTGACGACCAGCAGCGTGTCCGCCCCCGCCTCCTGCATCGCCGCCGCCAGCGCCTTGTGCCGGCGCGCATATTCCGCGTCGGAGAAACGCGGATACTCCTGCGCCATGATCGCCTTCAATCTGGGTGCCAGCCTCAGCGGGATTTCTCGCGTTTTCATTTCTGCTGCCCCCAATTGTGCAAAAAATGATGATGAATACTGGTGATGATTGATGGTGATGAGAAATGGTGATGAAAAAGCGCCTTGTCCGACGCATCACCAGTACTCATCACCTCTTCTTTAGTTGCTCCGCGAACCATGGATAGGCGTTGGTCTGGGCCGCGGGCCGCACCGGCCGAGCCGGCCGCACCCACGACGGATTAAGCTGGTCGAGAGAGGTAACCCCCATCAACCCCAGCGCCGTGCGGATTTCCACGTCCATCAGCTCGAGCATGCGCTTCAAGCCCGCCTCACCCGCTGCGCCGAGCGCCCAGCCGAGGAGCTTGCCCACGCCCACTGCGCGCGCGCCGAGCGCGAGCGCTTTCACGACGTCGGTGCCGCGAAGGATCCCACCATCGAACAGAATCTCGGCACGGCCGCCCACGGCGTCGACCACTTCCGGCAGGACCTCAATGGTGCCCTGCCCGTGGTCGAGCTGCCGCCCGCCATGATTGGAAACATAGACGACGTCGGCGCCGTGCTCCACGGCAAGGCGCGCATCCTCGGCCGTCGCGATGCCCTTCAATATGAGCGGCGCACCCATGCGCTGCTTCATCCAGATCATGTCCTTCCATGTGAGACCCATCTGGAACTTCGGGTCGCCGAAACCCTCGCGCACGTTGGCGCGGCTGATGATGTCGCGCTCGCGGCGGCCATAGTAATTCCGGTCAACGCACACGCACAGCGCCCGGTAGCCGGCTGCTTTCGCGCGATCAAGAATGTCTTCGACCCACTTGCGGTCGGCGCGCACATAGAGCTGGAAGATGAGCGGCTCCTTGACCGCCTCAGCGGCCGCCTCGAGGCCCGGCTTCGCGGCCGTGCTGATGAAGGCCGTGGTGCCGTGAGCAACCGCGGCCCGCGCCACATTGCGCGCGCCCTCGGGATGCGCGAAGCCGACAAACCCGCCGACCGGGGCCAGGAACACCGGGCTGGCAAGCTTCTTTCCGAGCAGCGTCGTGGTGATATCGATCTCCCGCACGTCCACCAGCACGCGTTGTCGCAGCGCCAGGCTGTCCAGCGCTTGCCGGTTGCGGGCCAGGGTGGTTTCCGAATCCGAACCACCGGAAAGGTGATCCCACAGCGCCCGGGGAAGATTACGCCGCGCGGCATGCACGATTTCCTGCAACGAAACGAAATTCGCCGCGGCCCGCTCGTCAATACGCGGGTACTGCGGCGCCCGCGCCTTGCCCTTCGACCGCGCCGTCGTCTTCCTGCTGCTTTTCTTCTCCATCTCCTCGCCTCTCAACTTCAACGCATTACTTCGTCACCCGTCACCCGTCACCCGTCACCCGTCACAGCAATTAGATGCCCCACTTCTCCATCAGCCTTGGGTTATAGCGCTCGCCCGCGCCCGCCCCGATCGCAAAGACCTCGCTCAAATGCTCCACATCCGACGTCGGTAATTCGAGCGCGACGGCAGCCACGTTCTGCTCGAGATTCTGAACGTGATTGGTACCAGGGATGGGAATAACGTCTTCGCCCTGGGTCAGCAGCCACGCAAGCGCAATCTGCGCCGCGCTCGCCTTGTTGCGAGCAGCCACCGCCTCCAGCTCCTTCACCAAAGTCGCGTTCCGCGCCAGGTTCTCTGGCTGGAAGCGGGGATGCCTGCGACGACGGTCGTCGGGCGGCAGGTCGTCCACCGTCTTGATGCGGCCGGTGAGCAGCCCGCGGCCGAGCGGCGCGTACGCCATAAAAGAAATGCCCAGCTCGCGGCACGCCGCCAGGATCGATCCCTCGACATCGCGGGCCCACAACGAGTATTCGGTCTGCAGCGCCACCAGTGGATGCACCCGGTGCGCGCGCCGCAGCGTGTCCGCGGAAGCCTCGCAGATGCCGAGCCAGCGCACCTTGCCTTGCTCGACGAGACTCGCCATCGCCCCGATGGTGTCCTCGATCGGGACCGAGTTGTCGACACGATGCAGAAAATAGACGTCGATTACATCGACGCCGAGTCGCTTCAGACTCCCCTCGCAGGCCCCGGGAATGTAGTCGGGCCGACCATTGACCGCCTTCTTGCCGTCCGGGAGATCGATGTTTCCGAATTTGCTGCAGATCAGAACCTTGCTGCGCCGGCCTTTGAGGGCGCGGCCCAGCAGGACTTCGTGCCGCGTGGCCCAGTAGCCGTCGGAGGAATCGAAAAAATTGATGTCGAGGTCCAGCGCGCGGTCGATGGTCGAACTGAATTCCTTTTCCAGCGGGTCGCCGAACCGGATTGGGGTGGCGCCGCGCCCCATGCCTATGGCCGACACCTGCGGGCCGCTCTTTCCCAGCCGGCGATATTTCATTACGGCAGCGACGAATGAAGTGTAATGTCGACCAGAAATACCGGCCTCGGCTTTTGTCCCATGCAGCCGATCAGGAAAGCCCGTCTCCAACGGGCACGTTTTCCGGCTTTAATTCTATTCCGGACGCCCGGGCTTCGAGCATGACCAGCGCTGCGAAATCCTGGTTCGCGTAACCATTCCCGATGAGCGTCTGCACCAAATCGCGGGTTGTCGAGGCAAGCGGCATCGGCACGCCAAATTCCCTGCCCGCAGACAAGCCTAGGTCAATGTCTTTTCGTAGCAGCTCCGGCGTGAAGGTCACGTGGAAGTCGAGATTGACCAATGCAGGCGTCTTGTAGCGCGTAAACATGGAGCCAAAAATGCTGCTATTGATGAAGTCAAGGAATGCGTGGCGCGGCATGCCCGCCTTCTGCGCGAGCACGGTGATCTCGCACAGCGACTGTATGACGACGCTGAGATGAACGTTGTGGCAGATCTTGGCGATGCGCGCGAGCTCGCCTTCGCCGACGTAGCTCGACCCGCGCCCCATGAGGTCGAGGTAGGGCCGCGCGGTGTCGTAGGCAGCCTGGGGACCGGACACGACGAACATCAGCTTGCCCGCCGTGACCACCTTGTCGTTGCCCGAAACTGGCGCTGCGAGGAACTTCACGCCCAGCTTGCCGAGCTTGTCGCGGATTTCCGCCGACTCCTCGAGCGAGATCGAAGTGCTGTCGACGACGATGCCAGGCGCCTTGCCTTTGGACGTGACACCGTCTGGGCCGAATAGCACTTCTTTCACGTCCCTCCCCGTCGCAACCATCGTGAACAGGATGTCGCACGCCGCGAGGTCGGTGAGCGAATCGACGACCTTCGCGCCGTGTTCCTTGAGCGGCTCGGCCTTGGATCGGGTGCGGTTCCACACCGAGAGGTCGCAGCCGGCCTTTGCCAGCCGCTCAGCCATCGAGTAGCCCATGCGTCCGATCCCGATCCAGCCAAGGCGGTGAGCCTTTAGATTCTGTCCTGCCATTTCGTGTCTCCGTTCATCGTTCATCGTTCATCGTTCGACGGGCACGCCAACCAGGTTGCCCCACTCGGTCCACGAGCCGTCGTAGATCTTCACGTTCTTGAAGCCAAGCAGCTGCGTGAGGGCGAAATAGAGCACGGTCGCGCGATGGCTCATTCGGCAGTACGCGATGATATCCCGCTCCGGTCCGGTTCCGCGTGCCTCAAACAGGCTTTTCAGCTCCGGCACCGGCTTGAACGCCTGGTTGCTGTCGAGCAGCTCCTCGAAATACAAGTGCTTGGCGCCCGGGATCCGTCCGTATCGAAGCGCGCCCACGTCGGGACCGACCGGACCACCGACGCGCTGCCCGTGGTATTCCTCCGGCGAGCGTCCATCGAGAAGGAGCGTTGAGTCCTTTCGGAGGGCTGCCAGCACCTTGTCACGGTGAATGCGCATCCGCTCGACGCGCTTGACCGGCGTGTACGCCACGGGCGACGCCGCTGGCGGCTCCTCCGTCACGAGCGGCCGGCCCTCCGCCGCCCAGCGATAGCGCGTGCCATCAAGCATTTTCGCGTTCCTGTGCCCGCAGTAGCGAAAGGTCCACCACGCGTAGAACCCGAACTGCACGCCCTCGCCGTAGAAAACGACCGTCGTGTCGTTACTGATCCCGGCGGCACCGCAGCGCCGTGCAAAATCCTCCGGCGTCGGAAAATCGCGCTGATGCGAATCCCACAGCATGTCCTTCCACTGCCAACACACTGCCCCCGGTATGTGGCCCGCCTTGTAGGTCTGCATTTCTTCCTGCCCCATGCCGGCGATCTCGATCACCTTAACCTTGGGATCGTTGCGCCTGCGGTGCAGCCACGCGGGATCGACCAGCATGCTCGATTTACCTGTTGCCATCCTAGTGCCTCTCCTTACTGAATGGTCCGCAAGAGATCCATCCGGCGCCACTCTCTTCACGCCGGTGCCAGCATCCGAAACTGCCGATGCAGATTGTCGTCTCCGGAGCGCGTCCGCGGTTTACGTTCGCCACTCTGCGCTCATCGTTCCGCGTCACGCCTGCAGCGCCTGCGCCCAATTGCGCGTCTCGATGAGCATCTTCACCTCGCGCAGGAACGCGGCCGAGTAAGCCCCGTCCACCGCGCGGTGATCGAAGCTCTGCGCCAGCGTCCCAATCAGGCGCGCTTCAACACGATCGCCCCCGTTGTCTTCGATCACCACGGGACGCTTGCGCACGCCGTCGGTCGATAAAACGGCAACCTGGGGCGGGCTAATGAGGGGGGCGGTGAGGAGCGTCCCGAACGCACCGTTGTTGGTGATGGTATACGTGCACTCCGTCATGTCGTCGGGCTTGAGCTTTCCTGTCCGCGCGCGAGCCGCCAGGTCGTTGATGGCACGTGCGAGGTCCGGAAGCGATTTCGCGCCCGCGTCCTTGACGACCGGCACCAGCAATCCTTCGAATTCGAGGTCCACCGCGATGCCGAGATTGACGCGCCGGTGCAGCAAGAGGTGGTCGCCACCGAAGCTTGCGTTCAGCCTGGGGTACTTGACGAGGGCCGCCGCGGTGGCGCAGGCGACGAACGGCAGGTAGGTCAGTGAAAAGCCCACTTGTGTATTCCACCGGGCCCCGGCTGCACGGCGCGCCTGGTCGACCCCGGAAAAATCAGCCTCCACCACCTGCAACACATGCGGTACCGTGGCCCAGGCCTTCGCCATGTGCTCGGCGGTGCGTTTGCGGATGCTGTTGAGCGGCGCCGTCTCTACGCTGGCCGCTGGCGCGGCTGCCGGAGCCGCGCCGCGACTGCCGACGTAGGCCAGCACATCTTCCCGGGTAATGCGGCCATCGCGGCCAGTACCGGTAATCTTCGATGCATCGAGCTTGTGCTCGGCGATCAGCCGGCTCACCACCGGGGACAACCGCCCCGCCATTCCTCCGCCTGTACCGCTTCGAGCTGCGGGTGCGTCATCGCGGGCCGACACGGTCGCCGCCACAGGAGGTGCCAACGCTTGTGCGGGAGCCCCCGCCTCACGGATGACCGCCAGCCGCATGCCCACCTTAGCCGTCACCCCTTCGGCAACGAGGATCTCGGCGAGCACGCCGGCCACCGGCGCCGGAATCTCGCTGCTCACCTTGTCGGTCTCGACGTCGAACAGCGGCTCGTCGGCTTTGACCGCATCGCCGGCCTTCTTGTACCAGCGTGTGACCGTGCCTTCGGCCACCGTCTCTCCGAGCTGCGGCATCACTACGTCCATTTGTAGAGCCTACCTCGTCGCTTTCTCAAACGGTCTTGGAAAACTCGTCTCTGCGAGTGATGGGTGATGAGTGATGGGTGATGCCCCCTCACCCTGCCCTCTCCCCCGAGTGATCGGGGGGAGAAGGTGATTGTCGTAACTCGTCACTTGTCACTTGTCACCCATCACTCGTCACGCTCTAGTCAATCTTTTCCCGGATCTCGCGCACGATGCGCGCGACCGAGGGAATCGTGTTGTCCTCGAGCTGGTCAGCCGAGGGCAGCGGCACATGGGGCGTCGTAATACGCATGATCGGGCCATCGAGGTCCCAGAAGCACTCGTCAGCGACGATCGAGGCGATCTCGGCGCCCCAGCCGCAGAGCCGCGGGTTCTCTTCCACCGTTACCAGGCGCCCCGTCTTCGCGACCTCCGCCAAAATAGTCTGCGTATCGAGCGGCACCAGCGAGCGCACGTCCACCACCGTGCACGAAATGCCGTGCTCCTTCTCCAGCGCCTCGGCCGCCTCGAGCGCGCGGTGTACCATCAGCGCCAGCGCAACGATGGTGCAATCTTTGCCCTGACGCAGCACTTTCGCCGTGCCGAGTTGGTCTACGTGCTCGCCGTCCGGCACTTCGCCTTTCATCGCGTAGAGCGACTTTTGCTCGAACACCAGGACCGGGTCCGGATCCCGCACGGCCGCAGCGATGAGCCCTTTCACGTCGGCCGGCGTGGCCGGCGCCACCACCTTGAGGCCCGGAATCGCCATCGCCCAATTTTCCACGGCCTGGGAATGCTGGGCACCGAACCGCGCGCCGCCGCCGTTTGCCGTGCGGATCACCAGCGGCAGCTGGATCTGGCCGTGCGACATGTAGCGGGCCTTGGCGATCTCGTTCGCCACCATGTCCCAGCACACGGCGAGGAAATCCGAAAACATGATTTCCGCGATCGGCCGCAGGCCCGTCATGGCCGCGCCCATTGCCGCGCCGATGATCGCCTGCTCCGAGATCGGGCAGTCGCGCACCCGCTTGGGCCCGAACTTCTCCAACAACCCGACCGTAGTCTTGAAAACGCCACCGGCGGCCGCTACGTCCTCGCCGAAAAAGAGCACGCGCTCATCGCGCTCCAATTCCTGCGCGATGCCGGCAGCGACTGCCTCGCGGTAGGTCAGTTCCGCCATGCCGCACCTCCGTCCGCCCAGACGTTCTTCTCGATGAGATCGAGCGCAGGCGGCGGCGAGGCTTTCGCCGCTGCAGTAGCCTCTTCCACCTTGCGCATGGCTTCGGTCTCTATATCCCCGAGCGTGCCCTCCGCAAAACCGAATTTCAGCAGACGCTCACGATAGATCTTGAGCGGATCGCGTTCCAACCACTTCTCTAGCTCGCCCTCGGGCCGGTACTTTCCCGGGTCGGCACGCGAGTGCCCGCTATGGCGGTAGGTTTTGGCCTCGATGAGGGCCGGCCCACCGCCCTTGCGCGCGCGGTTCATGTACTTCACCGCCGTAAGATACATCTCGTCCGCGTCGTTACCGTCGACGAGGATCGACTCCAGGCCGTAGGCGGACGCGCGATCCGCAGCGGGATGTTCAACCGCGGTCACCGTGTCGATCGCCGTGTACTCCATGTACAGGTTGTTCTCGCACACGAAAATCACCGGCAGCTTCCACACCGCAGCGAAGTTGAGCGCCTCGTGGAACGCCCCAATGTTGGTCGTGCCGTCACCGAAGAAACACACCGCTACCTGCTCGGTACCGCGGTACTGGGCGCTCAGCGCAGCGCCCGCCGCCACCGGCAGATGTGCGCCGATAATGGCGTATGAACCCATCACGCCGCGCTCGACGTCGGTAAGATGCATCGATCCACCCTTGCCGGCAAGCAGGCCGCAGCTGCGGCCCATCAGCTCGCCGAGCACGCCGGTCATCGAGGACCCGCGCGCCAGCGTATGCGCATGGCCGCGGTAGGTACAGAAGGTCCAGTCATCCGGCCGCATCGCCACGCCGAACGCGGCGGCAATGGCCTCCTGCCCGAGCGAGAGGTGACTCGTGCCCTTGACCAGGTTTTGGAGGAACAGGTCGTAGGCGCGTTTCTCGCAGTAGCGCAGCTCCACCTGCAGCCGGTAAATTTCGAGCCGCGTCTCGCGCCCGATATCGTCCGCCACCGCCGCTTTTCTGCCTTTCCCTGTCGTCTTCAAACGTCAACCTCCAAAAGCTTTGACACTAAGGACACGAGGGACACAAAGGAAAGCACACCAAAACAAGGACAAAAGTTTTGTCGCACGCGGAGAAACCTTCGTGTCCTTTGTGTCTGTGCTTCCAATCAATACTTATTTGCGATCGGAAGCTCCTGCGCCGGGAACAGCGTGATCACCTTCGCGCCCCCGGGCGTTAGCACTACTTCCTCCTCGATCCGGGCCGCGGAAATGCCGTCCTTTGCCGGGCAAAAGGTCTCGACCGCGAACACCATCCCGGCCTTGAGCTCGTAGGGATCCTTGAAGGAGTTCAAGCGCGAGACGAGCGGTCGCTCGTGCAGGCCCAGGCCCAAGCCGTGGCAGAAGTTAAGCCCGAATGCTGCCATCTCGCTTTCAAAACCGATTTCCTGCGCCTTCGGGAACGCCTGCGCCACGCGCTCGGTCGAGACGCCGGGCTTCAGGAGATCGATCGCGCTGTCCATCCACTCGCGCGCCTTGCGATAGGCGTCGTGCTGCGCCGGTGTGGCCGAGCCGACCGTGAAGGTCCGGTAGTAGCACGTCTTGTAGCCCATGTAGTTATGCATGATGTCGAAGTAGGCCTGGTCGCCGGGGCGGATCATACGGTCGGTAAAATTGTGCGGGTGCGGGCTGCAGCGTTCGCCGGCGATCGCGTTGATCGCCTCGACGCAGTCCGAACCCATCTCGTAGAGGCGCTTCGTCGCCATCGCGACGATCTCGTTTTCCCGTATGCCGGGCTTGAGCGCCTCGAAGATGTCCTGGTAGGCGCCGTCGCCCATCGCCGCCGCCATGTTCAGCAGCGTGATCTCGTCGTGGCTCTTGATCTCGCGCGCGTCGAGCATCGTCTGCTGGCAATCCCGCACCTCGATCCCGAGCTTCTGGAGCGCGAACAGGAACAGCGGCTCGACGATGTCGACACCGAGAGGCATGTTCGCCACGCCCTCCTCGACGAGGATCGCCTTGATCTCCTTCGCGGCCGCCTCGAAGAGACCCACCCTGGGGTGGATCGCGCCGCGCATGCCGGGATTACCCGCGCGCCAGTGATTGGCCGGCAGCCACGGGCAGTAGAGCCGGTGGTGCCGCGCAGCCGAGCCGAAATCCCAGACATACGGATCGCCATTGCCGGTGAGCAGACAATAACGGATCAGCTTGTCGCGCGCCCACTCGCCGATGACGGTCGAAGAGATGTAGCGGATGTTGTATTGGTCGAACACGAGCAGCGCACCCAAGCCCGATTTCGCGAGTGCAGTGCGCGTACGCGCGAGCCGGTAGTCGTGGAGCCGCCGGAAATCCACGCGCTCCTCGAAGTCCACCTGCATCCGACCCGGGGCCTGCAGCGGGCGGTCCCAGCGGTGCTGCGGATCGGGATGCTCGATCATCGCTTCGGCGAGCGTTTTTCCGCGGCGTCCCCGTTTCGGATTGATCGCGGAGGCCTTGATGACCTTCGGCTCCGCTCTTCTCTTTGCCATATCGTGCTCCTCGCAACAATGCCGGGTATCAGGCGACCTTGCGGTTCGGGAAAATCTGCGGCCTGAGCGTTGGATGGCACGCCCTGTACTTCGGGGCGTACGGCGTCTCGGCGCCGAGCTCCTCGGCTGCGTGCCACGCAAAGCGCGGGTTCCACATCGCGCCGCGCGCAAGGCAAACAAAATCGGCCTTGCCGCTGGCGATGATGTCCTCGCAGAGCCGCGGGCTCGTGATGAGGCCCACAACCATAGTCGGGATGTCCGCCTCCTTGCGGATGCGCTCCGCGAAGGGCGCGTTGTAGCCTGGCGCAAAAGGTACCTGCTGGCGCGCGTCGAGCCCACCGCTGGAGCAGTCCACGTAGTCGCAGCCGAGCTTCTTCAATTCGCGTGCGAACACGACCGACTCCTCGATGTTCGAGCCCCCCTCGACCCAGTCGACTGCCGAAATGCGCGCGCCCATTGGCTTGTCCGAAGGCCATGCCGCCCGCATCGCGGCGAACGCCCGCAGCGGGAAGCGCATGCGGTTCTCGAGGCTCCCTCCGTATTCGTCGGTGCGGTGGTTAGAAAGGGGCGAGAGAAACTGGTGGATGAGATAGCCATGTCCCCCGTGCATCTCGATCAGGTCATATCCGATCCGCAGCGCTCGTTTCGTGGACTCGGCAAAGGCGTTGACGATGCGCTCGACGTCGGCCTGGGTCATCGCGCGCGGCGCAGGCCAGTCGGGCGCGTAGGGCAGCGCCGAGGGAGCGATCGTCTCGAAGGCGCCTTCCTCGGGCTTGAGCGGCTTTCCGCCCGCAGCGGGCAGCTGAGTCGAGCCCTTGCGTCCCGCGTGGGCGAGCTGCAGCCCGAGCTTCGCGACCCCGTACTTCCGGCAAAAATCGATGACCCGCTTCATTGCCGCTTCGTGCGCGTCGGAGTACATCCCGGCGCACTTCAGCGTGATGCGGCCCTCCGGACTCACATTGGTCATTTCGGTCATCACCAAGCCCCCCGCACCGAGCGAGAACTGTCCGAGGTGCATCAGGTGCCAGTCAGTGGCCGACCCGTCTTCGGAGTTGTACTGGCACATCGGTGATACCACGATGCGGTTCGCAAGCTCGAGCTCGCGCAATTTGATCGGTGAAAAAAGGGCACTAGCCATGTCGGTCCTCTCTTGAGCGGTTGGTCAATGCGGATGCGAGATCAGGAGATATCCAGTATCACGTGACCCATCTTGTCCCCCGACTCCAGTAACTCGTGCGCAGCAACGATTTTGCCCAGCGGGAAACGCGCCGCGATTGCGAATTTCGGGCGGCCGGTCGCGATCCAGCGCGCGATATCGGCCAGCGCGCGTTCCTTGGCCGCACGCGGGAGGGTATAAACGAACACCATCCGCAGCGTGAAGTTTAACCGCATGAGGTCATAGAAGGGCAATTTCGGCTCGGGCGCCTTCATAGAGGCATAGGTGGCGACCACCGCGTCCGGGCGCAGCGCCTTGACATAAGCCGACAGGTTGGCGCCGAATTCGACATCGACGACGCGATCGATACCCGCTCCGCCGGTCAGCTCGCGCAAGCGCGCACCGAGATCCTCGGTCCGATAGTTGATAACCGCGTGGGCGCCGGCCCTTTTCACATGCGCAGCCTTTTCTCCCGAGCTGACGCTCGCGATAACGCGCGCACCGGCCCAGCGCGCGAGCTGCACGGCGTAGTGCCCCACGACGCCCGCGCCGCCGGTCACCAGGACATTTCGATTCCGAATCGGCCCATCGGAAAAGAGGCAGCGATGCGCCGTCATGACCGGAATGCCGAGGCACGCCCCCTGCTGCCAGGACAGCTTCCTGGCCAACGGCACGGCCTGGGGTGCAGGCAGCACGATGTATTGTGCCGAGGTTCCGGACGGACGCTGCCACTGGCCGTTATAGACCCATACGCGCTCGCCCAGCCGTCGTCGGGGCACGCCGGCACCGACTCGATCGATCGTGCCCGCGCCATCGCTGTTCGGAATCACCCGCGGCGGGATCACCGGCCGGCCGCCGCCGCGCGCCTTGACGTCCGACGGGTTGAGGCCCGACGCGCGCAGCCTGACGCGAACTTCCCCTTTTCCCGGCAACGGATCGGGCTGCTCGCCGACGCGCAGCACGTCGCGCGCAGGGCCATTCTGCTCGTACCAAGCTGCTAGCATGCCCCGCCTCCGGCAGACAGGCCTCGAACGATAGCCAAGGAAAATACTAAGATCAGGGAAATCCGGGCGTCTACCTTCTGTTCCTCGCCTCGCACCCGTCCAAAACCACTACAGCCACGGAAACACACGGAAGCACACGGAAAATATTGATTGATCACAGCGCGTTCTCAGCCTCAGGTGTTGGTCCGTGTAATTCCGTGTGATTCGGTGGCTAACAGGTTTTCCGGCTTCACGGGCTTGCGCAATCCCGCTCTAGCACCGGGGCGCACCGAGTTGAACCGCCATCCAGTCGGCCGTCTGATCGCGATAGCGGTACCACAGATTGTTCACGACATGGTTGCCCCCTTCGATCACATCCAGCACGCACGATCCGGATACTTCGGCGGCCAGCTTGCGAGCCTGCTCGGGTGAGGTGAGCCGGTCGCGAGTGCCGGCGACAATGTAGATCGGGCAGGTGATATTCCGGGCCACGCCGCGCAACGTCATGCGCGCCGACACCTTCCCAGCCTCCTCGAGGTTATTGCTCTTCGAGCGCACGCGGAACGCTTCGACGTTGATGACGGGGCGGCCCTCAAAGCTGGACGAGCGCTCGTAGGCACCCGACAGCGCGACACAGGCCTTGAGCCGTTTCTCGAAGGACGCGGCGCGCGGCGCGTAATACCCGCCGAGGGAAACACCCCAGACGCCAATGCGGCCCGGATCGATGTCGCTGCGTGTCTCGAGGTAATCGACCACCGCTTTCACCGGCCTCTCGTATTCGGGGCAGATCCCGAAGTCGTATTCGGCCTCGCCCTGCCCCGGCCCGTCGAACGCCAGCGTTGCGAGGCCCCGCCTGAGAAAGCGGTTTTCGTAGTCGTCCATCTCTTCCTTGGCCGAATCGAGGCCCATGCACATCACCACGACCGGCGCCCTCGTAACGCCGATCGGTTTGCGGAAATTACCGTAGAGTTGCTTGCCTTCGTACGGGATGGCGACGCGCTCGCCCGGCGGGTCGAGCAGCGGCAGCGCCTTGTTGCGGCATTCGACGGACTTCAGGTGCGCCCTGCGCAGCTGCTCCATGTCGTTCACAAAAAGGAACTTGCCGAAGTGATAACACACCGCCGCACGAGTGTAGTGCTCGCCGGCGGAGCGCTTCAACCCCTCGGCGAGCGCCTTGTTGCCGAGCACCTCGTGAATCGCCGCGCGGGCGCTCCACGCCGAGCACCAGTCTTCCCAGCGGTCGACGGCCGCCGTCACCTCCTGGAAATCGGTGAGCGGAACACCGTTGATGACGAAACGCGGCGCCCAGTGAGAAATCGCCGACTCTACGCGCGGATCCTTTTTTCCAACCGCCAGGTCCATGGTCTACGTGTCCTTTACCAAAAGGCATGAATGAGCTTTAGGTTGTCGGCGGGCCCAGCCGCCGCACAATCCAGTCCGCGGACTGCGTGCGGTAGCGGTAGATGCGGTTGTTGACGACGTGATTGCCATCCTCGATCAAGAGAAACTCGGCTGGCCCCTTTGCCTCGCGCGCGAGGCGCTCCGTGTCCTGCCACGGCACGATGCGATCAAGCTTGCCTGTGATCACGAGGAGCGGGCAGGTAATGCGCCCGGCAACGCCCTTCAAGCTCAGGCTCGCTGCGTGCTTGCGGGCCGCCTCGGGCGTATCGCGCTTCGAGCGCACCCGGAAAGTCTCGCGGGTGAGCTCTGGCAGAGTATCCCAGAGGTCGCCAAAATCGTAGGGGCCCGACAGCGCAATGCAGGCCTTGATGCGTTTTTCGAACGCGGCGGCGCGCGGCGCGTAATAGCCGCCGAGCGAAAGGCCCCATACCCCGACGCGAGCGGCATCGAGATCATCGCGGCTTTCGATGTAATCGACCACGGCCTTGACCGGTGCCTCGTAGTCGCCGCGGATCGCGAAGTCGTACTCGCCCTCGCCCTGGCCCGGGCCGTCGAAGGTGAGTGTCGCCATGCCGCGGACGAGAAAAACGCTTTCGTTGGTGTCCATCTCCTCTTTGGTCGAATCGAGCCCCATGCACAGCACGACGACCGGAGGCCGCGTCACACCCAGCGGCTTGCGCAGTATCCCGGCGAGTTGCTTTCGTTCGTACGGGATCAGCACCCGCTCGCCCGGCGGCCGGAGATGCGGCAGGGCCAGATGGCGGCACTCGACCGCCCTGGCGTGCGCGGCCTTCATCTGCTCATAGTCGAGCACATACACGAACTTGGCGAAGTGGTAGCACACTGCGGCGCGCGTCAGGTGCTCGCCAGCCGACAGCCCGAAACCTTCGCCCAGCGCCTTGCGCCCTAGTTCCTCGTGAACAGCCGCGCGCCGGCACCAAGCGCTGCACCAGTCCTCCCAATGCTCGATTGCGGCGGTCACTTCCTCGAAATCCGTGAGCGGAACGCCGTTCGAAACGAAGCGCGGCGCCCAATGCGCAATCGCTGACTGAACACGTGCGTCTGGCATTACCGTCCTTGTGCGCGCTGGTGCGCCTTAGCATAAAAACCGAGATCGAGATACTTCTCGGGGCTCGCTTTGGGCTGCCACAATCCCTCGGAGATGATCGCGACTTTCAACACTTTCGACTCGGGATCGTGCTGCGGCTGTAACAAGGCCCGCCGGAGTGAACGACGCGCTTACACAACTCATCCAAGCGAGACCCCGATTTTCTCCTCCCAGACGGTGTTCGTGCCGCCACCCCGCAACCGGCCGGTCGCTGGGCCGCAGAAACCTGATGAGAACTGCGATACTAGGGTGGGATAAACCAATCGTCAACGAGCGTTCATGCCGAATGGTGAACGGGCTGATTTTTGAGTGAGAGTGTGTATCTGCGTTTATCTGCGGTTAAAATTCAGCCCACATGGACGTGTCTTTCGCCTCCGCGGTCGTTATCCTGCTGCTGGTCGTGGATCCGGTCGGCAATATTCCGCTGTTCGTATCGCTGTTGCGCAATATCGATCCCGCGCGGCGTACCCGGGTCATCGTTCGCGAATGTGCGATCGCGTTTGCCGTGCTGCTCGGGTTCGTGTTCTTTGGCCGCTGGATCCTGGGGCTTCTGGGATTGTCGGAGCCGGCTTTGACCATCGCCGGCGGCGTGATTCTGTTCCTGATCGCCCTGCGAATGATTTTTCGCACGCCTGAGGGCGTGTTCGGCGACACCGTGGACGGTGAGCCATTCATCGTTCCGCTCGCGATCCCCTCGATAGCCGGCCCCACCGCGATAGCGACCGTCATACTGCTCGTGTCGCGAGCACCGCAGCGCCTGCCCGAGTGGATCGCCGCCGTGATCGTGGCCATGCTGATTACGCTTGCCGTTCTGGTGTTCGCCGAACGCCTCTCGAAACTCGTCGGCGAGCGCGGGCTGATGGCCTTCGAACGCCTCATGGGTCTGATACTCACCGCAATCGCCGTGGAGATGCTGTTGCGCGGTATCGAGACCTTCGTCCGCCAGCTTTGATGCCGTGGATAGTGTGAATAGTGAGCGGTGAGTGGACTGAACCCCACAACCGCGAGCTCGGCTCTTCCATTTACTATTCACTATTCACCCCTGACTGACGACGCTCAGTCAGGAACGTAGGACGCCGGAATCGGCCGCTTCCAGTACGGCGTAAAGTCAACGCGCTCCGGGGGGACGACCATGGAGGGACGCGCCTGCAGCACAGCCATGACCTCGTCGTGCAGCACCGGGTCCGCAATCCGCAGTAGACCCTGACGCTCGTACTCCTGCAACAGCGCAGCGCGAGCACCGTGAGGATCAGGCCCAACCTGCGTGAGCACAACGATTCCCCCGTACTCCTCGTACAGCGCCTTGTTCATCTTCCACATCTCGATCCACGGCGTATAGAAGGCGGCCTGTTGCGCCGGGTCCGCTGGGGGCGCTTGATCCTGCTCCGCATCGTACTGGGCCAGGCGCCGGAGGGTGGCGCGGAAATCGATTAAATGAGCGTGCTCGGCAGGGGTAAGCCCGTCGCCACTCAGCCGCTGATCGAGCTCCTCGAGCTTGCGTGCCCGCTGCGAGCGGTCCTTCGCGTCGAACTCCCGGTCGTACGCGGCCAAGTCTGCGATTTCGACCGGCGTCGCGCTAAGCCCCTTGCTCGCGATGTAGTGGGGCGCAACATGTTTCCAGATCAGGGCAAGGAGCTTGCGCGCGCGCGGTCGATCGTCCGACGCCGCTGCCAGTTCGCTCTGGGAAATGTCTGCGTTAAAGACGGTCGCCACGAGGTCCACCTCCTGCGCCGCCGTTGCGGCGCAGAGGACGCCCGCCAGTACCAGCCCGAGTGCTACTTTCACAGGCCTGATTCTAGTAACTTAACGCCTTGAAACCAAGCGTGGAATCGCGCGAACAATCCATCCGGGACATCAGCCGGACTCGAGCGCTACTTGATCCCACGGCAGTGAGCCCAACGCCTCATTGCAGTCTCCAGTTAGTCCATACTCCGCGGCGATTCGACTCGGGTCCTGAGTAATTCACAATTTCTGTGGATAACCGTGTGCGTAATCCAGCAACGCTCGCGCAAATGCGGCGAAATAACGTGCTAGCGGTTGGATTGCACAAATTTTCATCATCTCAAAGAAGGCGAGCCAGCTCGCGAATGTCGGCATTGCCACCGGACAGGACGACGCCGACGCGAGCACCACGGCAATCGACCTTGCCCTCGAACACCGCCGCCGCGCCCAAGGCACCAGTCGGCTCTACAACGAGCTTGAGACGCTCCCACAGAAAGAACATAGCGGACAGGAGTTCTGGATCGGTCACCGTCACCATGTCGCTGACGTACTCGAGCACGAGGGGGAAAGTGATTTTCCCAAGCGATGAGGTACGAGCGCCGTCAGCAATGGTGTCAGGATCCATGACCGTCTGCAGCTTCCGCGTCCGGAACGAGCGCGTGGCATCGTCGCCCGCGGCCGGCTCGACGCCGATCACCTTTGCCCCCGGCGCCAGCTGGCGGGCCGCGATCGCGCTTCCCGACAACAGGCCTGCGCCACCGCATGGCACGAACAGGTAATCGAGGAGGCCAACCTCTTCGATCAGCTCCTTGGCGGCAGTGCCCTGTCCCGCCACAATGTCTGGGTGATCGAACGAGGGCACGAGGGCGAGCCTACGCTCCCGCGCCAGGCGCTCGGCGATCGCTTCCCGCGACTCGCCGCGGTCGTAAAAGACAATCTCTGCCCCGTAGCCGCGGGTCGCATTGGCCTTCACCTGCGGTGCATCCCGCGGCATCACGATCAACGCCGGGATATGCAGCAACTGCCCCGCAAGCGCCACCGCCTGCGCATGATTGCCCGAGGAGTAGGCCACGACGCCGCGCCGCCTTTGCTCCGGAGTCAGACGCATGAGCGCGTTGTAGGCCCCGCGAAACTTGAAGGCGCCCGCACGCTGAAGGTTCTCGCACTTGAAGAACACGTGCGCGCCAGCGCGCTCGTCGACCGTATGGGAGGTAACCACCGGCGTGCGATGACAATGCCCCGCGAGCAGCCGCGCGGCCGATGCCACGTCATCGTAGCTGACAGCCAGCGCGAAACCCCCCGCAGCGGTGCTCATAGCGCGGTACTCCACGCTCCGAAAAACAGGAACAGGAGAACATCGCGCGAACGGTGGCGGGTTTGCGTCAAGCCCCGGTTCCTTGCAGATGTGGATAACTTCGGCTCCCGGCCGGGCGCAATCAGTCTCGCCAGCGGCGGTCCAGAGCGGGTAGACCCTATCACAGTGGCGGTCGACTCGTGGCCGGGGGGATGGGTGCCAGCCAATTCCGAATCGCCCCGCCCCGCGTGCCCGGCAGCGTGTCGCAAGTCACGCTTACAGGGGGTACCTGTCGAAATTTCGATACCTGGCCGTCGGACCGACCAAAAAACGTGGCCGATTCGCCGAAAAAAATCATGAACAAATCCGCATTTCAGATTGCAAAGACTTAATTAAGTTTATATAGATCAGAGAGTTGTATAGGGACCCCGTTCCTTTTGAAAGCCCTGGCATGGAAACTGCGGGAAGGAAGGGCAAGGAAGAAGTGCGACCGCGGAGAAAGCCATGATCATTTACATGGATGAGCACAGAAAAGCGAAAGCTGCCAAGCGCCCCGAGCACAGCCGCTACGACGAAGAGTTGCTGTGCGTGAACTGGAACCCCGCCATAGGAGTGATTGCGATGTCCTGCTACCAGACTGAACAGGAAATGAGCCCGCAGCTTCCCGAAGATTTCGCGAGCGCCGACGTCAAGGCGTTCCTCGACCGGGTCTACGCCCTCGCGACCCAGGTCTAGACGAACAGTCTCCCCCGGAGGCGGGCCGTGCCCTTGTGGCCGGTCCGCTTTTTTTTGCTCGTTCACCGTTCACCGACATTAGGCCAGCGCGGAAATCACCTTGTCGCGCGTAAACGGCAGATCGCGCAGCCGCGCACCCATCGCATTGAATACCGCGTTCGCAATGGCCGAGGCAGTAGGACCCTGGGCCCCCTCGCCCGCACCCAGCGGCGGCAACTCGGGCCGGTTGATTATCGTCACTTCGACGTGCGGGATCTCCTCGAAGGTCAATATGGGGTAATCGTCCCAGGTCTGCGTGAGCACCCGCTCGCGGTCGAACTGCACGGCCTCCTTGAGCGCCCAGCTCACGGTCTGAATGAGTCCGCCCTCGGTCTGATTGATGAGACCGTCGGGGTTGATCACCAGCCCGGCATCGATCGCCGCCCACGCTCGCTTCACGCCAATCTCGTTGCCGACATCCACTTCGACGATGACCGCGACGTAGCACGCTCCGTTCTTGTAGCGGGCGAAGCCGACCCCGCGGCCGCGTGAGCCGTCCCCCTTCTCCCCCTTCTTCCACCCTGCCTTCGCCGCGACCATTTCGATGACCGCACGCGCGCGGGGATCCTTCAGGTGCCGCAGCCGGAATTCGACGGGATCCGCGCCCGCCGCCGCCGCCAGCTCATCCATGAAGGACTCGATCGCAAACACGTTCGCTGTGGCGCCGAGCGCGCGCATCGCGGATACACGCAGCGGCATGCGCTTGATCAAACGATTGGTGACGCGCTGGTTCGGGAACTCGTAGATCGGAATCGCATTGCGATGACTGCCGCCACCCGGCAGCGGCGGATTGCGCGGCGGTGAGGGCTCGTGCGGCTGCGCAAGGTGCCAGGCCGCGATCAGGTTGACGCCTTTCTGCGCGCCTGGCCGCGTGCTGTGGGAGTTGCTCCAGATATCTTCCACCCAGTCGACAATGTTGCCGTCCGTGTCGAGGGAGGCCTTGAGCTTCACCACCATGGCCGGTCCATACGGCTCCCACATGAATTCGTCCTCACGCATCCATTGCACCCGCACCGGGCGCCCCGGCGCCGCGCGCGCAAGCAAAGCCGCATCGAGGGCCACGTCGTCGGCGCCGTTGTGCCCGTAGCAGCCAGCGCCGTCGCAATGAATAACGGTAATGCGTTCCGGCTCCACCGCCAGCACCCTGGAAAGATCATTCCGCAGCGGGTAGATGCCCTGACTGTGCGTCCAGATCGTGAAGCGTCCCTTATCGAAGGATGCCAGCGCGCACGAAGGGCCGATCGTTGCGTGCGCTATGTAAGGCCGCGTGTATTCGGCCTCGAGCGTTTTGGCGGCCTGCCCGGCCGCCGCCTTGTCGCTCTTTTCGCTGATCACCTCGTCTTCGCTCACCTCCTTCAGAAGGAAACGCGGATTCGTGTTCTCCGGCAACGTGGCCCGCTCGTCCCAGCGCGCAATCCGTTTGATCCGCTGCAGCGTCCGTATGGCCTGGTCCTCGCGCTCCGTGACCACACCCACGAAGCTGCCGTCGCGCACGACTGCCACGACCCCTGGCATCGCACGCACTTCGGCCTCGTCCAGCGCTGCGAGCTTCGCGCCATAACTCGGCGGGCGGGCCACACGTCCATGGAGCATGCCTGGTAAATCGAGGTCATGGACGTAGCTCGGCGTGCCGCCCACCTTTGCCGGAATATCGTGGCGGGGAACCGCCGTGCCAATCACGCTATGCTGCGCAGCCGGTTTGGGCGGGACCTGCCCGGTCGCCTCGCGCGCGAGCAATTCGTCCGTCGCGATATCCCAATAGGTCACGCTGCCGCCGCTGCGCGCCGTCACAGTGCCGTCGGTAACGGAAAGCTGCTCGAGAGAGACGCCGAGCTGCGCGGCGGCCCGCTGCATGAGCAAATCACGGGCTTCCGCGGCGGCGTAACGCAGCGCGGCGCCGCCGTCGGTAATGGACTGGCTTCCGGAAGTCATCCCCTCATCGGGGCTGTAGCTCGTGTCCGTGGGCGCGAGCCGAATGCGCCCCAGCGCAACGTCCAGCTCCTCGGCAACGATCTGGGAGAGCGCCGTGAGGATGCCCTGCCCGATTTCCACCTTGCCCGGAAAAACGGAAACGGTACCCTCACGATTGATTCGCAGCCAGCGGTCGAGCTGGCGGTTCGTATTGAGGCTGCCCGGCAGCTTGCGCGGCGTGGTTTCCCCTGTACTCATTGTCTCAGCTCCTTCGCCACGCGCTGAATGGCGTGCAGGATGCGTTGGTGCGTGCCGCAGCGGCACAGATTGCCCTTGAGCGCGGTGCGAATCTCACTCTCGGTCGCCTTTGGATTCGCGTCGAGCAAGGCCTTGGCCGCCATGATGATGCCGGTTGCGCAATAGCCGCACTGCGCGGCCTGCTCGGCGATGAACGCCTCCTGCAACGGGTGCAGCTTCCCGTTCCGGGCGATGCCCTCGATCGTCGTGATCGCCTTGCCGGTCACGGCCGATGCCGGCACATCGCATGACTGGACGGCTTCGCCGTCGATGATCACGGTGCAGGCGCCGCATTGTCCAAGCCCGCAGCCATAGCGCGCGCCCTTCAGCTTAAGATCATTGCGCAGGACGTAGAGCAGCGGTGTTTCCGGATCTGCGGCTACCTCGTGCTTCTTGCCGTTTACGGTCAGAGTAATGGCCACGTTTTGGTCTCCAGGACTGCTCGCGTTCCGCTCGTGAGCGAGCATATTAAAGAAAAAACAGGAGGTTAATGATCCTCATTGAGCCGGATGCGCACGGCAGTGCGTATCCGGCTGCGGGCTCGTTTTTTGAAATCATTGGGTCTATACTGACTTGGTATCGTTAGCGTATGGAGGATTATGCCCATGATACATACCACCGAAGTCGATTCGGTCAAAGTGAAGATCAACCAATTGCAGCTTGAGCACCGAGACCTCGACGACGTGATATTACAACTATCGCAAAGCCCCGCCCAAGACCAGATTCAACTGCAACGCCTCAAGAAACGAAAACTTTTCCTGAAGGACCAGATCGCGCTGCTCGAGCGCCAGCTCGAGCCCGATATCCTCGCCTGATCGTGATCTGCGGCATTTTCCGGGCGCTCGCCCGGGTCGTGCCGCGCCTGTTGCCAGCAGCCTTGGCTGTCTCTCCCCCCTCGCTGGACCAATGATTGCTTTTGCCGCGCTAAGCTAAGTGGTGCGCGGTGCGCGGGTCAGAGCGAGCACCGTCAAGAAAACGGCGAAGGCCCCAAACAGCACGAACCACAGCAACGACCACCCCGCAATCGACAGTCCCAGGAAGGTCCAACCGGTTTCCGCGCACTCCCCAGTCCCCGAGAGTACTTTCCGGAGTATTTCCGAAACCGAAAACTGCTGCAGCATGAAATCCAGGTCCGGTCCGCACGCGGGCACGCGATCCTTGGGCAGGTGCTGCAACCAGACGTGGCGCCCCGCGATTCCCGTTCCGATACCCGCGACAACGAAGAGCAGCACGCCGTAGACGATCGCCCCGACGCAGGCCGGCCCGTGCAGCGCCGCAACAAGAAAGATACCGCCCAACGCGATCCACGTGACCCGTTGCAGGATGCACAGCGGGCACGGCTCCTGGCCCTGAAAGTGCTGCAGATACAGCGCAAAACCGATCATGCCGGCGCACGCCAGAAAGCCGGCAAGGTAACCGAGACGAGGATGCAAACGCGAAAACATGCTTGGTAATCTTGGTAATCTAACCCGCGAAGAAAAGGCCTGAACTCAAAGGGTGAATTCTAACAAAAATACGCATGCCTACGGCGGCCACATCTTGAGCCGCGAGGCTCGTACTGGCGCTCGTGTTTCGTGAATGACGCGAGCCCATTTCGGGTTGTGGGGCGACCCGCGGCCTCGTACACTTTGCCCATGATCAGGGTTACGCCGGACATAGAACTCAACGAGAAGGAGATCAGTCTCTCTTTCATCCGCGCGTCGGGCCCGGGCGGACAGAATGTCAACAAGGTCTCGACCGCCGTGCAATTGCGCTTCGACATACGGCACTCGCCCTCGCTGACGTACGGCGTGCGCCAGCGGCTGGAGCGGCTTGCCGGCCATCGCGTCAGTTCCGCCGGCGTCCTGGTCATCACCGCGCAACGCTTCAGCAGCCAGGAGCGCAACCGCCGCGACGCGATCGCACGCCTCGTAGCCCTCGTTGGCGAGGCCGCGCGTCCGCCCAAGATACGCCGGCCGACTCGCCCCACGCGGCGCTCGCGCGAGCGGCGGCTGGAATCGAAGCGCCGCCAGAGCGAAATCAAGCACGGCCGCCGCCGTCAATTCGATCTCACGTAACGGCGGGGCGCGCCGGCGCAGTGATACCGCTTTCCTGCCCGGCGGTGTCCAACAGATGCCGAATCGATCGCCTCGCCTGCCAATGTCTACAAAATCAGAACAAAATCAAGGCCCCAATCCGCGATACTGCAGACCAGCCGGAACGGTCCGAGATCGCACTGTAGAGTCTGACGTCTCTGCCTCGGGGAGTTTGTATAGGGAATGGAACGATTCTCGCCCCGACTGAGGGCCTGCCGCGCGCCAAACCGCCAAAAAAATGGCGCCTCGGGGGAATGGACTGCGGGCGGGGACTGTTATAGCATCGCGGGCGCGTGAAATCGTGCCCTGCCTTTAATATTCAAACTTGGATCAGGAGGATTAAATAATGCGTCTCGCAGCGAAAATTGTGGGTTTTGTTGTAGTGACAGCCGTTTCGGCGGTTACCCTGTTGCCCATGGGACCATCACATGCGGCCAGCGGCGAAGAGGTGATCAAAGCCCGAGTCGACTTCATGAAGGACGAAATGAATGGTCACTGGAAGCCACTTGCCGCGTATGCGAAGAGTGGGAAGGGATCGCTCGCCGACGTGGAAGAAAATGCTATGGCCATCGTGAAGCTTGCAAAAGAAATACCGGCACATTTTCCGAAGGACACCGGCCGCGGCAACTATCCCGACAAGATGACACGCGCGTTGCCCGTAATCTGGACGGATTGGGACGGGTTCAAGAAAGACGTCCAGGAAATGGTTGATGGAAGCGAAAAACTTGCGCGCCTTGCAAAGGAGGGGGATAAGGACGGCGTCGTGGCACTAATCGGGGCATCCGGGTCGTCTAGCAAGACAAAGATTGGCTGTGCCGGATGCCACAAAACCTTCCGCGGCGAAAAGGTCAAATAATAAACTAGCCCAAGTTAAGCTGTTGCGACGCGCCTGGCACTGTCGCCTATACCTTCGAGTTTGATCGGAACTGGAGGTTAGGCGGCAGTCGGTGGTTCTATTACCCGCCCGTCAGGCGGCAATCAGCGGATTCGAAGATCAATAGTTCATTATTGATCAGATTGTGCGTCAACATGAGAACCACGTTTTTGGTCGTTGCCGCGATCGGGTGCGTTAACAAATGACTGGCCTTGCACTGGCGGTATTCGCGCTGGTCAATCTGAGTATCGCATCGCCCACTGCTGCTGCCGCCGGAGATCCGAAGCACGGCGAATATGTGGTTCGCTTGGGCGGCTGTCATTCCTGTCATACGGATCCCAAGAAGAAAGACGCGCCGCTGGCAGGCGGTCTCGAATTGACGTCGCCGTTCGGAACCTTCCATGTGCCGAACATCACGCCGGACCCCGAGACAGGGATCGGCCGTTGGAGCGACAGCGATTTCATCCGTGCAATGACCGAAGGCGTTGCACCGGACGGGAGCCATTACTACCCTGCGTTTCCATACACCTCCTACACGCGAATGACGCGGCAGGACCTGCTCGACCTGAAAGCCTATCTCGACACGGTCAGGCCGGTACGTAACGCGGTGCCGCCGCACGACATGCGCTTTCCCTACAATTTCCGCTTTGCACTCGGGGTATGGAAATGGTTGTTCTTCCGCCCGGGTCCGTTCAAACCCGACCCGGAGAAGAGTGCTCCCTGGAATCGCGGCGCCTATATCGTGACAGGCCCCGGCCATTGCGGCGAATGTCACACGGCGCGGAATTTCCTCGGCGCGACCAGCCAGAATCATGCGCTCGCCGGCGCCAGGAAAGGCCCGGACGGCAAATCGGTGCCGAATATTACCCCGCAATCCAAAGAGGGCATCGGCCTCTGGTCCGCAGAGGACGCGGTGGATTTTCTGAAAACCGGCACACCGCCCTACGGCGAGCCGGTGGACTTTCCCATGGACGAGGTGATCGCCAACAGCACGTCACATTGGACGGATAACGACCTAAAGGCGACCGCCCAGTACCTTTTGTCGCTGCCGGAACGGACAACCCCTTAAAGATTCACGGCTTGTCGTTCCTGATCTTGTTACGGGCGATTGGCCCGACGGCTTCCCTGTATGCAGCGCGGATCACGTGCCGGAGCCTACCGCGACCGTGTGAGTGACAAGCTCCGCCCCGTTCCAGCAATGCAGCTGGTAGGCCGGCGGTTCGTCCGGTGAGGGTTTCAGCCCCGGACCATCCAGATTCAGACCGTACTGAAACGCCGTGCTCGGGCACACGGACGCTGTCGTTCCACGCCAGCGCACCTGGATGCCGCGATGCACGTGCCCGCACGTGATCAACTCGACCTGCGTATGGCGTGAGACCGCTGCGCCGAAACGTTCAGCACTCGTTACATCAAGGCTTATCTCGTCCATTGTTGCGATTCCGGTCTTGAAGGGCGGGTGGTGCATAAAGATCAGCGTCGGCTCACGCGGCGCGGCAGCGAGCTGGAGTTCGAGCCAGTCGATCTGCGCGACATCCAGCGCGCCACCCGTTTCTCCCCGCACGGTCGTGTCGAGCGCGATCAGTCGTACCGGGTATTGTTCCACGCAAAAGCGCGCGGGCTCACCAATGGGCCCAAGGTAAGCGTGCTCGGTGAATGCTGTCTTCAACGCGTCCCGGTCGTCGTGATTCCCAGGAATGAAATAGACAGGCATGGGCAAGGGCGCCAGCAGCCCTCGTAGCCGCTGGTATTCCTCGTCGCTGCCCCCATCGACAAGATCGCCGGTTGCAAGCACGACGTCGGGCGCGGGCCGCTGCCGCATCAGATGCTCGACACAGCGCGACAGGGCCAGAGCCGTGTCGTAGCGGCCGTAGGCGAGGCTTCCTTCCGTGCCGATGTGCAGATCCGAGATCTGGGCGATGATCATCAGTGACAAAAGCCTGGCGCGAACGGGGTTTCCGCCCCGTCCTGCCAGGCTTCGTGCTACCAGTGATTACTTCTCGTACTTGAACGACACCGCCACGCGGGCGCGGAAGGCCACGACCTTGCCGTTGTCGATCACCACGTCGGTCTTGGTCACTTCCGCCACGCGCAGGTCACGCAGGCTGTGCGCCGCCGTTTCGACGACATTGCGCGCGGCGTCTTCCCAGGAGTTCCTGCTGGTGCCGACCAGCTCGGTGATGCGGTACACGCTGCCTTTACCCTTACCCTTGCCCTTTGCCATATCCCCCTCCTTGAATGAATGCCCACGCCACCCACGCGTGTGCATTCATAATATCTTAAGGCGTGCCGGCCTGCCGATGCGACTCGGCCATGGCCTTGAGTCCGACGTAGTCGGTCTTGCCGCTGCCGAGGACGGGCAGCTCGGCCATATGAACGATGCGCTTGGCCACGGCCAGCTCCGGCGCCCCGAGCTCCCGCGCGGCCTTGAGCAGGGTAATCCGGTCGAGCGCAGGGTCAGTCGTAAACAGCACCGTGCTCTCGCCGCCCGCAGCCACGTGCTCAATCGTTGCCGCATGGCGTTGGCCTGGAGCCGCGAGCGCGGCGATACGCTCGACCACCTCGAGCGAGATCATCTCTCCGGCAATCTTGGCAAAGCGTTTCACGCGCCCGAGAATCGTGACGTAGCCATCCTCATCCACCTCGACCACGTCCCCGGTCGTGTACCAGCCCGGACCGAGGTCCGACTTCATCGGCTGCAGCACGCCCGGCTCCTCATAGAGGTAATAGCCGCGCATGAGGTTGGGGCTACGCACGTGAAGCGCGCCGCCACGATCGATGCCCGGGACCGGCAGGAGTCGATATTCGAGACCGGGCAGGAAGCGGCCGACCGTTCCCTTGCGATAGGACAGCGGCGTGTTGAGGGCCATCGCAGGACCACACTCGGTCGCGCCGTAGCCCTCCATGATCCTCAGCCCGAACTTCTCCATCCACAACTGCGCGACATCCGCGTCGAGTTTTTCCCCGCCCGAAACCACGACGCGGGCACGATAGAAGTCGTAGGGATGAGCCTGGCGCCCGTAGTGCCCTAAGAATGTGCTCGTGCCAAAAATATAGGTGCAGTCGCGCGTATACGCGATTTCCGGAATAACGCGGTAGTGCAGCGGTGATGTGTAAAGAAATAGCCGCGTGCCACTCATGAGCGGCATGAGCGTGCAGGCGATGAGCCCGTAGATGTGGTAGAGCGGCAGCGCATTGAGATACTTGTCGTTCGGGCCGAAATCGATCACCGCACGCATCTGCGCCATGTTGGCAAGCATGGCCTCGTGACTCAGGACCACGCCTTTGGAACGCCCCTCGGACCCGGACGTGAAGAGTACCGTCGCGGAGTCGCCGGGGTCGCTTGCCGGGACCGCGGCGCGCGGCCACCACAGTGCAAAACCGATGAGCCACAGCTTATCGGCCACGGTGAGCTGCCCGCGCAGGTCCTCGACGTATAAGAACTCGAAACCCTCCAGTGCCTTTGCCGCGCGCTCGAGGCGGGCCATCTGCAGGAAACGACGCGAGGTGATGATCCGCTTGACGCCGGCCGCTGTACAGGCAGCGCGCATCGCTTCGCCTCCGGCCGTGTAGTTGATGATGGCTGGAATGCGCCGCATCGCCGTCATGCCGAGCAGCAGGGACACGGTCGTGCTGATGTTCGGCATCATGACGCCGAGCACCTCCTCCTCTTTCGCGAGGCGGGTGGCCAGCCGCCCCAGCGCCAGGCTGACCTTCAGCAGCTCGCCGTAGGTCTCCGGGATCTTGCGCGCGTCCTCGATGATGCAGGTATGCCGCCCGTGCAGCTCAACCGCCTCGAGGAAGGCCTCGAACAGCGTGCGACGCGGCCGTGCTACCAACTGGGCGCGCTGCATGATTCTCAGCATCTCGTCGGCCAGACGCCTGCGCCGGGCACGTCCCCGCAACTCAGGAATTTCCGGAAGCTTGGTCGCAGGCAGGATCCGAAGCGTAATCCGCGGCAGCCAGCGCTTGGGGAAGTTGCCCCCGGTCCCTGCGAAGCGGCTGTATATCGATCCCTCGATGACGATTGGGACGAGGTCCGCGTCGCAGCGCGCCGCGATGACACCCGGCGCGTCGTAGACCTTCATCAGGGTCCCGGTTGTGGTTGGCCGGCCCTCGGGAAGCACAACGACGGCTTCACCGCGCTGGACCATGCGCACCAGCCGCTTCAGCTCGAGCGGTCGCGCGGGCTCCACCGTGATATGCCGCAAGCGGCCGATGAGCCAGCGCACAACCGGCCGCCGGAGGTCATCGGGCGATACCGCCACGGTCACCGGCACCGGGAGAAACAGCGCCAGCAAGGCCCCGTCCAGAGCGGAGCCCTGGTTCGCGATGATCAGCGGCCGGGCGGCCCTTAGGGCCTGGACATCGCCCTCAACGGTAATCCGGAGCAGCCCCCGCAGCAGCCACTTAAAAACTACTTTTAGCACAAAGAGTTAACGCCTAAACGGGGTTTTTAACTGCTTATCGCAACCGCGTCAAGCAGGGTTCCCCGCCCCCGCTCCCGAACCAGGTCGCCCCCGTGAAACTTATATCACACTATGTTAGATTTTGACTTAACCCTGCCAGGAAGTATGATATTTGATCTATGTTTTTACAACGAAAATATAGAATCTATCGAATTGTTAGATTTGCTTTTTTGGAAGATTTCGCCTTAAATCTACTTCGAGCAGCTAAAGAGCACCAGACCGTTCCGCTTTTTCTCTGGGGGAGAAAATCATGGAAATGCACCTGCCTGCCGCACTACTTGAAGCGCGTCAATATCCAGTACCTCAACAAATCGACAGCGGCCTCGAGTTCAGCTTCTCGCCGCAGCTGCGCGTCAGCTTTGACAAGCAGACGCACGCGATGTGGTCACGCTGGGCGCCCGAGCCGCGCGCCTGCTTCAACCCGGCGCTGCTCGCGAGCATCCGCAGTTACTACGATTTTCTCGCGGCAGGCAACGGGCAGATCCGCTGCTACGACGAAGATCATCCCATTGAGTACGTGGTGCTGGCCTCGGGCACGCCCGGAGTCTTCAATCTTGGCGGGGACCTCGACCTTTTCCGTCAGCTCATCGAGCAGCGCGACCGGGCGGGCCTGACGCGCTATGGCCGCGCGTGCATTGACGTGCTCTACCGCAACTACGTAGCCCATGACCTTCCCCTCACCACCATCTCGTTGGTGCAGGGAGAATGCCTCGGAGGCGGGTTCGAGGCCGCCCTCTCGAGCGATGTCATCATCGCCGAGAAAAATGCGCACTTCGGCTTTCCCGAGATCCTGTTCAACATGTTCCCGGGAATGGGCTCGTACTCCTTCCTGGAACGGCGCATCGGCCAGCGGCAGGCGGAAGAAGTGCTGACCAACGGCAAGATCTACAGCGCGGACGAGATGCTCTCTCTGGGCGTGATCGATGCAGCGGTCGATGACGGCCAGGGCGAGGCCGAGGTGGCCAACCTGATCAAGCGCCGGGCCCGCAGCCGTAACGGCCTCGCGGCGCTGGCAGCTGCGCGCCGGCGCGTGCACCGCATCGACTTTGACGAGCTGCTCGATATCGTGCGGATCTGGGTCGACACCGCCCTGCGGCTCAACCCGCGTGATCTCAAGTTGATGCAACGTCTGATCACCCGCCAAAATGGCCTCGGCGAATCGCAACAGGTTCACTGACTCGGCTGCCCGGCGACGACGGCGGCGGGACGCAGATGATGTGCGTCGCGTATCTTTCTCGTACTTCGGCGCGGGCTCTGATAAACTTCAGCCGACGCCCACATCGTTGGCGCAGCGACAAGCGGAAACCGAAACAACAAAGTCGCGGCAAGGAGACATCGTGAGCGATTCATCGACGCATTGCAGCATTCAGCAAGTTTCTGAAATGCTCGGCATTCCGATACAGAAACTGCGGCGTTGGGACGAGCAGGGAGTATTGATCGCCTCGCGGACGGACGGCGGACACCGACGCTACTCGCGGGAACTCATCAACCGGCTCACGGTTTCGGGACTCGGCACCAACAGCGACAAAACCAATGCCGAGCTCGCAACCATTCGGAAATCACTGGCGGAAAAGCGCCGGGTCATCCAGCTGCTGCTCGACAGCGAAAACCGCTACCGCGACGTGGTCGAGACCTCGCATGACCTCATCTGGACAACGGACGCCCAGGGACGCTTTACCTATCTCAACAACGCCGCGTATGAAATCTTCGGACTGACGCCCAAGGACCTGATCGGGAGGTGTTTCTTCGATTTCGAGTCCGGTGCCTCGCATGTTTCCAACCGGCGGTTCCTTGCCGTGCTCAAGCGCGACGGCGAGGTTAGGAACTACGTGAGCCACCTGGTCACCAGCAAGGACCAGGATCGCTGGATCGGCATCAACGCGCGCGTTGCGCTCGACGACAACGGCGCGATACTTGGCATTCGGGGCACCGCGCGCGACATAACGGAACAGCATCTTGCGACCCTGCGCATCGAGCATCTGGCGCTGCACGATGCGCTTACCGACCTTCCCAACCGGCACAGCCTGCAGCGCCGCATCGAGGAAGCCCTGGCGGCAGGCGGCATGGGCGCCCTGCTCTTCCTGGACGTCGATCATTTCAAATACGTCAACGACAACTTCGGGCATCGCACCGGCGATCACCTGATCATCGGCGTTGGCAGCGTGCTGCGCGACCTTATGCGCAGCCTCAACGGCGAGCTCTATCGCCTCGGGGGCGACGAGTTCGCGATCCATTTGCCAGCCGTGCTGCGCAAGGAGGCCATCGAGGTGGCCGAGAGCGCGCTCGACGCCGTGCGCCATTACCGTTTCCAGGCGGCCGAGGACAAGGTCATATCCAACCTGACCGCCTCGGCTGGCATCGCGCTCTATCCCTTCCACGGCAACGACGTGCTCGCGGTCCTGTCGAACGTGGACATTGCGATGTATCAGGCGAAGGACCTCGGCCGCAACCGTCACATGTTGTTCGACCAGGATTCCGACAGCCTGCGCAGCACGCACAAGCGCATCCACTGGGCGAAAACGCTCCGTGACGCGCTGGATGATGACCGCGTGGTCCTGTTCTCGCAGCCGGTCGTCCGCCTCAAGGATCGCAAGACGATGCACTACGAGATCCTCGCTCGCATTCGTGACGAGGACGGGCGCCACATCCCGCCAGCAAGTTTCCTTGAATTCGCCGAATCCCTCGGCCTTATCAAAGAAATTGATCTGCGCGTGGTGGAAAAGCTTCTTGCCTTCATGCGCGAAAACCATCAAATCGGCAAGCGCGTGCGCTACTTCGTCAATATTTCGCGTATCTCGATGTCGGACCCGGACTGGATGCGGCGCTTCCTCACCCTGCTGCGGGATAGCGACGTAAACCCGAGCCAGCTCGTTTTCGAGATCACGGAAACGGCCGCAATGGCAGAAATCGACGTGACGCTGACCTTCATCCACCAGCTCAAGGACTTGGGTTGCCGGATCGCCCTTGACGATTTTGGAGCCGGTTTCAGCTCGTTCTACTATCTCAAGCGGTTCGACGTCGACTACCTCAAGATCGACGGCAGCTTCATCCGCGACCTTGCCGGCGACGAGGGCAGCCGCATTTTCGTGCGGGCGCTGAACGATCTTGCCCACGGTCTCGACAAACAGGTGATCGCGGAAGGCGCTGAAACGCAGGACGTGCTGAAGCTGCTGGCCGAGATGGGCACCCAGTTCGCGCAAGGTAACCAGTTCCAGCGCCCAGTGCCGCTGGAAAGTCAGCCCGTGGCCGAACTCGCAAGCAGCGCCAGTGTGGCTAGGTGACGAGTGATGGGTGATGAAAAGCAGTAAAGCTTCACCGCCAAGACGTTAAGGCCGCGAAGGACCAGAAAAGCTCTACCGCCAAGGCCGCGGAGGGCGCCAAGAAAGAGAAAAGCCTCACCGCGAAGGCCGCAAAGAACGCGAAGAGTGGCATACCGGGAAAGCCCCTGGTTATCCTTCATCCTTCTGCTTTCTGCTGTCTGCGTCGGGCGAACCCCATAACTCATCACTCATCACGCATCACCTAACACCGCCATCGCAGGTGGCATTAGCCGGGGTTTGGCGCGATACTTTTCGTGAAATACTGGCTAGACCATGATCGCTTGCCACGCAGACCATATCGGCAGCCTGCTCCGCCCATCTGAACTTATTTCGGCGCGGGAAGACGCCGCCTCGGGCCGCATCTCGCGTGCCCGGTTCAAGGCCCTCGAAGACCGGGCCGTGGAAGACGCCATCAGGCTCCAGGAGAGCGTGGGCTTGCCGGTGGTCACCGACGGGGAGCAGCGGCGGCTCTCCTTTCAGAGCCAGTTCGCCGAATCAGTAAGCGGCCTGGGCGACTGGGACCTGAACGCGTTTCTGTGGGGCAATTGGCGCGGAGATTCTTCTACCGTCGGCGATCGGACGATTGAGCGCCCCGCAGGGCTCGGGGTCGTGGAGAAGCTCCAACGCAGGCGGCATTTGTCGGTGGAGGAGTTCGTGTTTCTGCGCGCGCGCACGACACGCATTCGGAAGATTACGCTGCCTAGCCCCAGCCTTTGGGCGAACTTCTGGTCTCCGCAGCGCTCCCGCGCAGCCTATCCCACCTTGGAAAACTTCCTCGCCGATGTGGTGGACATCCTGCGCGAGGAAGTCGTGGAGCTGGTGCGGCTCGGCGCGACCTACATCCAGCTCGACGCGCCCCACTATGCGCTGCTGCTGGATCCGGCGACGTGCAGCTTTTACGAATCCCAGGGCTGGAGTGCGGAGCGCTACCTGGAACGCGGCATCGAGATGGACAATGCAATCATCGGGGATATTCCTGGTGTCACATTCGGTTTTCACTTGTGCCGGGGAAACCAGGGCAGCCGCTGGCTTGCGAGCGGCGGCTACGAGCGGATCGCGCGGACCGCCTTTCGGCGCGCCCGGGCGCAGCGGTTCCTGCTCGAATATGACGACGCGCGCTCGGGATCGTTCGAGCCTCTCAGGGAAGTGCCCGAAGACAAGTTGGTGGTGCTTGGGCTCATCACCACCAAGCGTCCTCACCTTGAGGCGATGGACGAGCTCGTAAGCCGCATCCGAGAAGCGAGCCGCTTCGTGCCCCTGGAGCGTTTGGCGGTAAGCCCGCAATGCGGCTTTTCCAACTCGGTGATTGGAAACGCCGTCACCCCGGCAGACCAGGAACGAAAGCTCAGACTGGTCGTGGAGACCGCGCGGCGGGTTTGGGGCGAAGACACACCATTGCTTTGCTCATCGTGAGGCGCCCGACATGCGCCCCCGCGCGCCGCCGCGTACTCTTGATCTGTCTTAAAAGGCCGCAGATATTTAACTGAAGAGTGGTGTAAATGGGATCAGTGTAACTTTTCCGGAATGCAGGAATGTGAATCTGACTCCATTTGTTTCCCATTTGTTTTCTGCCGACTGAGACTGCCGTGGCATGCATTGCGGTGGAGGTCCCATTGCCACGGCCTGTTCCAGTTGCCCTCTGCGGCATAGTCTTAGATTTCGCTTACTACACCCCGCTGCGGCGGGCTGCCCGTGTTGGTGCTAATGTAGTTATAAATGGCTGAACCAGAAACAGCCGAAAAGCATCACTAAAGGACTATGTGTTATGCAAAACAGGCACAACAAGGCTGCGGCGGTTGTTATATACATCATAGTCGTATTGATCATTCCGGCGGCGTTAACACTGCAGACAGTGATCGTCCCTGGCCAGCTTGTTGTAACATCGGACAATCCCACACCGCTTGGCTATACCATAAGTCTGAGCCTGTTCATTATTCCCATGTTAGCCATTGGGTGGTGGTTTTTCCGACATCCTGAAATTCGTTTTCAAAAGAAAGCGTTCATATTGACAGTGTCGCTGCTATTCCCATTAGGCGTGATATTGGATGTGTTGTTCGGGAATGCGTTTTTTCTCTTTCAAAATCACAATGCTGTCTTAGACATTTCGCTGCCCGCTGTCAATGGCAGCATCCCCATAGAAGAGTTTATTTTTTATCTCAGCGGCTTTATTGTGGTGTTGCTTATTTATGCTTGGGGTGATGAGTATTGGTTTTTGAGATACAACATTCCTGATTACCAAAGTGAGTCACAAAAATTAGAGAAAATCCTCTGCTTCCACCCCTTTTCATTGATCATCGCGACTTTGTTAATAGCGTGTTCGGTGACCTACAAACTTTGGTTTTCCGGCGAACCTGGATTCCCCTGGTACTTTATCTATTTAACCATTGTGGCCTTGCTGCCCTCACTTGGCTTCTACCATTGCGCCAAGCATTTTATTAACTGGCGTGCGTTTAGTTTTACAGTTCTCATAATTGTTTTGATTAGCCTATTATGGGAGGTAACCTTGGCTTTGCCATATCAGTGGTGGGGATTTCAACATAGCGCAATGACGGGAATATATATTCAGGCGTGGCATGAATTGCCTATAGAAGAAATAGTGCTCTGGTTTTCTGTGAGTTATGCAACTGTCATTCTCTACGAAGTGATCAAGATCTGGTTGGCTTCAAACAAGACAATCAAACAGGCATTTCTAGGCGAGCATTAGCTTCATTTTTTTTGATTCGACGGCAATTAAATGGGGCAGGCTCGATTTATTCATTGCCGCATAAATCGAGCCTGGCCCCTTTAATCCTCAGAAAGCACGATACGCAAACAAACACCCCGCCGAAGCGGGGTGTTTAATCATGGAAGCATGTAACTAGAGAAAAACCGCTTGGCCCGCAACTTACGTTCATGGGGTCAACGCTTTACCTTATACGCGCGTTCATGGGGTCAACGCTTTACCTTATAGAGCTCCAACAGCATCCGCATCGGTCCCTGCGGCTTGGCGCTTTCCGCCTGGGCCTGGATTTGCGACACCCGTGGGGCGGATATTCCGGCGCGGCGCGCAACCTTGGCGATCGGTTCGTTCACCACGCGTCGCAGTAGAAAAACGGCACAGCGATACGCCTGCGCGTGGCGGCGGTCGAGCACCGTTCTGCGCGGAAGATCGAAAGCCTTCGCAACTTCTCTAAGCAGTTCGTCCGGGCTCGGGCGGGCGGGCTCGCGCTGCGCACGGGA
>JAOTVX010000044.1 GCA_029863175.1 Betaproteobacteria bacterium | reverse complement strand
ATCCGCACTGCGCTTGCCTTCGAGACGGCGCTGCATCTTGTTCCGAAATTTCTCATCGCCCAGCCACATCTGCCCGCGCAAACCCTCCCACACCGTGGGCAGGCCGATGCCCTGGGTATAGCGGCCGTCCGGGCGATTCACGCCGCGTCCCCGGCGCGCGCGCCGCGGGACCGGACAACCCAGTCGTAGACCTCGGCGTAGCGGCGCGCGGCTGCGGCCCAGCTGAAATCGCGCCGCATGCCGTTCTCCTGCAGGCGCCGCCAGCGACCGCGCCCGCCGAACGCCGCCAGCCCGCGCTCGACGGCCGCGACCAGCGCGCCGGCGTCTTCCGCGTCGAACACGAACCCGGTCGCGTCGCCGCGCGCGAGCGCGTCGGGCGTGCAGTCGACGACCGTATCGGCGAGCCCGCCGGTGCGCCGCACCACCGGCGGGGTGCCGTAACGCTGGCTGTACATCTGGTTCAGGCCGCAGGGCTCGAAGCGCGAAGGCATGAGGAAGATGTCCGTTCCGGCCTCGATCAGGTGCGCGAGCGTCTCGTCGAAGCCGATGCGTGCCGCGATGCGGTCGGGGTGCGCGCGGGCAAGGGCGGCAAGCGCCTGCTCGAAATCGCGCTCCCCGGTGCCGAGCACGGCGAGCTGAACCGGCAGCTCGAGCAGGCGCGGCACCGCTTCGAGCACGAGGTCGATGCCCTTTTGCGCCGTCAGCCGGCTCACGACGCCGAGCAGCACGACGTCACCGCGGGGATCGAGCCCGAGCCGGCGCTGCAGCGCGCGCTTGTTCTTCGCTTTCGACTCGAGTGTCGCGGCGCTGTAGGTCGAGGCGATCCGCCGGTCGCGGGCCGGGTCCCATTCCTCGACGTCGATGCCGTTCGTGATTCCGTAGAGCGTGTCGCGACGCGAGGCAAGCAGGTCCTGCAGTCCGAAACCGAGCGGCTCGCGCTGGATTTCGCGCGCGTAGGTCGGGCTCACCGTGGTGATCGCGTCCGCCCAGCGCAGCCCCGCCTTGAGGAACGACAACCGCCCGTAGAACTCGAAGCCCTCGGCCGCGTAGCCCTCGTGCGGCAGGCCAAGCGTCGTCGCCGTGTCGGGCGGAAAAAGTCCCTGGAAGGCGAGATTGTGCACGGTCTGTACGCACGGCACGCGGCTCGCGAACACGAGCCGCAGGTACGCCGGGGCGAGCGCCGCCTGCCAGTCGTTGCCGTGCACAACCTCCGGCTTCCATTCCGCAATCAGGCCGTCGCCGATTCGCGCCGCGGCCAGTGCAAGCAGCCCGAAGCGCAGCGCGTTGTCCGCAAAGTCGCGCCCGTCCGAGTCGCCGTACGGCCCCGCATCGCGATCGTAGAATTGCGGGCAGTCGAGCACCCAGGCCGGCGTGCCGTGCGGCGTGCGCGCGACCAGCAGCCGCGCTCCAGGAAAGCCGCTCCAGGGCGCGAGGCTTGCCGCGACTGGGCGCGTGCCGATCGCCGCCAGCACTTCGCGATAGCCCGGGATCACCACCCGCGCGTCGATGCCCAGCTCGCGCAACGCCGTCGGCAGCGCGGCGCTGACGTCACCGAGCCCGCCGGTTTTGATCCAGCTGGTGTACTCGGGCGTGACGAAAAGGACTTTCATATCCCGGAATGCGCGCGACGCAAGAACGGACCGTCGAATCTTATCGAAGCGCGCGCTCTATGCGCTATTTGACCTGCGTCAATATGGCAGTATCCTGCGAGCATAGCTTCAGATTACTCGGATTGCGGAGAGGGCGGCATGAGCGTGTTCAATTCCACGGTGCACGAGGGCACGGCGACGCGCCACGGCATGGCGAGCGCCGCGGAGCGGCGCTTTGCGTCGCAAACGCTGGCGATCGTTCTTGCCGGCGGGCAGGGCAACCGGCTGCTGCCGCTGACCGAATGGCGCGCGAAGCCCGCGGTTCCGTTCGGCGGCAAGTTCCGCATCATCGATTTCACGCTGTCGAACTGCGTCAATTCGGGTATCCGCAAGATCGGCATCGCGACCCAGTACAAGGCGCAGAGCCTGATCCGCCACGTTCAGCGCGGCTGGTCGTTTCTCGACGGCCGCTTCGGCGAGTTCATCGAGTTGCTGCCGGCGCAGCAGCGCGTCACAGCGGACTGGTACCGGGGCACGGCCGACGCGGTGTACCAGAACCTCGACATTGTCCGTCGCTATGCGCCGCATTTCCTGCTCGTGCTCTCGGGCGACCACGTCTACAAGATGGACTACGAGCGCCTGCTGGCTGAGCACACCCAGTCGCAGGCCGACGTCACGATCGCCTGCGCCGAGGTGCCGCTCGCGCAAAGCCGACAGTTCGGCATCATGCAGGTCGACGAGCACATGCGCATCGTCGGGTTCCAGGAAAAGCCAGCCACGACGACGCCAATCCCCGGGCGAACCGATGTCGCGCTCGGCAACATGGGGGTGTACGTCTTCAATGCGCCTTTCTTGTACGAGCAGCTGGTGCGCGACGCCCAGGACAAGCGCTCGCAGCACGACTTCGGCAAGGACGTGATCCCGCACATGGTCGAGCGCGGCTACCGCGTGATGGCCCACAATTTCGTCACGAGCTGCGTCAACGTCGCGCACGGTGAATCGTACTGGCGCGATGTCGGCACGATCGACGCGTACTGGGAAGCGAACATGGACCTGGTCAACGTCGTGCCCGACCTCAATCTGTACGATGCGCACTGGCCGATCTGGACCTACCAGGAGCAGCTGCCGCCCGCGAAGTTCGTGCTCGGCGAGGAGCACGGCGGCGGGAGCGTCGTCGACAGCATGGTCTCCGGCGGCTGCGTCATGAGCGGTTGCACGCTCAGGCGCACGATGCTGTTCTCGGACGTACGCGTCGAGGAGGACGCGCGCGTCGAGGACTCGGTGATCCTGCCCAGCGTGACGATCGGCCCCCGCGCGATCGTCAAACGCGCCGTCCTGGACCACTATTGCCACCTCCCCGAGGGCATCCGGATCGGAGTCCATCTCGAGGAGGATCGTCAGCGCTTCTTCGTGAGCGAGGGTGGCGTCGTCGTCGTCACACCCGAGATGCTCGGCCAGAATTTCCACCACCTGAACTGAGCCGGTGGGCGTCCCTCGCCGGACGCCGCCGACCGGTCAGCCTCTCTCGCTCAATAGCGCGGCGCCGGGAAATGCGGCAAACGCCTGCGCCAGGGCGGCGCTCAAGCGCGGCGCAGCACCCGCTCGGCCCACAGCAGGCCGATGATGGCCTTCACCTCCGTAATCCGGCCGTCCCTGACCCATTTCAGGGCCTCCGCGAGCCGGAGCGGCACAACCTCCAGGAATTCCTCGTCGTCCGTGGCCTGGCCCACGTGGGTGAGCCCGCGCGCCAGATAGAGCTCGATCGCCTCATCCGAGTAGCCGATGCAGGGATGAATCGAGGTCAGGCGCTGCCACTCCGCCGCCTCGTAGCCGCATTCCTCCCGTAGCTCGCGCCTCGCCGTCGCGAGCGGCTCCTCGCCCGGCTCTCTCTTTCCAGCCGGGAGCTCGTAGAAATGCCGGCGCAGAGGATAACGGTACTGGTGCACCAGCACGACCGTATCGGTGTCGAGCACGGGCACCATCATCACGGCGCCCGGATGCCGGATGTACTCGCGCGTCGCGCTGGCACCGTCGGGAAGCCGCACCTGGTCCTCGAGCACGTGCAGCAGCCTGCCACGGTACACGGTCCTGGAGCTGATCGTTTCCTCGGTGAAATCTGCGTTTCGGCGCGTCATCCAGGAATCCGATATCGGCGTTTATCTGCGGCTAAAGTCTTTTTCACGCTTACAGCGAAGCCCGGATCGAATAAATGCAGAGGCTCATCAGCGGCCCGGGAAGGATCCCGAACAGGAGCATCGCGAGCCCGTTCGCGCTCATCAGCAGGCGCACGTCGCTGCTCGGCGAGATGGGCGCCGAATCGGTCGGCGCATCGAAGTACATCAGTTTCACCAGCCGCAAGTAGTAGAACGCGCCGATCAGCGAGAACAGAACCGCGACGACGGCAAGCCAGACGAAACCCGCGTCGATGACCGCTTGCAGCACGGTCAATTTGGCGTAGAAGCCCACGGTAGGCGGAATTCCCGCCATGGAGAACATCAATAGCAGCATCATGAACGCGTACCACGGATCGCGCGCGTTGAGCCCCTTGAAATCCTCCAGGTTTTCCGCCTCGAATCCGCTGCGCGACAGCAGTATGATCATGCCGAAGCTGCCCAGGTTCATCAGCACGTAAACGACCACGTAGAACATGCCGGCGCTATAGCCCACCAGGTCACCCGATAGGATTCCCAGCAGCAGGAACCCCATGTGACCGATCGTCGAGTACGCCAACATGCGCTTGAGGTTAGTCTGCGCAATCGCGGTGATGTTGCCGATGGCAAGCGACAGCACCGCCATCACGATCAGCATCTGCTGCCACTCCACGACCAGCTGCTCCGCTCCCAGCCCCTGGACCAACAGCCGCATGATGAATGCGAAGGCAGCGAGCTTTGGCGCCGACCCGATGAATAGGGTCACGGCCGTGGGCGCGCCATGGTAGACGTCAGGCACCCACATGTGAAACGGCACCGCGCCCAGCTTGAAGCCGAGACCGGCGACGATGAACACGAGCGCGAAGACCAGCACCAGATCCCGCGCCCCGAGATTGAGGATAGTCTCCGCAAGGCGCGTGATCTCGAGGTTGCCGGTCGCTCCGTAGAGCATCGACATGCCGTAGAGCAGCATGCCGGAGGCGAGCGCCCCGAGCACGAAATACTTCATCGCCGCCTCGGTCGCCGTGGCGGAATCCCGCTGCAGCGCCACCATCGCATAAAGCGAGAGCGAGAGCAGCTCGAGTCCGAGGTAGAGGCTGAGCAGATGGTTCGCCGAAATCATGACCATCATGCCCAGCGTCGAAAACATTGCAAGCACAAAGAACTCGCCCCGGAACATCCCCCGGGCCGCGACGTAAGGCCGCGAGTAAACCAGCATGACCATCACGGCGATATAGACCAGCAGCTTCAGCACGTCGGACATCAGGTCGTCGACGAACATTCCGCTGAAGGTGTAGACGGGCTGACCGGTCATCGTGATATAGGTAATGGCGAATGCACCCGCCAGCGCGAGCTGGGTCAACGCATAGGTAACGACGCGGTTGTCGTCGCTCACGAACAGATCCGCAACGAGGATCACGCACACCATGCCGAGCAGGAATAGTTCGGCGTAAGCCGGCGCAAGGGGTGTGATGTATTGCATCTCCGGCTCTTTCTAGCAGCCTGTCGGACTTAACAGTCCGTACAGGCTGCTAACAGCAAAACCGGCTAACCCTTCGGAAGAAAACCCGCCCGAAGCGGCCGAATAGGAAGAAGAGCGACGGTGAATTAGCATATCTGTCATCCTCTGTTGCAATTTTCCCAGCGCCGGTTTTGCATTAGGAGTTTGTCGGGGCCAAGTCCGACAAACTGCCTAGGGCAGCTTGCTTTGCATCACGTGATTCAACAATCCGTCCACGGAAACGTGCAGCACGTCCGCGAAGGGGTATGGCCATAGCCCCATGACCAGCACGGCCACGGCAAGCAGGCCCAAAACCAGAAATTCGCGCGTGCCGAGATCGGACAGGCTCGCGACGTGACTGTTCGCAACGGCACCGAAAATCACGCGTTTGTACATCCAGAGCGTGTAGGCCGCGCCGAAGATGAGCGTCGTCGCCGCGGCGGCTGCGTACCAGAAATTCACCCTGACCGACCCCATCACCACCAAAAACTCGCCCACGAAACCGCTAGTGCCGGGCAGCCCGGAGTTGGCCATGGCGAAGAGCATGAAGAACGCGGCAAACACCGGCATCGTGTTCGCGACGCCGCCGTAATCGGAAATCATCCGGGAATGCATGCGGTCGTAGAGGACGCCGACGCAGAGAAACAGCGCGCCCGACACGAAACCATGGGAGATCATCTGGATGACCGCCCCCTCCATGCCCTGGGCGTTAAAGATGAAGATCCCGAGCGTGACAAAGCCCATGTGCGAGATCGACGAGTAGGCGATCAGCTTCTTCATGTCGGCCTGCACCAATGCGACGAGGCCGATGTACACGACGGCGATGAGCGAGAGCGCGATTACGAAGCCCGCGAGCGCGTGACTCGCATCAGGAACGATGGGCAGCGACAACCGGATGAAACCATAGGCACCGAGTTTGAGCATAATGGCTGCAAGCACAACCGAGCCGCCAGTCGGCGCCTCGACGTGCGCATCTGGCAGCCAAGTGTGAACTGGCCACATCGGCACCTTTACCGCGAAAGCGAGGAAGAAGGCCACGAAGATCAGGATCTGCGCCGTAAGCGGCAGCGGGAGCCGGTAGAAGTCCAGAAGTGAGAAACTTCCATCGGCGGCGTTATAGAGGTAGATCAGCGCCACCAGCAGGAGCAACGAGCCCAGCAGCGTGTAAAGGAAGAATTTCAGCGCCGCGTAGACCCGGTTCGGCCCGCCCCACACGCCGATGATGACGAACATGGGGATGAGCGTCGCCTCGAAGAAAACATAGAACAACAGAGCATCCAGGGCCGAGAACACCCCGTTCATGAAGCCTGACAGGAAAAGAAAGGAGGCGAGGTATTGGGCGACCCGCGTCTGAATCACTTCCCAGCCCGCGATCACCACCAGCACCGTCGTGAAGCTGTTCAGCAGAATCAGCAGGAGCGACACGCCGTCGATGCCGAGGTGATAGTTTGCATGGAAGCTCGCGATCCAGGGGGCAAGCTCCTGGAACTGGAAGCCACCCGCTCCTGTGTCGAAGCGGGTATAGAGCGGCAACGTCACGAGCAGCCCCAGCACCGCGCCAATCAGGGCGAGCAGGCGCGCGACGCGTGCATTGCGGTCGGAGCCGGTCGCCAGCACGAGCACGCCGAACGCGATCGGGACCCAGATGGCGAGAGACAGCAGCGGGAAACCGAGCAGCATTGGGTCCTTAAATCAGGAAGGTCATCGTGAGCAGCACCAGGATCCCGATGATCATGGCGAAAGCGTAGTGGTAGATGAAACCGGACTGCAGATGACGCACCACCAACGCGAACCATCCCACCAGCCGAGCCGAGCCGTTGACGAAGATGCCGTCGATCACCGCGACATCCCCACCTTTCCACAGACCGGTGCCAAAACGCACGGCACCGTCTCCAAAGAGCCATTGGTAGAGCTCGTCGAAACCGTACTTGCGCTCCAGGACGGTATAAATGAGCCCGGCCTTCTCCTTGATGACCTGCGGGAGATCGGGACGTTTGAGGTAGAGGTACCACGCGGTCACAATGCCGGCAACGGCGAGCCAGAACGCAGGCGCGAGAAGGCCGTGGGCCATCATGGCGAAGACGCCGTGGAAGTCCTTGCCCATCAGTGCCAGGACGTCGTGCGCAGGCGCCACGGCGATGGATCCCCCGAAGTAGTCGCCGAAAAGCACCGGCCCGATCACCCAGCCGGCACAGACTGAAGGGATGGCCAGCAGAATGAGTGGCACCGTCACTACGGCGGGCGATTCATGTGGCTCGTGCGCATGGGCCCCCTCACCGTGCCCGTGCGCCCCTCCTTGCGCGCCGTGGCCCCGGAAACGCTCGGCCCCGTGGAACGTCATGAAAACCAGCCGGAAGGTATAGAGCGCGGTCACGAATACGGTGAGGAGGACGGCGGCGTATGCAAAACCCGCTCCCGGGAGCTTCGAGAGATGCGCGGCCTCGATGATCGAGTCCTTGGAGAAAAAGCCGGCAAAGCCCGGGATTCCCGCGCTCGAAATCGCCCCGAGCAGCGTCGTCCAGTAGGTCACTGGCAAGTACTTGCGGAGTCCGCCCATGTGCCGCATGTCCTGCTGGTGATGCAGGGCGATGATTACCGAACCCGCACCCAGGAACAGCAGCGCCTTGAAAAATGCATGGGTCGCCAGGTGGAAAATGCCCGCGGCGTAGGCCGATGCCCCGAGCGCCACGGTCATATAGCCCAGCTGCGACAGCGTGGAGTACGCCACCACCCGCTTGATATCGTTCTGCACGATCGCCACCAACGCCATGAACAGCGCGGTGATGGCGCCGATCACCATCACGACCGAGAGCGCGGTTTCCGACAGCTCATAGAGCGGCGACATGCGGGCCACCATGAAGATGCCCGCGGTCACCATCGTTGCGGCGTGGATCAGCGCGGAAATCGGCGTCGGGCCTTCCATCGAGTCGGGCAGCCACACGTGCAGCGGAAACTGGGCGCTCTTGCCCATCGCCCCGATGAACAGCAGGATGCAGATCACCGTCATCAGCGACCATGCCCCGCCGGGCAGAATTTCGATGGTGTTGCCGGCGAGGGTTCTGGCGCTGCCGAAGACCGCCGCATAATCGAGTGTGCCGAAGTACATTAGAATCAGCGCGATCCCCAGCAGGAAACCGAAGTCCCCGACGCGATTGACCAGGAAGGCCTTGAGGTTGGCGTGGATCGCCGTCGGACGCGTAAACCAGAAGCCGATCAGCAGGTAGGAGACCAGGCCCACCGCCTCCCAGCCGAAGAACAGCTGCAGGAAATTGTTCGCCATCACCAGCATCAGCATCGAGAAGGTGAAAAGCGATATGTAGGAGAAGAAGCGCTGGTAGCCGGGATCGTCCGCCATGTAGCCGATCGTGTAGATATGCACCATCAGCGACACAAACGACACCACCAGCATCATGGTGGCGGACAGGCGATCGATCAGGAAACCGATCTCGAAGCCGGTGTTACCCGATGTGAGCCACGTGTAGACCGGCCCGTTATAGACATTGCCGTCGAGGACGTCGAGGAACACGATCGCCGAGCCGACCGTTGCGATCA
This sequence comes from Betaproteobacteria bacterium, assembly GCA_029863175.1. The sequence goes on along the minus strand of JAOTVX010000044.1, from coordinate 18,179 downwards.
CCATCCCGACAATTGTGATCCAGTGGGCCCCGCGGCGCCCGATCGCCCAGCCGAAGAGACCGGCCACAATGGCCCCGGCAAGTGGCGCCAGCGGCACGATCAGGTAGAGAAGCTGCATCCGGGTCACGCGCTTAAACCTAACCTTTCAGCTGGTCGAGATCCTCGACGTCGATGGTGTTGAGATTGCGGAACAGCGCCACCAGGATCGCCAAGCCGATGGCCGATTCTGCTGCGGCGACCGTCAGAATGAAGAACACGAAGACCTGGCCCGACGGGTCGTCGAGAAAATGCGAGAAGGCGACGAAGTTCATGTTGACAGCGAGCAGCATCAGCTCGATCGCCATCAGCAGCACGATGAGGTTCCGGCGGTTGAGAAAAATCCCAACCACAGCGATCGCGAACAGGATCGCGCCAAGCACCAGGTAATGCGACAATGAAACCAATTTTTCCCCTTTACTGCGTCACCCGTGACCGGTCACGAGTCACCGGTCACTGCGTTTTTCAGTCGGCATCTTTACGATGCGCACCCGGTCCTCGCGACGCACCCTGACCTGCCAGGCCGGATCCAGGTACTTGGTCTGCTTGCGGCGACGCAGTGTGATCGAGATCGCCGCCACGATCGCCACCAGCAGAATCGCCGCCGCAATCTCGAAGGCATACACGTACTCGGTGTAGACCAGCCGCCCGAGCTCCTTGGTATTACTGTAGCCGGGCGGCAGCGGCGGCGGCGCGGGCACGCCCGCGAACCTGCCGTATTTCCCAGCCAGCACGAGCACCATTTCCGCCACCAGCACGATCGCCACGAATGCCCCGACCGGCATGTAATGCCAGAAGCCCTCGCGCAAGCGCGCCAGGTTGATATCGAGCATCATGATGACGAACAGGAACAGCACCATCACAGCGCCGACATAGACGAGCACGAGGACAATGGCCAGAAACTCGGCCTGAAGCTGTATCCAGATCGCGGCAGACGTGAAGAATGCGAGGACGAGGAAAAGCACTGCGTGCACCGGGTTGCGCGCGGTGATCACCCGCAGCCCCGCGAACAAGAGGATCGCTGCGAACAGGTAGAAAATGAATTCGTTAAAAGTCATCAAATTCAGCCACAGAGAACACAGAGGTCACAGAGAGAGCCAACAAACGGGCTGCAACCAAACGTTCTTAGTCTCTTCTCGGTGTTCTCTGTGTCCTCTGTGGCTAAACGGTTTATCGGTACGCGGCGTCGTCGGCCCGGTCCTTCGCAATTTGTTCTTCGTACAGATCGCCAACGGCAAGCAGCATCGGCTTCGTGTAGATCAGGTCTCCGCGCCGCTCGCCGTGGTACTCGAATATATTGGTCTCGACAATCGAATCCACCGGGCACGACTCCTCGCAAAACCCGCAGAAGATACATTTCGTTAGGTCAATGTCGTATCGGGTCGTGCGGCGCGTGCCATCATCGCGCTGCTCCGACTCGATCGTGATCGCCAGCGCCGGGCATACGGCCTCGCACAGCTTGCACGCGATGCACCGCTCCTCGCCGTTCGGGTAACGGCGCAGCGCGTGCAGACCGCGGAAGCGCGGGCTCAACGGTGTTTTTTCCTCCGGGTACTGCACCGTAATCTTGCGCCGGAAGATATGCCGCCCGGTGAGCATCATGCCTTTCACCAGCTCAACGAGCAGAAACGTGCGGAAAAACTGTCGGATGCGCCCGATCATCACTGCCACCATATCCACAAGGGCGTCTGCATCCAGGCGCCGAGCACCACGATCCAGAGGATGGTCAGCGGCAGGAACACCTTCCAGCCGAGGCGCATGATCTGGTCGTAGCGATAGCGCGGGAACGTGGCGCGAAACCAGAGAAAGCTCGACACCACGACGAACAGCTTCACGAGCAGCCACCCGAAACTGTTGGCCGCCAGCCATGGCAGTCCGATCGCGCTCGCGATTGCCAGCGGGACCGGCGAGAGCCAGCCCCCGAGGAACATGACGGAGCACAGCGTCGACACCAGGATCATGTTGGCGTACTCGGCAAGGAAAAACACGGCAAACGCCATGCCCGAATACTCGACGTGAAAGCCCGCGACGATCTCCGATTCCCCTTCGGCCACATCAAACGGCGCGCGGTTCGTCTCGGCCACACCGGCGATCAGGTAAACCAGGAATACCGGGAACAATGGAATCCAGAACCAGTTCAAGAACCCCCAATTGCCCTGCTGCATGCGCACGATTTCGCCGAGGTTCAGGCTCTGCGCAGCCATCAGCACACAGACCAGCGCAAACCCCATGGCGAGTTCATAGGAGACCATCTGGGCCGCGGAGCGCATTGCACCCAGGAACGCGTACTTCGAGTTGGACGCCCAACCCGCGATGATGATGCCGTAGACCCCCACCGAGGTAATCGCCATGACATAGAGCAGACCTGCATCGATGTCGGCCAGCACCAGCGTGGGGCTGAACGGTATAACAGCCCATGCTGCCAACGCCGGCATGAGAGTCATGACCGGTGCAAGCACAAAAAGAGCCTTGCTCGCGCCAGCCGGGATGATGACTTCCTTCGCCATCAGTTTCAGGCCGTCCGCAACGGGCTGCGCCAGACCCCCGAGCCACCGAATCCCAAAAAACGTCACGCGGTTGGGCCCGATGCGAATCTGCATCCAGCCAATCATTTTGCGTTCCCACAAAGTGAGGTATGCAACCGCCCCCATCAGCGGCGCCACGATGCAGACGATGAGCAGCAGTATCTTGATGACGTGCAGCACCGACGGCGCCAGTTCCTGGCCGAAGATCCAGACCACGACGGCGGCCAGCAGACCCCAGAGCCAGTTGCCTAAATTCACCAGCGGCTGCACCAGCGTATTCATCGTTTCATACCGCCATCTTCTGTTCGGCCGGCACGCGTTCCAAGTGCACCTCTCCGAACATGTCGCCGAGCTGGGCCGTCTCGGGGCACCCCGTTGCCAGCCGGACGCAGTTCTCTGGCAGACGCTCATCGATTACGGTCCCCAGCACGGCTTCTCCCCCGCCCTGCCGCACGCTGACGTTATCGCCATTGCGCAAACCCAGCTTCTCGAACAACGCACGGTTCATGTGCACGACCAGCGCCTGGGCATCGCGCGTCTGCTGCAGTGACGACGCCCGCCGCACCACGGCATCGGCCGCGTAACTGGGTACCTCTGCGATGCGCCGGATTCCCGTCGACGCCTCTGACGCGAGGGCATCGAGGCTGAAGCCCCGCGACGCGTTGCCGAGCCGGGCCGAAAAATCGCCGCGCTCGCCAAGCGCCTCCTCCAGCACGTCCTCGCTGCTATTCTGGTCGAAGCCCGGCAACCCGAGCAGGTTGCCAAGCACACGCAGCACTTTCCATGCCGGTCGCGCCTCGCCGATCGGGCGCACCACGCCGGCAAAGCTCTGAACAGTACCCTCGGTGTTGACGAAGGTGCCGGATGTTTCCGTGAACGGGACGATCGGCAACAGGACCTGCGCATACCCAATCGCCTGGTGCTGGTAGGGGCTCATGGCCACCACGAGCTCGGCCGATTTCATCGCCGCCACCGCTTGCTGCGGATCCCCGGCATCGAGTTCAGCCTCCACCCCCAGCAGCAGGTAAGCCTTGCGCGGCTGCGCGAGCATTTGCCGGACGTTCATCCCGGCATGCGCGCCCGCGAACGGGACGGCGCCCGCGAGGTAGCCGCCGACGCTGTTCGCCCCCTCGCCGAGAACGCCCATGCGGCCCCCGAGCACATCGGCCAGGGCCTGCGCGAGCACGTGGAGCTCGCTCGCGCGCGGGTGATGCTGGGCAAGGTTCCCCAGGAAAATCCCCGTGTTTTTCCCTGACGTGAGGCTGGCGGCAATGCCCTGCGCTATCTCCGACACGCTCGCTCGCTCCGTAACGCTGCGCACGGCTTCCGGAAGCGGTGCGTTCCGGAGCTGCGCCGCCGCCTTCACCACCTGCGCCAGCCTATCGGGCATTGCGGAGGGCGCGACGATCGCCCGGTGCGTAACCCGCATCAACAGGTCGTCGTCGAACGGATTGACCAGGCTCAGCTCCAAGCCGCGTTTCGTTGCCTGGCGCAGCCGGTGCGCAAGGAGAGGATGGTCCTTGCGCAACGTCGAACCCACGACCAGCGCGCGGTCGAGCGTGCTCACATCAGCGATCTTCATGCCGAGCCACGGCGCGCCGGCAAGCTTGCCGTCTAGGCTGAAGTCTGCCTGTCTCAGCCGATGGTCGACGTTACCCGAGGAAAACTCGCGCGCGAGTTTTCCTAACAGGAAGAGCTCCTCCAGTGTCTGATGGGGCGTGGCCAGTGCACCGATGCTCGACGCGCCGTACCGATCCCGGACGCGCTTCAGCTCCGAGGCGACGAAATCGAGCGCCGCTTGCCATTCCACTTCCTGCCAGGCGCCACCGCGCTTCAACATCGGCCGCGCGAGACGATTCTCCGAGTTGAGGCCTTCGTAGGAGAAGCGGTCCTTGTCTGAAAGCCAGCATTCGTTAATCGCCTCGTTCTCGCGCGGCAGCACTCGCATCACGCGGTTCTGCTTGACCTCAACGGTAAGGTTGGCCCCCAGGCCGCAATGCGGGCTTACCGAAGGCCGGCGCGTGAGCTCCCAGCTGCGGGCCATGTAACGGAACGGCTTGGACGTCAACGCGCCTACCGGGCAGAGGTCGATCACGTTGCCCGAGAGCTCTGAGTCGACCGTCTTGCCGACGAACGCGATGATTTCCGCGTGCTCTCCGCGGCCGATCATGCCAAGCTCCATGACTCCGGCGATCTCCTGGCCGAAGCGGACACAACGCGTGCAGTGAATGCAGCGCGTCATATCCGTGGAGATGAGCGGGCCGAGGTTCTTGTTGGTCACGACCCGCTTCGCCTCGTCGTAGCGCGCGCCGCTCGCGCCGTACCCGACAGCCAGGTCCTGCAGCTGGCACTCTCCGCCCTGGTCGCAGATCGGGCAGTCGAGCGGGTGATTGATCAGCAGAAACTCCATCACGCCCTTCTGCGCGTCCACCGCCTGTTCGGAGTCGGTGTAGACCTTCATCCCGTTGGCGACCGGCGTGGCGCATGCGGGCAGCGGCTTTGGCGCTTTTTCAACCTGCACGAGGCACATCCGGCAGTTCGCCGCGATGGAAAGCTTGCGGTGGTAGCAGAAATGCGGGATGTAGATGCCGGCCTGGTTGGCGGCGTCCATGATGGTCACCCCTTCCGCCACCGCCAGCTGCCGGCCGTCGATATCGACCTCTACCATCTTGCGCGCGTCACTCGTCACTCGTCACCCGTTACTCAGAGATAATCCGGCACGCAGCACTTCTTGTGCTCGATGTGATACTGGAACTCGTCACGGAAATGCTTGATGAAACTTTTCACCGGCAATGCAGCGGCGTCACCCAGCGCGCAGATCGTACGCCCCGCGATGTTGTCGGAAACGTTGTCGAGAAGATCGAGGTCCTCGAGCCGCCCCGTGCCGTGCTCGATACGATGCACCATGCGGTAGAGCCAGCCAGTTCCCTCGCGACACGGCGTGCATTGTCCGCACGATTCCTCGAAATAGAAGTACGACAGGCGCAACAGACAGCGGACCATGCAACGCGTCTCGTCCATGATGATGACCGCGCCCGAGCCCAGCATCGAGCCCGCCTTGGCAATGGAGTCGTAGTCCATGTCCGTCGCCATCATGATTTCCGCAGGCAACACCGGCATCGAGGATCCGCCCGGGATGCAGGCCTTGAGCTTGCGCCCGCCACGCATTCCTCCCGCCATCTTCAGCAGGGTGTCGAATGGTGTGCCGAGCCGCACCTCGAAGTTGCCGGGCCGCTCGACGTCCCCCGCCACCGAGAAGATCTTGGTGCCGCCGCTGTTCGGCCGCCCGAGCTCGAGAAACGCCGCGCCCCCGTTCATGATGATCCACGGCACGGCGGCGAAGGTCTCCGTGTTGTTGATCGTCGTGGGCTTGCCATAGAGGCCGAAACTCGCAGGGAACGGCGGCTTGAAGCGCGGCATCCCCTTCTTGCCTTCAAGCGATTCCAGCAATCCAGTTTCTTCCCCGCAGATGTACGCACCCCAACCGTGATGCGCATAGAGCTCGAAGCTCGCGTCCGAGCCCAAGATGTTCTTGCCCAGGTAGCCCGCCGCCTTCGCTTCGGCGAGCGCCTCCTCGAAGCGCTCGTATACATCCCAGACCTCGCCGTGAATGTAGTTGTAGCCCACCGTACTGCCCGTGGCATAGCCGGCGATGATCATGCCCTCGATGACGCTGTGCGGGTTGTAACGCAGGATGTCGCGGTCCTTGAACGTGCCGGGCTCGCCTTCGTCCGAATTGCACACCATGTACTTCTGCCCGGTGTACTGCCGCGGCATGAAGCTCCACTTCAGCCCGGTCGGGAAACCTGCGCCGCCCCGCCCGCGCAGCGCCGATTTCTTGACTTCGTTCACGATCTGATCGGGCGGAATTTTCTCGGCGATGATCTTCTTGAGCGCCTGATAGCCGCCGCGCACTTCGTATTCCCTGAGTCGCCAATTGAGACCCGTCAGGCCCCGCATGATGATCGCGTCGGGTCCGAACAGATCGGTCGCAAACGGCGGCAGCGGGAGGCCCATTATTTTAGATCCTTCACGAGCAGGTCGATTCTCTCGGGATTCATTGCGCACAACATGCGCTTGTTGTTCATCAGCAACACCGGCGCATCCCCGCACGCGCCCAGGCACTCGCCCTCCTTAAGCGTGAACATGCCGTCGGCCGTGGTCTCGTTGAATCCGATGCCAAACTTCTGCTTCAGGTGCGCAGCAGCCACGTTCGCGCCCTGGAGCGCGCACGGGAGATTCGTGCAGATCGTGAGTTTGTACTTCCCGACCGGCTTCAGGTCGTACATGGTGTAGAACGAAGCCACTTCGTAGACCGCGATCGCCGGCATGCCGAGGTAACGGGCGACGAAGTCCATGGTTTCCGTGGCAAGCCAGCCCTTCTCGTCCTGCGCGACGGTGAGCGCGGCCATCACCGCCGACCGCCGCTCCCCGGGCGGATATTTTTCGATCGCGCGATCGATCTTCGCCAGCGCCTCGGGCGAAAGTACCAGCGGTGCGTTCATAAATTCAATGGACAGGATTTAATCTTGTTGAATCCTGTCAATCCCCTCTGTTTGCGTTTCAGCGATCAATTTCGCCGAAGACGATTTCGTAAGTGCCGATGATGGCCACCACGTCCGCGATCATGTGCCCCCGGGCGAGCTCGTCCATGGAGGACAGGTGCGCGAAGCTCGGCGAACGGACCTTCATGCGATAGGGCTTGTTCGCGCCGTCGGAGACGAGGTAGACGCCAAATTCGCCCTTGGGATGCTCGACCGCGGCGTAGGCCTCGCCCTCGGGCACGTGCATACCCTCGGTGAAGAGCTTGAAGTGATGGATGAGCTCTTCCATGTTCGCCTTCATCGACACCCGCGAGGGCGGCGCTACCTTGTGGTTGTCCGCCATCACCGGGCCCGGGTTCGCGCGCAGCCAGTCCACGCACTGCCTGACGATGCGGTTCGACTGGCGCATCTCTTCGATGCGCACGAGGTACCGGTCGTAGCAGTCGCCGTTCACCCCCACCGGCACGTCGAACTGCATCCGGTCGTACACCGCGTACGGCTGCTTCTTCCTGAGATCCCATTCGACGCCGGAGCCGCGCAGCATCGGGCCGGTGAACCCGAGGGCGATCGCGCGCTCGGGCGGCACGACGGCGATGTCCACGGTGCGCTGCTTCCAGATGCGGTTGTCAGTGAGCAACGTCTCGTAATCGTCCACGCATTTGGGGAAACGTTCCGTAAAGTCCTCGATGAAATCGAGGAGCGAGCCTTGGCGGTTCGTGTTGTGCTCGCGCGTCGCGGCCTCGCCGTGGATGCGGGAAGGCGTGTACTGCGGCATCCGGTCAGGCAGGTCGCGGAAGACGCCGCCCGGGCGGTAATACGCGGCGTGCATGCGCGCGCCGGAAACAGCCTCGTAGCAGTCGAAGAGATCCTCGCGCTCGCGGAAGCAGTAGAGAAAGACCGTCATCGCGCCGAGATCCAGCCCGTGCGCGCCCAGGCTGAACAAGTGCGCGAGGATCCGCGTGATCTCGTCGAACATCACACGCAGATACTGCGCGCGGATCGGCGGCTCGATCCCAAGCAGCTTCTCGACCGCCATGACATATGCATGCTCGTTGCACATCATGGTGGTGTAATCGAAGCGATCGAAATAAGGAACGTTCTGGAGGTAGGTCCGGTGCTCGGCAAGCTTTTCGGTCGCGCGGTGCAGCAGGCCGATGTGGGGATCGGCGCGCTGGATCACCTCGCCGTCGAGCTCGAGCACGAGCCGCAACACTCCGTGCGCCGCAGGATGTTGAGGACCGAAATTCATAGTGTAGTTACGAATTTCAGCCATGAATTTCGGTCCTCAACAAATCGTTACCTCGGGCCACAACACGCCGCTTTAGCGGCTTGTTGCGGCGCAGACTAACTTGCCTCCGGCAAGTTATGTCGGAGCCAAAGTTCATCGTGTAGTTGCGTATCTCAGCCATGCAAAACCCAATCAGCCACAGAGAGCACAGAGGGAAAACAGCAGACAAAAACAGCCGCCGGAACACGCGTTTCTTCTTTCTTCTTGGCGTCTTGGCAATTCAAGGCTTCAGTCTCTGTGTTCTCTGTGGCTACGTCTTCTTTTCGACATCGCCGTAGTTTTCCACGCGCACGATGCGCGGCGTGATCTCGCGTGGTTCGATCGTGACCGGCCGGTAGATGACACGCCGCTGGTCGGGGTCGTAGCGCATCTCGACCGTGCCGGAGACGGGGAAGTCCTTGCGAAACGGGTGACCGACGAAGCCGTAGTCGGTGAGGATGCGGCGCAGGTCGGGGTGCCCGGTGAAGACGATGCCGTAGAGGTCGAACGCCTCGCGTTCATACCAGTTGGCGGAGGGCCAGACCCCCATCACCGAGTCCACCATCGGCAGCTCGTCGTCCGTCGCGAATACGCGCAGCCTGAGCCGCCAGTTGTGGGTGATGCTGAGAAGATGGCAGACGACGGCAAAGCGTGCGCCCGTCCATGCGCCGTCCCCATACGCACTATAGTCCATGCCGCAAAGATCCGTGAGCTGCTCGAATTTCAGGCCCGGCGCGTCGCGCAGCGTGGCGGCTGCGGCGAGCAACTCGTCGGCCTTCACCACCGCCGTGACCTCGCCCAGCATCTCGTCGACGCCGACGAGCTTGTCGCCGAGCGCCGCCTGGAGTACAGCAGTCAGTGTCTGGGCGCGAGTGGTCATCGTCGGGCAACGGCCGTGGGTTGAGGTCTATCGGGCGATCGTGTTGGTGCGTTTGATCTTGTTCTGCAGCTGGATGATGCTGTAGAGCAGTGCCTCCGCGGTCGGCGGACAGCCGGGCACATAGATGTCCACGGGCACGATACGGTCGCACCCCCGCACGACGGAATACGAGTAGTGATAGTAGCCGCCGCCGTTGGCGCATGAGCCCATCGAGATCACCCACCGCGGCTCGGCCATCTGGTCATAGACCTTGCGCAGCGCCGGCGCCATCTTGTTGCAAAGCGTGCCGGCGATGATCATCACGTCGGACTGGCGCGGGCTCGGCCGGAACACGATGCCGAAGCGGTCAAGGTCATAGCGCGACGCGCCCGCGTGCATCATTTCGATCGCGCAGCACGCGAGCCCGAAGGTCATCGGCCAGAGCGACCCGGTGCGCGTCCAGTTGATCAGCTCGTCCGCGGTGGTCGTGATGAAGCCTTTTTCGGTGAGGTTCTCGCGAGCACCCATGCGTCCACTCCTGATCCAGAATCCACCCGCCAAGAGGCAGGACAGGCGGCTTCACGCTCGGCGCCGTGGAAACCGCTGGCGCCCGGTTTGCCTCTTCCGCTGCCCTGTATCCGGTACGGCCCGGAAACCGCCCGCGGATTCCCGTTTCCCCGGTAAAAAACGGGCGAATTTTAACCCGTAGGGCGTAACCCGGTCAACGAAAAGTTTTTCCGGATCAGAAAGTTGCGTGGTTATTGCGGCGCATCAACCAATCATGCTTGCAGCCGCGCCAAGCGCGCAGGGTGATAGACCCCGCGCGCAAGTTCCGCCGCCAGGCGCCACGCCCACTCGTTCATGACGTCGAACAGGCGCTCGGCGGCGAGTTCGCGCAGCGGTGCGAGCAACCCCGGCAGGCGCACCGAGCGGCTGATCGCGCGTGTTTCGACCGCGTAGAGGCGAAGCAGCTGGTGCAACAGCCGTTCCAGGTCCGGCTGCGGGTAGGTCGCGCCAAGCGCGGCACGGAGCCCGACGCCCGCGCGCCACGCGGCGAGGATGCGGTGCGCCGCTTCGAGCAGGCATTCGATGCGTTGCAGGCGCACCGGGGCGATGTCCTCGTAGCGAATCGCGATCCGCACCGGGAACGCGTCAACGCCCTCGAGGAAGTCCTGGTCGATCGCCTTCGTTGCGTCGAACAGCCGCCGCACCGCCGCCTGCCCGGGTGGGGACCCCGAAGCGAGCGCCTCGCCGGCACAGCGGATGACGAGTGCGTCCTTGCGCACTTCCTTTTCGACGTTCCGGGCAAGAGCTGGCTCCAGGTGCGGCAGCACCAGCCGCAACGGCAGCACGGCGCGCAGCGAATCCACGGTGCGCCGGCTATATGTAACCAAAATCTTTCCGTTCAGGAAAGCGAGGGCGCGCACCCTGTCCATGCGTGGCGGCTTGGAAACGCCTCAAAGCAGGAGTTGGTCGGGATTTAACCCGACCAACTCCTAAATTGAAACACTGAATGATGCCGAGTGCGACAGGCTGCTAGCTCGACCGCGGCTTGGCGCCGCGGTGGTATCCGAACATGCCAGCCAACCGCGTCTTGGCGCCGACGTCCTGAAAACCCAACTCGCGCATCATGACCGATAGTTCCTCGGCCGAGTAGAACATCTCGAGCGCTTCGATGAAGTACTGCTTGCAATTGAGGGCGGCCGGACCGCTGCGGAACACGGAGCCGGTAAGCGCGAGGCAGGCGCGCAAATACCGGTGGTAGAGGTTCTCGACAATGCGGTTCGCAGGCCGCAGCATGTCGCAATGGTGGAAGCAGCCGCCCGGCTTCAGCACCCGGAGGATCTCCCCGAAGACCCGCTTGACGCGAAGGTGCCGCGACGCCCACTGCAGCGTGACGATGTCGAAGTGATCGTCGGGAAACGCCAGCTCGTGCACGTCGCCGATCACGCTGTAGACACGGAAACCCTTCGCCGCCGCTCGCTGCCGCCCGATTTCCTGCATCTCGGCGCTGCGATCCATCGCGTGCAGTTCGAGGCCCGGCTCACGCTCGAGCAACGCGATCCCCACCGCATTGGTCCCGGCGCAGACGTCGAGCACCCTTTGGCCGGGGCGCGCCTCGATCGTGTTGAGAAAGCCGCGCAAGAACCCGGTCCACAGCCCGAGGCTCGCGACGTGGTTGGCGCGGTCATAATAGGGGGCGACGTCGGCGAATACCCGGTCGAGTTCCTGGGTCCAGATGTCGCTGAAACGCTCCTCGCGCACGGCCTCGCGCGTGGCCAGGGGCGGCGGGTTCATTGTCTCAAGCCTTTCCTCCGTCGTATGTGTGCCGAAGCGCCGCCGCGCGCGGCACCCCCACTAATTGGCATGGGAAAATAAGCCCTCCACCGCCGGTTGTCAATCGGAGCGGTCAGATGCGGAGGAGGAACACGACCGTCGCGGCCGTACCCGAAACCGCGGTGCAATAAACCACGGCGGCAACCAGGGAATCACAACGGACCCCGAAAACGCAGAACGTGTCGCTATTCCCACTCCAGGGCACCCTTTTTCCACTCGTAGATGAAGCCGACCACGAGTATCCCGAGAAAAACCACCATCGCCATGAAGCCGAACAGTCCGATCTCGCGCAGCACCACGGCCCAGGGAAAAAGAAACGCGATCTCGAGATCAAACAGAATGAAGAGGATCGCGACGAGGTAATAGCGCACGTCGAATTTCATGCGCGCGTCCTCGAACGCCTCAAAGCCGCATTCGTAGGGCGAGAGCTTCTCCGGGTCCGGACGGTGCACGCCCACCATCCGGCTCATTCCCGCGCCGATGGCGACGATCATGATGCCGACCAGGAAGCCGACCACGATGAACATCAGTATGGGAAAGTAGTTCTCTAACATCGGAATTCAAGATTCATAACGCAAGATTCATACAAACCCGACTCAACATCATGGATTCCTGGCCCGACGGGAGAGAGCACCGCGCGCCCGGCCTGATAAATGCCGCTGTCTGCACTTAGACACGAGCAAAGCTGCCGCATTCCAATGAATCCTTGATCTTGAATCCTACGCTACTGGTGCCGACGGTGAGATTCGAACTCACACGGCTTACGCCGCCACCCCCTCAAGATGGTGTGTCTACCAATTCCACCACGTCGGCTAATGAATGCGGAATAGTCCGCGTTCATCATCATTCCGAATTCATTTCGGGATGTCCTGTGCCTTCGAGCCAGGCTCCAGCGCCCCTGCCCCGGGCACGGCAGGCGCGGAAGCCGGCGCCTGAGGGATAGCGGGCGCGCTCTGAACCGGCGGCGAATCCGGCGTCGGAATCTGACTGGGCAGCGTCTGTGTCGGGATGGGCTTGGTTGCCATCACCCCTTCCTGCTCCGTTTTCCGCGATGTGAAGTAGGTCAAACCGAGGCTGGTCAGAAAAAACACGACGGCAAGCGCTGCGGTCGCACGGCTCAGGAAGTTCGCCGATCCCGAGGCACCGAACAGGCTGCCCGACGAGCCGCTGCCGAACGCCGCCCCGACGTCGGCGCCTTTGCCGTGCTGCAACAGCACCAAGCCAACGATGCCTAGAGCCGCCATGACGTGAAACACCAGAACCAGAGTTTCCATTCAGACTGTCACCCTATCTTTTGCGCCTGCAGCCGCCCGGCAGATGGCGACGAATTCCTCCGCTACCAGCGAGGCACCGCCAATCAGACCGCCATCCACGTCCGCCATGGCAAAGAGTTGCGCGGCGTTGCCGGCCTTCACGCTGCCGCCATACAGGATCGGCAACCGTTCGGCTGCGCCCACGCGCTCCCGGATGTAAGCGTGCACGGCCTGCGCCTGTTCCGGGCTTGCCGTCCTGCCCGTGCCAATGGCCCACACCGGCTCGTATGCGATCACCGATTTTCCCAGGGCGGCTATGCCGTTGCGCTTTACGACGGCATCCAGCTGCCGCGCCACTACCGTTTCGGTCACGCCACCTTCCCGCTCCGCAAGCGTCTCGCCCACGCACAGGATTGGCGTCATGCCTTGCTTCATCACGGCCGCGAACTTCTCCGCGACAATCTCGTCGGTATCACCAAATACGCTGCGCCGTTCCGAATGGCCGACGATGGCATAGCGACAGCCGAAGTCGGCGATCATCGCCGCGGAAACCCCGCCGGTGTACGCGCCGCTTTCGAACTGGCACACATCCTGGGCGCCCAACGCTACTGTCTGGCCCTGCAGGGCCTGTTGCGCCTGCGCCAGATACGGGAACGGAACGCACACCGCAAAATCCGCCCCTTTGAGCAAGGCCAGGGGCGGAAGGATGGCTTTGAGCAAGGCCTGGTTCTCGGCCAAGCTGCCGTTCAATTTCCAGTTGCCCGCTACCAGCTTTGCCCGCATGCCGGACCCGAATCACCTAAATCATTGAATTTTACAGCGTAGCGCCCGGCGGGGTCAACGAAATGGCCGGCGCCTGCCGCGTTGCAGCGCCCTGAATGAGGAGAGGAAATCGCCACAAGCGCCGGGCGCTAAAGCGACGTGGTGCGCGCGGAATAGGCCGGCGCCCGCAGGGCCCCCATTTGGTGGAGGAATCTCGTTGATTACATGACGGGGCGACTAGCCGAATCGACCGGTGATGTAATCTTCGGTCTCCTTGTTTTTGGGCTTGATGAAGATCGTGTCGGTTGCGTCGAACTCGATCAGTTCGCCGAGGTACATGTACGCCGTATAGTCCGACACGCGCGCGGCCTGCTGCATGTTGTGGGTCACGATCAGGATCGTCACTCTTGCCTTGAGATCGGTGATCAGCTGCTCGATGCTGGCGGTGGCAATCGGGTCGAGCGCGGAGGTCGGCTCGTCGAACAGCAGGATCTCGGGATCCGTCGCCAGCGCGCGCGCGATGCATAACCTTTGCTGCTGCCCGCCCGACAGGTTGAACGCGAGGTCATTGAGCCGCTGTTTGACTTCGTCCCACAGCGCGGCACTGCGCAGCGCTTCCTCCACCTTTTCGTCGATGATGGCGCGCCTTGTGACGCCCCTGACGCGCAGCCCGTAGGCCACGTTTTCATAGATCGACTTGGGAAAGGGGTTGGGTTTCTGGAACACCATGCTGATGCGCATCCGCACTTCGATGGGGTCGACCTCGGGGCTGAGCAGATTGGTATTGTCCGGGTACAGCATGATCTGCCCCTCGTAGCGGTTGCCGGGATAGAGATCATGCATCCGGTTGAAGCAGCGCAGAAACGTCGACTTGCCGCAGCCGGAAGGACCGATCAGCGCCGTCACCTGCTTCTCGTAGATCGGCATGCTGATGCTTTTCAGCGCCTGGAACGAGCCGTAATAGAAACTGAGGTTTCTCGACTCGGATTTCTTGGTGGGCGCGAGAACTGTCGCCGCGTTCGGGGCGCCGACTTCCCGCAGAGAAACACCTACCATTTTATTTTCTTTCTCAGCCGATAACGGATAAAGATTGCGATTGCGTTCATTGACAACGTCATGACCACGAGCACGAGGCCTGCAGCCGCGGCATTGTGGTGAAAAGCGGCCTCGGGACGCGACGTCCAGTTGAACATCTGGATCGGCATCACCGTGAATGGCGAAAACAACCACTCGAACGACACGAATGGAGCCTCGGCCTTTACCGGCGCAGGCGGGACAAAAGCGATGAAGGTCAGCGCGCCGATCGTGATCACCGGTGCTGTCTCGCCAATGGCCCGTGCCATGCCGATGATGACGCCAGTCATGATACCCGGCAGCGAGTACGGCAGGATGTGGTGGGATGTCGTCTGCCACTTGGTTGCGCCGAGCGCATAGGATCCCTCGCGAATCGCTGCGGGTATGGACCGAATCGCTTCGCGGGTCGCGACGATCACGACCGGCAGGATCAGCAACCCCAGGGTGAGCCCGGCCGTCGCGATGCTCTGTCCCAGACCGAACCCGTACACGAAAAGGCCGAGCGCCAGCAAACCATAGACGATCGAAGGCACACCGGCGAGATTGGTCACGTTGATTTCGATGAGATCGGTCATCCAGTTCTTCGGTGCGTACTCTTCGAGATAGATCCCCGCCCCCACTCCCAGTGGCACAGCCGTCGCCGCCGTCACGAGCATGACCAGCGTTGAACCGACCCACGCGGACAGAATACCCGCCTGCTCGGGCTTGCGAGAGGGAAACGACGTGAAAAAATCCGGGGACAGTCTAGGCAGCCCGTCAACGACCATCTGGCCGAACAGCGCGACGAAAGCGAGCACGCCGATCATCAGAGCCAGCAGTCCAAGCAGCGCGAAGAACAGATCCCAGCGCTTATGCGCGGCGATCAGGCGGCGGATTTCATCCAGGCGGGGTTGCGGTTCGCTCATCGTCAGTACGCCTGGCGGAAACGTTTACGCAGCACGTGCCCCAAGACGTTGAACGACAACGTTATCAACGCGAGCGTCAGACCCGCCGCAAAAATCGTCTGGTAGCCGATGCTGCCGTGCGGCAGATCACCGAGCGCGACCTGGACGATGTAGGCGGTTATCGTCGCGGCCGGCTCGAGCGGGTTCCAGGTGAGATTGGCTTGCATGCCCGCAGCCACCGCAAGAATCATGGTCTCTCCCACCGCTCGCGAGATGCCGAGGATGTAGGCGGCGGCTATGCCCGAGAACGCCGCCGGCGTCACCACCCTAAGCGCGGTTTGGACGCGGGTCGCACCCATCGCATAGGAACCCTCGCGTAGGCTCATCGGCACGGCCCGCATCGCATCCTCGCTCAACGAGCTGACGTACGGAATGATCATGATGCCCATTACGAGCCCGGCGGACAGCAGGTTGAAACCGGGCAGTTCGGGATAGATCATCTGG
Source organism: Betaproteobacteria bacterium (assembly GCA_029863175.1). Next base: position 2,134 of record JAOTVX010000044.1, on the reverse strand, counting down.
ATCAGCGGCGTCACAAACAGCAACGCGAAATAGCCGTAGACGATCGTCGGCACCCCGCTCAACATCTCGAGAAATGGCTTGGCGACTTCACGCACGGAAAACGGCGCGAATTCGGACAGATAGATCGCGATGATCGTACCCAACGGAATCGCTACCAGCAGCGCCACAGCAGAGCTCACCAGCGTGCCTGAGAGCAACGGCAGGATGCCGTAGTGGGCATCCGAAAAAAGCGGTGTCCACTGCGTGTCGGTGAGAAAGTCCCACAGTGAAACGTGCTGGAAGAATACGAACGACTCCTTGAGCAAGATTAGCACGATCCCGATCGTGGTCGCGACCGAAACGCACGCGGCGAGAAGCAGGATGAACTCAATGATTCGTTCCCGGACGTGGCGCGATTTCCTCCGCGCCAACCGGTCGCTGACAAACGTGTCCGGCACCCCGTCTATCTCCTGCGCATGGAAACTCGTGGTCGTTACTTGTTTTGGCGCCAATTATTGCAGTTTGGCGCCGGGTCAACTACCCGCCCCAAAAAAAGAGGGGGCTCCCCCCTCCTGTGCGACTAAGGTGCTGACTCTTAAAGCTTCGCTTCCATCGTCATCAGCTGGTCAATGGTCAGACCGACGTTCGACTTGCCACCGAACTTAGTTCCCACCTTCATGGCCTTCAGTTGTTCCAGATTGTGGGTGTAAGCGCGCGCCGGCAGCGGGACATACTTGACCTCGCGCACGAGCGTGTCTGCTTGCCCGTTGTAAAACTCGACGAATTCGCGCACTTCAGGCTTCTTCGCCGATTTGGCGTTGATGTAGATGAATATCGGCCGCGAAAGCGGTTGATAGGTGCCGTTCTCGACCGTCTGCGCCGAGGGAACCACGGCTGGTTTTCCCTTTGCCGGAACCACGGCCACCGCATTGAGCCGCTGTTGATTCTCTGCAAAATAGGCATATCCAAAGTAGCCCAAGGCGTTCACGTCGCGGCTGACGCCCTGCACGAGCACGTTGTCGTCCTCGCTGGCGGTAAAGTCGCCGCGACTTGCCCTGGACTTGCCTACGACCGCTTCCGTGAAGTACTCGAACGTGCCCGAATCCGCGCCCGGTCCGAACAGCTTCAGGGGGGCATCGGGCCAGCTCGGGTTAATCTGGATCCACTTCGTAACCTTGCCCTGCGCGCCCGGTTCCCATATTTTCTTGAGTTCCGCTACGGTCATGTTCTTTGCCCAGGTGTTTTTCGGGTTGATGACGACCGTCAGCGCGTCAAACGCCACTGGCATCTCAATATATTGAATGCCGGCCTTCCGGCAGGCTTCCATTTCGCTCTTCTTGATTGGGCGCGAGGCGTCGCTGATATCGATTTCGCCACGACAGAATTTCTTGAATCCCCCGCCGGTTCCCGAGATCCCGACAGTCACCCTGACTGCTCCTCGCTTCGCTTTCTGAAACTCCTCGGCCATCGCCTCGGTGATCGGATACACCGTGCTCGACCCATCGATCTTGACCATTTGTGCGCCCACGGCCACGGATGAGGCCAGCGCCAGGACCATCGTAATCGAAAATACTAATGACATGATTCTACTGAAATATCTCACGATTTCTTCCTCTCGGCTGAAATGAACTATCGATCACTAATGTCAGAGGCTCTTAGTGGCCGATCCGATCCCGGGGAAGCTGGCGCGGGCAACGCCGCGCAGAATCTACGAGGCGTCGCGGACGGCCGAGGCGATCGACTCGGCCCAGCGCCGCACCGCGGCGCCGTTGCGCCCTTCCACCATTACGCGCACGACCGGTTCGGTGCCGGACGGCCGCAGCAACACGCGACCCTTCCCGTCGAGCGCCGCATGCGCCGCTGCGACCGCGCGCCTGACTTCGGGAGCCGCGAGCGCACGCTCGTGTTGCGCGACCCTTACGTTAACGAGGGTCTGGGGATAGAGCTTGAGCGGGCCCGCGGCTTTGGCCAGTGTCGTGCGGCGCTCGCTGAGCGAACACAACACCTGTAGCGCCGAGATGATGCCGTCGCCGGTCGTGTGCTTGTCCAGGCATACGATATGCCCTGAATTCTCGCCTCCCAGCTGCCAGCGCCGCTCGAGCAGCATCTCGAGCACATAGCGGTCGCCAACTTTGGCGCGGGCAAAGGGCACTTT
>JAOTVX010000076.1 GCA_029863175.1 Betaproteobacteria bacterium | reverse complement strand
CTCGTTATCGAGCGATGCGAGAAACTGCTCGGCCTCGTCGCGCACGGATGCAGAATACAATCGCTGAGGTTCGGCCAGGTAACCGTCCATCTGCGCATGAACCGCGATCATGCGAGCACTGCGCGCGACGCCCTGTTTTGCAAAATCGACCGTCGGGTCGATTGCCACCGCGCGCCGATAGGCAGCGAGCGCCTGTTCCCAGCGCTCGGCTGCTTCCAGATCGCGTGCCTCGCGTTGCAGCCGGGCGAGGGCGTCTCGCTGCAGGCCTTCCTTCGCTCGGGCGAGACCGTCCTCCGCGGAGGGATGACGGGGTCGCATCTTGAGCGCGGCACTGAAAGAGCGCTCGGCACTCGACCATTGGGAACGTTCCAGGTGCGCGAGGCCCTGCGTCATTAGCTCGTCGAATCGCTGGGCCACGAGGCGGCGATTGACGCGTGTCAATGCGTCCTTGGCGGGCGCGAACTCGGGGTCGAGTGCCGACGCCGCCGCATACTCCGCGCGTGCGGGCCCCAGCGCGCCGGCGCTTTCCTGCGACGCGCCCGCGGCGAGCCGCGCGAGGACGTCATCCAACCGCCCGGCTCGGCGAAGGCCGTGCGTGGCTTTCTGATCCTCCGGTCGAATCCTGAGCGCCAATTGAAACGCCTTGGCTGCTTCGGCGGACGCGCTGGCCTGAATGGCGGCCTCGCCGGACGCGAGTGCGCGCGCATAGGCCGCCTCGGCCTGTCCTGCGATCGCGGTCAGCTGCCGGCCGGCGTCATCGTAGAGCGCGATCGCGCGCGCATAATCACGGGCCAAGAGTGCCGTTGCGGCCTCGTCGCCCCGGGCGGTGGCCGCAGCCCAATCCCCGGCTGCCCACGTCGCCGCCTCTTGCTGCGCCAGTGCCTTGCTCTTTTCTCGGTAACGCGACGCGGCCTCTTCTGCGGCGAGGCGCTGACGGACCGTCTCCGCTGGGTCAGCCGCGGGGGTTGCGACCGGTGATGCCGGCTTGGAGACCACGACCTGCGGCAGCCGGGTGTTGCTTGAGGGCGATAACCATGCGGGCAACAGGAAGAACACCAGCGCCGCCAGCCCAAGCGCTGCGCTCAGTGCGACCACCACCCAACGTCCCGAGACCACAGCGTGGGTGCGCACGCCGATCGGGATGGAGGGGGGCAGGGATGCGTCGCGGTCGGACCCGTTTTTCGTGGGCTGCGCACTCGACATGGCGCCGGGCGTTTGGGTTTACTGTTTGTTGTCCGGCTCCGGCGATTTGCCCGCCGGCGGCGTCGACGCCACCGGCGACAATCCCGTCTCCTGAGCGAACAGCTCCCGCAGTGTTTTGCGCCACTCGGCGTACTGCGCGTCGACCGAGCCTGAAAGTTTCAGCGTGCGGCCCTCGACCTCGTCGACCACGGGCGCCACATCGCCTTCGAATGAAACGCCCAGCTCCTTGAGCGCTTCTTCGTGGACCTTTGCGTCGTTCGCGAACTGTCCACCCGAGCGAAAGACCTCATAGCCGCCGATCACCATGACACCGCTGGCTGCCGCGCCTCCCGATGAATTGCTGTTAGTGCCAACCACGACGCCGCCGATGATCGCTGCGAGCCCGAGGAGACGCCGCTCCCAGGCCTTACGTTCCAGCGCGCGCTTCTGGTTGAGCTCCTCCAAGGAGGATTTGCGCCACTGCCCGTAGGGTTGCCGCATATCGTCGTACAGGTTGCCATAGTAGAGGTTCACGGTGTCTATGAACATGTACTCGCGGGCGCGAATCCGGTTCACGCGCTCGAACATGGGGTCGTTGTCGGCGGGCAGTCTGCTCACCTTGAAAATTCCCTCGCCGTCCTTCGTCAGGTAGCCGTCGAAAGCGTGAGGCGCCACGCTGCGCGCGAACTTGAGCAGCGCAACCTGGCGGATGGCGGAGAGTTCCCTTGCGCTCAACTGCTTGCGGTAGGCGAGCATGTCGTTCGCCACGCGGTTGTAGAGGTCCTGGTACGGATCTCGCTCCTTCTTGTCGAGTGTCTCGTAGCTCTTTTCGGTGGCCTCGGCGGTGTACTCGTTGTGGAACCAGACCCGACCCGCGGCATCGACGACCTTGATCGCCACCGTCAGCGTCTCGCCGTTCGATTCGAGCAGCATGCCGGACACATTGACGTCCACTTCTTCTGCCCGCGCCGGCACGACGCGCACGGCACCCCATTGGCCCGTCTGCTGCAGGGTATTCTTGAGGTGGAACGGAATGTATCGGGCCTCGGCTTCCAGGATCTTGGGGTGCGTGCTTTGCTCTTCGGCCGTTTCGGTGTCGATCTCTACGGTGTGGAGAACCTGAATGCCCACGTCGAGCAGCGTCGCTTCGGGCGGCGCCTCGGTGGCGCGGATCGCCTCAGTGGGCGACACGCTCTGCTTGGCAGGCCCGGTCGCGCAACCGAAGAGCCCGAGCGGCCCGAGCATCACCAGAAGCAACCAGAGCAGTCGCCCCGCCGTATTCATCCCTTGGTGCCTTGCTTGTACCTGCGGTACTCGTCCCACAACTTCTTCCTCAATTCAGGATCGGTCTCCGCTTCGGCCGCCTTGCGAATCTGGCGCGCCACGATGTCATCGTCGTTGCCATCGCCCACATCAGGCGGTACCGCGGCCGTAGGGCCGGCCGCGCCGGGATCCGTGCCTTCGATACGGCCACCGGGTGAACCCGGCCCTTTACCCGCCGACTGCCCGGGATCCGTGTCGTCCTGACGCGAAGCGGTCACCCCGGTCGTGCTCGATTCTTCAGCGCCTGACTTCTGTGCGCCGGTGCCCGTGCCTGTGCCTGTGTCGTCGCCGTTCGATCCCGCGCCATATCCGCCTGCCGATGCTCTCGTCGGCGCCCGCGCCCGCGCCTTGCGCGCTTCCTCGAGCAGGAGCTGGTCGAATTCGGCGAGGGAGCCGCCGAGCTTCGCGTCCAGCGCCGCCACTTCCTCCGCTTGCGTGGCGGCTGCGGGCACGCCGATATCGCCTGTTTCACCTGCCGGCGCACCGGCGGGAGCGATCGCCACCGTTTGCGCCAGTAATCGGACGCGCTCGCGGTTTAGCTCCACGAGATCGCGCACCCGCGCGAGGTACTCATCGAGACGCCGTCGCCCTGCCGGCGCGGTTGCGGGGTCCGAGCGCGCGATCTCGACGCGCTCGGACACGCGTGCCAACACCTGCTCGCTGATCGCGAGATCGTGACGGGCCTGCGCCAGCTCGCTTGGCGGATCGGCCTGCGCGGGTGTTGCTAAAATTGCGAAGAAAAGCCCTGCGGCCCCGACACGCCTTAGTGTCATTCCCAGGCGTCCCGATCCGTCACAAAAAACGCGCCCCTCACGCCGGGGCCCGGCGTCCGTCTCGGGAGCCTCCCAGCGGGGCCGCTGTATGTAAGCTAACCTATTGATACGAATCAGCATTATTTAGCCATTCGGCCGCGTGCCGCGCCCCGGAACGATCGAGAATTGTTCCCAATTCCGGCCGTCGCATCAAAGAACATTATAGGCAGGCGTGGCGCGCCCTGTGTAGGACAAATGCCGGCCGGAAGAGTGCACTCCGGCTTGCGGGGCGTTGGGAAGGAAAGCGAAACAGGGCAAGCGAACAGGGGACGGAATGGAGGGGAATCGGAAGTGGAAATCGAAGACGCCTCAGCCTGTCCTCGGTTTCCCATCCCCGGTTTCGTTTCGACGCGCGCACTTTCACGATGGCCGCGCGATACTTAGGGGTTGCCCAAGCTCGCCCTTTTCGCGTGTAATTGCGTCCATGTCTAGTCCGCATTTGATCGCGTGCCACGAGTGCGATGCGCTGCAGCGCCGTGTCCCGCTCGACCTGGGGCGCAGGGCGCGCTGCGTGCGCTGCGGCGCGGTTCTCTACCGAAGGCCCAAGGGCACGCTGGACGACACCTTTGCGTGGACGCTTGCCGCGGCCGTCTTGCTGATCGTGGCCAATGCGTTTCCGGTGGTCAGCCTTGAGGTCCAGGGCCAGGGGACGGACGCAACGTTGTTCGGCGCGGCGCGCGCACTCCACGGACAGGGGATGACCGCGGTTGCGGCGCTCGTGCTCGCGACGCTGGTCATCGCGCCCGCGCTCGAGCTCGGCGCGCTGCTATACCTGATCGCGCCACTGCGGTCGGGCCGCGTTGTCGCTGGCTTTGGCGTTCTGTTCCGGCTGGTGCATGCGCTTCGCAGTTGGCAGATGTTCGAGGTTTTCATGCTCGGCATCTTCGTGTCCGTGGTCAAGCTCTCTCATCTTGCGAGCGTCGTGCCGGGCCTTGGGTTATGGGCGTTTTTCGGGCTGATGTTCGCGTCGGTTGCAGCTGCCGCTTCCTATAACGAACAGGGAATCTGGGATCACGTCGAGAGCATTCGGCGTGGAAGCTCGCTTGATACCGCGGCGGCTGGAGCAACGCGATGACGGCCGCCGCGTTGACCGCCGCCGGCCGAGGCCTTTGCTCCTGTCACGCTTGCGGTCTGGTGAGCCGGTTGCCGTCCCGCGCGCACGAAGGCCACTGTCCGCGCTGTGATGCGGTGATTCACTTTCGCAAGCTGAACAGCATTGCCCGCACCTGGTCGCTTCTCATCGCGGCCTTTATCCTTTACATCCCGGCCAATGTCCTGCCCATTACGATCACTCGCTCGCTTTTCGGGGTGCAGAGCGATACCATCATGAGCGGGGTTGCGTATTTCTGGACCTCCGGTTCCTACGATCTTGCCATCATCATATTCACTGCCAGCATTTTCGTACCGCTCGTCAAGCTCCTGGCATTGTCGTTCCTCACCGTGTCGGTCCAGTTGCGTTCGCGCTGGGAGCCGCTCCAGCGCGCGAAGCTCTACCGTATGGTCGAGTTCATCGGCAAATGGTCCATGCTTGATATCTTCGTCGTCGCGCTCCTGGCGACGCTGGTCGATTTTTCCTCGCTGGCTGCCATCGTGGCAGGCCCGGCCGCCATTGCGTTCGGCGCGGTCGTGGTGATCACGATGTTTGCGGCGATGACGTTCGATCCGCGCGGGCTCTGGGACTCCGTCGGCGAGGAAGATCCGAAGGTGAACGCCCATGGCTGAGAGCGCGCCGGGATCCGGGCTGGACGAGATTCCGCAGGCGCGC
>JAOTVX010000050.1 GCA_029863175.1 Betaproteobacteria bacterium | reverse complement strand
GGCGCCTTCAATCCCCCCAACCCCCCTTTGTCAAAGGGGGGCGATACCAATCCCCCCAACGTTCCTTTAGCAAAGGGGAGCGACACCAATCCCCCCATCCCCCCTTTTTTAGAGGGGGGCGGCACCAGTCCCCCCATCCCTCCTTTGGAAAAGGGGGGTGGTGCGCATGCACCGGGGGGATTTGAGCCGAATCTGGCTGAGCTGCTGCCGCTGGTCGCGCTGGGCACGGTCGCCGACGTGGTCGCACTGGACCATAACAACCGCGTCCTCGTACACCAGGGCTTGCAGCGAATCCGCCGCGGCCGGATGCAACCCGGCCTCGCCGCTCTATTTCAGGCAACCAGCCGCGATCCGCGCCGTGCAACCACGCGCGATCTCGGCTTTGTGGTTGCACCACGGCTCAATGCCGCCGGCCGTCTGGCCGATATGGCATTGGGCATCGAGTGCCTGAGCACCGAAGATCCAGTACGCTCATTTCAAATTGCGGGGGAGCTCGATCAGCTCAACCACGAGCGCCGCGCGATCGAGTCGGGAATGCAGGAGGAAGCGCTCGCCGCGCTCGAAGCAGCAGAATTCGACGAGAGCTACACGTTGAGCCTGTTCGATCCCGCCTGGCACCAGGGTGTCATCGGCATCCTGGCCGGACGGTTGAAGGATCGCTTCCACCGCCCCACCATCGCGTTCGCGCGCAGCAACGGCGGCGAGCTGCGCGGTTCGGGGCGTTCGATTCCGGGACTGCACCTGCGCGATGCGCTCGATCGCGTGGCCGTCCAGCACCCTGGGCTGATCGTCAAGTTTGGCGGGCATGCAGCAGCGGCCGGGCTCACGTTGCGAGAAGCGGAGCTCGAGCGATTTCGCACCGCCTTCGAGGAGGCGGCGCAGGGTTTGATTTCGCCAGCTGATCTCGAGCGCGTGATCGAAACGGACGGAGAACTCGACGACGACGATTATTCGCTTGACCTGGCACTGCTGCTTGAAGAAGGGGTATGGGGCCAGGGCTTTCCGCGCCCGTCGTTTCACGGCCGGTTCGACGTCGTCTCCCAGCGTGTCGTCGGCGACCGCCACCTGAAGCTCAGGCTTGCCCGATCCGGCCGCCCTCTCGATGCCATGTTGTTCGGCACGACCGGACCACTGCCCGCGCGCATCGAGGCCGTGCACCGGCTCGACGTCAACGAGTACCGGAGCCTGCGCAGCCTGCAGTTGACCATCGAGCACTGGCAGCCGGCGTTGGGATGACGGTCCACCATGTATAATTCGGGCATGGAAGCAGAGCACATCAACGCCATTGCCAAGCGCCTTCAGGACGTCGGGTCCCGCGCCGCAGATCTGCGGAGGTATCTTTGACTTCGACGGCAAAAAAAACCGGCTCGAAGCGCTGAACAAGGAACTGGAGGATCCCGGCGTCTGGTCGGACGGCCGGCGCGCGCAGGAACTCGGCAGGGAAAAAAAGGCGCTCGAAGCCGTCCTCGGGCAGCTGGAGACGACAGCGAGCGGGCTGCGCGACGCGTCCGAGCTGTTCCAGATGGCACGCAGCGAGCAGGATGAAGCGACGCTGCGCGCGATCGACACCGATGCACGCGATCTGGAAAAATCGGTGGCGGAACTGGAATTCCGCCGGATGTTTTCCAACCCCCTCGACTCGAACAACTGCTTCGCCGATATCCAGGCGGGCTCAGGCGGGACGGAAGCGCAGGACTGGGCCCAGATGCTGGTACGCATGTACACACGTTACTGCGAGCGCAAGGGTTTCCGCGTCGAGCTGCTCGAGGAGTCACCGGGCGAAGTCGCAGGCGTTAAGAGTGCGGCCCTCAAGGTGACCGGTGACTACGCTTACGGCCACCTGAGAACGGAGACCGGGATCCACCGGCTGGTGCGCAAATCACCCTTTGACGCGAACAACCGCCGCCACACCTCTTTCGCCAGCGTGTTCATCTACCCCGAAGTCGACGAGACCATCGAGATCGCGGTCAACCCTGCGGACCTTCGGGTGGACACCTTCCGCGCGTCGGGAGCCGGCGGCCAGCACATAAACAAGACCGATTCGGCGGTGCGAATCACGCATATGCCCACAGGCATCGTCGTGCAATGCCAGAGCGACCGCTCGCAGCACCGCAACCGGGCCGAGGCCATGGCGATGCTCAAATCCCGGCTCTACGAGCTCGAGCTGCGTAAACGCGAGGAAGAGCAGCAGGCCCTCGAGGACACCAAGACCGATATCGGATGGGGCCATCAGATCCGCTCCTACGTGCTCGACCACTCGCGCATCAAGGACCTGCGCACCAACGTGGAGATCGGCAATACGCAGGCCGTTCTCGACGGTGATCTCGACGATTTCATCGACGCCAGCCTCAAGCGGGGGCTCTAGACTTTCACAGCACGACGCCAGACCCATGTCGAACACACCGCAGCAACCCTCATCACCGCCCGCGCCGCAGACCGCGCAAGATCGCGAGAAGCTCGTCGCAGAGCGCCGCGTCAAGCTTCAAGCCCTGCGCGCGAAGGGCTTTGCCTACCAGAACGGATTCCAGCGCGAGCATTTGGGCGCCGAGCTGGTCGAGAAGTACGAAAAGACCGACCGCGATTCGCTCGATCTCAATCCGGTCGCAGTCAAGGTCTCTGGCCGGCTGATGCTTCGGCGGACGATGGGCAAAATCACCTTCGCGAACATCCAGGACATGAGCGGCCAGATTCAGATCTTTGTGGCCGACAACGCTCCGAGCAAGGAAGTGCACGAGGCTTTCAAGCATTACGATATCGGCGACATCATTGGCGTGAGCGGCGTACTGTTCAAGACCAAGACCGATGAGGTGACCATCCGCGTCAGGGAAATGCACCTGCTGGCGAAGTCGCTGCGGCCGCTCCCGGACAAATTCCACGGCCTCACCGACCACGAGCTGCGCTACCGCCAGCGCTACGTCGACCTGATCGTCAACGAAGAGACGCGGCTGTTGTTCGCGCAACGCTCGCGCATCACCCAGGCCATCCGTGACTTCCTCCTCAGCAAGGGTTACCTGGAGGTAGAGACGCCGATGATGCAAACCATTCCCGGGGGCGCCGCGGCGCGGCCGTTTGCGACGCACCATAACGCGCTGGACATGGATTTGTATCTGCGTATCGCGCCGGAGCTCTACCTCAAGCGGCTGGTCGTGGGAGGGTTCGAAAAGGTATTTGAGATCAACCGCAACTTCCGCAACGAGGGCATCTCGACCAAGCACAACCCCGAATTCACCATGCTGGAGTTCTACGCGGCGCATACGAACTACCAGTACATGATGACCATGATCCCGCTGATTCTGGCTTACGCTGCGAAAAACTCCCTCGAGATGTCGACCATCAACTACCAGGGACATGTGATCGATCTTACCAAGCCATACCAGCGGCTCACGATCACGCAAGCGATCAAGCAGCATCACCCCGAAATGACAGATACCACGCTCAATGATCGCGCTGCGCTCATTGCCAGGCTGAAGGAGCTCGGCATTACCTACCGCTCCGCGGACGGCATCGGCGGGCTGCAGTTGACGCTGTTCGAAAACACGGTGGAGGACAAGCTCATTCAGCCCACCTTCATACTCGATTACCCGACGGAGGTCTCGCCGCTTGCCCGCCGCAGCGACAAGAATCCGGAAATCACCGAGCGCTTCGAGCTCTACATCGCCGGTCGCGAAATCGCCAACGGCTTCTCCGAGCTGAACGATCCCGAAGACCAGGCAACGCGCTTCCGGGAGCAGGTAAGCCAGCGCGAAGCAGGTGACGCCGAGGCCATGCACTACGACTCGGATTACATTCGCGCCCTCGAGTACGGCATGCCACCCGCGTCCGGCGCGGGAATCGGAATCGACCGGCTGGTGATGCTCTTCACCGACAGCCCGTCGATTCGCGACGTTATCCTGTTCCCGCTGCTGCGCCCAGAGCAGGAGTAGCCATCACCACTGGTGGCTAAGTGGCTAAGCGCGCGTAACAAAATCAAGTAGATCCGCCGCAGATTAACGCAGACATGGACCACCCGCTCTGGCAGCCTTCCCCCGAGCGCATCGCCCGGGCCAACCTCACCGCGTTCATGCGCGACGTGCAGCAGCGCTGGAACGCGACCACCGGCGATTACTCGAGCCTTTATCAATGGTCGGTGACCGAGCCGGAGCACTTCTGGCAATCGGTATGGTCGTTCTGCAAGGTCATCGGAGAGCACGGCGACGGGCCCGTGCTGACGGACGGCAACAAGATGCCCGGTGCAAAGTGGTTCCCGGAAGCGCGGCTCAATTACGCCGAGAACCTGCTGCGCCGGCGTGATCGCGCCGCCGCGATCGTATTCTGGGGAGAGGATCGGTTGAAAAGCCGCGTGACCTACGGCGAGCTGTATGCCGAAGTCTCGCGCCTGTCACAAGCGCTACGCGCGGCCGGCGTCAAACCAGGAGACCGCGTAGCGGGCTACATGCCCAATCTTCCCGGGACGGTAATCGCGATGCTGGCCGCGGTGAGCATCGGCGCCACCTGGTCCTCGTGCTCGCCCGATTTCGGCGTCCAGGGTGTACTCGACCGGTTCGGGCAGATCGAGCCCAAAATACTTTTTGCCGCTGACGGCTATTTCTACAACGGAAAGACGGTCGATGTCATCGACCGTCTTAAGGAGATCACCGCAAATCTTCCATCGGTGCAGACGGTCGTCGTTGTACCCTATACAAGGCGCGACCCTGTTATTCGCGGAATCCCCAATTCCGCGAATGTCCATGAGTTCATGGCGCCGTATCGGCCGCAGCGGATCACCTTTGAGCGGCTGCCCTTCGACCACCCGCTCTACATCCTCTACTCGTCGGGCACGACCGGAGTCCCCAAGTGCATCGTGCATGGTGCCGGTGGCACGCTTTTGCAGCACCTCAAGGAACACCAGCTGCATGTCGACCTCAAAAAGGGCGACCGGCTGTTCTACTTCTCGACTTGCGGCTGGATGATGTGGAACTGGCTTGTCACGGGGCTTGCGTCGGGCGCAACCGCGCTGCTCTACGATGGTGCGCCGCTGATCGCCGGCGGACGCATCCTCTTCGATCTTGCCGAGACCGAGGCCATGACCGTCTTCGGTACATCGGCAAAATACATCGACGGCATCGCGAAGCTCGGACTCAAACCGCGCGAGAGCCATCGCCTCGGCCCGCTCAGAACGCTGCTGTCGACGGGCTCGCCGCTGCTACCCGAAGCCTTCGATTATGTCTACCGCGAGATCAAGGATGATCTCCATCTTGCGTCCATCTCCGGTGGCACCGATCTCATCTCCTGCTTCACGCTCGGAAATCCGATCGGGCCGGTATGGCGCGGAGAGTTGCAGTGCCGCGGCCTGGGCATGAAAGTCGACGTCCTCGATGAGCAGGGGCGTTCGGTGCGCGGCGAAAAAGGAGATCTCGTTTGCACGGCGCCTTTCCCCTCGATGCCGGTCGGCTTCTGGAACGACCCCGACGACGTCAAGTACCGCGCAGCCTATTTCGAGAAATTCCCGAACATCTGGTGTCACGGCGACTACGTCGAGCTGACCGCGCGTGACGGCCTGATCATCTACGGCCGCTCGGACGCGGTACTCAATCCGGGCGGCGTGCGTATCGGGACCGCGGAAATCTACCGGCAGGTCGAACAGCTCGACGAGGTCGTGGAAAGCCTGGTGATCGGCCAGTCCTGGCCGCCCGAGCAGCCCAACGACGTGCGCGTCGTCCTGTTCGTCAGGCTGCGAGATGAGCTCACGCTGGACGACCCGCTGATCGAGAAGATCAGACGGCGGATCCGCGACAACACGACGCCCCGCCACGTGCCCGGCAGAGTGGTTCAGGTCAGCGATATTCCACGCACCAAGAACGGCAAGATCGTGGAGCTCGCCGTGCGCGAGGTCGTTCACGGCCGCTCGGTGAAAAACCTCGAATCGCTCGCCAATCCGGAAGCGCTCGCGCACTACCGTCAGCGTCCGGAGCTCGCTTCCTGACGCAAGCGTGATCCATGTCACGCGCCAATCCGCTTCCGGCGTTTCCTGTCGCCACCGGGCGACGCAGCGATTCCGGGCTGCGACAACGCCTCGCTAAATGATAGGTAAATCATTGTTGCCGGGAGCAATTTTTCACATCGCCTGGGAATTCCTGCGCGTAGCATAGTCGTTGCACGAGGTGGAGCTTTCCGGCGAACACAGGAGGCGACCATGTCAGATACTCAGAATCGAGTGAATCCGATCGTCGCGATCGCGGCCGTGTCCGTGATCATTTTGAGCGCGGTGGGTGGCGGCGTGATGACTGGCATCATTCCGAACTCTTTCTCGAAGAGCACCGAGCATCCGGCGGCGACGCAAGCCGCAGACAGCGCGGCAGCACCGCGGCAGATGGCAGCGCCGTCGACGACCGCGCCGCTTTCCCGGATAACCCCGAGTGCGCCGGTCCGCATCGCCGCGGCCGAAATGCCGACACTCGCGCCCAGCGTTTGCGCCGACTGCGGCAAGGTCACCACGATCAATGTGGTCGAGCAGGCGGGCGAAGGAACCGGGCTCGGCGCCGTGGCCGGCGGTGTGATCGGCGGTGTGCTCGGCAACCAGATCGGGCGCGGAAACGGGCGCAAGATCGCGACGGTCGCGGGTGCTGCGGGCGGTGCCTATGCCGGCCATCAGGCAGAGAAACACGTTAGGACCACCCAGCGCTGGAAGGTTGCCGTGCGGATGGAAAGCGGCTCGACGCGCATGTTCTCCTACAATCACGAGCCGAGTGTCCATGTCGGCGATTACGTCAGGGTCCGGGATGGCGGGCTGATGTTGAACTGACGCTGACGTTCTCCACAGAGGCCGCTCCGCGGGGGCGGCCCTTTCTTGTACTGCCGCCGTCCGCGTCGCTTTGACACGCCGAATCGGGAATACCTAGACTCGACCGGTAGTGCATCGGCGGGCGCGATCGCGCCCGGCCGAACACTTCTTCCTCGCGCCGGAGACCGCCGTGACCGGATTTGCATTGACGCTGATTCTGGTCGCTGCGGTCATCCACGCTTCGTGCTCACAGCCATGGTGTTCACCCCCGTGAGCTACGTCGCACCTGCGCTGGAAGTCAGTATCCTTATCGCTGCCGTAATGGGAGCGCAGCTGTTGAGAGAGGGCGAGACCCTCCGGCGCCTGACCGCCGCCGCGGCAATGGTCGGTGGAATCGTCTGCCTGGCTATCGGCTAAGAGCCCCTACGCCCGCGCGCTCAATAATTCCAGATTTGCCACCAGGGCGTGTTCGCCCGGCGCGGATCGCCCTTGATCCAGGGGCTGTTGGGAAAGTTGGCCATGAGCACGCGCTCGGCGTCCTTGCGGAGGTCTTCCATCCCGAGCTTTTCGTAGGCCTTGACCAGGATCACGAGTCCCTCTTCGTTGGCCGGCGCCTGCGGATAGGTCTTGAGCGCGGCCTGGGCACGGTTCGCTGCCGCCACATAAGCCCCGCGTTTTATGTAGTAACGCGCCACATGAACCTCATGCGCCGCCAGCGCGTTGACGAGGTATTTCATGCGCTCGATCGAGTCTGGCGTGTAACGGCTGTTCGGGAAGCGCGCAACCAGTTCCTTGAACGCCAGGAACGCATCGCGGGCGGCCTTCGGGTCGCGCTCGCTGAGATCCTGCCCGCTGATGTAGCCGGTCCAGCCAAGATCCTCGTTGAAGCTGGCGAGCCCCCGCAAATAGTACGCGTAATCGACGTTGGGGTGATTCGGATGCAGCTTCATGAACCGTTCGGCTGCGCTGATCGCCTCGCTCCGCTTGTCGTCCTTGTAATAGGCATACGGGACTTCGAGCTGCGCCTGCTGCGCGAAGCGCCCGTGCGGGTAGCGCGCCTCGAGCTTCTGGTAATACTTGATGGCCTCCTCGTAATTGGGCTCGTCGAGCTTGGCTTTCGCCTCAGCGTAGAGTCTCTGGGCCGACCAGCCCTTGGTCTCGTCGGGCTGCTCGCCAAACAAGCCGCAGGAGGCGACGAGGACGCCCGCGAGTAGCGATAAACTATGTCGAAGGATGGACCGCATGAAAGTGTCGGAAAATTATAGCTCAAAGCACACCGGGATGGCGCCTCTCAGGCTCACCGTCCCTCCTGCGTGTGCCGGCCTGCGGTTGGACCAGGCGCTGTCTCGTTTGTTGCCACAGTATTCGCGCAGCCGGCTCGCGCGATGGGTACGCGCGAGCCAGATCAGGCTCGATGGCGCCGCCGCGCTCCCGCGCCGCCGCGTCTGGGGCGGCGAGGTGATCGACATTGTTCCGGCTCCCGATCCGGTGAGCCTTGTCAACGAGCCCGAGGACATCGCGCTCGATATCGTCCACGAGGACGCGGCCTTGCTGGTCATCAACAAGCCGGCCGGGCTCGTCGTCCATCCTGGAAGCGGCAACTGGAGCGGGACGCTGCTCAATGCCTTGCTGCGACACCTGCCGGATCTGGCGCGACTGCCTCGCGCCGGCATCGTGCACCGGCTCGACAAGGACACCAGCGGCCTGCTGGTCGTGGCCAAGACCTTTGCCACGCAAACCGATCTCGTGCGCCAGCTGCAGGCGCGCAGCGTGACGCGAGAGTACCGCGCGCTCGTGCATGGACGCATCACGCGCGATGGCAAGGTCGAGGCACCCATCGGGCGCCACCCCGTCAGCCGGACCCGCATGGCGGTGGTTGCCCGCGGCCGACATGCTGTCACGCACTATGAAGTGATGGAGCGTTTTTCGGAGGCCACGCTCCTGCGCTGCCGGCTGGAGACTGGCAGAACGCATCAGATTCGCGTCCACTTCGCCTCAATCGGTCACCCGCTGGTTGGCGATCCCACCTATGGCAAGCGACACGCAACGCTCGCGTTCCCGCGACAGGCACTTCACGCCGAGCGCCTCGCCCTGCGCCATCCGGAGACTCGGCGGGTTAAGAGCTGGCGCGTTTCCCCGCCCGCGGACATGCAACGCTTGATCCGGGCGTTGCGCAAGCAGGCATGACACTCGACCCCGACTGGATCGTGCCCGATTGGCCCGCGCCGCTATGCATCAAGGCGGTCATCACGACGCGCGCGGGCGGATCCAGCACCGGCCCCTACGCGGGCCTGAACCTCGGGCTGCGCACCGGCGACGACGCCAGTGCCGTTGCAGCGAATCGCGCGCGGCTGCGCGCCGCGCTACCCCAGGAGCCCAGGTGGCTGCAGCAGATGCACGGCAGCGTGGTCGCCGACGCGGACGCGCTGACGACGGACATGCCCGAAGCCGACGCGAGCATCACGCATTTCCCGGGAACAGTCTGCGCGGTCCTCGTGGCTGATTGCGTTCCCGTGCTGTTCACGAATCGCGCCGGGACGGTGGTCGCCGTCGCCCACGCAGGCTGGCGCGGTCTCGCCGGTGGCGTGATCGAGCGTACCGTCGCGGCGATCGGCGGGCAGCCTGGCGACTTGCTGGCCTACCTGGGACCCGGCATCGGGCCGCAGGCTTTCGAAGTCGGCCCTGACGTAAGGGAGGCTTTTCTCGCAATTGACCCGCACGATGCCGGCGCGTTCACTTCGCACACCCCGGGAAAATGGCTGGCCGATCTCTTTCTGCTGGCGCGCAAACGGCTCCAGCGCGCAGGGGTGCAACACCTCTTCGGCGGCGGGACTTGCACGTACTCCGATCCCGCGCGCTTCTTTTCCTATCGTCGCGACCGGATGACCGGCCGCATGGCGGCGCTCATCTGGCGCGAGGAAGCCGACGGACCCTGATTCGCGTCGGCGTCGGCGGTTCTGGGCCAGCTTCGCCTTTCTCGCACCTGTCATCGCTCACGGGACACGGCCCGTGATGTTATCCCGTATAATTCCGCGCTTCCCTTCCTATTGCCGGCGTGCGGCACGAGCGGCCGCCCGGCCTAGACAGAAGCGCTCGGCGATGACGACACTGGCCTGGATCGGCGCGGCAACAGTGGCAGGCGGTGTGCTGTCGGTTGCAGCCGCGGGCGCGCTTGCGCTTAGGGCACGTGCCGCTCACATCCCGGTTCTGATCAGCTACGCGGTCGGGGCGCTCCTCGGCGCAGTTTTCCTGGAACTGCTCCCCCACGCATTCCGGCTGACGGATAGCCCCGAGCGGATGGCTGGCACCATTCTCGTCGGGATATTGGTTTTTTTCGTCCTCGAAAAGCTCGTGCTGTGGCGCCATTGCCACGTCGAAGAATGCGAAGCGCATGACCCGCCCGCTTTTCTGCACGATCACGGACGAAGCGGCGCGATGATCATGATCGGCGACACCTTCCACAACTTCGTCGATGGCATATTGATCGCAGCCGCCTTTATGGCAAATCACGAGCTGGGCATCGTTACTGCGATGGCCATCATCGCGCACGAGATTCCGCAGGAAATCGGCGATTTCCTGATTCTGTTGCATTCCGGTTATACGAAAAACCAGGCGCTCCTGCTCAACGTCCTGTCGAGCGCCGCCATGGTGGCTGGCGGACTCATCGCCTACTTTGCACTGCAGACACTGCAGCAATGGGTTGCGCCTCTGCTCGGGCTCGCGGCTGCGAGCATGCTCTATGTGGCGGTGGCGGACCTGATCCCCGGGTTGCACCGCCGTCCCGAGCTGGGTGCCACGGCGCAACAGGTCGTGCTCATCGCGCTGGGTGTGATGACGATCTGGCTCGTGGGCGAAATCGCACACTCCGCCGCATGAATCGCGCCGCCAACAACACCGTGCCCACGACCGAACAGCTTGAGGCGTTGAACCGCCGGCTGATCGAGGGTGTGGTCGGGCCGCTCGGCCTTGATCTGAGCCTCGATGTAGCCGAGTTATTGAGGTCGCTCGCCGCCGGCCTCGTGCAGGACCCGGATCACTGGCGCGAACTGCAGGCCCGCTACTACCGCATGCAACTCGAACTCTGGGGAGCCTATGCGCTGCAACCCGATCCGCCGCCACGCCCGCTCGTCGAGCCGGACCCTTCTGACCGGCGGTTTCGGGGTGCGGACTGGCGCAAGGCGCCGTACTTCGACTACCTCGTCCAGTCCTATCTGCTGTCGGCGCGCTGGCTGAAGGACATCGTCGACAACGTGCAGCTCGAGCCGCATACCAAGCGCAAGCTCGATTTCTTCGCGCGACAGTTGATCGACGCGATGTCGCCCGCCAATTTCCCGTGGAGCAATCCCGAAGCCCTGACACTGGCTGCTGAAACCGACGGCGAGAGCGTTCGACAAGGGCTGCGCAACCTCACTGCCGACGTCGAAAAAGGCATGGTGTCGATGACCGACGACACCGCATTCGAAATCGGCCGTAATCTCGCGCTCACCCCCGGAGCGGTGATCTTCGAGAACGAGTTCATGCAGCTCGTGCAGTACCGTCCCGCCACTGAAACGGTGTTTGAGCGACCGCTGGTCATGGTGCCACCCTGCATCAACAAGTATTACATCCTCGACCTCCAGCCGGAGAACTCCTTCGTGCGCTTCGCGGTCGAGCAAGGCCACACCGTTTACATGATCTCCTGGCGCAACATGCCCAACGAGATGGGCCGGGCGACCTGGGACGACTACCTCGAGCACGGCGTGATCAAGGCGCTTGCGATCGCGAGCGAGGTCTGCGCCATGCCGCAGGTCAACGCGCTGGGCTTCTGCGTGGGCGGCACACTGCTCGGCTCCGCGCTCGCCGTGCTACGCGCGCGGGAACGCGATCCGGTCGCGAGCCTCACCCTGCTCGCGACGATGCTCGACTTCAGCGACACCGGCGAGCTCAGCGTATTTATCGATGAGGCCTACGTTCGCAAGCGCGAACAGGATTTCGCGCAGGGAGGGGTCCTGCACGGCCGCGAGCTCGCGCTCACCTTTGCAAGCCTGCGCGCCAACGATCTCATCTGGCAATACGTGGTGAACAACTATCTCAAGGGCCGCACCCCGGACGCGTTCGATTTGCTCTACTGGAACAGCGATAGCACCAATCTGCCGGGCGCGATGTATGTCTACTACGTGCGCAATATGTATCTCGAGAACAACCTGAGGCTGCCCAACCGGCTCACCCTGTGCGGGGTCCCGGTCGATCTCCGCCGCGTCGATATGCCGGTGTATGTTGTCGCGACACGCGAGGACCATATCGTGCCGTGGAAGACCGCCTTTGCCAGCGCCCGCCTGCTTGCGGGTAAAATCGAAGCCGTGCTGGGGCGAGCGGGCACATTGCCGGGGTGATCAACCCGGCCACGAAGAACCGCCGCCACTACTGGCTTAACCCCGAGCCGGAGGACGATCCAGAGCGCTGGCTGGCCGGCGCGAGGACCCATCCGGGCAGCTGGTGGACGCACTGGAGTGCATGGCTCGCGCGGTTTGGTGGCCAGCGGGTCGCGGCGCGATCCACGCCAGGCGGCGGCGACTATCGCGAGATCGAGCCCGCGCCAGGGCGTTACGTTCGGGAAAAGTGCCGGTAGGCGACCGGTTTGCAACCAGCGGCGCGGATGCACGCGCTGCTATCGTTTGTAATTTGCGTTTATTTCAAACAAGGAGACGGCATCATGGCACAGCGAGTCGCAGTAGTTACGGGCGGCATGGGTGGAATTGGCGAAGCGATCTGCATGCGGCTTGCCAAGGCCGGTCACAAGGTCGTGGCGACCTACTCTCCGGGCAACACCAAATCCGCGCAATGGCTGCAGGAAATGAAAGCCAAGGGCTTCGACTTTCACGCGGTCCAGGTCGACGTCATCGATTTCGATTCCTGTCAGAAGGCCGTTGCCAAGATCCAATCGGACGTCGGCGCGGTCGATATCCTCGTCAACAATGCGGGAATCACGCGCGACAAAACGTTCGCCAAGATGAGCAAAGACGACTGGGACGCAGTCCTGCGCACCAATCTCGACAGCGTATTCAACATGACCAAACCCGTGTGCGACGGCATGGTCAGCCGCGGCTGGGGACGGATCATCAATATCTCTTCGGTCAACGGGCAGAAAGGCCAGTTCGGACAGTCCAACTACTCTACTGCGAAAGCGGGAATGCACGGCCTCACCAAGGCGCTGGCTCAGGAAGTGGCGCGCAAGGGTGTGACGGTGAATACGGTATCTCCGGGCTACATTGGTACCAAGATGGTGCTGGCCGTGCCGAAGGAGGTCCTCGACACCAAGATCATTCCCCAGATCCCCGTCGGCCGTCTCGGCAAACCCGAGGAGGTCGCGGAACTGGTCGCCTACATTTGCCAAGACGAAGCCAGTTTCATGACGGGCGCCAACGTCGCGATCAACGGCGGCCAGCACATGTACTAGACGGCAGGAAGCGCGACGCAGTGCAAGTGATTGCGGCACCGCCACGGGTCTCGGCCGTGACGAGCGGCGCCGAGTTGCGTCTTCTGGCATTGACGCGCAGCCACACGATGTGAGGAAGGCCTTGATTTATCGATATTTTTCAAAACCTTAGATTGCAATATCCGCATTGCTCTGCAATAATACGCCGTTTCCCTCGATGCGGCGGGCCGTCATGAGCGAAGAGCCGAGAATCATCAAGAAGTACCCGAATCGGCGGCTGTACGACACGGAAACCAGCAGTTACATCACGCTCGCCGACGTCAAACGGCTGGTGCTGGAACACGTCGCGTTGCGCGTGCAGGATGCCAAGACCCGCGAGGACCTGACCCGGAGCATCCTGCTGCAAATCATTCTCGAGGAGGAAACCGCCGGGGCGCCGATATTCTCTAGCGACGTGCTGTCGCAGATCATCCGCTTCTACGGCAACGCCATGCAGGGCATGATGGGCAGCTACCTCGAGAAAAACATCCATACCTTCATCGAGATCCAGAAGCGCCTGCAGGACCAGTCGCGGCAGGTGTATGGCGAGAACCCGATGCTCGGTGCGGACGCCTGGAACGAGTTCATCAAGATGCAGGGCCCGGCCATCCAGGGTCTGATGGGGCACTATCTCGAGCAGAGCGCGAACGCCTTCATGGAAATGCAGCAGCAGCTGCAGCAGCAAACGCGCAATCTCTTCAGCACGTTCCCCTTCCCCGATTTCAGCGGCGGCGGCTCCCGCCAGGCGGGCGAGGGAAAATCGCCGGATGGACCGGCGCATGACGTTGACAAGAAAGAAGGCGGCGAAGGCAAGTCCTGAACGGGCGCGTCCTGCCGCCCGTCCATCGGCGCCACCGAAAGTCGGTTTCGTCTCGCTCGGCTGCCCCAAGGCGCTAGTCGACTCGGAGCGCATTCTCACTCAGCTGCGCGCCGAAGGCTATCTCATCTCCCGCACCTACGACGACGCGGATCTCGTCGTCGTCAACACTTGCGGCTTTATCGACGACGCGATCCGGGAATCGCTGGACGCCGTCGGGGAAGCACTCGCTGAAAACGGCAAGGTCATCGTGACCGGCTGCCTGGGTGCCAAGGGCGACATCGTCGAGCGCACCCACCCGCGCGTGCTCGCAGTGACGGGACCGCAGGCCACCGCTGAGGTGATGCGCGCTGTCCACAAACATTTGCCGCAGCCGCATGACCCATTCACGAGCCTCGTGCCGGCCCAGGGCGTGAAGCTGACGCCGCGGCACTATGCCTATCTCAAGATCGCCGAAGGCTGCAACCACCGCTGCACGTTCTGCATCATCCCGTCGATGCGCGGCAATCTCGTCAGCCGCCCGATTGGAGACGTCATGCAGGAAGCGCAGAACCTCGTTCGCGCCGGCGTGAAGGAACTGCTGGTCATTTCGCAGGACACCAGCGCCTACGGCGTCGACGTGAAATACCGTACCGGCTTCTGGCAGGGCCGGCCCCTGCAGACCCGCATGACCGATCTCGCGCGCGCCCTTGGCGAGCTGGGCATCTGGGTACGGCTGCACTACGTTTATCCCTACCCGCATGTGGACGACATCGTGCCGCTGATGGCGGAGGGCAAACTGTTGCCCTATCTCGACGTCCCCTTCCAGCACGCGAGCCCGCGCATCCTGAAGCAGATGAAACGCCCGGCGAACGCGGAAGACAACCTCGCGCGTATCCGACGCTGGCGCGAGATCTGTCCCGATATCACCATTCGCAGCACGTTCATCGTCGGGTTTCCGGGCGAGACTGCAGCCGAGTTCGAGGAACTGCTGTCCTTTCTGGACGAAGCGCGGCTCGACCGTGTGGGATGCTTTCCCTACTCGCCCGTGGAAGGCGCAGCCGCCAACGCCCTTCCCGGCCGGCTGCCTGACGACGTGATGCAGGAACGCCGCGCCCGCTTCATGGAGTTGCAGGCACGAATCAGCGCCGAGCGGCTCACGCGCAAAGTCGGCAAGACGCTCACGGTGCTGGTGGACGAGGTGGACGAGGTGGACGCGGCGGGTGCGCTGGCGCGGTCGAGCGCGGACGCGCCGGACATCGACGGGATCGTCCGCGTTTCCTCTTCAGCGAATCTGCGTGCCGGAGAATTCGCAACCGTGCGTGTCACGCGTGCGGACGAACACGACCTGTGGGCCACGCTCGCTGAAGCGTGACCCGTGATGGGTGATGGGTGATGGGTGATGGGTGGCGCCGGGAGGCCCAGTATGAGGTCAACGGTCGTGAGCCCTTCAGCCTCATTCCGTCCATGCGCGTCAAGAGCCGGTCGGCGGCACGATGATGAATAAGCTTAGGGAGTGGGCCAGACGGTTACAGCGGGAGATCGTCGCGCTCTGGTTTTGCGCCCGGCACCCGGACACTCCGTTCCTCGCCAAGGTCATCGCGGCCGCGGTCGTTGCCTATGCCTTCAGCCCGATCGATCTTGTGCCCGACTTTATTCCCGTTCTCGGCTACCTCGACGACCTCATCATCCTGCCCATCGGGATCTGGCTCGTGCTGAAACTCGTACCCGACCCGGTGCTCGCGCAGTGCCGGGAGCAGGCAGCTCGCTGGTTGGCGCAGGGCAGCGCGAAACCGCGCAGCCGCATCGGCGCCGTCATCATCATCGCGCTCTGGGCATTGTTGCTTTGGCTCGGGTGGCGTTGGGCCCAGACCTGGCTCGCGTATTGAAAAAAGGCGACCTATGACGACGCGCTTCAGCGCTGCGAAAAGTCAACGATTTCATCGTTTACGAGTTTTCGGGAAGGACGGCCTGGCGCCCGGTAACCCCGGGTTGCACGGCAACGGGACTAATAGGCATAATTACATCAATCATATCAATTGAGGTGACTACTATGATCCGCGAAGCCCCCGCCATGACAGTCCGCCAGAACCTGGGCGATTTGCTCAGTGAAGTTCAATACCGCAAGGGGAAGGTGATCATCACGAAGGCCGGCAAACCGGTAGCCGCCCTGGTCGACATCGCGCTGTTCGAGCGCATCCGGAAGCTGGATGAGGAGTTCGACCAGATGCGGGAAGAACTCGCCCGGGCCTTCGCTGACGTGCCCGAAAAGCGGGTTGAAGCGCTGGTTGACGAGGCTGTGAAGGAAGCGCGCACCCGTCGCCGCAAGAAGTGAAGGTCGTTCTCGATACGAACGTGCTGCTCTCGGGCTTGCTGGCTCCCGAGGGCACGCCGGGCCGCATTCTAACCGCGTGGTTCGAGGCCCGTTTCGATGTCGTGATGTCGCTCGAGCAGCTCACGGAGATCGGCCGGGCACTCAGTTATCCGAAGATCCAACGCAAGTTGAAATGGGACGAGCAGCGGAGCGAGCAGTTCATACGCCAGCTCTACATCCGGGCCGAAGTCGTCGATCTGCACTCGACTTCGGTTGAAGTCCCGCGCGATCCCCAGGACACGCCGATCCTCGCAACGCTCATCGCTTCCGGCGCCGATGCGCTCGTAAGCGGAGATCGCGACCTGATTGAGCTGCGGGGGAAGTATCCAATCCAGACGCCGGCGGAATTTGTCCGCCGGTTGTAACCCGTAGTGTCCGGAAACTCTGCCGACTGTTATGCGGCAGCTCGCTCATAGTAATTGAGCAATCCATCAAGCCGATGTCGGAAAACCAGCGGTCCCCCTCAATGCGCAGACAAGGCACGCGACACGATCAGCACATTGCCGAGGCCTTGGTGGTTGCGCTCTTTATGAAAATGGACCCCGTATTCTCGAAGCGCACGCCGCAAGATCCCCCGCCCGATCGGAATCAGCCTCGATAGGCATTCGTCACGGACACTGCGAACCCACGCTTCCGCGTGGGCATTTAGAAAATAGGTGTTTGAATTTCCCATACCCAAAATGCGACGGCGCGTTCGCGCCGGCAATCTGGTGATCGAAGGCCATGAGGTGCGAGGAATCAACCAGCCATCGATTAAGGCCACTAAGGCAACAATGCTGCCATCGTTACAGGTGCGATGGCGGGGACTCCATGGGAGTAAGATCTTGATTGTTTGATCAAGGAGAATTTAATGGCGCAGCTAAGAATCGTCAGGTCTGATGAGGTTCAGCCACAGAATATACGCGGCTTGGGTAAAGAAGCGGGGCAGATAAGAAAAATCATTGCCACGGAAAAGCTCTTTTTCAACGTGGATGAGGTCAGTCCGGGCTTCAGCCCTCATCATTGGCATACGCATACAAAATACAAGGCAGAGGGCTACGAAGTCGAATACCCCGGGGATTTTGAGGAGATCTATTTCATACTTAGCGGGCGGGGGGTTATCCAGTGGAAGACCGAAAGTGGCGAGATCCGGGAGCAGGAAGTAGGTCCCGGTGACACGATACATATGCCTCCAGGTGTTGTGGAACATCAACTGCTCAACAATGGTATCGAGAAAATACGCTTAGCCGTTGTTGGAGTCCCGCCGCCCCGGCGGACGCCGATCTAAAGCGTGTTCGATGCCGGATCTCCGGGGTCCGATGCCACGGCCGGCGGTCTCGTCCTGTCGGCCATGAGGTCTGTCGTCGGATCCTAAAAATAAAACCGCTGGTCCTGCCGCCAAACACGGCGGTGGAACTGGCGGTTGTTCCTTGCGGCGTTGTCGTAGTATCCAAGATCTCGGCCGAAACCCTCACGCCGTTGGACGGTAGGACAATCTCGCGCATGATGCCCGGGCGACCTGGGCGAAGACGCTTGCTGAAGTCCCACTTATGTGAGCAGCGGCGGCACAGAACCCATGCCGGGAGTCCAACGCAAGCGTCGTCCGAATATGTGGGCAGTAGTGAGGCGCCGGGATATTGAAAAACTGCTGATCGAAGCCGGCGCGCGATGTTAGTTTGCTGTTGCAACGCACCTACATCACCAGTTCAACCAGATACGGCCCCGGGGTGTCGAGTCCGCGCCTGAACTGGTCGGCCAGTTCATCCAGTGTTGTCGCCCTGCCCGCGGCGACCCCGTAGCCTTTGGCGATAGTCACCCAGTCCAGGTAGGGCGGGCCGAGCGTGAGCATGCTGGTGGCATTGCGGCCCGGCTTGCCACCGCCCACATTGGCCAGCTCACTGACCAGTATGTTGTAAGCCCGGTTGGCGAAGATGACTATGGTCACGTCGAGATTTTCGCGGGCCATGGTCCACAGCGCCTGTTGCGTGTACATCGCGCTGCCATCGCCCTCGAGCGTAATCACTTTCCGATCTGGCGACGCGATCGCCAGGCCCACCGCTGCGGCAAGCCCCCAGCCGATGGAGCCCCCCATGATGCTGAGCCAATCGTGCGGACGGGCCCCTGGAGTTGCGCCGGCAAACGCGCGCCCGCTGGTCACAGCTTCGTCCACTACGATCGCGTTATCGGGAATCATCACGTTAAGCAATGCCCCCAGTCCTTCCAGCGTGACGTTACCGGTCGGCAGCGCCGCGTCGTGTGCGCCGGCATTGGTCCGTGGCCGCGTGCCGCGCGCGCCCATCGTATCGGCGAGGGATTCAAGCGTGCTCTCGAGATCAGCCTCGGCTCCGGCGACCCGGGTCACCGCGCAGCCCTCAGGAACCAGGACGCTCGGCTTGCCGGGATAGGCAAAGAACGACACCGGCAGCTTCGCGCCGACCAGGACGAGTTGGCGCGTATCTTTGAGCATCGCGAGCGCGTGATCGACCACGAACGGCAGTTGCTTCACCACCGCACGCCCCGCGCCACGTTCCCAGCGGGCGTTGTTGAATTCGGACACCAGCATGCAGCCGGTTTTCGCGGCGATGCGGCCTGCCCAATCCAGCGCGCGCCCGCGCAACGCCGCGCCGCCGAGCAGCAGCGCCGCAGGTTGTCCGCAGGTTAGCGCGCGCACGCCGTCGGCGATTGCGTCGTCTGCGATTCGCGTGCGCGGTGCGGGTTCGCGAACCATGGCCGGCCCCTCGGCCTCACCCCATGCGGTATCGGCGGGCAGGATGAGGGTGGCGATGTGTCCCGGCGCTTTGCGCGCGGCCTCGATCGCCAAAGCACCGTCGGCGGCCACTGATTTGGCCGAGTGCGAGGTCTTCACCCAGTCCGACATCGGCCGCGCCACACCTTCGATATCGGAGGTGAGTGGCGCGTCGTGCTGGATGTGATAGCTCGCGTGTTCACCGACGATATTGACGATGCCCGAGCGCGCTTTTTTGGCATTGTGTAAGTTAGCCAGCCCATTGCCGAGACCGGGTCCCAAATGCAGCAGCGTCGCCGCCGGCCTGCCCGCCATGCGGTAATAGCCATCAGCCGCGCCAGTCACCACGCCTTCAAACAGACCAAGGATGCAGCGCACGCCTTCCACGCGATCCAGCGCGGAGACAAAATGCATTTCGGACGTGCCGGGATTGGCAAAACAGACGTTGACGCCGCCGTTGAGCAACGTGCGCACGAGACTTTCCGCGCCGTTCATGAGTGTTGATTATCCGTGAAATCGTAGCGTTGAATTATCTTGTGGGTAGCGAATTTGTAGTATGACCGAATTTGCCTGCGCCGTGCAGTCTATGCTCCTCAAACATCAGCTTCTGCCCAGTACCAATGGCCCGTCCTGGCTCTCCCTTATTAGGCATGCCGAGAAAGTAAAGAGGTCAAATCTTGACAACTATCAATTGACAACCTAACGTTCCGAGTAAAGGTCAAAGTAAAGGGGTCAAATCTTGACAATTATCACAGGCGTTTGCGTTGCGCGAAGCTTTTAATGATAGCGATTTGACAATGCGGGTGGATGTAGTCGAGACGAGTGAATTGCCGGACGGCTGGAATATTCGTGCCTGGCCCCCTTTAGATTTCGTTCATGACGGCCCAGGTTCAACCCCACACACGTCATTCGATCATTTGAGTAGGGAGCCGAGAATATGCGTCCGATTGCCTACTGCCTGCTTCTCGTGGCGGTCCTTTTCTGGTCAGGCTGCGCGTCTGTGCCCAAAGAGTCCGTGGAGCTCTCCGTCACCGTGGGACGCGATCTCGTCGAAGTCCATCGCGCGAATCGGGACCTGGCCGAGATGTACTTCAAAAGAACCAGAGACGATGTCAACACCTTTATCGACACGGTCTATCGTCCCTACATGGTGAAGAAGACCATGGAAGACTTCGAATTGGTCAAGAAGATCTCTGAAGCGCCGTCGGACGGTGGCGGCCCCGACGCATTGGCGATCATGAATCTGTTTGTGCGCAAGCTGAGCAAGCAGATCGAGGACTACCGCAAAGAGCTGGTGTCCGGCGTCGATGCTCAGGAGAAGGAGGTCATCGACGCGATCAACGCTTCGTATGAGCAGTTGCGGAATGCGAACGCAATCGTCACGGGGCATCTGGCCTCGATCCGCAAGGTGCACGACGCCCAGGACGAGCTCTTGTCCAAGGCGGGTCTCGGGGGTCTGCGCGAAACAATCAACAAGAAGGGAGCAGAGTTCTCCGACCAGGTCGAAGAGCTGCTGGAGAAGGGTCAGAAAGCCGAGGGCAAGATCGACAAGATCGAAGCGGCCATCGAGGATCTGAGAAAGCTGACAGCAAAGAAGCTGACAAGACCATCCGTCACGGCCAACACTCCGGCCGGGTCGTAGAGACTAGGAGGCAAGCATGTCGAACGGGCAGAGTCTGGATGACCTTGAAGCCGAACTGGACGCGATCCTGAAAAAGAACCACGAGGCGTTCGAAGGCAAGTACAAGAAGCAAATCGAGGGTCTTCTCGGGCTGTCCCGTGAGGAGATCGACAAGCTGACACCGGACACGACGGACATCGAGACGTACGACAAACTGATCGTCGTGGTCAAGAACGCCTCACAGCGAGACATGGCGATCGCGGACCTGAGGAATCGGATCAAGAAGATGGGCAGCCTGGCGATGAAGATTGCCAAACGCATTCCCGGACTGCTGTAGCGCGTAAACAAGACAAGGGCCCTTTTTCGAGAACCCGTCGATTTAGATACTATCAATGGGGTCAGACTCGATCGATTTGACATAGGGCGTAAAAGGGGCTGGGCTCGATAAGGT